>JANOAU010000106.1:0-40503 GCA_031411275.1 Saprospiraceae bacterium | reverse complement strand
TTTTGAGGCAAAAAGCCTCAAAATGTGGCTTCGCTCCATAAAAAATTACTCTTTGCACGCTTTTGACGCGCAGCGGCAAACAGTGAGTATTTGGTGTAGTTCATTACATGGGTTTTACTTACGATTATTTGTCATAGGCTTTTTGCAAATCAGCGATGATAATTTTCTTCATTTGCATCATCGCCTGCATCGCTCGACCCGCTTTCTCACGGTCAGGGTCATTGAGCAATGTGGACAACTGTGAAGGTACGATTTGCCACGATACACCAAATTTGTCTTTCAGCCAAGCGCATTGACTCTCTTGACCACCCCCCTCAGTAAATTTGCTCCAATAATAGTCCACTTCGTCTTGACCATCGCAGTCAACGACCAAGGAAATACCCTCATTAAAGGTGTAAGGTTGTGGAAACCCAGCATCCATGATGATAAAAGACTGACCATTGAGGTTGAATTGTGAGAACTTGACCATACCCTCTGTGGCATAGGTGTTTTCACCTGCTTCGTAAGGGACTTTTACTGTAACAGTAGAATTTGGGAATAAAGATGTATAAAAATCAACGGCTTCACTCCCTCTGCCATGACTTTTTTGTGTAAACAACAGGGCGGGTATAATTTTCTGCCCTTTTGCAGCCGTTTTGTCTAAGGTAATTTGCCACGTAACGCCAAACCGGTCTTTTAGCCAACCATACTTTTCGCTCCAAGGATATTTGTCAAGTGGTATCATCAGCTCGCCACCTTCAGAAAGGGGTTGCCAATATTGAAGGACTTCTTCCTCGGTTTCACAAACAACATAAAAAGAGATGGACGCATTGGTTTTAAAGTGAGGTCCGCCATTTAAACCCATAAATTTTTGCCCACTCAAATCAAAATTGACAACCATAGGTGTATCAACGGTCACGTTTGAATTTGGGAAAATAGAACAATACAACTCTGCTGCGGCTTTGGCTTGACCATCAAACCACAAGCAAGGATAAATTTTATTGTTATTAGGGGTCGCAGAAAGTGATTCGGTGTATTTCTTAAAATTGTTTAAGATGGCTTGCCAACCGCCTTGTTGCATGTCACGCGGGTTCTCGCTTTCTGGATCAAATGCCGTCGTTACAACCGTTTGATTGCCTTCACTTTTGAAATCAACTGTTGCTTTTCTGCCATCGCCCATCGTATATGCAATACGTTGATTATCAACAATTTCATCATAAATACCCCAAAAATCAAAGCTAAAACTGCCATCTTTTGCTGCCATCGTACTGCTGAACTTTCCGCCTACACGGAGGTCGTTTTCTGCTTTTGGTGTATGCCAATCTGGAGATGCCGTGTTCCATTCCATGATGTCTTGAGGGTTTGTGTAGGAAGCCCAAACTTGTTCAGTTGGTGCATTGATTGTCGTTTGAACGATGATTTTTGAATTTTCCATAATTTTAAAATTTTTATGATTGTATTTTACTAAAAAATTATCCTTGTGTTTTGTCAAAGTGCAAAAGCCATTGATTGCCATATTTATCTGTCAAGTCGCCGAACAATGCGCCCCAAAACGAGTCTTCCAAAGGGTGTATGGCTTGTCCACCTGTGGAAAGTTTTTTGTAAAAGGCTCTAATTTCGTCCTCGCTGCTACAATTGAGCATCAAAGAAACAGCATTGCCTTTTATTAAGCCTTTTTCGCCGACCATATCGGAAGCCATGAGTACCAAATCCCCTTTTGTCAATGTGGCGTGTAAAATGCTGTCTTTCATTTGAGGCGGTAATTTGTCTGCCATCGGTGATTCGCCGATGGATTGTAAATCAAGCTCGCCGCCCAGACAGTTTTTGTAAAAAGTCATGGCTTCACGGCAATTGCCGCCGAAAGTTAAATAAGAATTGATGTGTGTCATTGCTATTTTTTAAACTATAGGAAATATTATTTTTCGACTAAAGACAACCACGTTTTTATAACCTGACGTAAGGCGATTTCCTTAGATGTTACATCTTCTAAGTCCTTAAAATAGATCAGCCGTCGCCCATCTTTGTAATCGCCTTCCAGAAAACCTGTCGTGTCGTTGACTTTCGCACCGCTTGGAAAAACTAATAAAATTCTGCCTTTATGAAAATTGGTGACGATGATATACCTTTTATATTCCTTCGGATTAAAGGGTTTCATGTCGCCTGTATAGTAGAAAGTCGGTGCATTCCACTTTATTTCTTCACCAATTTCTTTGTCGGTGCTGAGAATGATTTGTCTGATGGTCTCGACGATTTCTCCGAACGTAGGTTCAAGATTTTGAATATATGCCGTTACGAGGGCTTTATTGTCTTTTAATTTTGCCATTGTTTTCTTGTTTTTAAATGATGATACAAAGATAAATTGTTTTAAACAATAAAAAAAATGCAAAAACGACAAAGGAAGGGGTTGATTACGACAAACTTTTTGTTTAGCTTTGTCGCTATGAAAAATATATCCATCCTCGTTCCCGAATCGTCAGTTTTAGCGGCTATTACTGATCCACGTTATATGTTTACGGCGGTCAATCAGTTTTTAACAAGGACAGGTAAATCGCCTTTGTTCAACGTACAATTGGTCGGTGTGACAAAAGAAATCAAACTCAATGAAGGTGCATTTTCAATTCATACAGATAGGTTGATACAGGACGTGAAGCAAACGGATCTTATTTTCATACCGGCTTTGAGCGGCGATATGAAAACAGCTTTGGCGATGAATAAAGATTTAATGCCTTGGATTGTTGGGCAATATGAGAGTGGGGCAGAGGTGGCTTCGCTCTGCGTCGGTGCTTTTATGCTTGCAGCAACGGGTTTACTGAGGGGTAAGAAATGTTCGACCCATTGGCTGTTTGCGAATGAATTTAGGGCTATGTTCCCAGATGTGGAACTCGTGGACGGCAGCATCATTACGGAAGAACATAGGCTTTATTCAAGCGGCGGTGCATCCTCTTATTGGAATCTGTTGTTGTATTTGGTTGAAAAATACACCGATAGAGAAACGGCTATTTTTGCAGCAAAATTCTTTGCGATTGACATAGATAGAACCAGTCAGTCCGCTTTTATGATGTTTCAAGGTCAAAAAGAGCATGAAGACGCTGAAATCAAACAAGCCCAAACGTTTATTGAAGAAAACTATGCGGATAAAATCGTGATTGACCAATTGGCAGATTTGTGTGCTGTGGGTAGACGCAGCTTTGAACGGCGATTCAAAAAAGCAACGAATAATACGGTGGTGGCGTACATACAACGCGTAAAAATTGAAGCGGCTAAAAGACGGTTTGAATCGAGCCGTCAGAACATCAACGAAGTTATGGTTGATGTCGGTTATACCGATACCAAGGCGTTTAGAGATATTTTTAAGCGTTTGACGGGCTTGACACCGATTGAATATCGGAATAAGTACAATAAGCAGGCAGCTTTATAAGTGAAAAATGAAAAGTGAAAAGTGAAAAATATGAAGTGAAAAGGGGAAAATACTGAGGGGGTAAAAATGAAGCCGCCCATTCAAATCAATGAATGGACGGCTTTATTTATTTTAAGTGTATGGTATTTAGTATTCAGGTGTTTGGAAATTCAGAAGCTATTGATTGTCAATGATTTCCAAAGCATTCAAAAAACCAAATACAATACACTAAATACTTAAAAAGAGATGAAAAATGATCATATTCTTTGGAAAACCGTTGAAAAACAACGCTTTACAAATTCATCATTCATCATTTCCAAAACTTATTGCTTAATAAACCGCATAACACGTAGCGTTTCATTGTTGGCAACATTCCGAGTTGTGATGAAATACAGGCCGCTTTCCAGAGCCGAAACATCTACAGAAATTTGACTATTGCCTTGCGCCACTTTTTGTTGACTTCTCATACGGCTACGTCCCGCGATGTCTGTCCATTCAAACATAAGGTCGCTTTCATTGTTCAAGGTCACATCTAAAGTCACTGCCGATGTTTTAGCAGGGTTTGGATAAACCGACACCAAGTTGACTTTAGTATCGAATGTAATATTGACCACTTTTGAATACCGTCTTTTGCCATCCACATCTACCATTTCAAGGCGGTAGTAATTTTGTCCAGCAAAAGGTTTGTGGTCAACCGCTTGATAAGTACCTGAACCCGTTGCTTTTACAGTTGTCAAAAGAGAGAAATACTTACCATCGTCTGATTTTTGAACATTGTAATGGCTGAAACCTGTTTCATTGGCAGAGACCCACTTGAGTTGTACGGCTTCCTTGTTTTTAGCAGCGTTGAACGATAGTAAATCAAGTGGTAAAACCGCTACTGGGAACGACAACATAAACATACCATTGCCGTGTGTACCCAAAACCATTTTGTTGTCGCTTGGGCGCAAACGCATCGCCACTGATGGCGAGAAAGCGATTTCAGCATCACCAATTCTTTCCCAAACCGTCGTTGCACCGCTTAAAGTCACAGTGCCATAAACCCCTGTAGATGTACCAACCACATAGAGAGGTATAGAACCTGCGCGCACAATCATCGCTGAACGTGCCGATGCCAACTCCACGGGTGTTCCCGCTATGCCTTCCACATTCACCCATGTCGGCGTAGCAGCACTGGCATCAGCTGTGTACCAAACACTGGGTGTGGCATAGTTAGAATAAGTAACTAATACTTCTTTGTCGTCGTATGGGTTTGTAGCAATATCGCTTACATAGCCTGTTGCTCCCGTAGGGGTAATATCAATCGGTGCGGTTGCTATTGCACCATAAGCGGGATCTGCTAAACGATAAACTTTTGCATCATTTGTACCTATATACATTTTACGGCTGGCATTTGATGCACTATAAGCGGCGTTGCCCACGCCAATATTACGTGTGACAGCTAAGGCACTGATATTACCCGAAAGCGTTGCAGCTACACCTGTCATTTCTTCCCAACCTGTTGTTACATCACCAATAGTCCCGTCAGTAAGAGCGGTTGCATTGCGTGTGCGGTACAGCTTTTTCGCATTTGTTGGATAATATAAAAGATTGGTATTGTCAGCATCTAACAAGAAATAGGTTTTAAAGCCTTGTGCTTGACCTGTCGGTTTGATGTCAGAACCCGTGCCATTGACTATCCTGGATATACTCCCATTTTGAGTTGCCACAATGACATTATAGGTTGTGAAGTCTGTGCCACTGATAACCCCAATACACGTACCGTCACCGCCGTGGATTTCCTTTGCTTGTGCGGTACTGGGTTGTAAAGTAATAGCATTGTCTTGGGCAGCTCCAGCTACAAAGTCAGAACCGTTTGTAGGGTTGATATCTGCTCTATAGTATTGATAAGTGATATAGCCCGATGTTCGGTCTGTCCAAGTATAGCCGCCTGTTGGTCCTGCGGCGATAGTTCCTGTCACATCTGTTTTTCTAATGCCACCGTCATTGCCTGCCCACATCGTGATGTTGCTACCAGGTTCAAAAATAAGGAGATGATTGTCAACGTGTAGGTTGGTCGCATTAGCAGAACCTTGGTCGCCGCCTATGTATTTATAATCAGACGTCCCTAAATCTAAGCGATAGATTTCTGTGCCACCGAGAAAGACAATATTGCCATCATCGGGCTTGGTGGTGATACACATATTATAGCCATCTTGAAAATTAATAACTTTTGGGTCAGATGCACCACTTGTACAGGCACCTATTTTCTGTGAATGATCCGTCCAAGTATCTGTACCTACAGTATATAATTGTAAGCCTGCATTGCTTGTACCGCCGCCCATACCCGTACAAGTAATGGCGGTGGTGGTTTCATAAAATGCATAAATATTAGCCGTATTGCCTGCATTTGCCAAAGTGATACGCTTCACGCCACCTGCTTGTAATTGCGTGGGGGTTCTAATTCTTGTCCATGTAATACCATCTGCAGAACTATAAACGCCGCCTTGGTCACTCGCAGCAGCACCATGTATGGCTGCGTAAAAGACATTACCCACAGCGTTATAGATTATTTCTGTTGGATTGGTTCCTGCTGTTGTTGTATTACCTGCAACGTTAGCCCATATTAGACCACCATCAGTTGACCGTTTTACGGTTTCACCTGCCCCGACAAGGATTGCCCCATTATTAGGGTCAACGATAATGCGACTGATATTGTCAAAATCAACGTCATAAGCATAAAGATTACCTTGTGTACTTGCCAAAACTGTCCAAGTCAAACCATTGTCCGTTGATTTCCAAATACCATGACCTAAGTAAGAGGCGCCTGTGCCACCGGCACTGCTGCTGTTTTCGCCAGTGCCATAATACCATGTGTCTTGTTGCCCTGTGCGCGGGTCTTGTGCAATGGCTGTCACACCGTGGACAAGACCTGCAGGTGTTACGCGCGCCCAAGTTGTGCCTCCATCGGTTGAACGAAAAAGACCAGAGGACACACCGCCTGCCAAGATGATTTGCGTATTCCGTTTGTCAAAACCAATCGCCCGAGTTCGACCGCCGTAGTTGTTCGGGCCGCGCGATGTAATACCAATGGTCGGTAAAGTCCGTAAAGACACACCATCTTCACCCAATTCAGCGGGTAGTTGGAAAGCACGTGCTTTTTGAGCTGCCTTGACTTCCTTTTGACGAATGCCCAACGGAATTTTACCTGTTTTAGGGTCTTTAATCATCTCAAATTCTGCTTGCCAGCGTCCTTCTACTGATTTTCTTTCTGCTGCTTCGTCTTCTTCATTTTCTTCGTCAGCTATTTTGTTGTTATGAAGCTCTGTAGGGTGTGGATTAGAGAGCGTTACTGAGGGGTCTTTTTTTGTTTTTGAAGTTTTTGATAGAGAGGTTATGCTTGGTTTAGTGGGTGCTTCGGGCGCAACAACTGGATGAGGTGCTTGCTCATAGGTTGCTTTGGATGCCGTAACTTCTTGTTGAGTGACACCTGTTTGTGGTGAAACGACTGAAGTTTTTTGCCAAACATAATAACCTGTACCCACAGACAGGGCGAACAAGCAAATGAATAGAATAGGATTTTTTGTGAAATTACTTTTCATAAATTGTTAAATTAGTTGATAAAATGATAATTGAATGATGGTTTGAATTATTCGAAATACGACAGATTGTATTTCACCTGCAAAAGTATGTTTTTTTACAGTTTATTTATTTTGCCATACGATATTTAGAAGATAGTTCAAAAAAAGGCCCCCTCAGTATTTTTGCCCAAAAACAAGTGCTTATCATCTTGTGGGTGATAAGCACTTATCAAATACGGAAAACATCAGATTAAGTTTTAGTTATTAAATTTAAAGGAGCATAAAGAAAGTTTTAGGCAGAATTAAAGGGTGAGATTTCAAAAAAGGGGATTAAAAATAATGTGCTAAAACAATACGCCCAATCGCACACCACCCCAACGATGCAATTTGCCCGTTTCAAATTCCTTTGTAATAAACGATTGACAATATTCTAAGGTCAGTTTCCGAATCTTCATCACGGCACCAAAATCACCTTGCAGGGTCAAACGGGTCAAGTCTTTGGCAGCAAGGGTATAAGGGCTTGTTTTGTTGAATACACCGCCTTGTAAGGTGGCATCATAAACCGTAAAGCCAGGTTGTAATTGACCATAGACATAAAACCGAAATTTCTTTTTTGTAGATTGATTTTGAGCATTCGCCGCATAAGAATTGGGGATATTGCCGACCATAAAGTTAAAACCTGTTTTTATTTTATCTGTATGAGCCCCTACTCTTAGTTCCGATAAAGAATTGATTATAAACCTATTGCGGTATTGATACAACGCCTTTTCGTAATTGATTTGATAGTTCAAAATCACATCATTGGCTATTTGATACTCCCACCCAAGCGGTGTAATGTTTTTCAACCATTCGTGTATTTTGACCTGCATTTCTCTGCCACCTGCCTTGCTGCCAATAATACCGAGGGTCAAAGTGGTCGAAAGGCGTTGGTGTTTAAGGGTATCAATAGCCATCAAAAAGCTACTCACAGCTATATTGCCACTAAAGGGACGGTCGCCATAACGTATAAATTCGCTTCTGATGCTGGTAGGTGTATAGCCAAAATGGTCAAAACGAATCCCATATTTGGCATCGCTGTTTTTCGGTTTGAGCAGCAATTTATTAAGTGGATTGTTTTTCAAAACAGGATGTACAAACTCCAAAGTAATGCCTTGCGTATAGTATTCATCTGTAGCCGTAAAATAATCGTTGTCGTAGTGAAACCGAAAATACTTATTGCTTTCGTTGTTTTTGACGGATGACGTATTGTCAATGACTTGGGCTTGACTGAATGTGCAAAGGATTATACCTAAACAGGAAAGAATGATTCTATAATTTGTCATAACTTTTTATGCTTAGATACGAAGCACAACATTCAATCGGATTGTTTTAGTAGCCATTTAAAGAAATGACTAATAGATTATCTTTTAAAATTTATTCTCAAAACACTTTTACAAGCCTTTACGTTTATATCGTACAGAAACAATCATTATTTAATAAAACAATTATAATATATCATGGAAAATCAAAACAATACGCCTTTTATCTTTACATCATCGCCACCACAATTTCCCGATGAAACCCCTAATCTTCCTAAAAAAGAACCCCTATTGCCAGAGGAAGATCCCAATGCTCTACCGAATCCAATACCAGAAGTTGACCCGCCACGAGAGCCCAATATTATGCCTAAAAAAGACCCTGATTTTATACCTCAAGAAGAACCTTTTGAGATACCGCCTGATAGGCAGCCGATTTTTACATAAGATTACAAAGTGGTAACCCCTCAGTAAAAAGGTAAAAATCCCTTGAAAACGGCTGTTTTCAAGGGATTTCGCTATTGTTAAGCATAAAGATTTAAGATTAATTTCTCTTTTTAATATTTAAATTTTAAATTATTAACCAATCTGCCCACACTTGCTCCCATCGGCAAACTCACATCCGCCGTGTTTTTATAATGAATCCCTGCTAAAACTCTTGAATAAGCCCCTTCTTGTGCAATAGCATCAAGCGTGTTAAACGTGCGTGCACCGAATAAGGCCTCATTTGTTCTGTCCACTAAGAACGTATTATTGCCAAATCTGTTTTTCAAGACTTCTATGATGGCTTGACCAATAACCGCATGTGCTGAAGGATATTCAGGATGTGGAGGCGTTGGAACAACAGAATTCCAAGTCGCTTGCCCTAAAACAGAACGAATATATGTAATCGGGCGAACGGTGTTATATTGATATTTTACTTTGAAAACAAAAGTTAAGGCATCATTGGCAGCGATACCTGCTTTGGCATACAATACAACAGCTTCATCTAAAGGTAAATGATAATTAACAATGAGCTGCGTAACAATATTCAAAAAATGCATGGCAGAATTATAGCTTCCTGCGACATCTGCCCATGTTTTGCCAATGTTGATTTGCTCTGTCGTCAAACTTTGAGAAATGTCATATATTTCCTTCGCCATTTTGTAATAATCGGAATTAGGGTCAGTTGAATAGGCAACAGATAATGGTGGTATCATAGGAATATCACTGATTAAATTGGGTATGATTGTGCGGTTATTGCCTAAATAAGGACTAATCGCATTGCCAAAGGCGGGCGGTGTCGGTACCCATAAACCTGCACCAACGGGTGGCACATAAGCAGGATTGACCGTGAAAGTACCATCTGTTTTTGACCATTCAAAAACGGCATTGGCTACTTGTTTGCCAAAATCAACCGAGCGTTGCACGCCTGCGGCATCGGTCTCATTTTGATATTTTATATTATAAACGGCTTCTAATGAATCAATTGAAGCTTTGTTGGCGACAGAGGTTGCTGAGAAAAAACTGCGTGTAATCGTTGCCATAGCGGCATTAATACTGAGGGGTCCGTGATAAGCAGCATTGCTTTGTGGTGTTGCTAATCCAGACAGACCGATTTGTGAGGCAAGTGACTTATAATTGGTTAAACTTGGCAGCAAGGCTTCGTACATTGTGACACCTATATAACCAAATGCGCGGTTAACAGGCACATTACCAAATCCTGCTGTTGTAGCGAACAATGTTTGTTGTAGTTGAATCCAATCTACTGCAACATTGTTGGAAATAGCATCTTTGCAAGGGTCGGTCGACAAAATGCCGCCACTAACGGTATTATTATTGCCGCAATTTTTGATTTTTTGAACGCTGCCAACAATTACTTGATTATTGAAAGAAGGCGACATTGAGAAGCCTAAACGAGAAGTTTGTCCTGCTAACTCAATATCATAAGCACCGTTACCTGTTGCAGTATTGCCATTCATTGTGTTGTTATTAGATCCATCAATAACCAAATAACCAATATTTAAATTATTATTTGCTTGATTACCTGTTATTTTCCAATTATTGGCAGAGAGTTCTGAGCCTATTGAACGCCCATCAGGCAGTTTTAAGGAATTGGATGCAATGCGGCTTGCAACAATGCCCCAATAATTGTTGTGTACATTATTTTGAATTGTCGTACCGTATTGATCACTCATAACAATACCCATAAAGGTAGATTCTACTTCATTGTTTGCAATCCAGGCACTCTTGCCGTTGTTAATTACAATACCTGCTTGCATGCCTTGATTCGCTTGCCACAAGGTTGAACCCGTTATTTTATTACCGATAATGGTCATTTGATTTGATTTTTCAACCAAAACGGAAAACATAAACCGTTTGAACATATTATACATCGAAGCACTGAGGGGTGAGTTTTCGTACAATATAGCCGTGCTGCCATCATTGTCAATTGGTTGAAATTCAATGTTTTGAATATTCGTTTGCGGTGCATTCAATACATGGATAGCGGGGTTAATCTGTGTTACGCCACTCGTTAGATTCATAACACTTGCCGCTGATTTGATTTTCAGAATTGCCCCTGTTTCACCAATAATAGTGACTTTTGAACGCACAACAATACCCGCTGTTTCGGTGTGCGTGCCTGAACGTAAATACACAATACCACCTTCGCCCGCATCTGTCAAGGCTTGAGCGAGCGCATTGTTTGACCCTGCTGGAACAACAATAAAGGCTGCTGCCATACGGTTTTGTACATTTATATCCACGCCTTGGACTGCTTGGATTTGTTTCAAGGTATTTCGAACAGATTGTCTGACTTGTTGCTCATTGACGGGTGTCACATTGTTAACAACAGATGCGGATTGGTCTTTTCTGCAACTGAACACAGCAGTTGCCAATGCCCCTAAGAGGCAAGCATATAAAATTAACTTTCTCATTTGGAAAAGTTTAAAGTTTTAAGAAATACATGTTTGTAAATAGCGTCTAAATGAATCGAATTATTGGGGTTGGATTTAGTTCATCTTGTTATCATACTGTTTAATTTTAAATATTGATTCATTTGGTTTTTTGGGTTACCACATTTTTTCATCACAAAATTAGATTATACCCCCTCAGTAAAACATCACTCCAAAGGGTGAATCCGAAGACATTTTTTTTAGTTTCATCCCCCTTTAGTATGACAAATGTGAAGGTTTACAGAAAAAACAAATTAGATTCATCTTGCATAAATAGGACGCATCTTGCATGTAGCAAAATAAAAACAGCAGATTAAAAAACCTTTTCATAAAAGAAAAGCCCTTTCAATCTGCTGTTAATCAATGTTTTATCATATTTAATTAACTCTCGAATAGAGATTAATCCGATTTCCGAAACTTGTAGCGCAACGTCCCTTGACTTATTGTCAACAAGGAACTGGTGAGTTCTTCTATTTTTTCATAAGAACTTTGGCTATCGCTTTTTATTTCTAAAACAGCGTGATTTGAAACAGTAAAAGTGCCTTGATACTTAAGTGCCGCATTCAAATATTGACTATAATCACCGTTTGATTTAAAAGTACGCCTGTCTGTATTTTCTACTTTTTCCCATTGGACAACGTAAGTCAATTTGTCTGCCGCCATAGTCGTAGGGTCTTGACAAATATGCCCATCGTGCATGGCAACTTCTACGCCTTTTTCAGCGATTTGCCAAGAGCCAACAAGAGCCGTTTGCATATACTGCCGTGTTTGTTCGCTGATGAGTGTGGCATCAGCCGTGACGTTTTCTTTTTTACAACTTGTTGTGCCAAATAAGACAACAGTGAAGGAGAGCGCTAATAGAATTGCTTTTTTTTTCATAAGGTAAAATTTTAAATTATTATAAAATCATTGTTTTTACCCAACAAAATTACAAAACACCCCCTCAGTAAAATATCACCTTGAAGGATGAATATTGAAGTTAAATATTAAGTTTTATCCCCTTTTAGTAGGAGTTAAGTAGGTGAAAGTAAATATTCAGACAAACTTTCCGAAAGTTTTGAACTTTCGGAAAGTGGTTAAGCCAGTACTAACGCCACTTAAGTTGGCGATGTCTGCATAAGCTATATAGGCAAAGAGAACACAACTAACGTTCCCTGTGGCGACGTTTTAATACAGCATTGACCACCTATGCCTGCCATGCGTTCTTGCATATTGAGCAAACCATTGCCATCGTCGTTCCCTCCACTCAGTAAAGCAGGGTCAAAACCAACACCATTGTCTTGAATTGAAATAGAAAACAAAGAATCATCTGTCGTAAACGTGATTTTCAATTCATTGGCTTTGGCATGTTTCACAACATTATTCAAGGCTTCTTTAAAACACATCAACAACACTTTACGGCTTTCGCCATTAATATCAGTCTGCGGAATATCGAGCGGTAAACTTGTTCTGACAATAATATTTGTTGGTTCAAAAAAATCATCCGCATAAGTATCAAAATAGTGGATAATACTCGACAGGCTGTCGTGACGTACATTGATTGTCCATATCACTTCGCGTACTTTTTTAGCAATATCACGGGTAGTATCCACGAGATTGTCTATTTCTGGTATTGGTTTTTTACCTGCATTTACTTTCTGACGTATCATTTCGGCTTTGAGGTTGAGGGCAGACAGGTCGCTACCGATGTCATCGTGCATATCGGCGGCGATACGGAGTTTTTCATTGGAGAGTTGTTCAATTTGCTCTAATCTGTTTTTTAAGTCTCTACTCGTAAAAGCAAAACTGCGAAAAAAATACACTGAAAGTGCAAGCGGCATTCCGTATACGCTTGTGTGAAATAGAGCATCCCCCAATATAAAACTATCCCCAAATCCAATGTTTCTATTCGAAATCAACCCTTTACGTAATAAACTAGATGCGATACTAGATCCTAAGAAAGATACAATTCCTACTACTATAATACCCACATCTTTAATTTTTTGACGATAGGCTATGAAAGCGACTCTTAAAGATTCTATCATTACCAATAGGAATGGTAAATGAAATCCCCATAACTGAGTTATGTCATATTCAGTAAAACTTGATAAGAAACTTGTTAGCCAATACATCGCTAAAAACCAAAAATATGTTTTGCGAGGATGTGAAAAAAGATGATAAATGGCTGTTAGTAAAAACAAATTATACAAGACTGAATAAAATAAAGCAACGCCAATATCTACATAGATTCTAAAACTGACATCGTGGCTCGAAGTCTCAATAATATACAAGCTATGTCCTATGGCACCTGATAATGTAGCTAAAGCAAAAAACAGGTTTGCTTTTTGTTTTTTATGAAAAAGAAAAAACCCAAAGTGAATAATGGTTAAAACAATGAATATACCAATAGAGATAGCATGTAAGATAGGATGTTTATCGATACCATGGACATACTGCCCTGTTCCACCAACATCATTTATGCGAAGCTCAAAGGCGGGAAGACGGAATCTGGTATAATTTAAATTGGGTTGAATAGAAAATCGAACAGCCAGCAATTGTTCTGATTTATTAAATTGTAAGCCTATACGCTCATTGAGCGGTTGTATGGCTTTTATTTCCGTTTTGTTTGAACTCACTACACCAAATTGCTTTAAAAGTTTTCCGTCCAAATAAATTTCAGAAGCAATGAATTGATAAACATAAAAGGCTAAAAGTTTATTTAAAAGGCTACTATCAACATGTATTTTGAGGCGAAACCAGCCAATAGGGTTCTTTCTTATTTGAGGTAAATCCTGAATAGTACGAGTTGGGTCAATACTTTCCCAAGCTGAATCATCAAAATCCATCTTCGCCCAATCAAGATTATCTCCTTCATGCCATTTCCAACCTTTATCCAACAGAATCCCCTCAGTTGTGAGGCTGTCAATGTGAAAAACGGTGCTGGCTTGAGCAAAAAGAGCAAGCGGAAAAAGGAGTAAAACAATAAGTAGATATTTCATTATCAATGGTTTGTAAAAGGGTATTTTTTTCATTTTTCAATCAAAGATAAAGAGTCTGTTTAGTCCATTTATCCCTACTTAAGGGGATTTTTTATCCCCTAAGTATGACAAATAGGTTTTTCTCCAACTAAAAGGTGAGTATCTGTTTAAAATCCTACTTTTAGGGGATAGAATCAAGCATCAAAAGTATCTTCCTTTGTGTCTTTACAATTTTACCTGTAATTTACAACCACTTTACACATAGTGTAAGAGTTATAAAAATATACTTTTTAAAAGTGTTTATGAAATATGAAACCTATCCGTGTTGCTATCATAGAAGACCGTCTTGAGTTTAGTCGGGCTTTGCAAACCTTGTTAGAAACAGACAGCCGTTTTTTCTATGTCGCCACGTTTTCAAGAGCAGAAGAAGCAATTAAAAAACTGCCTTATGAACGCCCCGATGTGGTTTTGACAGATATCAACTTGCTCGGTTCACTGACGGGTATTGACGCTATGGCAGCCATCAAACCGGACTTTCCCAAAATCCTGTTTATGATGCTCACTGTTTTGGAAGATGATGAGAAAATTTTTAATGCATTGGAAGCAGGTGCAAGTGGTTATTTGCTCAAAGATGCGGGCTATAGCCGTATTTTAGATGCCATTATCGAATTGTACAACGGTGGTTCACCGATGAGTGCAGGTATTGCTCGAAAAGTTATTGAATCATTTAAAAAACCAACAAAAAATGCTGCAAATACTTATGAACACTTATTAACTGAAAGAGAAAAAGAAGTATTAGAAGCCTTATGCCAAGGCAAAAAGAATAGAGAAATCGCCCACGATTTCTTTATCTCAATCGAAACAGTCAAATCCCATTGCCACAATATATATGAAAAACTACACGTCAAAAGCCGTAACGAGATGTTGGTTAAGATTGGGCGATTGAGCTAAAGTATCAGTTATCACCACTTCAAATACAATAACGAAACCGCTTGACTCGGCAGCGATATAGACCAAGACGTACCCTTATCATTCAACTTAATTTTCGTTGATTTCTTTCCTTGAAAAGTCTGCAATGTTGCTGCTTTCACCATTGCTTTTATCTGTTCATCGGTGGGTCGTTGCGGACTGCCTATCTTTTTCCAATATTCATAACTGTTACTATGGTTTGTATCAATGCGATAATGCGTCAGCGTGGCGGTTGGAATACCAAGATTCTTTAATCGCAAAGTAACATTAATAGCTTGCATCAAAGAATCTTTATCATGATAGTTCCAAACCATAATCGCTGCGGAATGTGCATCTTTCGTTACGAATGTACCAATATCAGAATTGTTTCGGATACTCGAATCCAAGACAGTTTGTAAGGTATATTGCGCTTTGTTTTGAGCAGGGATAATAGTGCCCTTCATCATGGCAAACATCTTAAAGACATTCAAAACAGGCTTATGCACGCCATTCGTTGCCAAATCTCTAAATCCCGCAAACCACGGTTGATTTTCAAACTCGAATGACCAAGACACTGCACCAATGAGATTGCTGTTGTATTTGTCCATCAATTCGAACTTTCGGGCAAACGAAGCAGCGGTGTAACTCGAATACATCGTGCCGTTGCGATACGCGTTTTCGGGATTTGTACTCATGCCACAAGCCGCACAACCTTCGGGGTCGGATTCGCCAATGATAATGGGTTTATCCTTCAATTCTGGATACGATGCAATGAGTTTCAAGTTGTTGTCAATATTAACCAATTGATTTTTGATACTCATAACCACACGACCATTTACAATTTTGGGTGAACCTTTGGCATGAAACAAGACAATGTCGAGTGGCGAACCAATTTTGCCTGTTGCGTAATTCGTATCTTTCAAACAATGATCCAAAAAGGCTTTTTGAAACTTCATACCGCCGCCTGTCACGTTAGAACCACCAATTTTAGCCGTTGGCAAAGCCCGTTTTACGCCATCTGCCGCATAGTCATAGAGTTTGTGAAACTCTTCCCAAGTGCCTTTCCAATATGCCCCATCGGCTTCGTTCCACACTTCCCAATACCACGATTCAACTTCCGCTTTGCCATAGCGTTCTACGCAATGTTTTGTCCATTCATAAGCCAAGTCGCCCCACTTCTTATAATCTTTTGGCGGATATGCCCAACCTGTGATGATGGCTTGATAAGGCACCCCCGGTTTCCATTGATGTTGATACGGTTCTGGATGTGTTGACAAAGCTTTTGGCATAAACCCCAACTGTACCAACGGTTTCATTTTACGATGAACGTAGGTATCAAAAATACTGTCCACGATGCGCCACGAGTAAATAGGCACCCCCTCAGTATTTTCGGTATAAATATTCGTTGAACCCCATTTCAAAGCGGGTGTGCCATCACCAGAAGACAATAGACTGTGCGCGCGCACATAAACAGGTCGTTTGGCAAAAGCAGCAATATCCGTAAGCAGCTTTTTACCGTCTTTCATGTAGGTATAGTTCGGTTCGTCATAGCCAAACCATGCCCAAATGGGGCGATAAGGTTTACCTTTTTGTGCAAAATCAATCGTAATAGAAATAGGTTGTGTTGTTTGGGTAAAACAACTATGGGCAAAGGCAAAATAGGGCAGGACAATAAGGATAAGGCTTTTATTTTTCATCTATCAATATCAAGTCATTACGATTAAGCGGGAAGGTTCTATGAATTGGGGTATCGAAAAGGTACAATATGCCACCGAAAATTTACAATATGCCACTGAAAATTTACAATATGCCACCGAAAACTTACAACATGCCATCGAAAACTTACAACATGCCACCGAAAACTTACAACATGACATCGAAAATTCACAATATGCCACCGAAAATTTACAACATGCCATCCAAAAGGTACAATATGCCACCGAAAAAGTACATTAGTAAATAGAAGACATCCCAAATACACCACATAAACACATGTTTCAATTGCCTCCATCTTCAGATGGAGAACCCTTTTATTCCCCATCTGAAGATGGAGGCAATTGAGACAAGTATGGTAGCATGTTAGAGTAGCCCGAGCTATATCACACTAAATATTTATGAAAGAAAGCAATCGTCCGTTCCCAAGCCAATTTTGCGGCGGCTTCATTGTAGCGTGCTGCCGACGTATTGTTGTGGAACGCATGGTTGACACCTTCGTACATAAACAACTGATAGGTTTTATCATTCTTTTTCAAAGCCTCTTCAAAAGCAGGAATACCCGCATTCACCCGTTCATCAAGTGAACCATAGTGCAGTTGCAAGGCGGCTTTGATTTTAGGCACATCCGCAGCATCTGCTTGACGACCATAAAAGGCAACAGCGGCTTTGAGCGCAGGCACATTAACGGCTAAACTATTCGCCATGCCACCGCCCCAACAAAAACCCACACAACCATACTTGCCATTAGAGTCTTTGCGCGAAGGCAAATAGTCGAATAATTTGATAAAATTAGCCAAATTGTCTTCGGCTTTGAGTTGTGTAAACAATTTGCGGGCTTCGTCTTCGCTTTCAGGTGTACCGCCTAAAGGGGCTAAGGCATTGGGTGCAATCGCTAGAAAACCAGCTTGTGCAGCGCGGCGTGTTACATCTTCGATGTGGGCATTCAAACCACGGTTTTCGTGCATCACCACAACAGTCGGATAGGCTTTCATTTCTTTTGGACGAGCAACATAGGCTTTCATCTCGCCTTGAACACCGGGGTAAGTGATATATTCTGTGAATAAATCATCGGATTTTGCCAAAACCGTATTCATATAATCCGATTCCAATAAGGGTAAAAGGGACATGGCAGCCGTAGAGCTACCTGTGAGCAGTATCAAACGCTTGATAAAGGTCTTTCTACTGAGGGGTTTGTGGGTGTATTCGTCGTAGAGATTGATGATGCTTTGATTCATACTGCTGTTGTTTAAAATGATGAATAAGAATTGAAAAAAATGGAGAAATATCGTATTTGTTAGACATGTCACAAATTTATTAAAAGAAGTATCAAGAAGTATCTATTTATAGATGAAAGACAGTTTATTCATAAAATAAACATCTTTTGCCGTTCCTAAAATAAACGATTGATAGGGCTTTTTGAGGATATTTTACCCCTCAGTATTTAGCCTAAATACAGAGGGTAGGCAACTCTTATTTTTAAAGAAACGTAGTGTAGCAATATAAATAAGTAATGATGAATGATAAATGATGAACGATGAATAATGTAAGTATTTTATAATCAATCACTTACATTATTCATCATTCATCATTACTTAAGTAGAGACAAAATAGAAATTCACTCTTTTTTTCAATCGCTAAACCACATTTTATGAAACGAATCATCTACATTTTTGCTTGTATCGGTCTTCTTTTTCTTTATTGGGGTAATGCAGGAGGGGCTGCAAAGGTTCAACAAATAGGTTATACTGGCTCGCCTGTTGACCAATCTACTACGTGCAATGCTTGTCACGGTGGCGGTAATTATGGTGCAAGTGCCAGCCTTCAAGTATTGGACTCGATAGGAACAACGGCAGTAACCAAATACGAATTGGGCAGACAATACACCATTCGTTTAACTATTGCGGTCGCAAATGGCACGCCCACGGGCTATGGTTTCAACATGATTGACTTGCGGCAATCTAATAATGTCAACGTCAAAGGTTTCCTACCAACGGCACAACAAACGGCTGGCATCGCTATCAATACCATAACGGCAACAGGCAATGTATATGCAGAACACAGCTCTCGGCAGACGGCAAAAATCTTCAATGTGAAATGGAAAGCACCCAGTACCAACTTAGGTAACATTGTTTTTTATGCTGCCGCTAATGCCGTGGATGGCAATAGTGACTCCTCCAACGACAGCCCAACGGCTGGCACGTCGGTTCAATTATCACCTGCGACAACAGGTATTAATGAACTTGCGGAACACATCAACATACAACTGTCGCCGAATCCAACGCCCTCACATGTATGGGTGTCTATTGATAGTAAAATGTCAAAAGCTTTGAAAATACAAGTGACCGATATGAGTGGACGCACTGTTGTGTCTGAAAATTGGTCGGTTGCAGTAGGTCAAAATCAACGCTTACTGGATATGAACGGTTTTGCAAAAGGGGCGTACATGGTGCAAGTTGTTGACAATCAAAATATTGTATCGAAAAAGATATTGAAGCTTTGATTGTCTAAAATTTACTGAGGGTAAAACCAACGCTATAAAAAGCTTTGTTCAAATTATTGAACAAAGCTTTTTGCATTTGTGATAGCGCAAAAAACGGTTGGAAATGCATAAAATACTGAGGGAGGTATTATTTACTAAAGTCGCCTAAGTCACTATAAAAAGCTTAATAAGTAATGATGAATGATAAATGATGAATGGGCGTAAAGCATTGATTATCAAATATCAGCTTGAAATCTAATTTCCCGTTTATTTTCGTTTACGTACTTAAAAGATAACTTTTTTGGACAAACCCATGTTATAGCATTGAATATTCTGAAAATTTATCTAATTTCAGTATATTCTTTCTATTTTTGTCAAAATAAATTCTTTTTAAATAAAATTATAAATTTATATAAAATGATTGAAACCACCTTGACCGCGCCTTCTGAAATACGGTCGTGGGCTACGGACATTCAGAATGTATTCGAGGCTCAAAAAGCCAATCAATACGCCATCGGTTCAACAACGGCGTCGGAACGCAAAGCCAAATTGAAAAAACTCTTAGCAACTGTTTTAAAATACCGCACTGCTATTCAAGAAGCAGGTTATGCAGACTTCAAAAAAGCACCCGCAGAGGTAGATTTGACGGAAGTGTATGCCATGACAACGGAGTTGAAACACGCCATCAACAACGTCTCTTATTGGATGAATCCTAAAAGTGTAGGTGTGCCATTGACGCAATGGGGATCTTCTTCGACCATACATTATGAATCTAAAGGCGTTGTTTTGATTGTTTCTCCTTGGAATTTTCCTTTTAATTTGACGATTGGCCCTTTGGTGTCGGCTATTGCCGCAGGAAATTGTGTGATGATAAAACCGTCTGAAAATACACCTCATGCCGCAGCTTTGATGAAAAAAATGCTCGCAGAAGTCTTTCCAGAAAATGAAGTCGCTGTTTTTGAAGGTCAAGCAGAAGTGGCTCAATTCATTACAAAATTGCCGTTTAACCACATCTTTTTTACAGGCAGTCCGAGTTTGGGTAAAAAAGTGATGAAGGCGGCGGCTGAAAACTTGTGTTCTGTGACCTTAGAATTGGGTGGTAAATCGCCTGTTGTTGTGGATGAAACGGCAAATCTGAAAGTAGCAGCTAAACGCATTGCATGGGCGAAATTTATGAATAATGGACAAGTCTGTATTGCACCCGATTATTTATATGTTCACGACAAGGTGAAAGACGCATTTTTAAATCATTTCAAGCAAAGCATCGCTGATTTTTATAAAGATGCACCTAAAAAATCGGAAGATTATAACCGCATTGTCAATAAAAACCACTTCAATCGTCTTGATGGGTATCTGACAGATGCCAAAGCCAAAGGCGCAAAAGTAGCGTTTGGCGGCGAAACAGATGCGTCTCAAAACTATATCGCTCCAACCGTTTTAACGAATGTCCGTGCCGATAGTGACGTAATGCAAGAGGAAATTTTCGGCCCTATTCTGCCTGTTTTGACTTTTAGCGATATACAAACGGTGATACAACACATCCAAGAAAATGAAAAACCGTTAGCGATGTATATTTTTAGCAACAACCGAAAGAATATCAAACAACTCAACAGTCAAACACGAGCGGGTGCAACAGTTATCAACCACAATTCCTTACATTTTTTCAATCTGGATTTACCTTTTGGTGGCTCAAATAACAGTGGTATTGGCAAAGGACACGGGAAGTTTGGTTTCGAGGAATTTTCAAACGCTCGGGGCGTATTAAACCAATGGGCACCGTTTAGTTCTTTGGATATGCTGATGCCACCCTATACAGGTTTCAAACAAAAAATTATTGACTTGACTATTAAATACCTTTAAATAATGATGAAGTATGAATGATAAATGATGAATGGCTGCTCTCTTTTTAGCGAAGAATGAAACCATTTTTTTTAAATCAAAACTTATTTTATTATGGATAAACATGCTGATAAAACTGACCCTTTGAGGGAAAAAATATTGAATTTGGCGATTAGAACTGTAAAGTTATACCAGTATCTAACTATTGAAAAAAAGGAGTATGTGGTTAGTAAACAATTACTTAGAGCAGGTACAAATCCTGGGGCTATGGTTAGAGAAGCCGCTAATGCTGAATCAGGTTTAGACTTTATTCATAAATTGGCAGTTGCACAAAAAGAAACAGGAGAAACAATGTATTGGCTTGAATTGCTTTTCAAAACTGGCTTTTTATCCGCAACAGAATATGAATCCATTGATGCTGATTCACAAGAAGTTATGCGACTTATTCGCAGTTCAATTTTGACAAAGAAAAAGAGATTAGGAACAAAAATTGTATCCATCCTCTTAATCGTTATTCTCATTTTCAACCTAATTTAACAAAATTCGTCGCAACCTATTCATCGTTTATCATTCATCATTATGACCTATTCATCATTTATCATTCATACTTCATCATTAAGAAACTATGTTTAATCTATCTACTATTTTAGAGCATCATGCCCGTAATAATGCAGCGAAAGAAGCCCTTGTTTTTATGGACAAGCGTTTGACTTATGCGCAACTCGACGGCGCAGCGAATCAAATTGCCAACGGCTTAACATCTTTGGGCATTGGACATGGCGATAAAGTCGCTTTGACATGTGCCAATTTACCTTATTTTCCAATCATTTATTTCGGCATTTTGAAAACTGGGGCAACTGTAGTACCCCTCAGTATTTTGCTGAAAAAGAATGAAATAGCTTATCATTTACAGGATTCTGATGCCAAAGCCTATTTCTGTTTTGTCGGAACACCTGAAATACCGATGGGTGCAGACGGTCATGCTGGTTTTACGATGACTGATACGTGTGAGCATTTTTTTATGATAACACCTACACCAACGGATGCCTCGCCCATAGCGGGGACAAAAACAATGGGCATGTTGATGGCAGGACAATCGCCTGTGTTTGAAAGCTACCGCACTGACCCAAATGACACAGCCGTTATTATTTATACATCTGGTACAACAGGTCGCCCAAAAGGAGCCGAATTGGCACATTCCAATTTGATGTTCAATGCCATCTTATCTGCTGATTTGTTTGGTTTAACCCCTCAGTCAAGACAGGTTTTGGTACTGCCTTTGTTCCATATTTTTGGACAAACGGTACAAATGTTGGGCGGTATTTACAGAGGCGTAACGACCTATTTAGTGCCTCGTTTTGATGCTGCTGCGATATTTACTTTATTTCAAAATGAAAAAATCACGCAATTTGCCGGTGTGCCAACGATGTATTGGGGTCTTTTGAACTATCCCGATGCCGATAAATTTGATTTAGAAACCATTAAAAACAACTTGAAAATCTGTGGTTCTGGTGGTGCTGCATTGCCAGTGCAAGTGTTGGAGGATTTTGAAGCTAAATTTAATGTACCTATTATCGAGGGTTATGGTATGTCGGAAGGCTCACCTGTCGTTACGTTCAATCAAAGTGATAGACCACGCAAGGCGGGTTCTGTTGGCAGACCTGTTTGGGGCGTTGAAGTCTGTATTATGGATGAAAGCCGCAACAAATTGGGTGACAATGAAAAAGGTGAAATCTGCTATCGGGGTCACAACGTTATGAAAGGCTATTATAAAAAGCCCGAAGCCACAGCCGAAACAATCGTTGATGGTTGGTTACACTCTGGCGATATTGGTTATAGAGACTCTGATGGCTATTATTTTATTGTGGATAGGACAAAAGACATGATTATCAGAGGTGGTTTTAATGTCTATCCGCGTGAAGTGGAGGAAATGTTGATGCAACATCCCGCTATTTCGATGGTTGCCGTTATTGGCGTACCTGACAAGCAATACGGGGAAGAAATCAAAGCCTGTGTGGTCTTAAAACCTAATATGCAACTATCCGAAGAGGAGCTTGTTAGTTGGTCGAAAGAACAAATTGCCATGTATAAATATCCACGCATTATCGAGTTTGTGGATTCTTTACCTATGAGCGCATCTGGTAAAATTTTGAAACGTGAATTAAGAGCAAAAATAGTTATGGGTTAGGAATTATGAGTTATGAGTTATGAGTTATGAGTTATGAGTTTGTTAAAGCGTCATAACTCACAATTCCTAACTCCTAACTCCTAACTCCTAACTCCTAACTCATAACTCCTAACTCACAACTCATAACTCCTAACTCATAACTCATAACATGGATACTATCATAAATTATTTTTCTACGATTCCAGCTGCGCACCGAACATTTATACTCGTCGGTGGCATCGCTTTCTTTTGGATAATCGAAAGTGCTGTGCCGCTTTTTCAATTTGGATATAACAAATGGAAACATGCGGGAACGAATATCTTTTTTACGATAACCACCATTCTTGTCAATTTTCCTTTGGCATTTATATTAGTCAAATCATCTGATTGGGCAGTGGAAAGTCATTTTGGTATTTTGAACTGGTTGCCCGCAATGCCTACTTGGTTGTTCGCTATTGTTGGAATGCTGTTATTGGACTTAATCGGGGCGTATTTTGTTCATTGGACAGAGCATAAGGTGCGTTGGATGTGGCGCTTTCACCTTATTCACCACACCGACACGCATATAGATACGACCTCTGCAAACCGTCATCATCCAGGCGAAAGCGTTTTCCGATTTCTTTTTACAACATTAGGCGTTGTCATTGCGGGTGCGCCGATGTGGTTGGTGTTTATGTATCAGTCGTTTTCTGTTCTATTATCGCAGTTCAATCACGCCAATCTTTCTTTACCCAAAGCCATAGACAACGCTTTGAGTTGGGTCATCGTTACGCCCGATATGCACCACGTGCATCATCATTATGTGCTGCCTTATACCGATTCAAACTACGGCAATATTTTTTCCATTTGGGATAGACTTTTTGGTACTTATATGGATTTAGACCGCAGCAAATTGGTGTATGGCATTGATACTTATAGGGAAGAAGCTGAAAATGCTCATATAACCCCCCTTTTGAAGATACCTTTTCAAGAATATCGGCATCCTGTCGGTGCAAAGTTTGAAGATTGAATATAAAATGTAGAAGTCGCCTATCGCTCACTTCTACATTTTACATTCGTTAATGGATATTTTACATTTCCCCCCCCTCAGTATGGAACGCATCGTTTTACAGAAAAAACGTAGCTTTGCATGAACTAAAAGCAAATCATGTCAAGAGAATTTAACGTAACTGGATTGTGTTTTCCCGAAGACCATTACATGGCGGATGTGTCTGAAAAGGTGGCTCAAACGTATAAAATGATAGAAAAAGGTAACTATTTCATCATCAATCGTCCGCGTCAATATGGCAAAACGACTATGCTTTATACTATTGAAAGTCAGTTAATGGCAACCAATGACTATATCGTTTTCAATATAAGTTTTGAAGGCATTGGCGATACTATTTTTTCCGAAGAAAACCGATTCTCCAAAGGCTTCACGGAACTCCTTTCTGACTATACACCAAGCTCTGAACCACAAATAAAAAAATGGTTAGCAGAAGTCGCCAAGCATACGGATAGCCTAAAAGGTGTTAGTAAACTCATCTCCGAATTGGTCACAAAAACAGATAAAAAAGTCGTCGTTCTGATAGATGAAGTGGATAAAAGCAGCAATAATCAGCTGTTTGTCAGCTTTTTAGCCATGTTGCGTAATAAGTATTTGGAACGTAAAAAATCACCGACTTTCCACGCCGTTGTGTTGGCGGGGGTACATGATGTCAAGTCATTAAAACTCAAACTGCGCCCAGATTCTGAACAAAAATACAATTCACCTTGGAATATAGCGACCGTCTATAACGTGGATATGAATTTGTTTCCGAATGAAATAAAACCCATGTTGGACGATTATGTGGCTGAAACAGGGGTTAAAATGGATACTGCTTTTATCGCTGACCGTTTGTTTTATTACACTTCGGGCTATCCTTATTTGGTGAGTCAATTATGTAAAATTATTGATGAAAAAATATTGCCCACTAAAAACGAACAAGAATGGACAGCAGACGATGTCACGCAATCGGCTCAACTCATTTTGCAAGAACGCAATAATGCCAATTTCGATACCGTCATAAAAAATCTTGAAAACAATCCTGATTTATTCGATTTGGTGTTCTTAATTGTCATAAATAACGAATTAGTGGACTATAATGACTATACACCTTTGATAAACTTAGGCGTTCTACACGGCATTTTTGCCCGTTCAGAAACAGGTAAAGTGATGATTCACAACCGTATTTATAGAGAATTGATTGGCAATATGATGATTGGCAAATACCGCACGACCCATTTGAATCTTTTCAATGCGCCATCCGGTAAAGTGGATTACAGAAGCCCTTACCTGTTGCCCAATCAAGCACTTAGTATGGAAAATATATTGTTGAATTTTCAAGGTTTTATGAAACAACAATACAGCAGCAAAGACCGTGGCTTCTTAGAAAAAGATGGCAGATTGATATTTTTAGCTTTTTTGAAACCCATTATCAACGGTGGTGGATACGATTTCAAAGAGCCTCAAATTTCAGATGAACGCCGTTTAGATGTTGTCATTACTTATTATCAACATCAATACGTCGCTGAACTTAAAATATGGCACGGACAAGCTGCTCACGAAAAAGGGTTAGTACAACTTGCCGATTATTTAGACCGTTTAGGCTTGTCGGTGGGTTATCTCCTCATTTTTGACCATTCTAAACGCAAATCTTGGAAAAGTGATTGGATAGAAATAGAAGGAAAACGTATCTTTTGGGTGCGTGTATAAGCACCCCTCAGTATAATAACGAATAATCAATAACAAGCCATGCAAGCACTTACAAAAAACATCCTTTTCGCAGGTCTCCTCGCAGGTACATTAGACATTTCTGCAGCCATTCTTCTTTTGGCAAACGGCAAAGCGGTCGCAACGCTTAAATACATTGCCAGTGCCGCATTTGGTAAAGACGCATTTACAGGCGGCGACGAAATGGTGGCGTGGGGTGCATTTTTCCACTATCTTATTGCTATGAGCTTTGCGGCTTTTTATTTTCTCATCTATCCACATGTGCCATTTTTAAGACAAAACAAATGGGTTAATGCCTTGATTTACGGCATTTTCGTTTGGGCAACGATGAATTTATTGGTTGTACCCATGACTCAAATCACGCAAGGTGCTTTCAATTGGGTTTCTGCTTTGAAAAACATGGCAATCCTTGTCCTATGCATTGGTTTGCCTATAAGTTTATTGGCGGATAGATACTACAAAAGCCCCAATTACTAAACATAGAAGTCGCACATCGCTCACTTCTACATTTTAAATTCGTTATGAATATTATACATGACCCCCCTCAGTATTTTCATTTTTGATGCACCATTTACCGTTTCTTGTTGTCATTCAGACATAAAACTATATGTCTCACTAAACTCTCTTTTATAAGTGAAAAAGCTCTATTGCATCCTCTTACTTGCAGGATTCTGCCCTGCTCTTTTTTTTGCTCAAAACAATGCACCTGCTCCACAAATTGAGAAAAAAAAATACTTCACACAAAGACTCAACAGTACAATAAAACTTGACGGTATCCCCGACGAAACCGCTTGGGAAGCTGTCGCTTGGGGTGATGACTTTATGCAACTCCAGCCATACGAAGGAAAGGTCCCCTCAGTAAAAACAGGTTTTAAAATCCTTTATGATGACAAATTTCTGTACATTGGCTATCGGTGTTATGATCCTTCTCCTGATTCCATTGTCAAACGGATGGGACGACGTGATGAATTTCCGGGTGATTGGGTCGAAATCAATATTGACAGTTACCACGATTCACGCTCGGCATTTTCGTTCACTTTATCTGTTTCAGGTGTCCGAAATGATGAGTTTTGTTCCAATAATGGCAACAATTGGGATCCCAATTGGAATCCCATTTGGTTTGCCAAAACACATGTTAATGGTGAAGGTTGGTCAGCAGAAGTTAAAATCCCTTTCAGTCAGTTGCGTTACGGCAATGAAAAGGACAAAGTTTGGGGCATCCAATGTATGCGCCGTTTGTTTCGCAAAGAAGAGCGGTCTATTTGGCAATATATTCCTCAAAGTTCAGGCGTATGGGTCAGTGGCTTTGGTGAATTGCATGGTTTAAAAGATGTGCCTTCGCAAAAACAAATAGAAATTGCGCCTTATGTCGTTGCTTCAACATCGAAATACAAACAGGAAGCAGGTAATCCTTTTGCCACTGGTTCAGATACGAAACTATCAGGTGGTGTGGATGGTAAAGTCGCTGTAACAAGCGATTTGATTCTCGATTTTACGGTCAATCCCGATTTCGGACAAGTTGAAGCCGACCCTTCGCAAGTACGCATTGACGGCTTTCAAAACTTCTTTGGCGAACGCAGACCGTTTTTTATGGAAAGCCGCAATATTTTTGATTATCGGCTCACAGGTTCAGAGGCAGGGGGTGATTACGATTCTGATTTGCTGTTTTATTCGCGTCGGATTGGTGGTTCGCCACATGGCTACCCTTCGTTGGGCAATAATGAATACGCCGATGTGCCACAAAATTCGTCTATCCTCGGTGCTGCAAAGTTCAGTGGTAAAACCAAAGACGGTTGGAGCATCGGTATTTTAGAAAGCGTCACACAACGTGAAAACGCTACGATTGACAACAATGGAGAAAGGCGCAAAGAACTGGTTGAGCCACTCGCAAGCTACTTCGTTGGGCGTTTACAGAAAGATATTAATGCAGGAAATACCGTCATTGGCGGTATTTTCACAGGTGTCAATCGGGAAAATGGATTGAGTAATGAGCTGCATAAAAGTGCTTATTCGGGCGGTATAGACTTTTTGCATTATTGGAAAAACAGAACGTGGTTTGTACGTGGCAATGCTGTTTTTAGTCATGTAACAGGTACAAAAGAAGCCATTTTTAATACTCAAACAAGTTTTGAGCATCTTTTTCAACGCACGAATGCCACAGAGTTTGCTGTAAATGCCAACAGAACATCGCTCACAGGCACAGGTGGAACAATACGTTTTGGCAAAATTGCGGGTAAACAAAACCCGGCGGGGCAAGTCTTCAAATTTGAAACAGGTGTCACCTTTCGCTCGCCTGAATTGGAACTCAACGACATTGGTTTTATGCTCACATCCAACGAAATCAATCATTTTACATGGGCGGGGGTGCAATGGCAAAAGGCATTTTCTATTTTCCGGGCAGCACGTATCAACTACAATCATTGGTCGCGGTGGGATTTTGGCGGACAGTTTTTGTATCAAGCCTTCAATACCAATGCTCATGCGACGTTCAAAAACAATTGGCAAACAGGTGGCGGCTTGACTTGGAATCCTTATGAGGTATCAAATACGGCTTTGCGGGGAGGTTCTTCGATGCGTCGCCCTGCGGGTCTCGGTCAATTTGGGTATATTCAAAGCGATTCACGCAAAAAAGTGGTGGGTGCTATCAATGTTTTTAATGCTTGGGGTTTTGACAAAACGGTTCAAACAAATGATATGAACCTCTCTTTGCGTATTCAACCCCTCAATGCACTCAATTTATCGTTAAGCACAGGCTTTAATAAATCGTTTCGTAAGCAAGACCAATATGTGAGTCAAGTGGATTACAAAGGCACAACACGCACCATTGTTAGTGAAGTTAATCAAAAGACATTGCGTTTTACAGCACGGCTCAACTACAATATCACGCCTGATTTGACGCTGCAATATTATGCACAACCTTTTATCACTCGGCCCTTGTATCAAAATTTTGCTTACGTGACTGACCCTTTGAATGCCACTTTTGACAACCGTTTTCACCGCTTTGCGTCCAATGAAATTCGTTTTGAAAACAATAAATATTTAGTAGATGAAAACTACGATGGCAAAACAGATTATAGTTTCAGTAAACCCGATTTCAATTTTGTTCAGTTCCGTTCCAATCTCGTTTTGCGTTGGGAATACATTGCGGGTTCTGAACTCTTTTTGGTGTGGTCGCAAGGTAGTACGCCCGATGTTGCCAATGACTTGGATACCCCCCTCAGTAAAAGCCTGTTTGACAATGCTTTTGGACAACAAGCGCGGAATATTTGGTTGGTGAAGATGACTTATCGTTTTTTGAAGTAGCCCTTAAATCTCTGCGGAGACTTTTGCCTCCCCTCAGTATAGATAATAAAAAGTGAAAGTGTGGGAATGACTCGAAGTCATCCCCACACTGCTGTTACAATCCGACCAAAACCTCAAAAGGCGTTTAAAATAATATTTTGATATAAAATACTGAGGGGGATGTTTTTATATAAAACAAAAAATATAATTTTGTCTTTTGTTTATAAAAACAAAAGTTTGAAACAACAAGATTGAAAAATGCCATCAAGCTAAGAAAACGCCATGCTATTTAAACAAAAAGTCAACCGCGTGTTTTCCCTCATCAAAGAATCCTTGAACGGCGAACAACAGGATTATACCCAAGGTAGTATCCGCAGAGCTGTCTTTCTATTAGCTGTGCCGATGATACTGGAATTAAGTCTTGAGAGCGTTTTTGCCGTAGTTGATATGTTTTTTGTAGGGAAATTAGGACAAAATGCGATTGCAACCGTCGGGTTAACCGAGTCCGTTATCACTATCGTTTATTCGATTGCGATTGGTTTGAGCACGGCAGCCACAGCCATCGTTGCGCGACGTATTGGCGAGAAAAACCCTGAAGCAGCGGCTCATGCGGGCGCACAATCTCTTATTATTGTGGCGATTGTCACTGCTATTTTAAGTGTTTTAGGTGTTGTGTTTGCCAGCGAAGTTTTATCACTCATGGGAGCAAATCCCGATGTGGTTGCCGAAGGCGCAATTTTCACACGCATTATGCTCGGTGGCAGTGGTGCAATTATGTTATTGTTCCTCATCAACGGTATTTTCAGAGGTGCAGGCGATGCGGCGATGGCGATGCGGAGTTTATGGATTGCCAGCATCACCAATATCATTTTATGTCCTATTTTTATAAACTTTTGGGGTCTGAAAGGCGCAGCCATAGCAACTGTCATTGGTAGAACGTCTGGTGTTTTGTATCAATGTTATCATTTGTTCAAAGGCAGTGGCATACTCAGATTTTATGCACACCATTTTAAAATAGACGTACCCCTCATCAAATCCATCATTCATATTGCTTGGCCCGCAACTTTTCAATTTATTATTGCCAGTGGTAGTTGGATTATATTGGCGCGTTTGGTGGCTGAAACAGGCGGTACAACGGCTTCGGCGGGTTATCAAATTGCTATTCGCAACGTCGTATTTTTTATATTGCCGGCTTGGGGATTGAGCAATGCCGCAGCGACTTTGGTGGGGCAAAACCTCGGTGCAAAGCAACTTTATCGCGCCGAACAAAGCGTTTTGATAGCCACAAAATACAATGCGATATTTATGGGCTTCGTCATGGTGTTGTTCCTCTTTTTTTCAAACCCCATCATTCGCATTTTTACACAAGACGAAGCCGTCATTCATTATGGCGCTTTATCGCTACAAATTATGGGTTCAGGTTATATTTTTTACGGCATCGGCATGGTGATGGCGCAATCCTTGAACGGTGCGGGTGATACACGCACACCGACGATGATTAATTTTGTCTGTTTTTGGTTGTTACAAATACCTCTTGCTTACTTTTTGGCAAAAGGCTTGGACTGGAAAGCCACGGGAGCCTTCATTGCCATACCATTAGCGGAATCGTTAATAGCTTTGATGTCGTGGTATTATTTTAAAAAAGGGAAATGGAAGGCGATAGAAGTCTAAAAATACTGAGGGGGTGCTCAAAGCCATACGATTTCAGGTTTCAATAGTATTAATTTGCGTTCTAAAAAGAAAATTAATAAATATTAAAATCATAAATGTTTGAAAATCAATGAACTAATGAAGTTTAAAATGTGTTAAAAAATATCAGTTAGGGTTAAAACAATTAACTTTTATAGTCGTTTTGTTTTTGTCTCTTTAAGAGCAAAAACCTATACAAAATCATTTTAAACAATTAAAATATGTCAATATGAAATCAGACAAAGCATTATTAGGTGCATTGGCAGGTCTTGCCGCAGGTGCCGTATTAGGTATCTTATTTGCTCCCGACAGAGGGTCAAAGACACGGAAAAAAATCGCTAAAAAAAGCGGTGATTATGTAGACGAAATGGGCTACAAATTCAATGAATTAGTCGCTACAATGTCTGAAAAAATTGATATTTTGAAGTCAGAAGTTTCTGCAATGGCTGAAAAAGGAAAGACACAAGCTGATGCGACTGTATCAACAATGTCGAATGCTGTGAAATCAAATGTAAACGAGGTGAACTAAACCGTCGTTGACAAAACATTAAAAACAACTGACAAAATACTTGGTAGTGGGTGAGATTTATGTGTTTCAATTTCTAATTTGTTTTTTAGCGTTTTAGAAATTCTTGAAACGTATTTCATTCACTACCAATTTATTTTTAGTCTATAACTTTTAATAACACACAAACATAAAAGAAAAACGAAAATATAAATATGGAAACAACACCAACTTTAATGGAATCAATTATCGAACGCACCGAGTCTTTGGGGAAAACGACTTATGAACTCTCCCGACTCAAAGCCTTGGAAACTACATCTCAAGTCATAACCATTTTGGTATCTCGGCTCATCGTTTTCTTGGTATTAAGCATGTTTTTGCTTGTTTTTAGCATTGGCATGTCATTTCTATTGGGTGAATGGTTAGACAAACCTTACTATGGTTTTTTTATTGTTGGGGGTTTGTATCTTGTTTTAAGCCTTATTTTACATCTGGTCTTATCAAAATGGCTTAAAAACCCCGTTATTAATCTCCTCATTCCAGAACAACTTTAATTTATAAAACTATGAAAAAAAGAGATTCAGAAACCCGTCTTAAAAGAGCTATTCTTCGATTAGAAAATCAACAAGCAGAAGAAAGTGCAGAATTAAAAGAACAATTACGGCTTGTCGCGCAAAATATTGAGCCGCTCAATCTGCTGAAAAAAACATTCAGAGCGGCGGCGGCCTCTCAAGATTTAAAACAAGACATTATCAATACTTCAGTTGGTCTCGGCGCGGGGTTTATCTCTAAGCGATTTTTAAAAGATGTAGCGAAAAGTCCTCTAAAAAAACTCATCGGCGTGGCATTAATCTTCGGTGTGACAGCTATCATTGTCAAAAAGCCAGAAATCGTAAAGTCAATTGGCTCGAGCCTCTTGAAAATGATGCTCAGTAAATCAAACATCCCCTCTTTTGATAGAAATGATTATTAAAATTGTAGGAAATTGATATCTATATCCTTAACTTATTCATTATCAATTCAATACAACTCTATTAAACGCCTATATTTCAAGGTAAAAGAAGATAGGGTGTATTTTCACTCAGATTAATACACCCTTCTTTATTCAGTCAATGCTTCTAATTTTGGCTTCTCCCTTTCCGCTTTTGTGGCAAGTTATTATCACCAGCCTTAGCCGTCAATTACCAGCCAATCCCATAATCCTCACCATGGTTGCTTGAACCGCCCCAAAAGCTGCCGTGTTTCCAATCAAAATAAATAGCATTGATGGGACCACTTGTACGCTCTTGATAGTTGAGTTTATAACCCATACGGCTCAAATCTTTGCGAACATAGGGGGGCGTAATATCATTCAATGTCAATCCACCAATCGCTTTATCATGCTTTCCAAAACTCGAATACATCTGTAACGTTTTAAAGCTTGGTGCTTCACAAGACTCTTGAACAGTCATATTGAACTCAACCATATTAAGGAAAAACTGCGTCAATAATTGGTCTTGCTCGTCTCCTGCTTGTTTTGCAAATGCTAAAAACGGTTTACCATCTTTCATCGCCAAACTGGGTGTTAATGTTACACGCGGACGCTTACCTGGCTCAACCACATTAAAAGGACCTTCCTTTGGGTCAGTCACAAACGATTGCATCCGTTGACTCATGCCGACGCCTGTATTTCCTGCGATGCACGCCGGCACCCAACCGCCGCTTGGTGTTATCGAAATCACCCAGCCTTCTGCATCAGCGGCTTCAACCGATGTTGTCCCTGATGTAAATTCTTCTAAGTACGCATTACTGAGGGGAGTATTTGCTTTTGGTTCAACGCTGGCATTCCCCCAATTTTTCAATACATCTGTAAAAGGATTTGTTTTTCCTTCAAAAGGGTAGGGATTGCCTGGTGCAGCTTTTGCATCGTTGCGGTCTGGATTAATCAATTTGCTGCGTTCTTTAGCGTATTCTTTTGACAATAAGCCTTTCATCGGCTGTTTATCATTAGCAAAAGCAGGGTCACCGTAATAAAAATCACGGTCGGCAAAAGCTAAATTCATAGCTTGATACAGCGTATGTATATAACGGGTCGAGTTATAACCCATCGCTTTCAAATCAAAATTTTCAAGGATATTCAACGTCTGCAACATCACAGGCCCCTGCGTCCATTGTTGCAATTTATAAACATCAATACCTTTGTAATTGGTCATCAAGGGTTCTTCAATTTTCACTTTCCAATTTGCTAAGTCCGCTTCTGTTATCAAGCCACCTTGTTCACGGCAGCCACGAGAGAACTCTTTGGCAATGTCACCCTTGTAAAACACATCATAAGCAGCATAAATAGCTTCTTTCCGTGATTTACCTTTTTTCAAAGCGTCTTGTTCAGCATTAACCAATTTTTGTAAAGTTGCTAACAAGTCTTTTTGAACAAATATTTCCCCTGCATCAGGTGCTTCACGTTTTTCGCCGAGATGTGGTAGAAAAACCTTTTTTGAGTAAGACCATTTTTTGATTTCATCTTTACCACGTTCAATAGAGTTAGCTGTTTGTGCTTCAATCGGATAACCTTCTGCCATTTGCATGGCAGGTGCTAACACATCTTTAAGGCTCATGGTGCCATATTCTGCCAACATCGTCATCAAACCACCGGGTGTTCCTGGTGTTACCGCCGCTAAGGGCCCATATTCAGGCGGATATGCCATGCCTTTCCCTTTAAAGAATTCCGCTGTTGCACCTGTTGGAGCAACACCTAAGGCATTGATAGCGATGACTTTTTTTGTCTTAGGATTATAAATCAGAGCCTGTGTTTCGCCACCCCAACTCAATACATCCCACATCGTACAACAAGCGGCTAACATACCACAACCCGCATCAATCGCATTACCACCTTTAGCGAATATCATTGCTCCGGCGGTTGCTGACAAAGGCTTACCCGTCACTGCCATCCAATGTTTGCCATGCAAAGGCGGCTTTTGAGTAGATACAGGGAAGTTGTTGAACGATTGACCATTAAGAGCAACCGTTACGAGGCTCGCACAGAGCATAGATAGGAGGTATTGTTTTATTCTCTTCATTTTTAATTTTTTTTTGTAAATATAAAGCACCCCCTCAGTATATTTCTTGATTTCAGTGTTTTTTAGTCATAAACCTGTTTTTACGGTATCATATACCCCTCAGTAAAGTTAGGATTTTGAGTTTGCGGTGAATAACAATTCTATTCACCGCATAATTTGCGGTGAATAGACTTCTTATGTTGGGTGGAAGAAGTACTCATTATGTTTTGAATCTTCCTTAATAACCCCCCCCAGTATAAAAACAAAAAACCCTTGCAAAACAACTGTTTTACAAAGGTTTATATGTTTGATGAATGTTTTTAAACCTCAATCTGCCGACAAATGCAAGTATTTCAAAAACTCACTTTTGCGTGCTTCGTCCTTGAATTTGCCACCATAATAAGACGTAACTGTACTACTATTCACATCTTGAACACCACGTGAAGAAACACATAAGTGTTTGGCATCAATGACAACAGCTACATCATCCGTTCCTAAAGCGGTCCGCAATTCTTTAGCAATTTGCATCGTCAAACGCTCTTGTACTTGTGGGCGTTTGGCGTAATACTGCACCAAACGATTGAGTTTTGATAAACCAATGACTTTGCCATTTGACATATAAGCCACGTGTGCTTTACCAATAATCGGCACAAAATGATGTTCGCAGTTTGAGAAAAACGTAATGTCTTTTTCAACCAGCATCTCATTGTATTGGTATTTGTTGTCGAACAAAGCAATTCGGGGTTTATTGTCTGGGTTTAAGCCGCTGAATATTTCTTTAACATACATTTTAGCAACGCGGTTCGGTGTCCCTTTCAAACTGTCATCGGTCAAGTCAAGCCCTAAAGTGTGCATGATTTCTCTAAAATGGTAAGCGATTTTGTGTATTTTTTCATTATCTGTTAGGTCAAAAGCCTCGTTGTGCATAGGGGTTTCCACGGAAGTCATAATGTGGTCATCGCCTATTTCGTCGTCTGTAAAAGTTAAAACATCATCATCAAGGAACAGTGGGTCTAAAACAATTTCGTTAGGTCTCATATACCTGTTTTAAGTTTTTAAGTGTTAGTAATGTGTGTGGAAAGTAGACATCGAATCGGCTACTTAAAGTGTATGTGATTTCAATATCTGTATTAACATCGAGGCTTTAATTTTGTTTAATCTTTTTTTAAAAATTGTTAAACAGAAGAAAAGGAATAATATTAATAACGGGATGACTTCAAATCAAAAACTTAAATAGTATAAAGATACCCCTCAGTATTTCAGTCGTTGTTGAGATAAAAAACACCTTAGTAAACATAAAATAATAACGTCGCTTTTTGTCATTCTGAACGCAGTGAAAGAATCTGTATAAATCATTGATTATGAATATTATATAGATTCTTTCACTGCGTTCAGAATGACAAAAATGACCAACTTATTCTTTACTCGGTACTTATATTTAAAAATAAGGATAAATAGTTACCTTTGAATCAAAACAAACAATTTTATACGCCCTCAGTATCTCACGTTTAATAAACTAATTTTTTTCAATAAAAAATGGAACTAATGAAAAACACTGTCTTCCTTTTCATCATACTTACTGCGTTTACAAAGATACAAGCACAAGCCTTAATCAATGACAGCTTACCCATAGCTAAAAACCTAAAAGCGACCTACGATAAAGGCACCCGTTCGCCTAATGGTCAAGTCGGTAAAAACTATTGGCAGAATCACGCTGCTTATAATATAAAGGTCAATTTTGAACCTGCAACAAGGCTTATCCAAGGTTCAGAAGATATTGTTTATACCAATGAAAGCCCCGATACATTGAAAGACATTCTTTTTAAACTCTATCCAAATCTGTATAAAAAAGGAGCTGCAAGGGCAACAAACATTGACATGGAAGATGCCAATGACGGTGTTTCTATCCTAAGTATGACGATTAATGACGAAGTGCAAGACATTAAAAAGCTCAGAATAGCTGCCACCAATATGGGTGTCCTAATAAAACCATTAGCACCCAAACAAACACTGCATTTCACGATTACATATTCTTATGTTTTGAATAAAGGTTCACACAATCGGACAGGACAAGTAGAAGAGGGTGCGTATTTTATAGCGTATTTTTTCCCGCGTATTGCCGTTTATGATGATATTGATGGTTGGAATCGCATTCCATACATTGGTTCACAAGAGTTTTACAATGATTTTTGTGATTTTAAAACACAGATTACAGTACCAAAGGATTATGTGGTATGGGCAACGGGTGATTTGCAAAACTGCACGGATGTCTTAACCTCCAAATACTGTGATAGATTGGATTTTGCTGAAAAGAACGACGCGCTTACCTTTATTATTGATACTTCAGATGTGCAAGCAGGTGGTATCACTGCCAATAATGCAACCAATACATGGCAGTTTGAAGCCAACAACGTGACTGATTTTGCTTTCGCAACAAGCAATCATTATATCTGGCAATCGTCGAGTTTGGTTGTAGATAAATCAACAGGCAGACGGACGCGGGTGGATGCAGCGTTTAATCCCAAGCATAAAGACTATTTCTTAGTTGCCAGCGATGCCCGCAAAACGGTGGACATCATGAGTTATCGATTCCCAAAATGGCCCTTTCCCTACAATCATGAGACGGTTTTCGATGGATTAGACCAAATGGAATACCCGATGATGGTCAACGACAATCCCGTAGAGGATAGGGCAGAAAGCATCGAATTGACCGACCATGAAATATTTCACACCATGTTTCCTTTTTACATGGGCATCAATGAAACCAAATACAGTTGGATGGATGAAGGTTGGGCGACCATTGGCGAGTGGCTTGTGTCGCCGATGATTGACTCAACCATTGTTGACTTATATGGTATGGAAGGCTATGAATCCTCTGCGGGTACAGAGAGGGACTTGCCGATTATGACATTAACAACGCATCTCACAGGTATTACGGCTTTTACGAATAACTATCCCAAACCCGGCTTGGGTTATTTGTATGTCAAAGATATGCTTGGCGATGATTTGTTTTTTAAAGCCTTACACCATTATATAAAGACATGGAATGGCAAACACCCGATGCCTTATGACTTTTTCAATTGTATGAATGTTGGTTCGGGCAAAAACCTCAATTGGTTTTGGAAACGCTGGTTTTTTGACAATGGCATGCCTGATATGGCAATTGCTTCATTTACATCAAAACAACAGCAAAAACAAGTCATTATTGAAGCCAAAGGCACAAAACCTGTGCCGATTGATTTGACGATTCTATATACCGATGGCAGCACCGACAAAATACACCGCACCATTGAGGTTTGGAAAAAAGAGAATAAAACGGTTGTTATTGACTTTAAAACAAGTAAAACGGTCAAAAAGATGACGTTGGGCAGCACTTATACCGCGGATAGCAATAAAGCCGATAATGTGTGGGAGATGAAGTAATTATTTAGCTCGGACACGAATATCGAAGCCTAATGTTTCTCCACAGCATCCAATATCAACACCCAATCTTGACCATACCCCTCAGTAGGGGGCGTAAAGGTCTGTTGTCCTTTGTTATCAAAAGTGCCGATGTCTTTAGTCACCCCTTTGCGTGGGTCATACCAAGCAGTGACGACTTTTGCACCCGTTATTTTGCCCATATTCACTGTAAATGGTTTGCCTTTTGTGGTGTAAACAAACGCATAATCTTTACCGCGCGTCGCTTGAATATGGTCGTAGATACTGAGGGGGTCAGTGACAAGCGTTTGGTCAGGGACACGTTCCAGCATCGGACGTGATTCTATCAATTTACGCAAATATTTGACTTGATTGGCAGCAGGTAGATTGAGCGCATCAGTCCACGGAATATTTGCACCATTGATGCCTTTGCGATTCGGTGCATAAAATTGCCAAACATCATGGCAACCATAGGTATTGCCAAAAGCACCAGCAAATACATCCCAATAAGCGGCAATACGCACATCATAGGCACTCGACAAACCCAACTCTTTGCTGTTGAAACACACAGGATGGTCTTCATAAAGCGGTTCGCCATCAATCGTTGGTTTTGTTGGTTGGCGATTATAAGCGACTTGAATGCGGTCATACACAGGATTCTCGCGGCAATGTCCCGTCTGAAACATATTGAAATCAAACCAATCATCGTAGTGAAACCATTTGCCCGAACCACCGTCTGCCAGACCATTAGGTTGTGGATGCGCGGTTATCAACGCTTTGTCTGCACCACCGACCCCCTCAGTAATACCTGCTGCCATGGCTCGCCAAACGTTCACATCTTGTTCATGGCGTGGATTACGGTCACCCATCAGTACCCAAATAATATTTTTACGGTCTTTGTAGCGGTTGCCTATCCATGTACCATAGATTTTAGCATTGTCGGTATTAAAGATTTCGGGACCATCGCCCCAACGGTCTTTGAATACCTTATCGCCCCAAGTCGGCAGCAAAGCGATGTACAAACCGAGTTCAGCGGCTTTGTCAATAATCCAATCCACGTGTTGAAAATACGCGTCGTTGGGCTTTGTCGGGTCTAAATCCTTTAGCGGCACTTCCCAGTAAGCATTGGGGTCTTTCAAACCTTGCAATTCCGCCAAAGCCACGGCTTGAATGACCGTAAAACCTTGTTCCGCCCTTTGTTTCAGATACTTTTCCGCTTCCTCACGGTTGAGTCTGTGAAACAATTCCCAAGCTGTATCGCCCAGCCAATATAAAGGTTGACCATTGTCATGCACCAAAAACCTTTTGTTGTCGGATACTTTCAGCCGACCATTCAAAACGGGATTCGGAAAAGGTTGCGCCATTGTTTTGACAATCATAAGCGACAAAAGGACAACCAAAATGCGTGTTTTCATAGATAGGTGTTGTTTAGAGATGATGTTAGGGTGTAAAAATAGGTGTTGGTGAGGTGAAAAAACACCTTATTGAGAGATAATTATGTTTGGGTGGGGTATAAAAACATTCAGGGAACTTTGAAAGTTCCCTGAACGTGAGAATAGCACTTTATGAAAGTATCCATCAAAAATTTATCTCATTGTATAAATTCTCATTTGTTCATTCTCGCTTTTGCAATTCAAATATAAATTTGGAATTTGCAAACTTGTACTATCGCTGAATTCAAAAGTAAAGCATAAAACTTTTCGACCTTGCACTTCATATCTTTCATTATTATTCATCAAATCTTGTGATAATTCAACTTGAAACATAAAAGACTCATTTGACGGAATATGAATAGGACTTTCTAAGATTAGTACATTTCTTTCTCCTTTAATTTGAATTTGATATTTTGCTAAAGGTTTTAAAACTTTAGGATAAGGTATGCCACTAATACCTTGTGGTAACGATTTGATTTTCAGATGAATCTTTTTAAAAACTATAGTTTTGCTTTTGTGGTTTATCAAAGTGAAGCTGATTATTGGGAAAGGTGATTTTCGATTATTATCAGACTTAAAAAAAGCATAATCATTTTCAGCACTAACTTCCCAAGCACACTTTTTTGAATCTATAGTTGCTGAAACAAACTCAATTTTATTATTGATTAGTGGCAATTCGTTTTTTATCTTTCTTACTTTCTCTTCTATAATATCACCTTTTGTAATTTTGGTATGACAATTTGGGCAAATCATGAGAAGATTTTTCAAATCATTATTTTCTGGGTTTTCATCAATATGGTGAACCTCAAAACACCCGACATCTTGGTTTTGACAAAATGGACATTCTGAATGAATCTCTTGTTGAAGTTTTGCTTTAGTTTTAGGAAGAATTTTAGGTCTGGTTTTTTTCATCGATAATTAATTAATAATGATTGAAAAGAGCTAATCCAATCTTAATTATTGAGAGATTTACTAGTGGTTCAATTTACAAATAACTGCACAGTTTAAGTTTTAAGAGGCTGTCCTTTAAAAGTCCACTTAAAAGGCTTCGCCATCGTTTCATTATAATAAAGTATAAACTTTTCAATTTGTTCTTTGAGGTCTTGTTTTGATT
>JANOAU010000105.1:0-1960 GCA_031411275.1 Saprospiraceae bacterium | reverse complement strand
TGAATTTGGAATTGTTGTTTTGGGCTTTCAAAGAAACAAAAGATAGCTTATTTTACAAAGTTGCGGTCAGTCATGCCAATACGACGATGAAAAACCATTTTAGACCCGATTTTAGCTCTTTTCACGTCATTAGTTATGACCCTAAAACGGGAGAAGTGAAACACCGCAACACGCATCAAGGATATAGCGATGCTTCGGCTTGGGCGCGTGGACAAGCTTGGGCTTTGTACGGTTATACGATGTGTTATCGGGAAACAGGCGATAAAAAGTATTTGCAACACGCTGAAAATGTCGCCAATTTTATTCTAACAAACCCCAATATGCCCGTCGATTTAGTGCCTTATTGGGATTATAATGTACCCGACAAAACGACTGCGCCACGGGATGTATCGGCTGCCACAATAACGGCTTCTGCGTTGTATGAGTTGAGCACAATGGGTACAACAAAAACCAAATTGTATAAAAAATCAGCCAATAAAATCATGAAAAGCATCGCTGAAAAATACACCGCCGCACCGAGAACTAATAAAGGTTTTTTATTGATAAACAGCACGGGGAATTTGCCTGCAAAATCTGAAATCAATGTCCCGATTGTGTATGCCGATTATTATTATTTAGAAGCTTTGGTGCGTAGAAAGAATTTGAAGTAAGCTAATAAATAACAACTTTCCAAAGGTTTTAAACCACGATTGTCCGAAACCTTAAGTTCTCATAATCATATCGAGAATTTCGGGTTTTCCCCCACAAAAGATGATAAGTTCTTTGATAAGTTCGGTTTGTAATTCATTTGCGAATTTCATTTTAACGATTTTAAAACCCTTTAATTGGTTTTGATGTCGAAATAATAAAATCAGCATTGCCGCAATCAAAGTCATATAAGTCATGACTTTTATACCATTGACTGAACGAGATATTAAGTGAGAGAAATTGAGTTCTTGTTTCAAAAAGCGAAAGAAAACCTCTATATCCCATCGCAAACGGTAAATTTCAGTAATTTCTATGGCTGTTAAATCTAAAAGATTGGTCAGAAAGTAGAGTAATTCACCTGTTTTCAAACTTTTAGCGATAATGAGCCGCCAAAAAGGAGCATCTTTTTTTGTGGAAACACCGCCATTACTGAAACGAATGTATCGTTCTGCAACAATTTCTAAGGTTTTAGACTTTTGACCTATGTTTTCAGTCCGAGACTCAACCACTTTATATGCGTGCGTTTCATTAATTCTTGTAACAAATGAGCGTCCCTCTAAGTTGAAAGCGGCAAAAGCCTTACGTTTTTTTAATCCTTTATCAAAAACGACAATACAGGTGTTATCAACACAGGTTTTTTTGATAGCCGCCGCTAAGGCAATATCTTCACTGGCTGTAATTTGATCGGTATTAAATTGGATTTGATCCACACCTAAACCAGAGAAACCGATTGTGAATTTGATAAACTTAAAACCTTCCGCTTGATCTTTTTTCTTGCGTCCCATTGTCATACCTTGGGAGAGCAATTTGGCAGATAAGCCCACTAATGTGCTATCAAAACGCTGAATTTTGAAATCTTTAAACAATTTATTGTCCATGTGAGCACTACACATTGTTCGCACATGATTAAATATAGATTCAAAATACCCTACGTTTAATGTGCTGATTCTGTCAGCAAGTGAGTTGCGTTTAGTCGAAAAATTGCTGTCAATGCCAGCAAAAAGACGAAACCGAACATCCTCAAATAAGGTCATCAGAGTGTTTAAACTACCTCTTTGGGTACACACTATGTTGTATAGAAGCAATTTAAACATTAATTGACCACTTAATTTTTTAACTTGGTAATTTACTTTATGTTTCTCTGAAAGCGTATCTAATAATTCAGAAGGAAGTTGATTAAGTAAATCAAACACTTTTACACCTGATTTTTCCATTATGATGTCTCTTTTGACATGGTTGTACGGAAATTTTAAGGTTTCGGACAATCGTGGTT
>JANOAU010000104.1:0-61120 GCA_031411275.1 Saprospiraceae bacterium | reverse complement strand
CCCCTCAGTAAAGAATCAAAAAAAAGCCTTGCAGAATGGACAACATTCTACAAGGCTTTTTGATATTACCAAACACAAAAGAGAAAAATTACCACTGACACAAAGTATGTCGCTCGTGAGCGTCTTCAAATGCGATACATAATAGCGCGGGGCAAAAGTGGTTAGAAAAAAGCAAAAATACTGAGGGGGTTAAAAAACCAATTATCTTTGTAAAAAAAAGTATTAAATCATTTAAAAAAATAACAAAATGGCATTAAATGATAAAATGTTAGATTATTTGGAAGCGCATTTTCCCGAACTAATGGCAACAGCTACTAAACAAGCCTATTGGCAAACCTTAGCATCGGGACAAAGTGTATTAATTGCCGAAGACGGAAAGTTGATTGAAGTTTTTCCAGACGGTACTAAGAAAATTATTAAAGAAATAGGGCAACCTTCATCTGCCACAATTGGAGAAAAAATCATGCTATGATAGATGTACTCACACAACCAAGACTAAGGATGTTTGCGGGACCCAATGGGTCAGGTAAAAGTACAATGAAGTCGGTACTGAAACCCGAGTTATTGGGTGCTTATGTCAATCCCGACGATATTGAGAAAGAAATGAGCCAAACGAGTTGGTTAGACTTGCGCTCGTTTAATATCGTCTGTACAAAAGTGGACTTATTGGCATTTTATAATAAATCTACACTTTTAGAAAAAGCGGACCTTCAAGATGAAATCAATTATATTGGTTTCGATGAACATAAATATTGTATTAGTTTTCATGATGTGGGCATCAATTCTTATTGGGCTTCTGTAACGGCTGATTTTATTCGCTACCAATTATTGAAACAACATCAATCTTTCACTTTTGAAACGGTTATGTCTTCACCTGATAAGATAGAGCTTTTGGCAAAAGCCCAAGCATTGGGCTACAAAACATATTTGTATTATGTTGCCACAGAAGACCCTCATATTAATGTCAAACGGGTACAACATCGCGTTACAACAGGAGGTCATAATGTACCTACGGAAAAGATTATCAGTCGTTATTATCGTTCTTTAGATTTATTATTTGAAGCGATAAAATATACAAATAGAGCATACTTGTTTGATAACTCTGGGGAAAATCAAATTTGGATTGCAGAAATTACCAATGGGAAAGAACTTTCGATGCGTTCCAATACCAAACCTTTATGGTTTGAACAATATATATTGAATAAACTTTAAAACGGTGCCCGTTGGCATAGAGAATGTATCTCTCGTGAGCGTCTTCAAACGCAACACATAATATTGAGTACGTCTCCGACGTGACACCCCTCAGTAAAGAATCAAAAAAAGCCTTGCAGAATGGACAACATGCTACAAGGCTTTTTAGTATTACTAAACACAAAAGAGAAAAATTACCCCTGACACAAAGTATGTCGCTCGTGAGCGTCCCGCTGGGCGATACATCATTTTGGAAAACCAAACAAAAAAATGTATTTTTGCAAAACAATTAAAAAAAGTGCGTCATTATTTTTGCAAAGAAATTAACAAACCTGCAAATAGAATGGGTAAAACTATTTGAATATCAAGTTGAAGACAGACAACTGCTGGAAATAAAAGATATATTAGCCAGTTATTTTGCTGCCGAAGCGACTAAAGAAATGGACAAACTGTGGCAACAGAATGATTGGTCGAATGATACTATGCGCGAATGGTCAGAAACACACATGAGAACACCTTATAACGACTAAAACATGCGTGTCGTTTTAGATACCTTGGAAAAAATGATAGAAAAAGCCTTAACCAAGATAAAGTGATTCAGAACAATACTTCATTCTATCATATTTAATGCAAAAGACTTATTTTTGTTGAAAATTATAAATTATCAAAGATATGACAACTTTAACGCGCCAAAATGATGTCTTTACCTTAACGATTCCGAAGGAATTAATTACCGACAAGTTGGTTCAAAAGCTTATTCGTTTGCTAAATTTCAAAGAATTGATCAAAGACAATGCCATGACAGAAGGTCAAGCAACTGCACTTGCAGAGGAAATTCAAGAAAAATGGTGGGCAGAAAACAAAGATTGGTTTCTAAAAGACGTTAAACTGTGAGAGTCATTACGGATACTAATAAACTGTTTTCAGCAGCTTTATCCACAAATGGGACAATAGCTCAAACGCTATTTTCGGATGAAGATAGGTTTATCATCCCACATTTTACGATGATTGAACTATTCAAATACAAAGCTAAATTGATAACTTTGACTAAAAAAACAGAAGTTGAAGTACTTGAAATCTTATATCATATTCTACTCCAAGTTGATTTTTACAACGAAAAATCACTTTCATTAAAAGCACGTCAACAGGCGTATGACCTTTGCAAAGATATTGACCCGAAAGATGCGGTTTTCATTGCACTTTGCTTAGAGCTTGATGCACCTCTTTGGACAGGTGATAAGAAATTAATAAAAGGCTTATTAGCAAAGGGTTTTAATAACTTCCTCGACTTATGATTATTCAGTAAAAATAAATACCCCCTCAGTAAAGCACACAAAAAAGACAACAAAGAAGGTTTAGGGCGCAAGCGATGTCCTAAACCTTTTTGTTTTTGAGCGAAAAAGGCAGATGTGAGCTAGGCGATATCGCTCGTGAGCATCTTCAAACGCAACACATAATATTGAGTAAGTCACTGACGTGACACCCCTAGTAAAGAATCAAAAAAAGCCTTGCAGAATGGACAACATGCTACAAGGCTTTTTGATAAGTAGAACTAAGAATTTCCCACTGTCACAAAGTATGTCGCATATAATCATCTTCAGAAGAGATACCTAATTATGGGCATTAAAACGCCAAAAAAGAAGAAGAAACAGCGTTGTGTTTGCCCTTGATAATAAATCTGTTTATTTTTAAAAGTCGCGCCAACAATTCTTATTCTTCACACGAGGTGCAGGTTAAATAACTGTTAAACCATACGTTATTGATGGCTAAATTTTTAATTTTGTTCAAAAAATAACAAAAAGGCGCATCTACAGCCTTTGAACAAAGAATCGGACAAGTCCAGAACATGAATCAAAAAGCAATTTGGGTAATTATAGGCTTAATGTCGTTAGCCGTCGTCGGGGTATTGTCGCTACAAATGAGCTTTATCAACAACAGTCGTCGGTTGAATGAGGAACAATTTGACAAACATGTGGCATCGGGCATGAAAAAAGTCGCCGAATTGCTTGAAAATGCCGAAAATGTTCAAGTTTCTCGCTATGCGAATGGCTACTCCATCAAACAATTTGAAGCGGACACAAACGGCAATTTTCATTATCAGCAACAAATCGTCCTATCAAACGAGCCTACCGCCTTGCGACAAACCATGGAGGCTGTCCACCTCAAACAAGAAATGTTTAATACTCCTATCGAAGAACGCATCGAAGTGATTCGACTTGACCGATTTTTGAAAGATGAATTGGGTACTGAAATTCCCTTCAGTTATGGCGTTTGGTCCAATCCATCTAATAGTTTTGTTATTTATAACAACCACTATGTCGTACCCAATGAAAGTCAAGCGAGCTATAATTATCTCAAATCTTCACCTTATAAAACAAAACTGTTTCCTAACGATATCATCAATATTCCTGGGACATTATACGTGTTTTTTCCTACCAAATCCGCCCATGTGTGGGGGCGTTTGTGGCTCGATTTGTTATTGTCATTGCTGTTTACAACCATCATTTTAGCATCTTTTGCTTATACCATTCGTGTTATTTTGCAACAAAAAAAGCTGTCAGAGATGAAAAACGACTTCATTAACAATATGACGCATGAATTTAAAACCCCGATTGCCACTATTTCATTAGCTTCCGATTCCATCACCAACCCCTCAGTAATTGGCAATCCCGATAAGGTCAAACGTTTCGCAAACATCATCAGTCAAGAGAACAAACGGATGCACGGACAAGTCGAAAAAGTGCTTCAAATGGCACTTGTGGAACGTGGCAGTATCAAACTCAACTTCACAGATGTCAATATTCATCAAGTCATTGAGCAAGCCGTTGGCAATATGGCTCTGCAAGTTGAACGCAAGGAAGGCACTATTTCAACCCAACTCAATGCTGAAAAATACTATATCGAAGGTGATTTGAACCATATTTCAAACGTCATCAACAACCTGTTGGACAATGCCAATAAGTATTCGCCTGAAAAACCTGACATTAGCGTTTCGACGGTTAATAAGTCAAATGGCATCGAAATCACTGTTTCAGACAAGGGCATTGGTATGACAAAAGAAGCCAAAAAGCGTATTTTTGAAAAATTCTATCGCGTCCACACAGGCAACTTACACGATGTCAAAGGCTTCGGTTTAGGACTTGCCTACGTTAAAGCAATGGTTACTGCTCACAAAGGTTCTGTTGATGTGAAATCGGAATTGGGCAAAGGCTCGAGTTTTATTCTCCTCTTTCCTTTCAAAGTGGGTCAAGTAATTGAGCAGGAATGAGCAGCATATTATTATATAGAGAGATAGGCATTTTCACATAGACTGAGATAGAATTTTCCAAAAACTATGTGAACCTATGTGAATATGCCTATGTAAGTAATGATGAATGATAAATGATGAACGATGAATAATGTAAGAGGTTGATTATCAAATACTTGTGCTAAATATATTTCCCGTTTATTTCTGTTCACCTACATATCTATGTGATTAAATTTATAAAAAAGCCATAGTGGAAATTGTTGTAGAAGTGCGCTTACTGCTCATAAAATCTTAAAAATCAATTAATAGAGTCATGATACTGAGGGGTCTAAATAAGATGCTATTTTGTAAATCTCTGATTGAATTTTTGCAACGACTTCCGAAATTGTGCCACTGCCATCAATTTCAATGATGTTTTCATCATGCGTTTTCCTTAGAAAATCAATTGCCTCAAGATATTTCTGCCTTGATTCATCGAGGTTCGCTTCAAACAATTCTTCGGGCTGATTCCGAATTTTCATACGCTCGTAACACACCTTACTATCTACATTTATAAAAAATATAACATCTGGCTTGAGGGCATGCTCATTATACAACATCACTTTTTCAAAAGGAAAATCAGGACGACTTTGATACACCAACGACGACAAATAATACCTATCCGAAATCACAATATGCCCCTCCCCTGCCAACCACGGACGTATCAATCGATGACAATGGTCTAAACGATTTGTCGCATAAGCCAAGGGCAACACACTGGGTGTCTCATGCGGTATTTTTTTCGTCAATACTTCTCTGATAAACAAGCCGCCACACATATCGTTATTGGGTTCATACGTCAATTTCACAATGCCTTTACTGAGGGGGTCAAGTGCCTTCACTAATGCTTTTGAAGCAGATGATTTGCCCGAGCCGTCTAAGCCTTCGATGACGATGAAGAGGGATTTATGTGTTGTCATACTTATATTTGATAATTTGATTGCGTTTTATTTTAACCTCAAAAGCGAATCTAATTCCGCTACTTTTTTTTCTAATTTTTCAATCCGATTGTTTTCCGTTTCTATGGGTGCAAATTTCTCTTTTTCATCATTCCATTTGGTATGAGCAATATAAATCGAGGGTAAAATCATCAAAATAATGAAAATATACCACAACCAAATCGTTGTTTTAGTGGGTCTTCCGATGACCAAATGCTTATGATAACCCAAAATACGCGCCGTTAAAAAGGTTGCCAAACCGATGAAAAGACAATTGATAAGATAAAAATAAAGTCCACCGATAAAGTACATATAGTCCCAATGTGCAATACCATAACCTGCTGTACAAAGCGGAGGCATACAAGCCGTTGCCACCGCGACACCCGCAATAATCTTTGTCCCTTCTTTTTTGATGATGCCGATAAAACCTGCCATGCCTCCAAAAAACGCCAGTATTATATCAAAAATCGTTGCTTTTTGAAACGAAAGTAGAGCATTGGTATTGTTATCGAAAGGACTCACTAAAAAAAACAAGATGGACGCAAAAAGACTGGTAACAGTCATCATCAACCAATTGCGGATACCTTGACGCTTATAATCTCGATTGTTAACGGCAATGCCAAAAGCCACAGCTACGATGGGTCCCATTAATGGCGAAATCAACATCGCCCCAATCACGGCACTCGTCGAATCCACATTCAAGCCCACACAAGCAATAACCATCGCAAAACCCAATATCCATAAGTTATAGCCTTTGAGTTTCGCACCTTCCATTATTTCGGCATTAGTTTCTTCATTTGCCTCTTCTTTTGATAAAGTAAATTGGGCACGAATGTATCTTTTTATAACTTTTATTTTTTCCATAAATGCAATCAAATTCAAACGACTTTATCTGCAAAACTACAATAGTTTGTAGTTCTAACAAATAGAGATTTTATCATTAACCAAATCATTTATTGAGCAGATGATTTAAAAGCACTCAAAAAAGATACCCCTCAGTAAAAAAGCCTTCGCGGTTGTGCGAAGGCTTTTTATAACTATAAGTTTGAAAACATCATAAAAGTGATTATTTTTGTCAAAAATTTTAATACAATGACAGCTTCAAATATCTTACAAAAGCCACCTGTTTCTGTACTACAATCCGTACAAAAACCGCCTAAATTCATTAGTTGGAAAGAGTTTGAGCAGAAATATTTACATCGCGAAGATGGTTATAAATATGAATGGGTAAACGGAACTATTGAAAAAACGAAACGCACTATGGATCAAAGTCAATTATACATCTTAGATAATCTGCGAACATTATTTGAACATTTGAAATTTGAAGGTCAACTTTCAGGTATTTTTGAAGCTGAAATTGATACTTTTTTCCTTGAAAAAACGCATCGCCGACCAGACATTTCCTACTTCACACCCGAACAAAGGCTTGCTATTCACCAAGGCATACACGTTGTCCCTAAATTTGTCATTGAAGTCATTTCCAGCAAAGACCAAATGAATTTAGTACATAAAAAAATGGGTAACTATCGTGCAGCAAAAGTACAAGTCGTTTGGCATATTTTCCCATTATTGGAAGAAGTCCATGTTTTTTTCGGCGATAACTTAAAACAATCATTGGTTTGTCAAGATGATGATGTCTGCTCTGCCGCACCTATTTTACCTGTTTTTAAGATTTCCGCAAAAGATATTTTTAAGAGAAATTTTTGAGTTTTTGCATGGAGTACATACCCTCAGTAAAAAAGCCTTCGTAATATGAAGGCTTTTTTATTTTTATCTTTAAAAAATAACTTTCCGAAAGGTCAATGAGATCCTTCTTTTCCTCAGATAAGTCAAGCCATTGTATCTAACCGATTTTCTAACAGGTTTATCACTTCTCTATTGTTGTCGAAAAGGCTAAATTGATTCATTTTTGTTTTGATTTTTGAGTACAAAATTTAAACATTTAATCTTATTTAAAAACAAAAAGGTCAGATATTTTTCAATATCCAACCTTTTTGTTTTATTTGACTAAAAACTTACTTCAATAAACTATTAATGCGACTCAATGCAATTGCCAACCCCTCAGTATCCGTACCACCTGCGGTCGCAAAAACAGCAGAACCACCACCACCACCTTTAATGTCCTTTGACAATTCCCGAACCATCGCTCCTGCATTCCAACCTTTAGCTTTTGCCAAATCAGGACTGATGCAAATTGTCAATTGTGGCTTATCGCTACTGATAGAAGCAAAAACGATAACCGCATTGCCAATTTCTTTTTCAAGATTGGTTGCCAATGTTTTTACAGCATTCACATCACTCAACACAATCTGTTTTATCAATAACTTAAAACCTTCATTATCAATGAATTGTGAACGCAAATCTTTCTGTAAAGCGGTCGCTTGTTCGATGTACATTGTTTCAATTTGCTTACGCAACGCCTTGTTATCGTCTTGCAAATCCGTTACTTTTTGAACGATATCTTTTGGATTTTTTAGTAACCCTTCAACGATATTGAGTTTATTCAATTTCTCATTCAGATAGGCTTCTACGCCATCACCCGTTACGCCTTCAACGCGACGAACACCTGCAGCCAAAGCAGATTCAGAAACAATTTTAAAATAGCCAATTTCACCTGTAGCCGCAACGTGCGTACCACCACACAACTCACGACTGAAATCTTTATCAAACGTAATAACCCGCACTGTTTCGCCATATTTTTCACCAAACAACATCATAGCACCCGTTTTACGCGCATCTTCAATCGGCATATTGCGGACTTCTTCAAGCGCAATATTTTCTCTAATCTTTTGATTGACAATGTGTTCTATTTGAGCCAATTCTTCTTTAGTCGTTGCTTGAAAATGTGAAAAGTCAAAACGCAAACGATTGTCATCTACATTTTGCCCTTTTTGAACGGCATGTTTACCCAAAACAGCATGCAAAGCAGCGTGCATCAAGTGAGTTGCTGTATGATTTTGCGAAATCGCTTGACGTTTCGTTTGGTCCACTTCTGCTTTAACATTTGGGACATATATGTTTTCAGGCAATTCATTGACGATGTGGATAATCAAATCGTTTTCTTTTTTGGTATTCAAAACCGCAATGCGTTCACCATCGAAATACATTGCGCCTGTATCACCAACTTGTCCACCACTTTCAGCATAAAAAGGTGTTCGATTCAAAATGATTTGATATTGTAACCCTTTTTTATCCGTAACAGCCCTGTATTTCAATACTTTAGCATTGTCAACTGTCAGTTGGTCGTAGCCGACAAACTCGACTCTGTTAGCTTCTTCCCCCTCTTGGGGGGATTGAGGGGGGCTAACCCAATCGCCTACTTGCTTTTCAGCATCGCGTTTTGAGCGTTGTTTTTGTGCCAAAAGGCATTTGCCGAACCCCTCAGTATCTACCCGCAAACCCCGTTCAGAAGAAATCAATTCCGTTAAGTCAATCGGAAAACCATAAGTGTCGAACATTTCAAATGCTTCTTCACCTTTCACAATGCCCCCCTCAGTATTGAGGGTTTCAAAACGCTTCAAACCCAACTCCAACGTCCTTAAAAACGAGCGTTCTTCTTCCAAAATCACTTTTTGCACAAAGTCTTGTTGTGCTTTTAGTTCAGGAAAAACGTCTGCAAATTCAGATGCCAAAAGCGGAATCAATTTATTCAAAAGCGGCTCTTTGACATCCAAAAACGAATAATAATAGCGCACAGCCCGACGCAAAATGCGTCGAATTACATAACCCGCACCATTCGCCGCAGGTAATTGACCCTCCGCAATCGTAAACGCCACGGCGCGAATGTGGTCAACAATGACGCGCATCGCTACGTCAACTTTTCCTGTGCGTTCGTAGCTGCCTGTATAGGTTTTACCGCTTTCATTTTCCACCAAACGAATAAAAGGCGTAAAAATATCGGTATCGTAAGTGTATTTTTTGCCTTGCAAAATCATACATAAACGCTCGAAACCCATACCTGTATCCACATGTTGGGCAGGTAAAACGACGAGCGAGCCGTCTGCTTTGCGTTCAAATTGCATAAAAACGTTGTTCCATATCTCCACTACTGAGGGGTCGTCTTGATTGACCAATAACTCACCTGCAATCTTTGCCCGTTCTTCCTCGGTACGGAAATCGAAATGGATTTCGGAACAAGGTCCACAAGGTCCTTGCGCGCCCATTTCCCAAAAATTATCTTTTTTATTGCCATCCAAAATATGATTGTCGGGCAAATATTTACGCCAGTAGTTACGTGCCTCTTCGTCAGAAGCCAAACCTTCTTTTTCGTCGCCGCCAAACACCGTTGCATACAATCGGTCTGCAGGTAAGCCCAATACTTTATGCAGCAATTCCCAAGACCAATCAATCGCTTCTGCCTTGAAATAGTCGCCAAATGACCAATTTCCAAGCATTTCGAACATAGTGTGATGTGTTCCGTCGAAGCCCACATCTTCCAAGTCGTTGTGTTTGCCCGACACGCGGAGGCATTTCTGCGTATCGGCAATCCTTACTGAGGGGGGCGTACCGTTGCCCAAAAAGTAGTCTTTGAACTGCACCATACCCGAATTGGTGAACATCAAAGTCGGGTCATTTTTCAAAACTAAAGGTGCAGAAGGCACGATTTTATGTTGTTTTGAAGCGAAGAAGTCGAGGAACGCTTTGCGTATTTCTCTGGATGTCATATTTGTAGCTAATTGATTGTCAATTTATTGAATTCCTATTTAAAAAACGTATTCTGAACTGCTCATCATCACATCGAGCTGTACTATCATGTGGTATAATTGAGAATGACAACTCTACTTTGTAATTGATTTTATCACTATATATTTCTGTAAATAAATTATCATCATCTCTTTTTGTAGTCATATAAAGAAAACCTTTTGTTCCTACTTCTTTTTTAATACTGTTGTAATTATTTCTATACACCGTTCCTCGCAAATAATATTCCATAGCATTTGCAAATCTTAAAAAAGAAATTCCTTCAAACTTACAAGAGTCCTGTTTCCTTACATAAGTTTCACCATTAAGATTTTTTGAAATCAACTCAAAACCCTCTTTGATTAGTTTTGCTTCTCTATCTCTCTCTTTCAATGTATAAATTTCATATAAGTTCTCAAAAGGTAAAGGCTTTTGTTTAGAAATAAAACAATGGAAATTTATAACAAGTAGAATGAAAATAGAATATCTCATTTTAGAAAGTATTAAGTTGTTCAAAAAATTTCGCAAAAATACAATAAAAAAAGGCTTTGCCAAATGAAAACTATTCATGCAAAGCCTTTTTGATGGAAAATACTAAGGGTATACTTTATTCAATTTTCCACGTTATTCGTTTTGTCTAACTCACCCATCAGAGAGACGACTTTACTCAATGTTAACTCTTCTCTTTTCTTTCCTTTGAAGAATTGCGTAATGCGACTCCGCTTCGTAGGCAATACGTTGATTAAAGATTTTTCATTCATTTCTATTTCTTTTAGCGAACTATGATTGTCTTTTCGGATATAGTACCGATAATCTTTAATGGGTTCGAAATTAACTATTTTTTTTTGTATATTACGATACAATTGTAATGTTGACGTTTTATAAAGGACTTGTACTAAGGTTAAATCTTTTTGTTTTGGCAAAGTGACAGGCATAAAAACCGCTGTATGGTCTTCAAAAAAAAGTTTACAATACACCACGTCCTTGGCTTCCAAATATATCTGTTTACCGCTTTCCGTTTTGACTTCAATCGTTTTCTCAACTTGGTCATAACGATAGCCTAATTCCGTCGTGAACAGGCTTTTTTGCGTACGTAATTCACCTTGTCGGAAAATGCTGTCATTAAAAAAACGTTTGTTATACAGTTCTTCCACCCGATCATCGAGTGCCAAACTATGATAGTATAAGGGAGGTTCTCCGACTGTTTGAGTTTGAGCCGCAGCAACAACCGCCCACAATGAAAAGAACGCAAGAAGTTGAATCTTTTTCATTTGTAATTGTTTGAAATTACGAAATATAAATCTTATTTTTGATACAAATTTAATAAAATATTTTGAAATGAGGAATTATTTAAAAACAATTATCCTCAGCAGTTTTCTTTTTTTTACTGAGGGGGTCTTTGCGCAAGCACGTTTTAAAGCTGCCGCTTTGGTAGGCATAAATTTAAGTCAAATTGATGGTGACCACCAACAAGGATATCGCAAGCGTGGTGTAAGCCTCGGTTTGGATGGCAGTATCTATATACGACCCAATTTTGATATCAGTACCCAGTTGCTGTTTAACCAAAAAGGCGCACAACCCAGCCGTGAAAATAAGAACACACACAATTTAGCCTTGAATTATTTTTCCCTCTATTACAGTGAAGTAGCGTTGATACTCAACTATCATTTTTTTGCAAACCCCACTAAACAATATTATACAAGGTCATTTTTTATTGGATTGTCTTATGGTCGGCTGCTAAAATCTACAACAACAGTCATTTTGAATAACCAACCCTTGACAGCATTGGCGGATAAAGTTCAGAGTGCATACAATCCGCATGATTACTCTTTTATGGTGGGAGGGTCTCTTCTTTTTACACCGAAAGTTGGTATCGGTCTCCGTTTAACACAGTCTATCAGTCCTTTATATAAAAATCCAAATTATATTTATCCTTCCAACGAAACAGATTTTGACGTTTTAAAACCTTTTTTCCTCAGCCTACATGTGTTTTATAATTTCCTTTCGCCAAATAAAACAATGGGGTTGAAAGTAAAAAAACAGAAAGCACCAAAAAACCCGTTGGAGGAGTTGTATTAAATATACCAAAGGCAATGAGCAAGATGCAAAGGTGTTCTAATTCATTTATAATCAATGACTTACAGGAAATAATATGCTTAATAACTTAAAGTGAACTACTTATGAATCAGAATAAATATTTTTCAGCTTTTCAAGCAGGAAGAGCATTTTGATGTTCAAGGATGGATTGACATTGAAAAAACGATTATTGACTTTGAGCCATGTTTTGTGCTTTTCAAGCCGAGCGATGTGATGAAAATATATTTTTTGCGGTTTTTCTAAAGGGGCTTTCCAATACAAACCAAACTCTGTCATGGCAAAACCCTCTTTGCCACTTCCGAGAAAAGTGGAGTCGCTGATAAGATAAATAAATTCATCTTTGGCAGCAAAAACAAAGTTTTTAGCGGCATTTTGAAGCGTATTGAAAGGCATTTTGACAAAATCAGTGTACACTCTTTCCTTTTCAGAAGCTAAATCGAGGTAGTCGAAAATCATTTGTTTCAGATCAACATTACCTCTCACCGCGCGCTCATATTTCATTATTTTTTCAGGCAAAGAGGTAGCACTTATTTCTTTGCAATTATACACAATATGATACAACGCCAGGCTTGAAACGGCATTTTCTAATTGTTTTTCAAGTTGAAATACTGAGGGGTTGACTTTTGTGAAATTTAACTCCGAAAATTCGTCTGCAATTTGTTTTGAACGACGGTCAACTGTTTGATAAAAGTTAGTGGTGATGACCGTCTTGAGGTATTCTTCCACTTTGTCGGGTGCAATCCAAGCGGCTAAACGTTTGACCTCTTCAAAAAACAGAGATTTGGCTTGCTCTTCTAAAACATCAAGGTTCTGAAAATCATATTTAGAGTTTTCAACTATGGGTTTAGTCAAAATAATGGGCGACATAGGTGAGCCACAGCCATAACAAAACCGAGCATCAGCTGGATTTTTTTTAGCGCAAGTTGGGCAATCCGCCAATGCTATATCAATGTGAGCACCACAATTGTGGCAAAATTTAGCGTCTTCTACAAGTTGTGTATGGCACTTGGGACAAAAAATCATTGTGAAATATGTATGTTGGTGTTAGAATAGAACCGATTAACAACATTTTTGTTTAATTCACAAAAATAAGGTTTTATAGCCAAAGCGGGAACAAAAGAAAATGCAATATTTTTTAGCCCCCTCAGTATATAAACGCGCATATCTACTTTTACACCTCCATCCTCATTCTCTGTAATGACTTGGTTTGATGAGGTCGTTTTATAGCATGTCTTTGAGACTTGCCGTGGTGAAAATTTCACTTTATTGCCACTTTAAGTTTACTAACACTTCAAATCCATCAGAAGATTTTAATGTAAATTGGGTTAAAAAAGCAGAAGCCGAAGTAGCATTATCAGGTTGTTTAGGAAAATAGTCAATAGGTCGAAACTGAAATGCGCCCATTATCTCTGGACCATCTACATCGGCATCCTGTATGATGAGGGTATAAAGTTGCCCAAATTGCCTCAAAGAGCCAGATAAACCTTCCCTCGGCACGGTAAAAGGAAGGAGTTTTGGATCAAAATCCACCAATTGGGACATTTCTTGACCGCGTATGTATATCCTCGTGGTATCTCGTACCAACCATTGCAATTCTGGAAAAGCTGAATTGGCTGGCAAGTCGTCCCAAGGTTTACCTTGTGAATTTGTAAGCGGTATTTTTATATAGGTGATGCTTTCAACCCTGCATAGGCTGAACAAACTTAGTGGCAAGTCCGATTGAATAGAAACTTCTTTATATTCTGAGTTGTCGCCTGCCTTATTTTTTGCCATTAATTGAACCAAATATTTACCCCCAACCCGATAGGTATGTTGTGGGCTATCCAGGCGAGAGCTGTCACCGTCACCGAATGACCATACATATTCCATATCATAGGTGCTTCGGGTAGTATTAAAAAATAGCACACTACAGGCTGCTTTGCAATTAGCATTATGGATTATAAAACTCGGTAGCGGAATGGGCACTTTATCGGGATCTTGACTTAGTTTGGTACAGGTCGTGAGCGTGATGAGAAGTAGGGGAAAGAGGAACATTTTTTTCATGATAAATATCAAATTTAAAAAATGAATCATAAGGAGCATCTTTTAACTGCCCTTTCGTAAACGATAATTATCATTATGGAAAGAATAGAATGAAGCTAAATATACCTACAAAGCTAAGCAATTCTACTAATTTTTTAGGTTTTAATGAGGGGGTCAAAAATCATTGCTAACTTTGGGCAAAGTTTCTAGAACCATTGATATGATGATACATGAAAAAATAACGGCTATGAAAGTTCTTATGGTATGCCTCGGCAATATCTGCCGTTCACCGCTTGCAGAGGGTATATTGAAACATAAAATCCATCAATTAGGCTTAAATTGGCATGTGGATTCGGCGGGTACAGGGGATTGGCATGTGGGCGAATTGCCCGACCGACGCAGTATTGCAATTGCGCAAAAATATGGAATTGACCTCACTGACCAACGGGCAAGGCATTTCAAAGGTAAAGATTTGGATGCTTTTGACCTCATTTTGGTCATGGATAAAAATAATTTTAAAGACGTTATCAATTTTGCGAAAACGGAGGAACAAAGGCAAAAAGTCAGACACATCATGGATTTTGCACAACCCCATAGTTATGACATTGTGCCCGATCCCTATTATGATAACCGCTTTGATTTGGTGTATGAACTTTTAGATAAGGCATGTGAGGCGATAATAAAAATGTATAGCTGAAAGTAGATAGTGGTGTTTTGTCGTTTTTTTAAAGGGTTTAATAGATTTGATGTTTAGCAGAGGAATCATATTGAGCTATTTAAGTGTTGTAACGTTTAGCAGGTTCTGTGGGTCAAATTATTGAGGGATGGGTTGCCGAGCAAAACTAAATTTTGAAAAAGGGTAAATCTTTATTCACAGTCACTTTCCATCAGCTAATTTATAATGAATCCCAAGTTTTTTTTAAATTTGGGCAAAATACTGAGGGGGTGTATTTTTGAATTAAAACGACTGTATAACAGAAAAATATATTACAAAACAAATATGGATAATACAAATTTCAAACCTAAGAGTTTTTGGGAACGCCCTGAAGGGACAACCGGCATGGTTGTAATGGCTGCCTTGTTGGTAGGAGGAGGCATTTTGCTGTTTAATGTGTTGCCCACACTCATCATTTTAGCTCAAGATACCTTGTATTTATCGGGTATGTTGATAGCCTTATCTATGGTTATTTACATGGTTTTAGACCCTCGAATGAGAAATTTAGTCGGTTTTGCCTACAAAAGTGTGATGCGTGGCATAACAGGTCTGTTTGTCAACCTCGATCCGATTGGTGTTTTGAAGTCTTATATCGAAGGTTTGGATTCCAGTTTGTCAAAAATGGATAAACAAATCAATCAACTGAGGGGACAAATGCACAAACTCAAAGAGTTGATTGTGACGAATCAAAAAGAAATTCAAACCCACCTAAAAGATGCTACAAAAGCCCGCGATGCCGAAAAAGAAACACAAATGATTCTAAAAACCCGCAAAGCCGGGCGGTTACAAGAATCAAATGTACGCCTCGACGATTTATACAAACGCATGGAATCGCTTTATCGGATACTGACAAAAATGCGCGATGCGTCCTTCATCATGTCCGAAGACTTGAAAGACCAGATTTTTGTGAAAGAAACAGAGCGCAAAGCTATTTTAGCGAGTCATTCAGCAATGAATTCAGCGATGTCTATCTTGAAAGGCGACCCCGACAAACGGGTGATGTTCGATATGGCTTTGGAAGCAATTGCCAATGATGTCAGTTCAAAAGTAGGGGAAATGGAGCAATTTATGAGTATGTCCGACAAAATTATGAAAGGTATTGACCTCCAAAATGGCGTATTTGAAGAAGAAGGCTTGATGATGCTCGATGAGTGGGAAAAGAAAAGTCAGTCTCTCCTACTGGGTTCAGGTCTGAAAGACGAATTGACTTTGAAAAACAAAAAGGACGATACCCTTGACCTCAACGAACCTCTCAAACAACCGCAACGTGAGGCAGGACATCAAAATCAATACGATACTTTTTTTGAATAAACCGAATATTTGCACAAGTATTAAAACAAAAAGCCTTTTGCTCATAGCAAAAGGCTTTTTGTTAGATAAACAAGAACAACGCCATATAACATTCAATAGATAAGTTCATTAAACTGCTTCAACCTTAGGGTTTATATAAGAATGCTATTTTTAAGAATGATAGTTACAGCCACTTCATAAACAGTTGAAAATCAATATCCTCCGAAATACCGTCTTAAAAACCACTCCATCGCTAAAAGTAATATCAACAAACCAAAAATCCATTTCAGATTCATCACAGATTCTGTCTTATTGGTGGTGTACATGACAGGTTTCAAAGTCCGTGCTTTGATGGAATCGGCAATCGAAACCATGTCTTTAGGGTAGACCAAATTGCCGCCAAATTGATTGGCTAAGGCGCGCAAAATAGCATGGTCTGCGGTTGTTTCATAAAGTTCTAACTGAATCGGTTGCACGCTGAATGCGCCTCCTGCTTCCAATTGTTGCCCACCTACGCTGGTCGTGGCTTTGTATTGATAGTTGCCCACGGGCAAAATTCCTGCATTGAGGGCATAGGAGCGACCCGACTTATTCATGGTGTAAGGAAATTGTTTGCCTTCCCCATTGGTCAAAATGACCCGTACATCGGGTTCGTTTATCAATTCATAACTGTTGTTATATAGTTCGGCAGTAAAGGAAACGGGTTCGTTTTCGCGATACATATTTTTGTCGGTAGCGGCACGAAACTTTCTTTTATCCTCTTTAACGGACAAATAGGTAATGATTTTTGACATCAAACCGTCGAATAACTCATGATTTTGATGCTGCGCAAAGTCAAAAAGCCGCCACCGCCACAAACCTTCTGCGGCAATGATGCCCGTGCGAATATCATTCGATTCACCGAGCATGACGAGGGGATATTTTGTATCTACTTTGCCAATTTTTTGATAAAATAAGACCTGTCCACCACCCGCTTCCTTGTATTCACCAAACGGTGATTGAATTGGATTGAAACTGGGAAATTGGTTGAACGTATTGTCGAGTGTAAACAAATTGAAACCACCGTTCAAAGTGGCTTGCACGTCGTTCATATTTCGACCATCAGCATTTAAGGTCATGAGGTTTTGCATAGTGGTCAGTTTTCGACAATCACTTTGCGCCCCAACGATGTATAAACGCGGCGTTTTTTTACCATTCAAGATGTTCAAGGCGGCATCACCGCCGTTTGATACTGAGGGGACCTGATGTAGAATAGCAAAATCATAATCCCCTATATTAACCTTTAAATCGTTGACATAACCGACTGAAACCGTGTAATTTTTGTTCAAATTAATGCCTTCCGTGAGCGCAGCGAGGTCAGGATGTGGCGCATTTGCTAATATCAAAATTTTAGTCCTTGCATCCAAGACTTCAATAAAAATCTCTTTGACATTATTCACGGTCGTAGCTTCACCGCTAACATTGGTAACGGCAATGCGAAAGCGCATAACGCCCGCTTGAGAAGCATCAAGTGTCACTTCTTTTGTCGTAAAAAAGTCGTTTTTATTAATTGCAATCGGTGTGGTACTGATTACTGAGGGGTTGCCTGCCGCATCTAATCGAGCAACGGTCAGGGAGGTATTTGAACCAGCGCAGTTTGCCGCCGCAACGTCTATTTGAATATTAAACTTATCACCCAGATAAGCGATATTGTTGTGAAAAACACGTTTAACAATCAAATCTCGCTTTGGTGTTGTATCGCCAAGCGCAATGGTGTAAACAGGTGCATTGAGTTTAGCGGCAGCATACAATGGATTTGAGCCTTCATTATAGATACCATCGGAAGCGATGACGAGTGCGCCCAGGTTTTGATTAGAGTACAAATCGTAGACGTTTTTCACCAAATCAGACGTATTGGTCAATTTATCTTTGAATTGAAAATCAACACCTTCACGTACTTTTTCGCCAAAAGAATAAATTTTGACATCGTATTTGTCGCCCAAAGCAGTTTGTAAAGCAGCAAATTGGCTTTTATACTGAGGGGTATCCTTGACGGCTATGCCTATGGATTCAGACACGTCTTGCGCTAAAACCACGACAGGTTTTTTGATTTCTGTCACCGAAGATTTTAGGACAGGTGAAAGCAAAAGCACTGCTATAATCGTAGCAGTTAACCACCGAAGTGCGCCTAAAATCTTGTTAAGGATGGGTGATTGCTCCTTGAAAGTCGAATCACGCCAATATAAAGCTACGGCAAACGCCAAGCCGAGCAAAGCGCAAAAAAGGATGTACCAAGTAGGATATTGAAAACTGAGCATATTTTTTTTAGTCTTGAGTCGTGTGTTCCGAGCCTTGTTTCATGGAAAACGTCTGCACCAAAGAACGTTTTTAGGACGGTTAGGTTGCAAAGTAAAGTAAAAACGCTGTGATTCGTTTAATATGTTTGATGTTTAGTTTTTTTGACTTTGATTTTTAAAGTCAAAACAAAACTTTATTTGTAAGAGTAGAATAATGGGAAGGTAGGATTTTGGCGAAGTTATCTTATTTTCAATAGTAACAAGACAATTTAGAGATATATGAAGACGAATAATAAAAAAACATTGAGGGTCAGTTGTAGAGAGCAACTATTAAGTTAAAAGCTCAAAATACTGAGGGGTATGATATTCGGAGAATTTTTAAAATTCTCCGAACAGTGGTAATTCACAATCAAAAAGTTAGTTTTTTGATCGTTTTTTCGGAACAATCGTTTTTGGAGGATTGGCTTCTTTTCTCAATTCTGCAATCTTTTTTTCTGTTTTTTCAATTTCTTCAAGCGCATTTTTAATGTTTTTTTCGCCTTTGTCAAACGAACTTTGGATTTCTTTCACATTATTATGCGCCTCATTGTATTCTTTTTGCGTAGTAACAATTGCTTGTTCAATATCAATGACAGTGAGTCGAGCATCACCGGCTTGTTTTACCTTAAAATGCTGAACTGCCTGCTCAAAGTCTTTCAAAGAGGGTAAATAGGCATCAGCCAAATTAAGGTTTTGTTTCATTTCCTGTATATCGTTCTGCGATTCTTGAATTTTTTTAGCAATATCTTGCTCAAAAACATGCCCATCGTTTGCCCAATCATAATCAACAAGACGAGAGATATTTAAAGTTGAAATCAGCGTTTTTAAGCTATCTATGCTGCTTTCAGCAATATTTAACTGTTTGCCTTTTTTCAAATTGATACGAATTGAAATCGCTTTTTCTCCAATTTCATAACCCTTTTCAAAAATTGTAAAAGACAATAATTTGTCTTTTTGCGTTTTTTCGAGCAATGGTTTGAGCGCATTTTCAAGGGATTTTACTTTTTCAGTCACTTTTTGACCTTTTTCAGCCACTTGCGCCGCAAGCGTATGTGCCATTGCTAATGAATCTTTGGCTCTATCCAATCCTCTTTTTTCTGTTCTGTTAAATATGGACTTCAAGATTGAGACATTGAATAAAGCATAGCCTTCACGATTGTTATAAGTAAATCCTTTCTTCCCGTATTGGTCAATATAGTCGTTAAAAACAACCGTATAGTTGAAATTGGTTTGTAAAATCCAATCATTACCCAAATTATGCCGCGCACCAAAACCCACAACAGCACAATGAAAAGGCTCAAAAGTTGCATTATTCAAAGCCGCTTTGTAGCCCGTTTCAAAGAAAAAATTAAAATCCCTGTTGCTATTCAGAGCCACTGGAAAATATAACAAGCTGCTACCAAAGGTCAAAATAGAATTACTGTTGTTGACATCAATCCGAAATTGGTTGAACATGGCTTGACCTTTCAACTGCAGATGTGCTTTTGAAAAGAGTGGGTTGTATATTCTTTGTAACAAGCCCCATTTCTTAGACAATTCGGTTGGAAAATTATAATCAACATTTAAACTCACTTGGGGTTTACTAAATGCCTGAGGTTTATCTTGGGGCGAACCATACCGAGAATGGCTGTATTCTTGCAAATTCACGCCATTGCTGTAAAGTGAATTGATGCCCATACCACCGCCAAAAGATTGATTCTGTGCGTTTAGATAGTTAGAAAGAAGGCTAAAAAGTAGAAAAAAGTAAGTTTTCTGTGTAGTATGAAGGCAATTTTTGGTAAGCATTTCTAAATATTAAGATTAATTTTAATTTACACTATAACAGCTTTTCGTTTCAATAAAATAGAGTTTTTGAATTCGCAATAATGGGTCTCATTAACAAATATTTTACAAGATTAAGTGCTTATATTGTTTTTCATTATCTTAAAAAAATATTTTTTGTGACAGGCAAATCTTAAAATTAGAATTAATTTCGTTTTATATTGTCAATCTCTTTTTCTGTTTTTTCAACCTCTTCAATGGCATTATTCAAACGATTGCCAGCTTTTTCAAACAAACCTTTGATTTCTGCTACATTATTATGTGCCGCCTCATATTCTTTTTCGGATGTCGTAATCGCTTGTTCAACCTTTGTTATCATAATACGTGCTTCACCCCCTTCTTTTACATTGATGCGCTGAACTTCTTGTTCTAAGTCTTTCAAAGACGGCAAATATTGGTAAGTCCATTTTAGATTTTGTTTGGCTTCTTGTAAATCGCGCTGCAACTCTTGAAGTTTTTTAGCTATATCGCGCTCAATAACATGCACATCGCTTGCCAAATCATAATCAACGAGGCGGTCAATAGATAAAGTTGCAGTGAGTGTTTTTAAGCTGTCAATTTCACGTTCCGCAATCTCTAACCCTATACTTTTTTTCAGATTTGACCGAAGGGCAATCGCTTTATCACTGATAGCCAAAGCCGTTTCAGAAATTTTAAAGGCTAAGGCTTTATCTTTTAGCGTTTTTTCAAGTAAAGGATTGATGGATTCTTGGACAGATTTCACATTTTCCGTTACTTTTTGTCCTTTTTCTATGGCTTGTACAGCAAAACTACGCGCCATGCCCAACGAATCTTTAGCTCTATCGAGTGCTACTTTTTCCGCGACATTAAAGAAGGATTTCAAAATTGTGACATTAAATAGAGCATATCCATCCGAGTTTTTGACTGAAAATCCCTTCCTGCCGTATAAATCAATATAGTCATTAAAAGCAAATGTATAGTTGATACTGGTTTGCACAATCCAATCATTGTTCATATTGTGGCGTGTACCGATGCCTAAAACAAAACTATTGAATGGGTCAAAAACCGTATTGTTCCAACCCGCTTTGTAGCCTGATTCAATAAAGAAGTTGACTTTTCTGCTGGCTTCTTGTGGCTTCGGAAAATACAATAAACTACCTCCAAAACTAAAAACAGAATTGTTTTTATTGTCATCTATCCGAAATTGATTGAACATCGCTTGCCCCCTCAGTTGAATATGGGGATTAGAAAAAATAGGGTTGTAGATTTTTCCTAACCATTTATTAGACAATTTATTAGGGAAATTATAATCAATATTCAAACTCAATTGAGGTGTACTAAATACCTTGTTAGAAACATCATCCGAACCTAATCGAGAATTGCCATTTACATACAAATTCACGCCATTACCCAAAAGAGAGTTGAGACCGATGCCACCACCAAAAGATTGATTTTGAGCATCTAAATGGTTCAAAAACAAAGAAAAAACAAAGAAAAAGAATGATTTTTTTGCAATACGGAGGATATTTTCGATTGACATTTTGAAAGATTAAAGTTAATTAGATCGTATTTAAAAAATAAAATTACTTAATTTATTGAATATACATAAATTTCAATACTTTTTTATTCTATATAATTTTAAATAAGAACAATTACCTTTCCAATTTTAAGTATTTATATTGTTTAAAGTTGCCGAGAAATGTTTTATTAAAGCCCCTAATCTTTCACTCTTGAAAATAAATGCGCTTCACACGCTCCGAAATACTGGTGAATACTTCATGTGGAATCGTTCCCAGCGCATCAGCCAATGCCTGAATCGTCACATTGGGTCCAAAAATCTCGACATCATCGCCTTCTTTCGCTTCAGGAATATCCGTTATATCTATCATCGTCATATCCATACACACATTGCCAACAGTTGGCGCATATTTGCCATGTAGAAAAACAGAATATTGACCACCCGAAGCTGTCCTGCGCAAGCCATCGGCATAGCCAATCGAAATGGTTGCAATGCGGCTGTCTCGTTCCAAAATACCTTTGCGCGAGTAACCAATCGTTTCTGCTTTAGATATCTCTTTGATTTGCGAAATTGTCGCTTTCAAGGTCTGAACCACTTGCAATTTTCGTTGCATTACCTCCGAACTCGCCACGCCATATAAGCCGCGACCTAAACGAACCATATCAAAATGATACTCTGGGAAACGATAAATGCCGCTTGAATTGAGCGCGTGTTTCAAAGGTTTGTAATCGACCCCCTCAGTAATTTCTTCATACACCTTCACAAAACGAGCGACTTGTGCGTGTGTAAATGAGTCATGCTCAGGACCATCTGTTGCGGCTAAATGCGTGAAAATAGAGGCGATTCGAATATGTGGGCTGCGTTTTAAAACTGCTATAACTTGCTGAATATCAATCGATTCAAAACCCAAACGATGCATACCTGTATCCAATTTTATATGAATTTTTGAAAATATCTCCCTCTTCTCGAAAGCATCGGAATTTCGTTCCTCAACAGTATTTTCAACGTATTTTACAAAGTCATCCAAAATACTCAACGAATAAATCTCGGGTTCAAGTCCAAAACGTTGTATAGCATCGAAACTTGCTACTTCAGGATTCATGACCATAATGGGTAATTTGATCCCTGCTTTTCGCAACTGTACCCCTTCGTCTGCATATGCTACTGCCAAATAATCCATGCCGCGCTGTTCGAGTAAATGTGCCACCTCATCCGACCCACTGCCATACGCCGAAGCTTTGACCATCGCCATGAGTTTAGGTAAAGAGTGTTGAACAGTGTCCTGCGCCTCTTGCACTTTGTCTTTTGAATGCGCCTCCCTCAGTAAATTCCTAAAAACGGACAAATTATGCGCCAAGGCATCAAGGTTAACTTCTAAAACAGTCTTATGCGTTTTGGCAGAAAGCCGAGCAGCGATGCGTTCAAAACCAAACAATCGCGCACCTTTGATAAGGATAACCCTTTGATAAAAATCAGAATTTTGAAGGTGTTGTAAAAAATGAGTTGTTGTGTTAAAATGGTGAAAAACAATGTTTTGTGGTAAAAAATCTTTTATCACATTTATAGAGTCACCTATACCAATCAATTTTTGAACACCTTTTTCGACGAGCAATTGAGCCACTTGTTTATAAACTTTTGGGGCATCATCTGCCATTTCCAACAAATCACTCAATATAACCACACGAGGCAAATTGCGGCTTTTTTGTACCAAAACATCCAGCGCAATGGTCAAAGAGGTCAAATCATTGCTGTAAGAATCATTGACGATAATCGAGCCGCCTATCCCTGAACGCACATCAAGACGCATCGCCAAAGCAGCCAAACGATGTAAACGAGTAGAACATATTGAGGGGGGTATTTTCAAAATCAACATCGTCAACCAACACAAATAGGCATTTTCGAGCATCGCTTTGTCGCTAAAAGGGACATGCGCTTCAATATTTTTTTTATGAAAAACGGCTTTTATTTTTGTTGAACCATCGCTCTGTTTTTGTTTTTCTTTGATTTGTAAATCGGCTATTTCTGTTTCCGACCATGTTATTTTTTTCGTTTTAACAAGTGAGGAAAAAGTTTCATTATTCACTTCATTATTATTGAAAATCAATAATTTAGCTTTTGTAAAAAGTTTAAATTTTTCATTAATTTTTTCTAAACGAGATGAAAAACCCGCATCATGTGCCGCCCCCAAATTTGTAAAAACCCCCATTGTCGGTTGCACTATCGATGCCAATTCCGCCATTTCGCCTACCGTCGAAATACCGACTTCAATAATCGCCAAATTATGTTCGGGTCGAATCTGCCAAACCGACATCGGCACCCCAATTTGTGAGTTAAAACTGGCGGGCGAGCGGACAATATTAAAGTCATCGCGCAACAACTCAAACAACCATTCTTTCACAATCGTTTTGCCATTTGAACCTGTAATACCAATAATTTCAAGGTTTGGAAAATGCGCTCGATGCCGCTTTGCAATTGTTTGCAACCCCCTCAGTACGTCGTCCACTTTTAAGACATTAGCATCACTAAATGCTTGTATATCAATATTTTTTGAGACCAAAAAGCATCTCACACCTCGTTGATAAGCATCTGCGATAAAGTCATGCCCATCTCGTTGTGCCGTCAATGCAAGGAACAACGTCCGTTCAGGAAAGGCAATGCGGCGCGAGTCAAACGCTAAGTGTTCAACGTCTTGCGTCACATCATTTTTTAACAGCCACTCGGCATTAAGCCAATTCTGTATGATTGAAATTGTGTACATTTTTTAGCATTTAAGAGCGTAAATATGAGGATTTGGTAGAATTTTTATGGTATAACCCTTGTCTCTTTTCCTATCTTCGCCAAAATTTTGAATTCTATGAAATTTTACCCACAACTCATAAAAGCTGTTGCGGAGGCTTTGGCAGACATATTCAACAATGGCAAATACGCCGATAAAGTCATCGAGCGGATGCTCAAATCGAACCCAAAATGGGGAAGCCGTGACCGTGGTTTTTTGGCAGAAACGACTTATGAATGTGTGCGTTGGTGGCGACTTTATCACGAATTGTGCCTTGAAAGTGAGGTGTCTTCAACTTCAATGAACAACATCATTGGCGTGCATTGGGTACTGAAATCAGGGCAAAATTTAACAGAATTTAATCAATTTGATTACGAAAAACTCAAAACCGCTTATAATGCCCTCTCAGATAGAAAAATAAAAAACTCAATTCCCGATTGGCTCGACGAATTAGCTGAAATGGAATTAGGCGAAGTAATTTGGGAGAAAGAAATAACGGCTATTAATCGCCCTGCCGATATTGTTTTGCGTTGCAATACTTTAAAAATCAATGTTTTAGATTTACAAAAAAAACTACTCGAACTGGGCTGGGAAACAACTCTGACACCCCTCAGTAAAGATGCCCTTGTTTTGAAAAAACGAGGCAATGTTTTTCAAACAGAGCTTTTTAAAAATGGTTTTTTTGAAGTACAAGATGCTGGTAGTCAAACGATTGCACCATTTTTACAAGTCGAATCGGGTATGCGTGTCATTGATGCTTGTGCAGGTGCAGGCGGTAAGTCGCTGCATTTGGCAACATTGATGGGCAACAAAGGGCGCATTATTTCGCTCGATACTGAGGGGTGGAAATTGGACGAACTGCAACGTCGCGCTCGCCGAAATGGTATTTTTAACATCGAAACACGTCCGATTGAAACGACCAAAGTGATTAAACGTTTGCACGACAGTGCAGACCGTGTTTTGCTTGATGTACCATGTAGCGGCTTAGGTGTTTTGCGCCGAAATCCTGATGCAAAATGGAAATTGCAACCCGCATTTATCTCTGAAATTCGCAAAACACAAGCCCAAATCTTTGAAAACTACTCGAAAATGGTGAAAGTAGGCGGCAAATTGGTATATGCCACATGCAGCATTTTACCTTCTGAAAATGAGCAACAAGTCAAGGCATTTCTCGAAAAAAATCAAAACTTCAAGTGGCTCGATGAGCGTAAAATCACGCCCGCTACGGAGGGGTTCGATGGATTTTATATGGCTTTGTTGGAACGGATTTAATGTTATTGGACACTAATTTCACTACTTATACCAATTTAGTTCCTTTCAGGATGACAAAAAATTCGTGTAATTAGTGAAATTCGTGTCCAAAAAACAACCTTACAAAATGAAATCATTGTCAAAAATAACACTTAGTATTTTATTGATAATCAATCTATTATCACTTACCCATTTTCGAAATTGGGACGAGTGGTTGCTTATCAATGGCGACAGCATGGGCTATTATGCTTATTTACCGATGACATTTATTCACCATGATTTCAAGACTTTACGACTCCAAACCTACCACCGTACCAAAAATATGTCAGACCATCGGAATGAAAATTACACACCCGAAACGATGCCTGAACGGTGGATACCAGGCGTTGCTGCGCCCAATGGTAATCAAGTCAATATATATACGTATGGTGTGGCAATGATGCAAATGCCTTTCTTTACTGTTGCTCACCTCCTCGCCCACCCTTTGGGTTTTGCGGCTGATGGTTATTCGTTGCCGTATCGTGTTTTGCTATTAATTGGCAACCTGTTTTATGTCATGCTTGGTTTGTATTTTTTACAAAAAATACTGAGGGGGTATGTTTCTGAATTAACGACAAGTTTAACATTGACGGTTGTGATGTTAACAACCAATTTGTACTATTTCACAGCCTTCAATGGCTTCATGGCGCACTCGTATTTATTTTGTTTAATGGCTATTTTACTATTTTTTACTATAAAATGGCATCAAACAGAGCAATTTAAATACTTGATGGGTTTAGGTTTTATTGGCGGTCTCATCACGCTCATCCGCCCTGTTGATGTGCTATTTTTACTCATTCCTTTGTTATATAAAATAACTTCTCTACCTTCTTTCTTAGATAAAATACGATTGTTTTGGTCAAAAAAAACAAGCTTGTTTTTTGCTTTTTTAGCATTTATTCTACTGTTTTTACCTCAATTAATTTATTGGAAATACGTCACAGGCAACTGCTTTTTTAATAGTTATGGTGACTATTTTAAATTCGATTTTGCACATCCACATATTCAAGAAGGGTTAATCGGTTTCAACAACGGTTGGCTCATTTATACGCCTGTCATGGCATTTGCCATCATCGGTATTTTTATGATGCGGGGCAAACGGCGAGACTTTTTGTTGCCCATTGCGGTTGTTTTACCGATTTATATTTACATCATTTACTCGTGGTGGAGCTTCAATTATATCAACGGTTTTGGTTCAAGACCTTTGATTGACGCTTACGCTTTGCTGGCGATACCCCTCAGTATTTTTGTAGAAAAAATGCAAAAATCAAAGATTTTACTAACCATTTTCCTTGTTTTAATAGGATTTTTTACATGGCTCAATATTTTTCAAACGGAACAAATGAACCGTCAAATCCTTATTTCTGAACAAAACAATGAAGCCTTTTGGTTAGAAAGTTTTGGTAAAACGGAACTGAATCACAATGCCCTTGTTGCCTTTGATGCCAATGAATTACAACCTAAACAAAGTATTCCCCTAAAAAATCTCCACGAAAATGGCTTTGAAAACCCTCTTTCAAGTGACAGTAATTTTGTAAAACAGCCTTGTGCAACAGGGCAATATGCCTATCGAGTCAATGTCGGCGCATTTTCCCCAGCCTTTAAAACGGAAGTCAAAAACCTGCAAGGTGGTCGTTTCGTTAAGGTCAGTTTGAAAGCCTATTCATTCAAAAATAGTGTATGGGAAATTTATCAAAAATCAATGCTCGTCGTTGAGTTTCGACGTGGTGAAAAGGAACTCAAATGGCGGGGTATGCGTATTGAAAATAAAATTGGTAACACCACAAAAATCTATGGTGGGCAAACGAATATATGGGGTGATATTAGTTTTTATGTCAAAATTCCTTCCGATGCTTTGCCTGAAGATGTGTTAAGTTGTTACGTTTGGAATCAAAATAGAGGAGCTTTAGTGATTGATGATTTTAGGGTTGAATTGCATCAATTAAAAGTAAAAAGTGAAAAGTGAAAAATGTGGACGCTGCATTTTTCACTTTTCACTTTTAATTTTTCACTTTTAATTCCGACTACCGCCGCCATCACCGCCAGCCCGTTTGCTTTCATCTTCCATACCTGTTGCCCGACGACGGGCGTTTTGGACATTTTTATTGCCAAAACGGTAGGTAAAATTAGCTTTTATCTGTTGCGCTTCCCATCTACCCGAAGCATCAATATATAAACCACCGAGCCGTGTATAAGCCGACCATTTGCCTGTATAGAACACATCTGTAAAGCTCAAACGCACGGTGCCGTCGCCATCCCAGAATTTTTTAGTTAATCCAATATCCATCACACCTTGTGGACGATTGATGTAAGCACCCCACATGCCGCCAAAACTACCCCAACCGCTTAGTTCAGCCGTGACTGTTTTTGATAATGTAAAGACGTTTTGCATCCAAAAACCGCCGCCGCCGACTTTCGTATTCAATGTTTTACCATTGCCGTAGTCAGCCTCGATGATAGAATAATTGTAGTACAGATTCAGATTGCCATTCCACCATTTTTTGATTGGAATAGGTGTTGTTAAGTTGATACCAATATTGTCGCGCGTTGCTAAGTTTCTTGTTTGAAGTAAAAAACGCTGTTTACCCGTCATTGGGTCCACTTCTGTATCACTGATTTCTGCAAAAGCATTGTTTGTTTTGGCATAACTGAAACTTAAATTAGCACGTTGCCACAAAGTCCAACCCATTTCAACCGACTGTGTATATTGCGGCTTGATAAAAGGATTGCCTTTGCGGAACGAAATTTCGTCCAAACGTTGCTCAAATGGATTGAGTTGTTGGTAACGTGGACGGTCAATCGAGCGACGGAACGTAAGGTTCATAGCCACATTTTTAGAAAACTCATAGCCCAAAGCCAAACTTGGGAACGCATTTGTGTAAGCCGTATCCACCGTTTTATTGTTGACAGGTTTATAGGCTACGAGGTCGCCACGTGAATCCGTATGTTCCACGCGCAAGCCTGCTTGGACGCTTATTTTCTTTATTTTAGTATTAAAATTGACATACCCAGCAGAAATCTGTTCCCGATATGTGAAATTATTGGAACGGTCTACATCAAATTCGTCTTTATTATTGACCACATTCATAAAGTTAAAACGATTGTCGGTCAATACTTCCGAAGCTTTAAAGCCTGCACCAAATTTACTGTCTTTTTTGCCAAAAATACTGAGGGGGCGTTCATAGTCCCCTTTTATGGATTTTATATCAATGTCACGGGGCATAATCATTTTGAAAGTCGTGGAAGACAACGTTTTTGCATCTGCCCCATCTCGGTACATATTGCTATTGAGTATGGTTTGGCTGTCGCGGAACAAACCATAATCGGCATCAAAATTCAGCACATTGCCGAGCGTATCCGAAAATTTATAATTCACATTAAAATTAGCATTCCAGTTCCGCATATTGCCTTCGTTATGGGCATACAAAATTGAATCACGGCGTTCAGTCGAAAGACTGCCAATATTGGTTTGTGAGTTTGACCAATTGTTGGGTATGAAATAGCCACCTGTTGCCAATATCCCAAAAGTATGTTTTCGATTGGGCGAATAGTCCAACCCAATACGTGCATTTTGTGGTTTTGCATACCAATGCATCGCGTTTTTTTGGTCATAATGAGCATCTTTTGAGCTGATTTGGTTGTCCATATGCATACTGTTGTTGAAAATCCCACGGAAGATACTCGCCGAACCAAATACATTTATTTTTTTATCTCGGTGATTGATACTGAACGACCCATCGCCTTTGGGCGTAATGCCTTGCGAAAAGCCAAGGCTGATAGAACCATTTGTACCCATTTTTTTATCTTTTTTCAGACGAATATTGATGATGCCCGCATTGCCTTCTGCATCATATTTCGCCCCTGGATTAGAAATAATTTCAATGGCTTCGATGTCCGCAGAATTTAATCCTTTTAGAAATTGCGCCAAATCCTGTCCAGACATGGGCGAAACTTTGCCATTGATTTGAATAATCACGTTCTGTCGTCCTTTCAAAGAGACATTTTCGTTTTGGTCGAGACTAACACCAGGACTTTTGCGTAGTAATTCCAAAGCATTTAGCCCCATATTCGTCGGGCTTGCTTCGACATTGAAGACCAATTTATCGGCTTGAATTTCGATAAGTGGCTTTTGGGCGGTGACGGTGACTTCTTTCAGTTCATTGTCCAATTTACTGAGGGGTATCTTATCAAGCGATAAGTTTTTACCATCGTAATCAAAGGGTTTTGAATTGTAATTTTTAAAACCGACCATACTGACACGTGTAAAATAGCGTCCAGCGGCAATTTTTTCCAATTCAAATCGTCCATCAAAGTCAGTAATAGCGCCTTTGACGAGGGCAGTGTCTTGAACACGCATCAACATGACCGTCGCAAATTGTTGCGGTTTTCCTGTTGGGTCGTTGATTGTACCTGTAATGGTTTGAGCAAATAGACTTATAGTGAACAAAAGACTGAGGGAGAGGGAAAAATAAAGTTTAAGCTTTTTCATGACGTAAAGTTGAGTATGGCATTAGAAAAATAATGTACGAGAATCATCGTAATAGATTTTTTATACTACAAAAGGTTGCAGATATAGCCTTTTATGTAACGTTTTGATAGACCAATCAACTTAATTTACCGACGAAGTTATGTTTGATTTAGGTCATAAAGATATTTTTTACGACTTTATTGCAAACACTTGTTCCATATATGACGTTTTGTATTTTTCTTTGCACCGCGAAAGCGCCTAAAGTATTTTAAAATAGTAAATAATGGAAAAAAGAATCAATGATTCGCTCCAGTATGTTCTGGAGAATTGGCATCAAATTGTCAAAAAGTATCAAATCCCAAATACAAAAATTGCAATTTGGCAAATACTAACAACGTTTTTACCCTTTGTAGGTTTATGGATTTTGATGTATTTCAGCTTGTCCGTTTCTTATTGGCTAACACTTGGTTTAGCTCTTATTAATGCCTTTTTTTTAGTTCGTATTTTCATCATTCAACATGATTGTGGGCATCAATCTTTTACAAAATCACGTAAAGTCAACGACATTATTGGCTTCGTTTGTAGCGGTTTCAGCCTTATTCCCTACAAATATTGGGCAAAAGCACATAATTTCCATCATGGTCATTGTGGTCGTTTAGAGCCAGATATTCGTGACATTGGTGATATGCCGATGCTGACAGTCAATGAATTTCGCAATATGCCCAAGTTGCACAAGCTCGGCTATCGGGTATTCCGTATGCCAGTGGTTTTGTTAAGTTTGGGTTCATTTTACTATATTTTCATACACAACCGCTTCGCTTCCATAAAACAGCGTGGTTTTGAATTTGCTAAAAAATCGCTTGTTTTTAGCAATTTATTTATGGCAAGCCTTTATATCGGTGGTTTTTTCTTGTTTGGAACTTGGACATTTCTCAAAATACATTTGCCGATAGTTATGTTCTTTTCCGTCATGGCTTTCTTTGCTTTTTATATTCAACATCAACATGAGCAAGCGTATAAACAATGGAAAGAGGAATGGACTTTTGTTATGGCGGCCCTTCGCGGTAGCACTTATTGGAAGTTGCCGCGTGTATTTCAGTGGTTGACAGGCAATATTGGGATTCACCACATTCATCACTTGAGTTCGTTAATACCCAACTACAATTTGCAACGTTGCAAAGATGAAAATCCTGTTTTACAGGAACACATCACGACAGTCTCCTTTACTGGCAGTTTGAAATATTTTGTCAATAAATTGTGGGATGAACAACAACAACGCATGATTACGTTTGGTGAATATCGGCGTTTGTATGGCAGTACTTGGTAAATAAATTTTGAGTTTCGGATTTAAACTAAAAAACAAAGAGGCTGTCTGCATAAGTAGGCATTGATTTTGAAAGTGAAATATCAATTACTTTTAAAAATCAATGCTTGCTTATGCAGACAGCCTCTTTGTTTTTGCTATTTTAAGGCTAAAGAGTTTTATAGATTTCAATAATAAAGTCGTCACAAATAAAACATAAAAGGTAGTATCCGAACAAAGGATTCAGGTAATATTGAATAATATCGTGAAACCTTACATATATGTACTCGTAATAGGTAAACATAATCAGGCGCAACGATTTTAATTTTCTTTTCCAGCTAATTTTATTGCTTTGGCAATAGCCCTCTTTTATACTCGATAAAAAGTGGATTACTTAATGACAATGTCGCTCACTGTTTTTGTTTCAGTATACAAATAAATGCAAACTATTTTTTTACCATTTAATTCAATTTTTACTATGAGAAAAACAATTACAATTTTTTTAATTTTTTGTACCTATGCTCTTAATGCGCAATGCCCAACAAATTGCCCTTTTAATTTTTCATCTAAAAGAATGGATGACAAAGTTCTTATCGAATGGACTGTTTTAAACGAAGATGGCACCATTTCTTATAAAGTTGAACGCAGTACAGATGCCATTAACTTTACGACAATAAGTGTCGTGAAATGCGAAAATAAAAAGCAATACAGTTTTATGGACGACTTCAAGTTGATGGCTTATTACAGAGTCACAAAACAATATCAAACGAGAATAGAGAAAACGCCTATTCTATATGTTGAAGTCTTTTCTAAAAAAATGGTTATTTATCCGAATCCCGCAGCTGTCGGTACACGCGTGACAATATTGGGGGAAAAGCCTATCAAAATTTATAATATTTTGGGTAACTTAGTGCGTGAGTTATACGAGGATATGTATATTGATGACTTACCAAGAGGTATGTATATTGTAAAGTCAGAAAAAGAAACCTCAAGATTGCTTATTCAATAAATGGATAGTTGGAAATGCACTCAACTACTTAAATACTGAGGGGGGCAACTGATAAATCATCAGCTGCCCCCTCTGCATTTTTAATAAATGATTGGTTTGTCGAAAAGTTTAAAAACATTAACGAACAACGGTAAAGTACTCTGTTTCATCAGCCGTTTGTACTTCAAAGAAGTAAACGCCCGCTTGGAGCTTCGATAAATCGAATGTTTTACGCAAAATTTCATCATTGTAATTGTCTTCAAACACTAAACCGCCTTCATTGTTCATAATCCGAACAGATGTATTACCGCCTTTTTTGACAAAAGAACTGACGTAGATCTTATCGCCTTTTTGCTTCAAAGCAGGCAACAGTGTCTCCTCACGTTCGTTTTCAGACAAGCTGATGCCGATGGGCGTGATGTCAAAATACTGAACGACTTTTACGCCATTGCGTTTTACGATGAAATGATATTTGCCATTCGGAAGATTTTCTAAGCGATAAGCCTTAACGAAGTTCGGTTTTACTTCAACCGTTTCGCTAACCAAAGTGACCCCCTCAGTATCTTCCAAAAAAATGGCGACGGATTCAGCATCTACATTACGGACGCTGATTTTGAGAGTTTTGTCAATCGTGCTAAAATTCACATTTGTACCGTCAGAGAAAGTTGTTGTGCGGACGGTTGCGCTGATTTGTGTTGTGAAGAGCACGGCGACCAAAGTTGCAAGAAAAATGATTTTCGATTTCATAACTTTGAATTTTAAATTTTGTTAAACAATTAGGTGATTAATATAAACGATTACTGCCGGCAAAATGAATCGTTTATTTCTTATGAGTCTGTTGAGAATATCTTTATAACCTCAACAACTAATTTCTGGTGCAAAGGTATAGGCACTTGCGCCGAACATGAAAGCCTTGTAACCAAACGGCGGTCACTTCAAGGGGTTTTTAAAGAATTTTTGATTTTTGCAAAATTATCATCATCGAAAAGGACTTTTTTCAACTATAAATTTTGGACAAAAAGAATGACTGTTGGGGTCAAAGACTTAATATTGGGATAATGATAAGGTTACAAACAGTTTTAAACACGAAAATTAGGACTAAAAAGGTAATGATGAACCCCTAAATTTAAAAAGCATTGCTAACAAATAAGTCAACAATGCTTTTTTATAAAAAACAGTAAAATGAAGGCAAGCCATACTATCTGTATTCATAAACCCTCAAAACTGCGAATCATCTACCGAATCCAACCAAGCCGTGATTTCTCCAACAACCGACTCAACACAACCATCCTCAAAAGGAGAACGCAGATTGGCTAATTTGACCAATTTTAAAAACGACATAGAACCACCTGCTTTACAAAGTGTCACGTAATCTGCCCAAGCCGTTTTGTGGTCTTCCCTGTCTTTTTTCCAAAATTGGAAAGCGCAGATTTGCGCCAGTGTATAGTCTATATAATAAAAAGGTGTCGTAAATATATGGCTTTGCTTTTGCCAAAAGCCACCATTTTCAAGGAATGGAATGCCATCGTAGTTGCGTTGTGGCATATATTTTTGCTCTATTTCACGCCATTTTTGATTTCTTACTGAGGGGGTCACATCTGGGTTTTCATAAACAAAATGCTGAAATTCGTCCACCGCTACGCCATACGGTAAGAACTGCAAAGCCGCACTGAGGTGAGCAAAACGGTATTTTTCAGTGTCTTCTCCAAAAAACAACGCCATCCAAGGCCATGTGAAAAATTCCATACTCATTGAGTGAATTTCACAAGCTTCGTAAGTGGGCCAATGATACTCGGAAATGCCCATATTGCGGCTTGAAAACACTTGAAAGGCATGACCTGCTTCGTGGGTTAACACGTCAATATCGCCACTTGTACCATTAAAATTTGAAAATATATAGGGTGCGCGATACTTGCCCACATACGTGCAGTAACCGCCTGTTGCTTTGCCGTCTTTTGCTTCCAAATCCATGAGTTCGTTTGAGCGCATGAATTGGAAAAATTTGTCGGTATCACGTGAAAGTTCCGCATACATTCTGTCGGCACCCCTCAGTATATCATTGGGCGTTCCTTTGGGTTTAGGGTTGCCCGAAGGAAACTTAAACTCTTCGTCATAAAATTTTAAATCATTTATTTTCAAACGTTTACGTTGCCTTTCATAGAGTTTTTGGGATATTGGAACGATAAACTGCTCTACTTGCTTTCTGAAATTTGCGACCATATCGGCGTTGTAATCGGAGCGCAACATCCGGGCATAGCCCAGTTCTACAAAGTTTTTATAGCCTAAATCAACAGCAATGCGGTGGCGTGTTTGCACCGATTCATGATAAATACGCTCAACTTCTGTAGAATTGTCCGCAAAAAACTGCCATTTAGCTTCGGCTGCTGCTTTGCGGATTGAGCGGTCTTGGTGTATTTCAAGCGGTTGAATCGAAGACAGGTTATAGGTTTTGTCTTGAAAATTTATTTGCGCTGAAGCTTTGATTTTAACATACTCACTGGCTAATTTATTTTCCTCTTGCAAGGCAGTCAAAACGCTTGGTTGAAAAGTCTTAATTTGTAGGTCGGCAATATTAAATAACTGTGTTCCCCATTGTTTTTCCAATTCAGGACGAAACCGATGAACAATGAGTTTTTTATAAAATTCAGTGATTAAAGCCTCAAAAACGGGTGAATTTTCATCAAAAAACTGATTTTCAGCATCATAATAAGCATCTTTTGTATCAATTGTATGTCTGATTTGTCCAATCGCTGCTGCAGAAGTAAAGTCACTACGCAGGTTGTTAATTTTCTTCAACAAATCACTTGCTTGTTCATACGATTCTGCAGCATCAAATTCAGAAATGCGCTTTTCAAGGGTTTGCGTCATACGCTTCAAATTAGGTCTTTTATAAGGATAATCCGTAAACTTCATTGTGTTTTTTTTATTTAATCAAATGATAATAAATGAATGTTGTCCAAAATGCGAAGTTACAATTTTAGAATTTGACTTTAGTGATTTTTCAATATCAAATCAAAAATTGGAAAAATTTTCTAAGCATAAAATGTTTTTTGGTGATGAATAATACGGAATAATGAGCCTTATATAAAAAGAAAAAAATATTATATTTATTTTGTAAAAATTAAATAATAATAAAGTATATTTTAACAAAACTTTGATTTTCAAAATAATATCTGTATTTTTGAAACAAATACTTAATTAAATAAAATTAAGTATCTCACCTCATGGACGACATCGTAAAACCACTTTTTCCTCCACAATTAAATACTTCTAATCATGGTAAATAGTATTTTAAATCTCGGAAAATGGGTATTCGCTGTACCCTTTGCAGTCTTTGGCATCCTGCACATAATGAATGCCAACCAAATGGCAGGCATGGTGCCAGCTTATTTTTCGGGTGGTGCTTTATGGGTCTATCTGACAGGTTTTGCTCAATTAGCCTTTGCCGTAAGTGTTATCATCGGAAAATATGACAAATTAGCGGCAGTCTTGTGTGCACTCATGTTGCTTATCTTTATTTTAACACTACATTTACCAAGCATGAGTAATATGGAAATGTCAAAATTAGGGATGACGAATATGCTCAAAGACCTTGGCTTAATTGGCGGTGCTATGATGTATGCGAGTCGTTTTTCAAATGACAACAGTGTTGTAGGGTGAAGAAAACATCTGTTTATACTAATATAATAAATGAAAAGTAAAAAATATAAAACGTTGGTTATGAATGTCTTGATTCCATTATTTTAGGCAAACCATTTTCAAATGAGTATAACTACCCACATAGAATTGTTCTATGCGGGTAGTTCTTTTATAACCTCATTCTACATAGACACTGTATGTTTTATATTTATAATTCTTTGGGCTGTACAATAAATACCCAACCTTTTTCCTTTCTTGCCTGTCTATGAAAATGAAACAGAAATAAATTTAATCAACATAAAATTCAATGAATCATGGATAACAATTTTTTTAAAAACGTTGCCTTGCTCCTACTCATCCTTATACCTTTTAGTTATAGTTGTAAAAATACAGAAATTTTACCCGATGATAATAATATAGTAGGGGTTTTTCAAACTATTATTAACCCGATACTCTGTACTTTGCCGACAATGAGTGATGTAAAAATTACCGCTGACGGCACATCTTATAAAATGACCTTCAAAAATACGGTTACATCCTCGACTGAAGTATTGTATAATATTAGTGTTGAAAAAATGGATAGTACAAGTAAACTTTCCTACAAAGGGGTTGAAGTAGGTGAATTTACTTCCATGAAATACCTTGACTTTTCAAACGGAGGCGTGCAAACAATAGAAGGGAAAGTGCTTATGCTTCGTTTTGAAAAAGAAAACAGGCACTATGAATTTATGGGTAGAAAATAATAAACTATGCGAATATCTTGGCAACGCTTTAAAAATATATACAAAAAAAAGAGGCTATCTCAAGGGTTTGAACTTGAGATAGCCTTGATTATTTGTAGTTAAAAATTATCTACTTTTCAAAGTTTTGAAATACTCTTCCACCAAATTTTTATAATACGGTTTCAAGTTAGGCGACACTTTTTGATACTGCTCAATTTCTGCTTGACGCTTTTTGATGTATTCTTTCAACGCAGGCGGCATCTCATTTTGCTGCTCACGCGCAGCCGTTGATTTGCGTTCTTCGTCCTCTTTGCGCTCCCGTTCTGCTTTTTCAGATTCGAGTAAACGGGTCAAAATTTGGTCTTGCCGTTGAATAGTTTGATTGTTCAAGGTTTTATTGACCAATTCAGTTTCGGTTTTTTCCATATCCTCAATCATGTCTTGCAATCCTTTATCGCCTTTGCCCCGTTCTTGCAACTCTTTTTGTTTCTTTTTCAAAGCCTCACGCATAGCTGCTTGACGAGCTGCCATTTGAGCAAATTCTTGGCTCATGCCTGCGCCACCTCTACCACCGCCTCCTTTTTTCATTTGTTCGAGCTGCTTTTTCAAGTCATCATTCAACCCTTTTTGCCCCTCGCTCATTTTATCCTTTGGCTTTCCGCTTTTACCCTCACCCTCACCACCGGGCTTAGGACATGAACCACTTCCGGGCATACTACTCATTTGGTTTTGCATATTTTGCATCGCCTCCGAGAGCATAAGTGCGAGGTCGTTTACGTCTTTCATGGTGCGTTGCTGCCATTCCTGCCCTTCGTACTTTTTACGGTCTTCGAGCTTATCCAAGGCGGTTGACATATTTTGCTTGATGTCTGTGACTTTACCTATTACAAATGTCTGAATTGCTGCTTGACGGGTTGCCAATGCTTGTAAAGAGTCCTCAATTAGTCCAAAATCGCCTTGTAACTTCTTCTGTTGCTGGGTTAATTTGACATAACGTGGCGTATTTTCAGCCGTTGGACCAAAGTCTTTTAATACTTGCTCTTGATCAAAAGACAGCGATACAAGGTTTTCCAATAACTGACGAATGGCGCGCATATCTTCTTCGATTTGCTCTTTATCGCTTTGTTGTTGCGCCATTTTCATCTTATTAGCTTTGTTTTTCATCTTACTGGCAGCCGACTTTTGCTTTTTCGATGCCTTAGAATTCTCCTTTTTGTCCAACTGCTCTTTACTATCGTCTTGGTCTTTCTGAATCTCTTTATCTTCTTGTTTTGTATCAGGCATCTCTTGTTTACGCTTCAACTCCTCGTTCTTTTTCTCCATTTCTTCCTGCTTCTTTTCCAAATCATCGAACTCCTTGTTGAGTTGCTCTTGCTCTTTTTTCAACTCTTCTTGGTCTTTTTTATCCCCCTCAGTATCTTCACTCAATTTGTCTTGTTTTTCAGCCAATTCTTCCAATTTATCAATTTGGTCTTGCATCATGCTTTCGACCTCCAATTGCTTAAACAGTTCCTCCATGCGCTCCAATTCCTTTTGCATTTCTTCGTTTGAAAATTTCATGTCCTCCATCTTTTCAAGCGCTTGGTCTTTATCCAATTTTTGCATCAATTCTTCGATTTGCTTCAATAACTCCTTCATTTCGGGGTTTTTTAGCTCCTCAAACATCTTTTGAAGCTGCTCTTGTTTTTGCATGAGTGACTCATCTTGCTTGTTGAGTTCCTGTTCTTGCTTCATATTTTCTTCAAAATTCTTCTTCGCTTCGTCAATTTTTTTCTCCATTTCTTGTTGCCGTTGCATCAGTTTTTCAGCCTCTTTTTTCATCTGCCAATCCACGTCTTTTTGTTGCAACATCTTCTCACGTAGCTTTTGTAAGTCCTCCTGAATTTTTTGCGCTTCTTTCATCGCTTTCTTCAAATCGTCCTTGATTTCGTCATTATTCTTAGCCATTTCCTTCTCAATCTGTTGAATCGAAGGCTGTGTATAAACCATCATACCCGTTTTAGTGGACTTTGAGCCATTTACGCCATCGTTGTCAAATACCTCAAAATAATAGGACACTTCATCGCCTGGACGCAACTGCAAATCTGTTGTATTAAACGTGTATTGATAAGAAACCGCTTTGTTCGTCGGATTAGGCAGCGGCGCACGTTGCAAAGGTTCTTGTTGTCCACTGTTTCTTTTTATTTGATAATTAAACGCCAAACTTCTTAAACCATAATCATCACCCGCTTCACCGACAAAAAACAAGCGTTTTTTATTCAATGAATCTTCAAATTTTTCAACGGCTATTGTTGGATACAAATCGGGTACAACCGTAATAGAATAAGACACCGAGTCTGCTTTTGGTAAATAAGCATTGGAAATCAATAATTTATATGGCTCGTCATTCATTACTTTTTTGGAAAATGTAAAACGGCTGCTGCCTTGACGCACAATACTGAGGGGGTTGCCACCCGCAAAAGACACCTTAATATCGTCTGTATTTTCAGAATTAATCAACCAAGCAATTGTCGTACCTTGCGGAACGATTAACTCGCCTTGATTCGACAACATTTCGTCAGGGCGACCAATGTATTCAGGGTAATCCAATTTCACGTCAAAACCTGCGATATTGGGTTTTTTCAAAACTTCTAATTCGAATTCAGGTGTTGAAACAGTACCGCTAAACAGTTTGAAAGCCACATCTTTTTGAACACTGGCAAATTTATAACGGAAAACAGTAGGGTCTTTTTCATCCTTTTGAAGACGATATTCATAGCCATTCATCTCAATAAAAACCTCGTTTGGCAACACCTCACCATCTGCTTTGACTTTCAAATCATAATCTTGAAACTGAACCACTTTCAAGTCTCCGCTTTCAATTTTCAAATGAAAAGGTGCATCACGTTCAAATACTTTATTGAAATTAAGCAACCGCGCAGACGCATTTTTTATCAAACTCGGCGCAGCAAACAACACAAACAATAGCAACAAAAGTGGTGGCAACGCATACCGCAAGTTTTTCTTATTTTTTGTTAAATCAATAGCCGCTTTGAAGGGAACGGGCTTGATTTCTTCCGATTTTTGGTTGATAGAAGCCAATATCAAATCACGATTCTCCTGCGTATCGGCTTGACGGCGCAATTGTAAAATATTTAATAATTTATCTTTAACATTCGTAAAATGCTCACCTACAATACTTGCCGCTTGTTCATGGCTGATGAGTTTTCCTAAATGAAAATAATGCAAAGCAGGCAACAAAACCCAAGTCCACAACGCAATACCCGATGCACCCACAAAACCCCAAACCAAAGGCGTTTTTACTGAGGGGGGGAAATACATGAAATTTTCCGCAAAATTCAGACCTAAAAACAAGGCGAGAATCAGACCTGTGGCATACAAAGAACCACGAATCAGTTGATTCACATAATACTTGCGAATAAATTGATCTAATTTTTCAATGAGTAATTGATAGTTATCCCTCTTTTCCATTGACGATATATTTATTGATGATTGACTATTGCGATTGACAATTTTTTTTCGGTAGAGACGCAAAATATTGCATCTTTTATATTTTTAAGCCACAAATATAACGAAATCTAAACGTTAAAGTTGCTAAAACACAAATGGCGTTCATCCGTTTGTAGCACGGATGAACGCCATTTTGTCGAAAACAATCCCTCAGTATTAAGCGGCTTTTCGGGTTTTTAATATCGCTTCCAAATCATCAAACTTGGCAAATTGTTCTTTGAAAAAGGCACGGTCTTCGTCGGTCAAACCGTCAGCAACAATTTTTTTTAATGATTTTTCAGACATTTCAGCCAAATAGTCATTCCAAGCGATCAGTTCTTCAAAGGATGAACTCATCATAAATTCCCGCATCATTGCTAATCGTTTTTCTGCGGATTCCGTTTCTTGGTATTTCGCCCAAAGCAATTCAAATTTTTTATTTTTCATTCCTCTTGAATTTCTATCCACAAGGGGGAGTTAGTTTAGATTCTCACAATTAAGTTGACCTATAAAGTAAAAGTTCTGACAAAATTAAAAACAAAAACCGAAAAATCAAACTTGTACTTACAAAAACCTTATCTCTTAAACGTTCTCTTTTATGACCCATATTATTTTTGTAATTTTGCAAATTCAATGTGAGAAACAATGTTTAAATTATTGACAATCATTATTTTATGAGAAAAATAATCCTTTTTTTGTCTCTTGTATTATGGCTTTCAAACTGCCGTAATAAGGGGAATGAAGCCTCTAAAGCCGCTGGTATGAACCCCCTCAGTAGTCAAGACCCCAAAGTGACACTCAGTCCTGATGAACGTTTTGGTGAATTGTTTGATTCTATAATGGTCAATCATGTGTTCGAGGATTCAAAAACTTTCCTCGATATGGTACCTGCTACGCCTACCGACGAGTTATTGGACTTTTATAAAACAGCTCGAAAAAAGCCCGATTTTAATTGGCAAACGTTTATCAATCAAGCCTTTACGTTCCCTAAAATAAATAAGCCATCTTTTCGATCCAACAGTATTCTACCAATTGAAGACCATATAAACGCCCTTTGGTCTGTCTTAGAACGCCCTGCCGATTCCGCCACTTTAGGGTCTATATTGCCCATTCCAAAGCCTTATATTGCCGCTTCGGGTCAAAGCCGAGAGTTGACTTATGGCGATGCTTATTTTATCATGCTCGGTTTGCAAGCTGCAGGTCGTGTGGATATGATTGAAAATATGGTAGACAACTTCGCTTACCTTATTAATACTGAGGGGTATGTGCCAAGTGGCAACCGCACCTATTTGGCGAATCGCTCTAATCCGCCTTTTTTCGCTTGTATGGTACAACTTTTAGCAGATGAAAAAGGCAAAGAAATATTAACAAAATATTTACCGCAACTTGAAAATGAATACAGCTATTGGATGGAAGGCGCAGAAAACCCTGCTCCTAAAACCCTTTTTATGCACGACCATGTAGTACAAGTGGATCGTAATACCCTCAATCGTTATGCTGCTAAAAAGGACAAACCCCGTCCTGAATGTTACCTTTCAGATATCGAAACAGCCCACAACAGTATGCGTCCACATGCTGAAACGTACAGACATATCCGATCTGCTGCCGAATCTGGCTGGAATTTTTCAAGTCGTTGGTTTGAGGACGGCAAAACAGCAAACACTATAAACACAAGTCACATCATACCTATTGACCTAAATTCATTGTTGTATAACCTCGAAATGACCATATCCAAGGCTAAAATCATTGAAAAAAAATATGATGAAGCAACAGAATGGGAAAAAAAAGCATCTCGAAGACGAGAAGCTTTGATGCGCTATTGCTGGGCGGAGAGTAAAGGCATGTTTTTTGATTTCAATATTCAGAATTATAAACAAACAGAGGTTATTTCGGCTGCTGCTGCTTATCCTTTGTTTTTTAAAATGTTATCAAAACGCGATGCTGACCGTTTAGTGATGAATATAAAACAAAATTTACTCATGAATGGTGGCATCGCAACAACCAATATTGAGTCAGGTCAATCGTGGGATGCGCCTTTTGGTTGCGCCCCTTTGCAATGGATGACGATTAAAGGGTTAAGGAATTATGGCTACGAAGAATTGGCAAATGATATCAAAAACCGTTGGGTCACACTCAATGTAAATGTGTTTAAAAATACAGGCAAATTGCTCGAAAAGTACAATGTAAAAGACCTAACTGACCCCACAGGTGGCGGCTCATATCCTTCACAAGATGGTTATGGCTGGACAAATGGTGTTTTACTCAAACTTTTAAGTGAAAAAAGAACGGGATATTAAAAAAATATGAATGATAAAATATTTCATCATTCATCATTCATATTTTATGATTCATATTTCATATTTCATATTTTATATAATTTTGATAAATGACTAAAATTACACTCTTAACCATTCTTTCCTTCGCGTCTATTACTTTGTCTTTCGCTCAAATAAACACTGGTGGTGGCTGTCGCAAAGCCATTGTCCTTACACCCGGTACTTATACAGTGGATTCATTCGTCACAGGTGTCGCCACTTATTCCTACCTTATTCCTTTTCCTACCAAAGCGAAATGGTATAAATATACACCTACAACCGATGGTTTAATGACCATTTCGAGTTGTAATGGCGGCTCGGATACCCGTTTATTTTTGTATCAAGGCTCATGCGATACACTGATTCAAGCGGGTTTTAATGACGATTTTTGTTATGCAAATAGCACAAGTGGTGACGAATTTGCATCCAGCATCTCAAAACCTGTGAAAGCCAACAAATCCTATTTTTTTGAATGGGACAATGCTTGGGATACGACTCTATTCTCATTTTCGCTTACTTTCTCTACGTTTTCACCCAATGCAACCGAAATATGCGAAACAGCAACCACGATTGCGCCCGGCGTTGTCAATGTCACTTCACTGCTTGGATATGCCTCAAGAGGAGATGCCAGCCGTGCCAATTGGTATAAATATACGCCCTCAAAAAACGGTCGTTTAAGCATAACAACGTGTGGGCAAGATGCCGACCCAAGACTTTGGATGTATCGCGGCATTTGTAGCAATTTGACATTGATTAACGGCAGTGACGACGATTGTTTGACAAGTGCAGGTGATAGCCTCGCCGTTGCCATTACCAATCAATTAGTTACGGCAGGAACGACGTACTATTTTGAATGGGACGATACTTGGGAAAACAAACCCTTTTCATTCCTTTTAACTTTTGATGCGGCAAACGGAGTCGAAGAAGAACGCCTTGCACAGAGCGTTGTGATATCGCCAAACCCCGCTTCTGATGTCCTTAATTTGGATATAAATTTTGAAAAAACAACGGATTTAAAGGTTCGTATTTTCAATAATATCGGTCAAACTGTTCTTACTAAAAAAATACCTCAAATACTGAGGGGGGTACAGACCCTCGATTTAAGTCCTTTAAAGTCAGGTATTTATATCATCGAAATAACCAATAGACAGACGCGAACAAATAAAAAATTGGTTATCAGTCATTAGACTTCCATTTTTCGCTTTACTTTTGAGCCGTTGTTTTTCAATGAAGGAAAAACAACGGCTTTATTTTTTTATAACAAAAAATTATGAACTAATGATTTTTACGCATTCCGTAGAGCCTTTCGGCAATTTTGAAAAACACACACTCAAAAATGAACAAGGTGATGCTTTCGTTTTGACCCCTCAGTATGGCGCATGCCTTTTGGATCTACGTTTCAAAGGACTTTCCGTTCTCGATGGCTACAAAACGCCCGAAGAACTGGTCGAAAATGCTTGGTCAAAAAATGTGGTTTTGTTTCCATACCCCAATCGTTTGCAGGATGGACGTTATACACTTGCGGGTAAAACCTATCAATTTGGCATCAATAGCGTTAGCACCCAAAACTCTATTCATGGCTTTGGCAAAGACGCGCCTATGAGTGTCAAAAAAGTAAACATTACCGACGATGAGGCGATGATTCATTGCACTTGGCAGCACGATGGTTCTCACCCAGCTTACCCTTTCCGTTTTACTTTTGACATCAAAATGAAGCTGCTTAAAAGCGCATTTGAGGTAGAAATGGCATTCACCAATGACGATACGGTCGCTATTCCAGCAGGATTAGGCTGGCATCCTTATTTCATTATGTCTGAACGTGTGGATGATACTTTTTTGCAAATGCCTGAATCTCAATTCATTGTGATTGATGAACGTATGTTACCGACTGGTGAAAAACAACCCTATTCGACTTTCGATACTTTGAAAAAAATCGGTGATACCAACCTTGATAATGGTTTTTTTATAACTGAAAAGGCAACACAAGCGGATGTTATTCTTGAATCAGAACGCGGCAGATTGCACTATTGGCAGGAATTAGGGGCTACAAAATGGCAATTCTTACAAGTCTTTACACCCCCTCATCGTCAAAGCATCGCTATCGAACCTATGACGTGTAATATTGATGCTTTTAATAATCAAGACGGCTTGGTTGTCCTTGCGCCCAATGAGGTGCTTGATGGAAAATTTGGTGTGCGTTTTTCTTAAAGTTAGAAAATACAATTAGGAAATTTGTTAAATTTCCTAATTAGTTAATCATAATAAGAACAAAATATTCTTTGGATAAGTAATTAAAATCAAATTTTTAATTCTTAACAAAAACAAATAATTTTAATTAATTAAGAATAAAATTTGGTTTATCCGCACCATTAGTATGAGTCGTCAAAAATTAAAAAAATTCGCAGAACTTCAAACATTCCCTAATGTTTACGATAATTTAGATGTTAGAGACCCCAAAAACACGGTACTAAATGGTCAAATCGTGGATATAAAAGGCAAATGGGGGTCCGAGCATTTTAAAAATGACAAACCTATTACGCTTGAATTGGCTTGTGGACGAGGCGAATATGCGGTTGCTTTGGGTAAAATGTTCCCCGAATGCAATTTCATAGGAGTAGATGTGAAAGGTTCGCGGATACATAAAGGCGCAAAAGAAGCAATAGAAGCAGGCTTGACAAATGTGGCATTCTTACGGACACGCATCGAACAGATTGAGCATTTTTTTGTTAAAAATGAAGTATCTGAAATATGGATTACTTTTCCAGACCCCTTTTTAAAAGAACGGAAATCGAATAAACGACTTACTTCTGAACAATTTTTAAATCGTTATCGGCATTTTTTACAACCCGACGGCATTGTGCATTTAAAAACAGATTCGCCAGATTTATATGATTTTACGCTCGATATTTGCCAAAATACTGAGGGGTGTACATTGTTGTTTAATGACAGCGATATTCACTCAAAACCATTGATAATGAATGAGTTATCGGTTAAAACCTATTATGAAAAAGCAAATATTGCAAAGAGTACCATAAAATATGTTCGATTCAAAATTTAAAAATGAGCATGGGAAATTCAGGTAAATTACGCATCGCTGTCATTTTTTCATCTATTTATATATTGATGGCTTTTGCTTGGTGGTCAATGTTATTGTTAAAAAAAAATGCAGATGCCAAACAAGCCCGCATTGAATTGTCACGCATCGAATTGATACAAAAGGGGTCATATACCGACGAAATTCAATTCAAAATGACCCCTCAGTACGAAGCGTTAGAGTATAAATATGGTCGTCAAAAAATGATGGTCTGGGGCGAAGGCAGTTTTTTGTTCATCGGCTTACTTGTCGTCGTTTGGCTCATCAATCGCAGCTTTTTTATTGAAGTTGCCTTATCAAAACAGCGACAAAACTTCCTTTTATCTATTACACACGAATTAAAATCGCCTATTGCCTCCATCCAATTAGTCCATCAAACCTTTCAAAAACACAAATTGGACGAGGCACAGCAAGCCAAATTGCTCAATTCTGCACACATTGAAACAGAACGTCTGAATGTTTTGGTCAATAATCTTTTGTTATCTGCAAGGCTGGATACTACTTATGAGCCGCAATTTGAAGAAATCAAATTGACATCTATTATTAAAGATTTGATTGAAAAATTTCGGATGAAATGCCCAAAAGCGCAATTTCAATTTTCGACAGAACAAGAGATTCCTTTACTGAGGGGTGACAAGCAAGGCATCATTTCCGTATTTACAAACCTTCTGGAAAATGCAGTAAAGTATTCAGGCGAACGCCCTAAAATTACAATTCGTCAAAGTTTTGAAAATGAACAATTTATCTTCGATATTGCCGATAATGGCACTGGCATTCCGTCGAATGAACGAAAAAAAGTATTTGAAAAATTTTATCGTGTTGGTAGCGAAATGACACGCCGCACCAAAGGCACAGGTTTAGGACTTTATATTGTGGCTCAAATCATCAAAATTCACAAAGGCACAATCCAGATATTGGACAATGAACCACAGGGGACTATTTTTAGAATTACTTTACCCAGCTAATATATAAGTCATTGATTATCAAAGCCAAATCTTAATTTTAACCGTCTTTAAGGCTTGTTGATTATCGTGATTTATAGCCGTTATCGTTACCGTCGCATCTGTCCAATCAGATACCTTTGCTGTCCACGTCACGTTAAACGCATAACTTTTTAAATCATGCACAGTTGGATCACTTAAGAATAAAACCGCACCCGTTTTATTATCTGTTATCTTAATATGTAACTCGTGCAACCGCTCGGCATCTGCCGCTTCTCCTTTTATGGTAATGACTTGTCCGCTCGTAAATTGGTCATCAACAAGCGGGGAAGCAATCGTTAATGTAGGCAGGTCAGTCGCCGTTTTGTGGCATGATATAACTAATAACAAATAACTTACCAATAAAAAAGGCGTGAAAATGTTCAAAAATTTCATTGTTCTCATTTTACAAAGTGATTTTAATAAAGTACAATTATACAACTCAACTACGCATATTGTATTCTTTATGGTTTCTTTAACTTGAAAAAAAATACTGAGGGGTCTCTTTCTTCGTTTGAGAATCTTTAAACACCTGTATCATCTAATTATCATTTAAACTTGAAATTATGAAAAAGACAACCGTTTTAATCGCATTTTTATTTCTAAACATGCTTGTTTATGGTCAAAACATTGGTTTACGTATCGGTAGAAATGTAGCTGATTTTTCGTTTAACAAGGATTCTTTAACCGCTTTGGGCATTACAAATGACAAATTGGCGGGTTGGACAGTTGCGATTCCTGTTGAATTTAAAGTGAATAAAAACTTTTCCATCCAAACTGATTTGGGCTTTATACAAAAAGGTTTTAAATCGGTTCAAAGTATACAATCAGGTACTACAACCACCAAAACAGAATTGAAAAACTATACCAATTACGCCACTTTACCTGTCATGTTGCGCTTGCACACAGCTGGGCGATTTTTGCAGGCTTACGCCAATATAGGACCCGATGCGACTTTTGCCATCAATCAACGCTCGATGGGAACCTCAAAGGTGGGCGATATTTCAACCGACGTGAGTAAAGATGTCAGCCTTGACGGAACAAAAAGGTTAACAATTGGTTTTCAAGGCGGTGCAGGTCTGAAACTCAAATTGGGTAAGATAGCCTTAGTTTTAGATGGGCGTTTTTTAACAGATTTGAAAGACAATGAAGGTAAATTCAATTTCCAAGGTTTACAAAACAATAGCTTCTCGACTAAAAACTGGGTAACGAGTTTTGGGTTTGTGTTTGGGAGATAAGGCGTTTCCAAAGTCGGAAGACATGAAGTTCGGGGAATTTTGAAGATTCCCCGAACTTTTTTTTATACCCCCCTCAGTATTTTCGCTATTTTCGCCCATCTTTTCCTCCAACTAAAGTCGGAGGCTATTTATACTTTTCATTTTTCACTTAATACAATGCAGCCATTAGCAGAACGTATGCGCCCCCGAAGCCTTGACGAATACATCGGACAAAAACATCTCGTCGGTCAAAATGCCGTTTTGCGACGCACTGTTGAGTCTGACCGAGTACCTTCGATGATATTGTGGGGACCTCCAGGGGTTGGTAAAACGACCTTGGCAAATATCATTGCTTCCGTTACGAAACGAGCTTTTTTTTCACTTTCTGCCGTTAATTCAGGTGTAAAAGACGTGCGTGAGACGATTGAAGAAGCCAAACGTCGGCAGTTTTTCAATACTGCTAACCCTATTTTGTTTATTGATGAAATCCACAGATTTTCAAAATCGCAACAAGATTCTCTGCTCGGTGCTGTTGAAAAAGGCATTGTAACGCTCATCGGTGCCACAACTGAAAACCCTTCGTTTGAGGTCATCCCTGCCCTACTCTCTCGCTGTCAAGTTTATGTATTGAAAGAATTGGAAAGTGAGGATTTGCTCGACTTGGTCAATCGAGCTTTGAAAAACGATGAAGTTTTGCAAATAAAAAACATTGTTTTCAAGGAAACAGATGCTCTTTTGTTGTTAAGTGGTGGCGATGCAAGGAAATTGTTGAACATTGTAGAATTGATTGCTGAATTTGCGCCTGATAGAACATTAAATACTGAGGGGGGTATTAATCCACCTTATGAAGTTGATAATCAAATTGTTACAAATATTATTCAACAAAATATTGCTCGTTATGACAAGTCAGGCGAACAACATTACGACATTATTTCAGCCTTCATTAAATCTATGCGCGGCAGTGACCCTAATGCTGCCGTTTATTACCTTGCGCGCATGTTGGAAGGTGGCGAAGATGTGTTATTTATCGCTCGGCGGATGATAATTTTGGCTTCTGAGGATGTGGGTTTGGCGAATCCGAATGCCTTGTTGTTGGCAACGACAACGGCACAAGCTGTGCATCAAATCGGTATGCCCGAAGCACGTATAATATTGAGTCAATGCGCTATTTACTTAGCGACTTCACCTAAAAGTAATTCAGCATATATGGCTATTGATGCCGCTATCGCAAAAGTCAGGGCAACGGGCAATTTGAGTATTCCGCTTCATTTACGCAATGCCCCTACGAGTTTGATGAAAAAAATGGACTACGGCAAAGGTTATCAATACGCCCACAGCTACACAGGTAACTTCGTTGATCAAGAGTTTTTGCCTACGGACATCAGTGGTGAGCGATTTTTTGACCCCTCAGTAAATCCAGCTGAAACGCGGATTCGGGAGCAATTGCGGCAGCAGTGGAAGGAGAAATATGGATATTGAGAATATAAAATCCTTCCTACGTCTATTCAATTGAAAAATCCAACCTGTTTCCTCAACAAATGGGTTAACTTTGCGTTTTATTTTCACTTTTTATTGAAAGTAAAACGCCAACCATTTTTACAATATTAAAACACCTGACAATCAGAGATGAACGAAGTCCTAACACCTAATCCAGAAATAACCGCCGAAAATTTAGATTTTATCCGTCAATCAGCTCAAGATTTTGCGGAAACACACATTCGACCCTACCTTATGGAGTGGGACGAATCACAAGAATTTCCTATGCAGATGATGCACAAAATGGGTGAATACGGCTTTTTGGGCGTACTCGTACCAGAAGAATACGGCGGTGCAGGACTTGACTATCAGGCTTATGTGACCATTATAGTAGAAATTTCAAAAGTTTGTGGTTCTATCGGTTTGTCGGTTGCTGCCCATAACTCACTGTGTACCAATCATATATTGATGTTTGGCAATGAAGAACAAAAGCAACGTTGGTTGCCCAAATTAGCAACAGGTGAATGGATTGGTGCTTGGGGTTTGACGGAAGCGAATACGGGTTCAGATGCGATGCGGATGAAATGTACGGCCGTTCAGGAAGGCGATTATTGGGTTATAAATGGTGCAAAAAACTGGATTACACATGGCAAATCAGGTCAAGTGGCGGTTGTTTTAGTCAGAACAGGTGAACTTTTGGACTCTCATGGCATAACAGCATTTGTCGTTGAGCGCGGTACTGAGGGATTCTCGGCAGGAAAAAAAGAAAATAAGTTGGGTATGCGCGCCAGCGAAACGGCTGAAATGATTTTCGATAATTGCCGTGTTCATAAAAGCCAAATTCTCGGACATGAAGGGGAAGGATTTAAACAAGCGATGAAAATATTGGACGGTGGACGTATTTCGATTGCTTCCTTATCACTCGGCATTGCCAAAGGTGCTTACGAAGCAGCCGTTAAATATGCTAAAGAAAGGCATCAATTTGGGCAGCCTATTGCCAATTTTCAAGCGATTGGCTTCAAATTGGCGGATATGGCAACCCGTATCGAAGCCGCAGAATTGTTGACCCGCCAAGCAGCCGATTTGAAAAATGCCAATAAACGCATGACCAAAGAAGCCGCTATGGCTAAATATTACGCTTCCGAAGTTGCTGTTTGGACAGCCAATGAAGCGGTTCAAGTCTTTGGCGGTTATGGCTATACGAAGGATTTTCCAGTTGAAAAATTCTACCGAGATGCGAAGCTGTGTACGATTGGAGAAGGCACAAGTGAGATTCAAAAATTGGTGATTTCGAGGGAAATACTGAGGGGGTAGTTTCTTGAAAATTATCTTAATGTGAAACAAAAAGCCGATACTGAGGGGTTCTCAATATCGGCTTTTTTGTTTTTATTCAAACCTCAATTACTACCTTTGCGACTGGAAGCGAGCAATGAATGTCTCAACTTCTTAATAAAGATAAAAAATGACCAAACTAAAAATAGGCGTTTTGGGTGCAGGGCATCTTGGCAGAATACATTTGCGTTGCATTCAACAAGCGAGTGAACGGTTTGAACTTATTGGCTTTTTTGATTCAGATGCTGCTAATGCCGCTAAAATTGCAGAAGAATTAAATATTCAGGCTTTTGATACAGTTGAGTTACTTATGGATGCAGTAGATGTTGTGGATATAGTGACGCCTACAATTCATCATTTTTCGCTGGCAAAAGCGGCGATACTGAGGGGTCGGCACGTTTTCATTGAAAAGCCCTTGACACATACCGTTGCAGAAGCGGAGGAGTTGTTGGCGTTGACACATAAACAAGGTGTAAAAGTACAAGTGGGTCATGTTGAGCGTTTTAATCCAGCGTTTTTGTCCCTTGGTGATATTTCTATTGAACCGTTGTTTATTGAAGCACATCGTTTAGCGACTTTTAATCCACGTGGCACCGATGTATCTGTTATTCTCGATTTGATGATTCATGATATTGACCTTGTTTTGCATTTGGTGAATTCAGAAGTTAAGGCGATTCATGCATCAGGCGTTGCGGTTGTCAGTGCTTCTCCAGATATTGCGAATGCGCGTATTGAGTTTGAAAATGGATGTGTGGCGAACTTGACTGCCAGTCGTATGAGTTTAAAACAGATGCGTAAAGTTCGATTTTTTCAAAGAGATGCCTATTTAAGTCTCGATTTTTTAGAGAAAAATGCTCAAATTATCCGTATGTTGGATAAAAATACTGAGGGGGGTGATTTGATGGAAATGGACACAGCGCGGGGCAAAAAATGGATTGATATAAAAATGCCCGCGCCTTTGCCTGTTAATGCCATTCAATTAGAATTGGAAACTTTTGCTGATTGCATCGTCCAAAACACACCGCCAAGAGTGACAATTGAAGACGGTTATCGTGCTTTAAAAGTAGCCCATCAGATTATTGAAGTGATAGGTGATACAACTTTGTCATAGAAAATGATAAATGATAAATTTTAAAAGTCCTTGAAAATCAACGTTTTGCGACATAAAATGAAGCTGTCTAAATAAAAAAATAATAAAATGGCTTTTTTCAATAAAACACTTCTCTTTTTATTCACAGCTTTTGCATGCCTATTTTTCAACATGTGTGTCAAAGAAAACACACCGCCCGCTTACCTTTACATACCTTCGTTTGTATTGACAACAACCGCAGGGCAAGGCACAGCAGCGCAAAAAATCACGGATGTTTGGGTCTATGTTGATGGGAATGTACAAGGTATCTACCAACTCCCCGCACAATTTCCAGTTGTGAATCTCGGTAAACATGATATTCAACTATTTGCAGGTATTAGAAACAATGGCATCAAATCCAATCCAGTTATCTATCCTTTCTTAAATTCTTTTACAAAAACGCTTGACTTGACATCAGGCAAAATAGATACGTTACGACCGACAACGACCTATATTAGTAGCACAAATTTCAAAATTGTGGAAAGTTTTGAAACAGGAAATACACTTTCCTTAGACAGAGACAATACGTCGGCAATAAGATTTGGTCAAGTTGACAACGGTTTTGAAGGTAAAGGTGCAGGTTTGACAATGACTAAAACCAATTCGTATTTTGAAAAAGGCATCATCACAAAAACCCAATTGCCCGATGCTTCGCAAAGTATTTATCTCGAAATGCACTATAAAACGCAATCGCCGCTTGCTGTGGGTGTGTTTGGTTCGAGCGCAACGAATTCTTCTGGTTTAACAACCTATATAGTGACCCTCTTCCCAACTGATGTCTGGAATAAAACGTATATAAACCTAACGAATGATGTTAAAGCCATGCGTCTGACTGATTTTCAAATTGTTTTTAAAAGCCTATTACCTGATTCTATCTCAACGGCAACCGTTTTGATTGATAATATTAAATTACTACAACGATAAGCCGATTGGGGAAATGACAAAACAACGCCGTATTGACACTATCGTATATTCCGCCGCTGACTTTTTGACAGCGATGGTGGCTTGGACGTGTTTCTTTTTATATCGAAAATGGGCTGTTGAAGAGGTAAAATGGGGTAGTTTTGAGATATTGAATGACCAAAAATTTGCAGCAGGGGTGATACTCATTCCTATTGGTTGGATTCTTTTTTATGCTATTTTCGACAAATATCGAGATATTTATCGCCTTTCCCGCTTGACCACGATAGCACGAACGTTTTTTCTAACCTTTTTTGGTGTCTTGTTTTTATTCTTCACGCTCATTCTTGATGATTTCGTAACGGGTTATGCGTCTTATTATCGCTCTTTTTTAGCCCTATTCATTTTACATTTTTTTTGGACAGTGACGGTACGCATGATTCTACTGACGCGGGCGAGTCGGCGATTGAAATCAGGTCTTATCAGTTTTAGAACCCTTATTATAGGTGGAAACCATAATGCGTTGGAATTGTATGAAGAAATTACAGGGCGTGAGAAAAAATTAGGCTATAATTTTGTCGGTTTTGTTGATTCAAATGGCAATTCAACGAATGTTTTAGAACACCACTTAAAGAAACTGGGCACTATCGAAGACTTGTCAAATATCATCACCGAACAAGGCATCGAAGAGGTCATTGTTGCCATTGAAACGAGTGAACATGGTCGCATGAAGCATATTTTGGATGTGATGTTTGACTTTGGCGACCGCATCCTCATAAAAGTCATACCAGATATGTATGATATCATGGTTGGCATCGTGAAAATGAATCACTTATACGGTGCCGTCCTCATCGAAATTCGGCAGGAACTGATGCCCTATTGGCAACAAGTTGTCAAGCGTTTAATTGATATTACTGTCAGTATTACAGGTATTATTGTGCTTTTACCGATTTATACTTATATCGCTTTGCGGGTACTTATTTCCTCCCAAGGTCCTATTTTTTATTTTCAAGAACGTGTCGGATTGAACGGTAAACCCTTCAAAATCATTAAGTTCCGTTCAATGTATCTGGATGCTGAACAAGAAGGCCCTATGCTCTCACGTACAGATGACGACCGTTGTACGCCTTGGGGTGCCACCATGCGGAAATGGCGGCTTGATGAATTACCTCAATTTTACAATGTTTTGATTGGCGAAATGTCTTTAGTGGGTCCTCGACCTGAACGGCAATTTTATATTGACCAAATCATGGCACGTGCGCCGCATTTTCGGCACTTATTGAAGATACGTCCAGGCATTACCTCCTGGGGACAGGTCAAATATGGGTATGCTTCGACGGTAGATGAAATGATACAGCGTTTGAAATTCGATATTCTCTATATCGAAAATATGTCGCTTTCGCTTGATTTTAAGATTCTTTTCTATACCATTGTCGTTTTGATGCAAGGCAGGGGGAAATGATGAAATATGAATGATGAAATATGAAAAAAGCGACCCCCTCAGTAATTTGAGGAAAGTCGCTTTTTTCATATTTCATCATCTATATTTCATCATTTCCTTAAAAGGGTAAATCAATATCCTCGTCAGTATCTTTGCGTTTTTTGCGTTTTTTCTTGGGTTTAGCTTCGTTTTCTGTTGATTCTTTCAAATTTTTGAGCATATCGGACATCATACTGAGGGGGTCAATTTTAATGATTTGAATATTGGCATCTTTGAATGAAGCTGAAAGAGCATCTTTTATATCTTCAATAAAATCATCAGGCGATTTTGAGGTGTTGATACTTATATTTTCAAAAACATCATGTACGGTCGCTATTGCATTGTTCAGATAGTCTATTCGGCTTTGTAATTCTTTTGTGTTATTATCTGGATAGTAGCCTCCGTCGTCGTGAATCTCAAATTTTTTGAAATATTTTTTTTTCAAATAAGCCATCAAATTGATGATGCGGATATGTGTATCCATTCCTGCAAATTGTGTTTTGACAAAACACCAAGTATATTTTCCTTTTTTCTTAAAAATACCTGAAAAAATGGAACGCAAGACCCCCTCAGTATCAAATAGAAAAGTAACGGTTTCAGATTCCTCGTGGGGTTCAAAAGTGATGCCGCGTAAGTCGCCTTGAAAATTATCATTCTCAAAATCCGTATCATACTCGTCACTCAAAAAAGGGTCGGATAAATCTGCATTGCTGGGTTGACTGTCAGTGAGTAATTGATAGTGCCAGTTATTAGAAATACAAATTTCCTCGACTTCATCCATCAAGGGAGTTACGAGGTCTGGAGATTTCAGTTTGCCCCGATAGTGAATTGTTACGCCCATTAGAGTTGTTTTTAAAAGTAATTTATCTTCAAATATAAAAAAGGAAATGCACAAATGCACTTCCTTTCTTACTTTTTAAACATTTTTATTTTTTAACAATCAATTTTCTGCTAAAAAAGGATAGCGATAGTCGGTTGGAGATACAAAAGTTTCCTTAATGGTACGCGCCGACAACCAACGATAAAGGTTCAATGCCGACCCTGCTTTGTCATTCGTCCCACTCAATCGTGCGCCACCAAAAGGTTGTTGACCCACGACGGCACCCGTCGGTTTGTCATTGATATAAAAATTACCCGCTGCATGACGAAGCCTGTCTGTCGCCACAGCAACGGCTGCGCGGTCTGTTGAAAATATGGAACCTGTCAAGGCATAAGGCGATGTAGCATCCAAAATATCCAGTGTTTTTTCAAAATCATTGTCTTCGTAAATAAAAATCGTTAAAACGGGGCCAAAAATCTCTTCGCACATCGTCGCATACTGAGGGGTGTCCACAACGATAACGGTTGGTTCAATAAAGTAACCCTCTGACTTGTTGACATTACCGCCTACAATGATGTCTGCTCCTTTTGCCGTTTTCGCCTCAGCGATATAACTACTGATTTTGTCGAAGGCTTTTTCGTCAATCACTGCATTGACGAAGTTTGTGAAGTCCTCTGTTGTACCCATTTTCATGGATTTTACGTCTTCAATGAGGTAATTTCTCACATCATTCCACAACGATTGAGGAATATATGCCCTCGATGCTGCCGAGCATTTTTGACCTTGAAACTCAAATGCACCACGGCTTAAGGCTGTTGCAACCGCTTTAGCATGGGCAGAAGGATGTACCATAACAAAATCCTTTCCCCCTGTTTCGCCTACAATACGTGGATAAGACTTGTATTTTGACAAATTCGTCGCTATTGTTTGCCACAAGCGGTTGAAGGTCGTTGTGCTGCCTGTAAAGTGCAAACCCGCAAAATCACGGTGCGAAAAAATGACTTCACCTGCTGTTGGTCCATCCACATATATCAAGTTAATGACTCCTGCTGGCAAACCCGCTTCCTCGAGAATATCCATGATGACACATGCCGAATAAATTTGAGATTCAGCGGGTTTCCAAACGGCTACATTGCCACAAAGAGCAGGTGCGGCAGGTAGATTTCCTGCAATTGCCGTAAAATTGAAGGGCGTTAATGCAAAAATAAAGCCTTCCAAAGCGCGGTATTCCGTCCGATTCCAAACGCCTGCCGAGCTATTGGGTTGTTGATTATATATTTCTGTTAAAAATTGAACATTAAAACGCCAAAAATCAGCGAGTTCAGCAATGCAATCTATCTCTGCTTGATATGCATTTTTCGATTGACAAAGCATCGTTGCCGCCATCATACGGGCGCGATAGGGCCCTGCCAAGAGGTCAGCTGCTTTCAGAAAAATAGCGGCGCGGTCTTGCCATGCCATATCTTCCCATGCTTTTTTAGCGTTCATGGCGGCTTCAATGGCTTGTTCCGCATGTTCTTTAGTGCCTTTGCTGTAATGACCGAGTGTATGTTTCAACTCATGTGGTGGATGAATGGTCACTTTTTCAGAAGTCGTGACGTGTTTGCCACCGATATACATCGGAATATCCACTTGTTTGGATTTAGCATCCGCAAGAGCTTTTTTCAAAGCTGATTTTTCAGGTGAACCTTTGCTATAACCTAATAGCGGCTCGTTGACGGTTTTGGGTGTGTGATAAAATGCGTTAGACATAAATGGATTGGTTGATTTTTATTTGGTAAAAAAACTGTTATTAAGCATTTAATTAGTCATGAGCATTAAGATATTAGGTAATTACTTAGGTGACACGAATTGCACAAATTACGCCAATGATTTCTAATACATTTTGTGGTGGTATCTTTAAAGAAAAAGAAAAAACTTATCCTTTTATGCGTATGATTTGTGCAATTCGTGTCACCTAAGTAGTTATGACATGCGTATGTGAACTCGAATAAGTTGATAGTCAATCGTTTATACGTCTCAATACACACGACTATTTACTTCTAACTACTTAACTATCTAAATGCGCCGCAAAGGTAATAATTTGCTCATAAATAAGCGGCAAATACTGACGGGGTTAAATTTTCACAAATGTCCGATTCAACTTACCGCCGTCTTTATCTTTAAAAATGATATTGTAAACACCTGACTGCCAAGTGTTTATATCAATTGATTTATTGATATCATAGATAGGCTTGTGAGTATGCCAAACATTTTGCCCTAAAGAGTTCAGTATGTCTATCGAAAATCCACCTATAATAGGTTCATCTATCATTATATTAAGGTCGGATACTGAGGGGGTCGGAAAAACAGTTATTTGCCTTTGGCTTAGAATATCACTTGTGCCAACGCGAACAATGATAGAGTCACATTTATAGGTTACGAATTTGACTTCCAACTGATTCGGTTCATTAAAACAGCGAATACTGCCAAACTGAACAGGGTCGCAACCCGTTGATTGAGGAAAAAAGACGGCATTTGCCCCAATTTTCTCGATAATTTGTTGACTGGCATAAATCCAACGGCTCGCTCCCACCCGCGACGTTTTTTGAACAATAAGTGGTTCACCGTTGGGTGTCCAAACGGTTACAGAATCAATACGGATTTTGAACGAATCAACAACAGTGGGTTGCGGCACATAAATGGTCACAATATCGCCAATGCGGGCAGACCAATCATACAGAAGCCAAAAACGTTTACGGTCAAAATCGTAGCGATAGGCTTTTTTGTTTTCGATATAGACAAATTCGCCTCTAACTGGGATTTTAGAACAGCCAAAACCGCCCGTAAATTTTTTACATACTTTACCATCAATCGTTGAATCGCCAACAATTTGCATTTTGATATAATTACCATTTTCGCCAAACAAAGCACTTTGGTGGTAATACCAAACCGTTCCGATGGAAAGGTTTTGGGCAAAAAGGGCAGCCGTAAAAAATAATGATAATACAAAGGTCGTGAGCGTCTTCATAGAGGATTGTTTTTGAATAGTAATCCAGTTAACAAGTAACTGGGTGTTTGTTAGTGTTAGTTGTTTTTTATCTATTATTTTCAGACATCTGATAGGTTTTAATTTGAGGGGGTAAAAATGGCGAAGCATCTCCTTCACCTTTAATGATTTCCCGAACAATGGTAGATGAAATATGAGAAAACTGGGGTCGAGAAATCAAAAACATGGTTTCTACACCATTCCCAACAATAAAGTTAAGTTGTGAGATGGTTTTTTCATAATCGAAATCAGAGGCATTTCTGAGCCCTCTAAGTATCCACTTAGCCTCCACTTTTCTACAAAAATCGGCTGTTAGTTTTTCAAAAGTACCAATTTCGACTTTTGGCTCATGGGCAAAGACATCGCGTATCCACTGCTTCCGTTGTTCCAACGAAAAGAGGCTCGTTTTTTGGGAATTTGTACCAATAGCAATGATGATTTTATCAAAAATGGGCAAAGCACGTTGCACAATATCAGCATGACCAGAAGTTATAGGGTCGAATGACCCTGGGAAAACACAAATTTTCATCTCGTTATTTTTGTGCAAAAATAGAATAACAATTTGGGTAGAGTGCTTATTGATGAATGATAATTGATAAATCGCGCAAAAAAACACTGTTTATTCACAAAAATACTGAGGGGGCTATTTTGGAAAAGTTTTGATTGTTTCAAATAATTCTTTCCCAGAGCCGCCTTCATCTTGATATTGCCGTTTGATAATGTAGCGGTCAGCAGTAGAATCAATAGCTATAATGACTTGCAAACCTGCCCAAAAAGCTGTACCGGCTACAATATACGATTGAGGTAATTTCATTTGCTTTTTTTCAAGGGATTCGAGCAAATGAAATTCACCGACAACAGTTGTATCAATTTTTTCAACAGTTTTATTAAAAGCAAAAGATACTACAGAATGCGGTGTGTGCATTGAATCTATTGCTGTGGTGGATATTAAGGTTGGATGGTCATAAACTATTTGTGGCACTGATGGCATTAAATCAATCGTTTTACTACCAATTTGGGTATTTTTTGATTCATTTTGGCAATTTTCAAAAAGGAATAGGCACAACACAAGGCGTATCATTACTTTCATTATTTGTAAAATTAAGAGGATATAAAAAAAGATATAACAAGTTGTAATAATTTCTATTTATCAAATTGATAAATAGTTTTATATATTGTATATCAATCAAAATTGTGTGTGCAAAATAAGGAAAATATTAAAAGAACTGGAATGAATCAAGGAATTTATCGGCTGTTGGGTTCATGGCTTTTTCACGTAACATCATGGTTTGAATCATATAAAAACGGTCACCGACAAGGAAACATTTGCTTTTTATCAAGGCTCTATCGTTGTTGTATTGAACACGCCAAATTTTCCCCATACTGCGAAGTTGCTCAATATCACCTGAATAAGTGACGATACCGCCCACACTTTTGGCAGAAGATTCGATGGTTGTGGTCATAAACTCTTTGATGAGTTCGGTCGAATCGGGATGAAAAGTGCCTTTTGGGTAGTCGCAATAGTTGACAAGATAAAAGACATTTTCAGGGCTTTTTTCTTTCGGACGATTCAAAAAGGTGTGGTAAGGTAGTTCACCAACGGCTGTTTTTATTTTTGACACCTTTTCAATCATCTCACCTTCGGGAACAAGTACACGAAATTTGCCTTCAAAACTTTTGTACTCACGCCATGTTGATGGTGAATGCTGCTGTTTCGATATATCGCAGTTGGTGGTGAATGGCAAATATTGAAAGGTGAATGATGATGTATGAAGGGTGAATGATGAATGTATGGTGATAATACTCAACCCCAATAAGCTGAAAAATAGGACTTTAAACTTCATTTTTTATTTTTAATGTTAAATGGAAACGCTTCACTGGATAAGGAATTGCCTCTACCTTTAACGTTGAGGAAGAAAAAATGTGATTATGGCAAGTAAAAAAGAATGGAGTTAGTTTTTTTGTAAAACTAAGCGTAATTTTGTCGTCATGGGTTTGCTTTATTCGGGTTTCATACCTTTCATATATATACTAACCTATCACAAATGACACCATTAACCAACAATCCATTACCAATCACAAATAAAATGGCATATACTTACGAATACCCTCGCCCCAGATTGACAGTTGACTGTGTTATTTTTGGTCTCGATGAATCCAGTCTGCTTAAAGTACTCTTGATACAACGTGGACACGACCCCTATAAAGGAAATTGGGCATTGCCAGGGGGTTTTGTAGATATGAACGAACCTTTAGTAGAGGCTGCCTTACGGGAGTTAAAAGAAGAAACAGGTGTATCTGATGTTTTTATTGAACAACTTTATACAATAGGTACGCCCAATCGAGACCCCAGAGGACGCGTGGTGACGGTGGTGTATTTTGCCTTAATTAATTTAGCACAACATAAAATTGGCGCCGACTCTGATGCACAGGATGTTCGTTGGTTTCCGATTGATGCCTTACCGTCTTTGGCTTTTGATCATGCTGATATTATGGATATGGCAATTCAAAGATTACGAGGCAAAGTGCGTTATCAACCTATAGGGTTTGAGTTGTTGCCTCAATATTTTACCTTAACTCAGTTGCAGAAACTCTATGAAAGAATTTTAGGCAAAGAACTGAACAAACGAAATTTTAGGACTAAGATTTTAAAAATGAATATCCTAAAAGAAGGTTCTATACTGAGGGGGGTCGCTCATCGTCCCGCACAGCTTTATAGCTTTGATGAAAGTAAATATCAGGATTATTTAAAACTTGGGTTTAATTTTGAATTATGAATGATGAGTTATGAGTAAATTAGAAAAAAAACTGACCTTTTACTGAGGGGTCGGTTTTTTAT
>JANOAU010000103.1:0-2102 GCA_031411275.1 Saprospiraceae bacterium | reverse complement strand
AAAGGATTCATTCAGCATTAAATTACCAAACACCCAGTAATTTTGAAGCACAATTTATCAAAAACAAATCAGACAAGTAAACCATATTTTTTGAACCTATTTTTTACAATTAACCGTGCGGATAAATTAGCATACATCAATGAAGGCAATTGAAACTTGTGCAGAGTTTTCATAGAGAACCCTTATTTATTTTTCATTCATCTAAAGATGGAGGGAATTGAAACTTGTGCAGAGTTTTTAAAGATTTTTCTTTTTCAACTCTGCCACCGCAAAGTCTGCTGCTCTCGCCGTCAATGCCATATATGTAATAGATGGATTGACACACGACGACGAAGCCATCGCCGCCCCGTCAGTAACAAACACATTTTTGCACGCATGGACTTGGTTGAACGCATTGAGAACCGAGGTTTTAGCATCTCGACCCATGCGCGCCGTACCCATGTCGTGGATACCCAACCCTAAGTGCGTGTCTTGGCGATTATTACCCGTTATGTTTTTGAAACCGGCTGCGTCGAGCATTTCCATAGCGGAAGTCATCATATCTTTGCGCATCGCTATCTCATTTTCACCAAAAGCGGCATCAAACACAATCATCGGAATACCCCATTTGTCTTTCCTAGCAGCATCAAGATACATACGGTTGTTTGGGTTCGGTAAAACTTCGCCGAAACCGCCGAAACCAATCGTCCAACTACCTGGTTTGGTCAAGTCTTCCTTGAAAGTTGCGCCAAAACCATCAGCATTAATGCCTCTATTCCAACCCGCACGGCTTGCCCCACCTTGATAGCCATAGCCGCGTAGAAAAGATTTTTGTTTATCACTTCCCCAGTTCCTAAAACGAGGGATATACAAGGCATTTGGGCGTTGCCCAAAGATATAATCGTCTTCAAAACCTTCAATAGTCGCATTTGCGCCCACGCCGAGATGATGATCCATGATGTTGCGTCCCACTTGGTCGCTGTTATTGCCTAAACCTGTTGGGAAACGATGAGATTTTGAATTGAGCATCAAGCCCGCCGTATTCATAGAGCCTGCATTGAGGAAAATAATTTTAGCATTATACTCTTGCACAGCCATTGTCTTTTGATTGATGACCCGCACACCTGTTGCTTTACCCTTTTTTTCGTCATACATAATCTCAGAAACAATAGAATCGTGCAGCGTTGTCAAACGTTTTGTTCTATTAGCAGCGGGAATCGCCCCCGACAAAGAACTATAATACGCCCCATAAGGACAACCCCGTGAACATTTGTTGCGGTATTGACATGAAGCCCTACCCAATGCCGTATGTTCTTCTTGTGGCTGCGTCAAGTTGGCAACACGTCCAATGGTAACAGGACGATTCAGCTTTTCCATCAACTTTTTCTTAAAATACGCCTCTGGTGCAGACATCGGCATAGCTGGTAAGAAATGACCATCGGGCAATACGTCTAAACCTTCTTTTTGTCCACTGATGCCGACAAACTTCTCGACATACGTGTACCATTTTTCTAAATCTTCGTAACGAATGGGCCAGTCAACGCCTATTCCTTCTTTGGCATTGGCTTCAAAGTCTTGTTTGTTCCACCGATACGACTGTCTGCCCCAGTGCATAGACTTGCCGCCTGTATGATAAGCGCGAATCCAATCAAACGGCCGTTTCTCGATGTACGGATTGTTTTTGTCGTTGGTAAAAAAGCCATCTGTTTCTTCATTGGCTAAGCCACTGAAACGCTTGTTTGCCCACAATTCTTCGGCAGAATGAGCCGTTACACGTCCTCGGTGTTGAAAATCCCACGGTTCTTTCATGGCCGTATCGTATCCTTCAACGTGTTTGACTTCACGACCGCGTTCAATCATCAATACTTTCAGACCGCGTTCAGTCAATTCTTTGGCAGCGAAACCGCCTGTCATACCTGAGCCGACGACGATGGCATCGTAGGTGTTTATTTTCTGACTATCTATGTTTAGATTCATTGTCTTGTTATTTAAATTTTTATGTATTGCCTTCACAAAACAAATTAGACCATTCACTCACTGTTTTTCGCTTCGCTCAAAAAGCGTACTATAGTAGTTTTTATGGAGCGAAGTCAAATTTTGAGGCAAAAGCCTCAAAATTTGAC
>JANOAU010000102.1:0-125126 GCA_031411275.1 Saprospiraceae bacterium | reverse complement strand
CATTTCATTTTGTGCATAACATAAAACATCGCACCAATCACATCTATCATCTTGAAATCGATGATTACAAGATGTTAGATGTGAGTCGTGCGTTGCTTTAACCACTTTCGCTTGTAATTTAGGCTTTGAGATATTGAATATCTTCTGTGGTCAGAAGACAGTAACGGTATTATCCATTTCATTTTGTGCATAACATAAAACATCGCACCAATCACATCTATCATCTTGAAACCACCGATTTTCAATCGGTGGACAATAATCATCCACCCCTGCATCTATCATCTATTCAAAACATCACATCAAATGCCTTGTTTATGTGATGTTTTGAATAGATGATAGATGCAGCGAGGGGGGAGCTTTTCCCCTCGTTGAAAATGAGGGGTTTCAAGATGATAGATGAGGTGTAACTTGTTTCTAATTTGTTACTAAATATAAAAATAAAAAAAATCACATATTAATTTCACAAAAAAACAAAACTGTCACGGTTTTTGATACAAAATACATATAAGTAAAGACTTATGAGAAGTTTGCGATTTAGTGATTCATACTTTGCTCAAAGGCGTATAAGTGGTCTGGCTAAGAGGCTGCGTATTCTCTGTTGGCAGTGATGTTTATCTCGATTAGAATAAGGCTTGTCTCGTTTGGCAGTGATGTTTATCTCGATTGGAACAAGGCTTATCTCGTTTAGCAGCGATGTTTATCTTGATTGGCACAAGGCTTATCTCGTATGGCAGAGATGCTTATCTCGATTGGCACAAGGCTTATCTTGTTTGGCAGCGATGTTTATCTTGATTGGAACAAGGCTTATCTCGTTTGGCAGTGATGTTATCCCATTTATTATCAACATTTTAATAGTTTATTGATTTGTTGTATCCAAATAGGAGATGCTTAAATAGAGTTGATTTTGTGATTAATTTTTATTTTATAATTCAAACATTTTTTAAAATGGCTGTAGCGAAATACAAATGCGGTCAAGATGCTTTTTACATCTTAGCACGCGCAGGATGGCGGGTTTGCCGCAAAAATTTACCCGCTTTTGCGGCTCATAAAGCAAAATATACCGATGAGTATATTGATGAAAAATTAGCCGCCATTGATGAGGTGGATAATCTGCCCGATTATAATGGGCGTTACATCAATTACGATTTGACGAAAATTGCTTTGACTAAATGTAAAGCGGATTTTCTTTATTACTACGAGATACTGTTGTCTTATATCAAAGATGCCTACCACGCAGGCGAATTGGACACGATGTATCGCGGTGCGGGCGAAAATATATTGAAAGATGCTAAAAAAGGTGGCTGGACAAAAACAACTTCCTTGATGAGTGCCGCCGTGCCTTTCGTGGTAGAACACGCCGCCGAGTTGGAAGTCAGTGTCAAAAAACCGACGGTCAAAGACAATATGCCTGCTGATTTTCCGCAAAAATTGAAAGATATTCAAGCACTTTACAAAAAATTGCACGACGATTTACAAAACGCCGATGAAACGGGTCAAGAGCAAACGACAGAAAAAGTAGAACTCAATAATGCCTTGTACATGGATTTGATGGATATGTTGGATGATGCCGCCAGTTTTTTCAAAGATAATGCTGCGTTGCTGGACGATTTCAATTACAACAATCTGAAAAAGAAAGCGCAAGGTACAAAGCAAGCGGGCATCAAAGGTCAAATCTTGCTGGAAGGCGCAAAGAAAGGCATCCAAAATGTAAAAGTCATGATTGTTGGCACCGACAAAGTATGCACAACTGACAAAAATGGTCGCTACAGTTTCTTGCAACTCTCGCCAGAACTTATTCAGTTACGCATCGAAGCAGAAGGCTACGAAACGGTGGTGATGGACAAAGTGAAAATCAAACCGGGCATCGTCTCGCGGGTTAATATTAAGTTGACAGCTCTTGTCATGGCAATAGCAGCATAGTAATGGTGAATGTTTTAATGGTGAATGGTGAATAAAAATGCCTCGCTTTGGATAACCGAAGTGAGGCATTTTTATTCTTACGTGTGTACCAAAGCATCAAGAAAAAATCAGTGAAAATTCGTCAAATCAGCGTCATCTGTGGTCTAAGCTAAGTAATTACCTTCTTCGATAGACTCATTCTTTCGCAGGCTTCGCCGTTTCCATCGTTCCCGATTTTATCAAGTTCCCAAAAAACACCATATTTGCCATCAATTTATTCGTACCATACCAAAAAGCACGAAAATTAGGATTGTCAACCATCGCAATCACTCGACCTGAACCAACAGCACTGACGACAATTGTCGCCGCACTTTTAGCCAGTTCCTTGTTTTTTGAAGACAAATAGCCACTCATCAATGGATTTGATGTATAAACCAAAGGCGCAGAGTACGTATTCGTCGGTAATTCAAAAAAGTCTTTTTCCTCTCTGAAAACAGGTATTTTCGGACTCCGATAACCATATAAAAGCGGATGCGTCAAGTCTGTTTCTGCTTCAAATATTGCCCCTCGAATCTGTTGCGTACCTTCTTCTTCATCACTTGAATTGTAAGCACGGCGTTTGTCTTTTGTGGTTGTTGGTTTCAATGTTTTAAATTCAACATTACATAAATCATTGGTTTTCAAGAATCTAACGGCTTTACCAAAAGCCGCCACAGTACCACCAGACGACAAATATTCCTTAATACGTCCTGCAACAGCTGCCGAATAACTGCCATCGGGCATAATCACACACGTATAGCCATCAAGTCGCCAACGGGCAGAAGCGACATCTAAAAGCGTCACTTGCATATTATAACGTGTGTCAAGCAAATGCCACACCTCACCCGCATCGTTATTCGTCACACCTTCGCCAACAAGCAGCGCAACATTCGGTTTTCTAATGGCTAACGTAGAAGGGCTGCCCATATCCACCCCCTCAGTAGCGAGGCTTGTTTTTAAGGCAAAAACGGTAACGCCCGTCTTTTTTACTTCGTTTTGGATTAAAGTAAAAATCGCCTCACTTGATTTTCCTTGGTCTTGAACAGGAATAAAAATAGAACCAACGTTCAATGTTTTGCCCCCCTCAGTATTTGCCTCAATTTTAGAGGTATTGGTCAGCACCTTTGCCCTCAAATTCTCACTCATCAAAGCGTTCAAAAGCTGTGGTGCTAAGTAATCATCCCATTCAAAAGCATAGCCAACATCGCTTTTTGTATTTCCTACAATTTCACCAATGGGCAAAACAGATTCCATGACTTCTTTCCCTAATAGACCTGTTGACAGGCTGTTTTCAATCGTCGTCAAATTCAGATTAAAAGCCAAAGGTAATGTCCACGTTGAAATATCATAAAACAGAGAATCCTTGAAAAAACTATCTGGATAACGCTCAAAATTGGCTTTTATCAAGCGATATTGTGTCTGATCAAGCGGCACTACGTAAGCAGAACCTTTTTCAAAGTTTTGAACATTTTGCCCCAATTCATAAACGTGAATCCGATTGCGGCGCAACATATCGACAAACTGTCCCAAACGTGTACGGTCGTATTTTTCACCAAAAACGTAGGCTTTTACCTTGTCTTTTGCCATATCGGAGGCAGCATTCTTAAAAAAATCACGCTGATAATTCAACAACTCAACGCGCAAGTTTTGAGCTGCTTCAATGGTTGAAAACGAAGTCGTTAACTGATTGCGAATAGTAAATGGAAAAGTCAAAATGCCATTTGTTGTGCGTTGTGCATGACCCCGCGACGAAGCTTGCTCGAACAAAATGCCGATACTGCCTTGCACATCGGGATAAGTAGAGCCTTTACCATAATAAAAATCATCATAATTTTCTTTTGTAAAGTATTGAGAACCAATCTTATCCAAGGCTTTGGCATGAAATGCAGCGATTTTACCCGTCAACTCTTGATTTTTCACAGGCGTATAAGGATTCGTACGCGCAGGCACACCGGGCTGAAAAAAGAATGTGGCATTACTGCCTTGCTCATGGTGGTCAGTCAAAATATTGGGCTTCCAATCATGGAAAACCTGCACACGCCCTTTTGATTCGGGCTGTTGCTGCACCAACCAATCTCTATTCAAGTCAAACCAGTAGTGATTGGTACGCCCATATGGAAATACCTCACTAAATTCGCGATTGTTGGGATCAGTTACTAAATTTTTACCTTTGTGCATATTCACCCACTGACTAAAACGCTGCAAACCATCGGGATTGAATGAGGGGTCGAACAAAATAACGACATTTTGTAACGCATCTTCCACCTCTTTGCCTTGTGCCGCTGCCCAATAGTAAGCTGCCAAAAGCCCTGCATTCGCGCCACTCGGCTCATTGCCATGAATAGAATGACCTTGATAAACGACTATTGGCATCTTCGATACGTCAAGACTGCTTGATAGGGATGCGTCGGTCAATTTCACATGTTCTGCCTTGATTTTATCCAAATTCCGATGATTTTCAGGCGAAGTAATGGTTAAAATCATCATTGGACGATACTCATAACTGCGACCTACAACCTCCAAAGTGATGCGGTCACTTAATCTGTCGAGTTCGCGCATATACGCCACAAGTTGGTCGTGACTGACGTGTTGCTCGCCGACTTGATAGCCCAAAAATTGCTCTGGTGTAGGGATATTTTTATCATAACTGACTGTTTCGGGTAAATAATAGGAGAGTGCTTTTTTTTGCCCTGAAAGAGAAAAACTAAGGAAAAGGAAAACGACAAACAGTGGTTTTTTCATTTTGAATGATTTAAAGTCTGGTTTATAAAATTGATTTGAAGTCGTGAAAATAAGAAAAAGGTCGTTTCACCTATCATTTTTTTGTAAAATACTGAGGGGTATTAGACAGACAACCCAACCAAAAGACGTTTTCAACTGTCTATAACAATGATGAATGATAAATAATAATTGATGAATTTGCAAAACGTGGATTTTTAAATGATTGCAAATTCGTTATTTATCATTCATCATTCATCATTTTCTTAAATTCTTCAAACATGGATAAGTATCTCTTTCTTTTCGTTACTCTTACATTAATGAGCGCATCATGTCATAAAAGTACAGTGAGCGCAGATTGTTATACTTCGGTAAATCTACGATTACAAGCCAATGATGTCTTCATAATCGGTAGCACAGGCGGATTTAGTGGTCAGGGACAAGGCACTTTTAAAATCAAAAATGGGCAGCTTTTCAGCGTTTCTACTAAAGGCGACAGTCTATTGCCCAATGAGAAATTTCTCATTGCCAATGCCTTTACTACAGCATTTCCAAAGGAAATGAAGGACTTGCCCAATCAAAATTGGAAAAGCCAATGTGCTGATACGTTCGTCTATTATGTGGAATGGACACAAGCTGATGGCACAAAAAAAACATGGTACTATGATGAATGTCCGCCTTCGAATTATGCACCTGAGTATGCACAATGCTATTTTGGGAAAGTGATAAAGGGGTTGTTTACGCCTTGATACGTCTATAATTGTTCGTTTTTTATCCTTAAATCCAAATTAATACTTTACTTTTGTTGAAAATTGAACATCATGGTCACTACTCAAAATAAAGCACAAGTCTTATCACTTCTAAGGTTGAACAACCGTGCAATCCTTCAATTTGGCATTGCACGCATGGGACTTTTTGGTTCGTTCGTCCGCGACGAGGCGCACGAAGACAGTGATGTGGATATTTGGGTAGAGTTTGAAAAAGACAAAAAGACCTACAAAAACTTTATTCGATTGACTTATTTTTTAGAAGATTTGCTTCACCGCGAAGTCGAAGTTGTAACACCCGAAGGCGTTAGCCCTTTTATCAAACCACATATCTTGAAAGAATTGGAATATGTCTCGCTCACCGATTGAATTTTACAACACATTCGGATTGAAATGTCGTATTTGGTCAACCGTTCAAAAGGCTTGACGCAAGAGGATATTTTTCAAAATGAAGACCTCAACCGAGCTTTTGCTCGAAGCCTCGAAATCATAGGTGAAGCGACAAAACAATTGCCCGAAAGCCTTCGAAAAAAGTACCCTGAAATTGAATGGCGTGGTTTGGCAGGTTTACGGGATAAACTGATTCATCATTATTTTGGACTTGATTACGACATTCTTTGGGATGTAATTTCGAATGAAATTCCGTCTGCTTTGGTCATTATTGAGCGTATTATTGCAGAGGAAATAGCTAATTTTTCAGATAAATAATAAGCATGCGTTTAATATTAAAGCCTCATTTAAAGCTTTTAAATCTTCTTAAACATCTATTTTGGTCAAATAAACCGCTTTGGGGACTCAACTTTTTAGTTTTTTAATTCAAATTTTTGCTTTACTTTTGTTTTAAAATTTAAAACAATGAAAGAATTAGTCATTCAAGTGCCAGAAAGCGAATATGCATTTGTTGCCAAACTTTTGCAGCAATTGCGTTTTGTTAAAATCAAAGAGAACAGCCCTTCTTCAAATGATGTCTTTACTACCGAAACTAAGACGTCTTACCTTTTTTCTCCCGAAGCCTTCGATGAACTCTATGAGAAAGCTATGGATGATAATACAACACCAACAGACATTTTGGCAGAATTTGAAAAAAATAAAATGGTAGAGACGCTATGAGAAGTGTCAAATTTGAGCCAAATGCCTTCAATCAAGTGGAAGATTGGCTGACAGAAGACCGCAAAATGTTTCAACGTATTCTCCGTATTTTGAAAGAATGTCAACGAACACCTTTCGAAGGTATCGGCAAACCAGAGCCATTGAAAGGAAATCTAGAAGGTTCGTGGTCGCGCAGAATTACCGACGAACATCGGCTTATTTATGAGGTGACAGATGATTTAATCATTGTCTTTTCTATGAAAGGACATTATGATTAGGTTTAAAATTTGGACATACTCCACGATTGTCTGAAAATACTGAGGGGGGTGCAAAACTCAAATTTCAATAACTTTTATTCTCAATTTGTCTTTTTCCAAAAGCGAATTGAGTTCTTTGCAATATTGGTTTTTCAAATGCTTTTCTTGTCGCATCATCAAACCTGTTTCTGATTCACCCGACTGTCGAAGGATAGAAAGATTATTATCGCAATCACCTATTAGATTTAAGAGGTTTAAGATGGCATTACTTGACATATGTTTTGTTGCAGCTTTCATAAGTTATTGATTTTCAATTTAATAAAACCTTTTTTTGAAATATCTAATTGAGCATCAGCTTTCGTTAAATATTCAAGGTAATTATCAAAAAGATACTGCCTTGTTTTCAAGGATGAAAAATGCTCTACAAAGTTTTTTCTAAACGTTTTTAAATTTGACTCTATACCATCAACCGGGGTTAAATAACCATCTGAAGTAAAATTGAGTTTTCTATTCATAGTGTGATAATGATTTGACAAAAATAAGGGCTATAATATTAAATTGTTTTATTTTTTTGGCAAAAATGCACCTTTTTTAGGAAAATACTGAGGGAATGGTTTGAATTAGGATTCAATCCGAAACCAAAGGTTAATCCGACCCAACTGCCAAACGGAAACCAAAATTAAAATCACCAACAGAGTTGCTAACTCGGTAAGAATTTAAACAATAACTTGCTTCATTGAACCACGAACCGCCGCGTAAAACGTAAGTAGAACCTTTTGGCGGTCCTGTCGGGTTTTTAGTTGGGCTATTTTTGTAGAAACTATCCTCATAAAAGTCTTGACAGTATTCTGATACATTACCACTCATATCGAATAGACCTAATTCATTGGCTTTTTTTTGACCAACAGGATAAGTCTTTCCATTTGAATTCGACTTGTACCAAGCGACTTCATCAATTCTGTTACTACCACTGTATGAAAAGCCTCGGGATGTCTTACCGCCGCCGCCTCTTGCGGCATATTCCCATTCTGCTTCTGTTGGTAAGCGATAATTTTTCTTCGTTAACGCATTTAGTTTTTGTAAAAATGCTTGAATATCATTCCAACTGATACTTTCAACTGGGCAATTATCGCAATTTTTATTATTGCTGGGGTCTGTACCCATCACTTCGCGCCACTGTTTTTGCGTTACTTCATATTTGCCAATAGAAAAACTGCTCAAAGTGACTCTGTGGGTAGGTAGTGCATTGTCCAAACAAAAACCATCTTTTTTATTTTCGCAGCCCATCATAAACATACCACCAACCACATACACCAGTTGTCCTTCAAAAGGGTCGTTAGTTTTTTGTTTTGGGTCAATAATACCCGTTTGTGGCTCTTTACCTGTATTATTAGGTGGTATTTGTTGAGCCGTATTGGGTCGGTTTTGTCGGTTTGCCGTTTCAACTGGCTGCAAATCGGGCTTTTTACCGAACGTTACTGAGGGGGTGATAGTCGTCGCTTTTAGGTTAACATTGGGTATATTCGGTTGTTTTGCGGCTGGATTTGGTTTTGGTGGCACTCGATTTATCGGTTTCGTTCCATTTTTAGGCGGTATCACAGCTTGGCTTGAGCTTGGAAAATCGGGAAAACAATTCCGTGTAATCACCGCTCTATCCGCCGCAGTCAATACGGAATCTGCTCCTTTCCATTGTTCCAATTTACGAAAATACACACAAGCCGAATCCGTTTCCCCTTCATTCAGCAACCGCACACCCGTGTTCCAAAACGCCACCGCCACATTTTTCAAAAAAGAAGTGGAGTCATAACGTGCGTTGCGCATACCTTTTAACACCTCCAGCTCTGTCGGTTCGACTTCCAAAGAAAAATTATGTTTTGAAAAATAGCTTTGTAGCGTTTGCGATGCCACCGAATCCATTTGAAGAGAATCGTAAGCAACAGCCCCTTTTTCGATATAATCACAAGCAAAATTTTCTACAAAAAGGAAAAAATCATTGTCATTGGCAACACATAAAGTCTGTGTTTTATAGTTGATTTTCACCCCACCACAATTGTCCCCCCTTGGATTATAGCTCAAAACGATTAGAAAAGCGAGTAACCAAATCGGTATTTGCCAAATCAACACCCGTTGCCACAAAGGACGACGCGGCGGCTCATCCGAGGGCTCGTCGAGTTGCAGCTTGTCCACAATCGTATGCAGTTCCGTTTTTATCGCCTCGAAAGGCGGTTCAAACGATGCTTCGCTCTGGAACGATTGGCTTTTGTCGCCCTTTTTGCTGGGTTTATCACTCATTTTATTACCTCATTCACTTGTTTCAATTGCCACCATCTTTAGATTGAGAATTATAGATTTAATATTTTTTCTCCATCTAAAGATGGAGGCAATTGAGACAAGTAATAAATAAATTTCAATTCTAATTAATTGATAATCAATTTATAGTATTTTATTTCCTTAATTCCAATTTCATCTCTTTCAACCGTTTTTGCACCTCATTTTGCGCCTTCGTCAAATCCAATAATTCATTAATCGCTGTATCTATTTCGCCTTTATCAATGCGGATATGCAGTTCCTTTTTGATGTCTTCAAGGCTTTTCATTGAATTAATTTGCTCTTTTTCCAAAATTTCAAGCGCAACAATATCTGCTTTGCTGCCGCCGCGAGATAGACTCCGTAATTCCGTCAATAGATTTTGCCGCTTGTTTTCGTCTGCTCCACCACGTTTCAGTTCGTTTATAATCATCTGCAAACGCAAATCGTCGAAGGCGACTGATGCGTCGAAGTCTTCGCCCCGTTCCTCTGCCGCAGTTCTTGCAGCAGCGAGATTTTCGTTCAATACTTTATCCCAAGCTGCTCTCACATGTTCTAATACTGAGGGGTGCTTTTTTTCTAAAAAATCAAGTAAAGCTAATCGAGCTGTGTTAGGCAATTTACCTTCTAAAAACCACGATAAGCGATTGATTTTAAATAAATTATCCAAATTAACCAAACCCAATTCATCGCCATTTTTACCATAAATATCTGCGATTAAATTGCCAAAAAACAAGGTTGTATCCCAATGCAAAACGGGCGGCACAGCACAAGCGGCGAGCCATTCCAGCAGCCGCGTATCGGTTTTACCATTTCTATAAACTGTAAATTCTGCTGTCAATTGTGCCATAATCGCTTCACCATTCAGTTTATCGGGCAAGTCAATAGGTTCATTTTCAGGGTCTTTAACACTACGCCAACGCCTAAAATCGGGGGCATCAACGGCATCAAAAGTATCGGACAAAGCGGCTAAACCTTTGAGATTGGCGGGTAAAATGCGGAATTTTGTCGCCAATTTACGTTCCATCGCGTTCCATTCCATCGGTGCGCGGGGAGTTAACAACACCCGTTGCCGCCAAGCATCGAAAACAAAAGTCCATTCCATCAACTCATGCGCTTGAGGATTCATCAACGAAGCCCCCGTACCCACAATGACCAAACGAGACGTGCCAAATCGATGCGCCAATTCATTGAGCCGAATGCCGTGCCGATGCGTCTCATTCCAACACAAACGCATGTCACCATCATAAAAAAAGCGTTCAATCAGCACTTCGCTGTGGTTGAGCGTGCGGTACAACAAATCAAAAACTTGCGCCCGATGGTCATGGGCATTGTGAACATCAATAAGGAACAAATACTCATCTGAACGCGTTGGTTGACGGTAACGGAAAGTCGCCAAACCTCCTTTTGCAATCGTCGCTTTGATGGTGCGTTTGGCATCAAAAATAAGGTGTTCAATTTCAGAACGCCGCCGCAGTTGTTGCGTCAAACGAGCAAAAATGGCATCAAAATTCACTTTTTGAGTACCTTCTATCTGTATTTGCCAAATAAACGGTGCAGCCGAATTGGGCTTGCGTTCAAGGTTGGATGCGTCTTGTTCGGCTTGTTTCTCTTCTTGTTTTTGTTCTTCTCGGACTTTTAAAATATAATAAATCGCTCTTAAAAAGCCTGCGACAAGCAGTAGAATCAACCATTTCCAACCCGACATATAAGCGTTTCGGAACGATAATTTTATTTCTACTTTGGGCACTAATGTCTCAATTTTAGGTTGGTGATTATAGATTTTTGTCGCTAAAGAATCGCTTGGTAGATTAGCGACATTTCCAACATTTTCTTGAACTTTAAAAACGTAATTGAGCGTATCACATGTGCCATTGGTTAAGCAAATATTGATTTCAAAAGTATCGTCACCAATGGCAAGAGGCTTATAAAACAGCGTTTTTTGAATAGAATCAATGAGAATAGAAGCAAATTTATGCTCTTTTGTTGTAGAAATATCAGACATGAATTGAATCACCAAACTCGAATCTATCAATTTCAGATTATCCTTTATGGACATAGAACGTCCTGCTGCATCCTTTTTTATGTCCACAATAACATTGAAAAAGGGTTTGAGGGTTTCCGTTGGTGCAGGCGTTGGTTTTGGATTCAAAAATTGCCAAACAAACCAAGCGATGATGATAGCAATCAAGCTTAAAGCTGCCCAATTCAACCATTTTTTGAGTGTCGCCTGCCGCGTGTCGCCTGAATTTACTGAGGGGGTATCTTGAATGTCAAAATTGGTCAAAACCCTATCAAACGTCTCATAAAAATCAGCTTGTTGCTGGGGCGAAGTAACAACTATGGGCGTAATGAGGGTTTTTAAATCTGCAAAATTCGTTCCTTCGGGCAATACCTCGACGAGCTGCGTTATCCGCAAATAGGCATCAATACCCGAGGGCTTACCCTTCGCTTTCCAGGCGGTGAGTACGGCGTTGAGGAACGTATATGTTTGCGTGTTTTTCATAAATTAAACGGCTTTCAAAGCCTTTAAATCTTCCTGCGTTTTTGCCAAAACCGAGTAAGAAGTATCCAATGACACTTTTTCAGAAGGAGCCAATTTACCGCCTAATTTTTCTATAGGAAAGCCAATAGATGTAAGCAAAACCGCCCAGGCGAGCATCTCCGCAGTAGCTGGTTTTTTCTTCAAACCGAGGTCGCGTATTTTTTGAAAATGAGTGACCAAAGCCGTTGCTTTATCGTTTGGAATGCCTGTTTTCAAGGTCAAAATGCGTATTAACTCTGCTTTTTCAGGAAAATCAATGTGAAAATAGATAACACGACGCAGGAACGCATCGGGCAAATTTTTCTCTGAATTAGAGGTTAAAATGATAATGGGACGTGCTACGGATTCACTTTTAAACTCCTCGTTATTGAATTCAGGTACTTTAAAACTCAATTTTTCAATGGCAGCCAAGAGGTCATTTGGGAAGTCCCGCGGCGCTTTGTCAATTTCGTCAATGAGGACAACAACCCGTTTTTTTTCTTTAATGGCTTGACCCAACGCATTGAAATGGACAAACGGTTTGACCATTTCGAGTCGTTCTGTGGGCGTTATACTGAGGGGGTCAATTTTTGCATTTTGGCTGAACTGAAAATGCGCCAAGGCATCGTAGCGATAGAACAAATCGGTCGCCGTCGAAGTCGTTTGAGCATTAAAAACTAAAGGGTCGCCCAACCCAAAAAAGTGACCGACATGGTATGCCAATTGTGTTTTGCCTGTCCCTGGTTCTCCTGTCAACAAAAGCGGTTGACCCAATACCAAAGAGACATTTACGGCTGCCTTTAAACCTTCGGAAGGAAAGTAAAGGGATGGTTTGTTGAGGTTTTCGTTGGCGATGAAGGGTTCTAATTTGCCTGTTTCGCCGTTGCCATAAGTATTGATTTTCATTGCTTTATAGTTATTGGTTATTGATAAATTGGGGATTGGTGAATGAGTTATTGGTATTGGTCTAAACCAATTTCCCAATAACCAATAACTCATTCACCAATCGCCAATTTACCATTTATATTCTTTGTGAAACATTAAAAACGGTTAAAAAAAGTTCTTCTAAATCTGCCATATTCAACGGGTCAGGTTGTTCTAAACCTGCGGTGGCTTCTTTGATAATGCGCTTAATTTGTGGTTGAAATTGGTCATTTGTCAGTTTCAAAAACCATTGTGTCAAGTCAATATTAGGTACAGGCGCAAAATTTTTGAGCCAAACGGCGGGTTGTTTTTCAACGTCATTTGCCCCCCTCAGTATTTCAGCAATTCCTGCTTGTATGTCAGCATTGTTATTCACATTTGTTTTGGCAGAACTGATGATGAAGACAAATTGGAATGTCATCAAAGGCTCATTCGATGGATTTGCCTTAAAAGTGCGGATAATCCATTGTAAATAAGCCATCAAATCGGGTGTCCAGCCCCATTCATCAAAATCTATGCGGAATAAAAAGGCGAAAAACCGATACGGCAACCGCATGGCATTTGCCGAAACGAAGTCCTCGATAGCCGTTCCGTCAAGGTTAAAACGTTTCATACGTTCAGCAAAATGAGTGCGAAAAAGCCCCTCATTGTCGCTCAAATCACCAAAATCGTCAAAAGGCAATTCTGGAAAATCAACGCGCTCGACGGCCGTTACTTTACAAATGCGGCGCGGGAAATTTATAGCTTGGTCGCTGCCTTTCAAGGTGTTGCCAATGATTTCGTAAATGACCCTTTCGGCAAAATGAGCAGGTTGGTCAGCAGCCTGGGCAGTGACAAAATAGAATTGATAGGGTGATTTTAAGATGATCCGATAAGCTTTTTTAAAGTCGGAATAGGGTAAATCTCGGTCGCAGTCCACCAATTTTATTTTTCCAAGCGGCGCGAGTTTGAGGGCAGCGATTTCTTTTTCAAGTTCTGTGATATTCGTTTTTTTGAAATCGTCTTCGTTTAAGTTGTCAATCAAATTGAGTAAAGCCTGTGTTAATTTGGCTTGTTCGACTTTGAAATCCGAAGAAGAGATGACACCATTAATTTGCTGATTGTCAATATTTTTTAGATTGGCATTTTGAATATATATACCATTAAAGTAATTAGAATCTTCAGAAAGTACCGTCATTAAATATGTCAATACTGAGGGCGTCTGCCCGTTGGCAAGTTGTGTTCGTAAATTATCTTTAAGTAGGTGGAGCTGCATGATTGTTCGATAGATTTGGATTTATGGGTAAAAATATACTTTTTTTTTATGTTTTTAAAACGTTTGTTTAAACAGTTTTTAAGGGTTTAGTGATTTTTATAAATAAAGTATTTAGTTTTGTTAATCGAATGTTAGTAAAATCTTTTGAAAATATTTTTTATTTATAAAAATTAAAATTGCTATGAAGAAGCTCAAATCAATCACCGCGTTGCCAAATTTAGGTAAAAAAGAAAGAAAATCACGTAAAGAAGACATTTTTGACCAAGACAGTGCTTGGAAAACTTTTATCGCAACAGATATATTCGACTGCCTCGCTGTCGTACATCCGATACTTTATGCAGCTGTTGATAAGACCGTTGAGCCTGTCTTTTTGGAGCAAGAGATGATTAATTCGATGCGTGGGAAGTATAAAATTATCGGTAAAGAGAAGAAAACCGATAAACTTGTTCGGTTACGGCTGTTAAATGGTGAAGATTTTTATGTGTACGTTCATCTTGAAGTGCAGGACGACCTGAAAGATGAATTTCCAGAACGTATTTATATATATCGTTCGTTGATTTCATTGCGTTATATGACGCAGAAAATCACGACTATCGTTATTTTTACGGGTAAATCACCCTCTGAAAAACACAAAGTTTTTAAAGAGGAATGTTTCAATAGTACGCTTTTGTACAGCTACACTTCTTATGTTATTGCTGACCAAGTTGAAGCAAAGTTAGAAAAAATGAACAACCCATTCGCTTTGGCTGTGCTCGCTGCTAAGTATACGATTAATACTGAGGGAGATGCTCGGCGACGGTTGATGTTCAAGCAAAAAGTATTTGAATTAGCTCAAAAAAAGCAATTTTCTGTTGAAAAGATGGAAGAATTGCTTAGTTTTGTATTCGATTATATGCTCCTATCGGAAGACATGGAGAATGAATTTATGGCTAAAACGCCTATTTTTTTACCTTTAAAATCTGATACAATGGTTATTACAAGAGGAAAACGCGCATTAGCAGAGATGGCTAGTATCGCTATTTATGGCAAACCATTTGACGAAGTGATTGCTGAACAAAAGGTAGAACAAGATAGAATACTTGCTGAACAAAAGGCAGAACAAGATAGAATACTTGCTAAACAAAAGGCAGAACAAGCCAAGTTGCTTGCTGCCAAAGAAGCAGAACAAGATAGAATACTTGCTAAACAAAAGGCAGAACAAGCCAAGTTACTTGCTGCCAAAGAAGCAGAACAAGATAGAATACTTGCTAAACAAAAGGCAGAACAAGCCAAGTTACTTGCTGCCAAAGAAGCAGAACAAGCCAAGTTACTTGCTGCCAAAGAAGCAGAACAAGCCACAGAACGTCGAAATACGATAATCTCATTATTGAACATCAATTTTACGCCTGAAAAAATTGCGGAAGTGCTTGGATACGACTTAGATTATGTCTTAAAAGTGGCTGCAAATAACTAAACTTGGTCAATTTTATTATTTATATATTAGGTTTTGTGATTCAGTATTGGAACACAAAACCTAATTTTTTTATGGAGATATACGTCCATTGTTATTACTTAGATACTTTGTTTCCTTCTAAGTAAGTTACTTGAGATTATTATTTACTTTTTTAATTATCATGTTATTTCCTAAGATTCAAAATATTATCTTTATTTTTTCAAAAAAATAATATTTTTCTATGGTAAAAATTTGGCTATTAAAAATTAACTGCTACTTTTAACAGAATTTATAAAGCAAGAGTCGTTGGTTAATTTGCCCATAGTCATTCGAACTGAATCTTAATCAAAACCATATTAAAGCCAATGCCTCTTTCGGATGACTGGAAGCTATTATCTCACCATTTTAAACATATCAAGCTATGACTTACGACGCAAAAAATCTACGTAACGTAGTCTTGTTGGGGCATTCGGGCTCCGGAAAAACCTCCTTCGTAGAATGTATGCTTTTCGAAGCTAAAGCGATTCCGCGAAGGGGGAGAACAGAGGACGGGAACACCGTCAGCGATTTTACACAGATTGAACAGAGTCGAGGCAGCTCGATTTTTTCAACTTTAATGCATGTTGGTTGGAAAGATTGCAAAATCAACATCATTGACACACCAGGCGCAGATGATTTTGTAGGTGAAGTTGTCTCTGCCCTAAAAGTTGCCGATACAGCGATAATGATGCTCAACGCTCGCTCTGGGGTTGAGGTCGGCACAGAACTCATTTGGGAGTATGTCCAAACTAACAAAACTCCTACTCTTTTCGTTATCAATCAATTAGACCACAACAAGGCAGATTTTGATGCAACGCTCGAACAAGCGCAAGCGCGTTTTGGCAACAAAGTTTTACCTGTTCAGTACCCCCTCAGTACAGGCGATGGTTTTGATACCATTGTTGATGCTTTGCGGATGGTGGTCTACAAATTTCCTGATTCAGGCGGTAAACCTGAAAAACATCCGATTCCGAATGCCGAAATGAGCCGTGCAGAAGCCATGCACCAAGCCCTGGTTGAAGCCGCTGCGGAAGGCGACGAAGGCTTGATGGAACTGTTCTTTGAAAACGGCACATTGACTGAGGAAGAACTCACGAAAGGGCTAAATGTCGCTTTAGCAATGCAATCATTTTACCCTGTTTTTTGTGTGTCTGCTACGCAAAATATGGGAAGTGGGCGTGTTATGGGCTTTATTCACGACATCTGTCCGTCACCGAATGAGCGTCCAGCGGCATCCCTCAGTAAGGGCGGCACGTTGGCATGTGATGAAAAAGGTAAGACGGCTGTTTTCATTTATAAAACCATGTCTGAGCCAAATGTGGGTAATATATCCTATTTCAAGGTTTATAGCGGTACGCTTAACAATGGCGACGACTTGGTCAATGGCGAAAACGGCACCGTTGAACGCATCAACCAAATGTTCGTTTCAGAAGGTAAAAACCGTGAAATGGTTTCACAACTTTTGGCGGGTGATATTGGGGTAACTGTTAAATTGAAAAATTCTCACACGAATAATACATTGAATGTCAAAGGTTCAGATATTAAGATTGAACCCATTCATTTTCCTTCGCCACGTATGCGGGTTGCCGTTTCGCCGCCTTCTAAACATGAAGTCGAAAAATTGGCACGTGCGCTGCATACCATTCAAGAAGAAGATCCGACGATTATCATGGAGCAGAGCCTTGAGTTAAAACAGATGATTCTGCATGCACAAGGTCAAATGCACTTGGATATTGTGAAATATCGCTTAGAAAAAGTCTATAATGTCCATGTGGATTACATCAAACCACGTATTCCGTATCGTGAAACGATTACGAAAATGGCAAACCACAGCTATCGGCACAAAAAACAATCGGGTGGGGCAGGGCAATTTGCCGAAGTCCACATGCGCATCGAGCCATATACTGAGGGGATGCCTGCGCCTGAAGGTTTGAACGTCCGGAACGTTGAAGAACATGTACTGACGTGGGGGGGTAAATTGGTTTTTAATAATTGTATCGTTGGTGGTGCGATTGATGCGCGCTTTTTATCGGCTATTTTGAAAGGGATTATGAGCAAAATGCAAGAAGGCCCTTTAACGGGTAGTTATGTCCGTGACATTCGGGTATCTATTTATGATGGTAAAATGCACGCTGTTGACTCCAATGATATGGCGTTTATGACAGCGAGTTCGCAAGCGTTCAGGGAAGCGTTTCCGATGGCGGGACCACAGATTTTAGAGCCTATTTATGACCTCGAAATCCTTTGTGATGGTGAAGTCATGGGTGATGTGATGAGTGATTTGCAAACGCGCCGTGCTATCATTATGGGCATGGATGCAGAAGGACATTATCAAAAAATCTTAGCCCGTGTGCCGCTTGCAGAGTTGCATGATTATTCGCCGTCATTGCGTTCCATCACACAAGGCAAAGCGAAATTTACAACGCAATATGCTGAATATCAAGCTGTTCCGAATGACATTCAACAACGATTGATTGAGGAACATAAACATGAGTTGGAGGAGGAACATGCGCATTAATGATGAAGTATGAATGATAAATGATGAATTAGTTTTCTGTTTATCATTTCTTTTTGAAAAATAAGCGGCTACTGAGGGGTTCTCTGTAGCCGCTTTGTTGTGCAATTTTTGACGTTTTCACTCATTGAATATTGATGCCAAAATTACCTTCCATCTTTGTGATTTGAAGACTATGAACCTTATTTACCTCCCGAAATCTTGAAATATTTGCCCACGAATCGCTACATCATTATAGATATTAATGTCTTTTTTTCATGACTGCCATGTGTATTGTAAAATGCCATAAAGAGCAATTTCATGTCTATTTTCATTTTGGCGTTTTTTACTTTCCTATTTTGTTTTATCACTTTAATCACTTTGAGCAATATGCCAACAAACGCCAGCCATATCTATCAAGTGCATTTCTCGACCATACGGATAGACCGTTGGTTCTTTAAGTTTTATATCAAACTGCTTGGTCAAGTCTTTTGACTTGATTTCAAGCCAAAAATCATCTAAGTCATTGACTGTCAAACGCATCATTAAGTTTTCAGCAAAATGTTTGTCGTTATAGTCTTGCAAAATAAACGAGCAATTGTCTCTTTGAAAACCGATATAACCGCCGTTTTCCCAGTTGATATGGAAGCCAAGCGCAATGAATAATTTTTTAGATGCTTCAAAATCAGCACCAGAAGGAATAAAGGGTTCCAGAGTATTGAACTTTACCATAATGTTTTTATTTTTAGAAAATCTTTATTTCAAATTTTTTAGGTCAAAACTCACTTTTGTTAAACGCAAGGCAATCGCAACAGCCAATAAATAGGGTGTGATAGAAAAAAGCATGGTTTCAAAAGGCGTTTCTTTGGCATTCCGTCGGTCTTGATGAATACGACTTATGGTTTCTGTTAAAATGCCCAATTCCATGTCTAATGGTTTTTTTATATCATGGATATTAGCAGAATCCAAACTGATTTTTTTGTTATATTCAAAAATGCGTTTTGACTTGGTTGTATCAAAGGTAATCAGAATATCATCATGAGCTTTTATGATAGAATCTTTCAACGTTTCGAATTGATTACTGAGGGGGGAGCGAGCCTTGTCAAAATTGTTCTGAAGAAAGATTGTTTGCTCTAAGGCACGCATATATACGCCCGTCAAATCCTGTGCTTGAGATTCAACATCAGCTTGAAGTTGCTTTTTGCGAATTTCAGTTGTTTTAGAAATCAATCCTATCATAGCCAAACTCACCCATATATAATCAATTGAAATCCAATATTTACGTGGGATATGGGTGCTAAAAAGCAAAACATGAAAAACCACAAAAGAGGTGATGAATAATGATAAATAAACAACCATTTGAAACATTTTTGAGTAAAACTTCTTTAAAAAAAACGCTGCAAGTTAATTCTATTTATGAAAATCAAAATCATCAATAACTCAAAATATAGGAATGGAAGCAATCCTAAATCAACTAAAAAAAAGAGAGGAAGTATGGAAAATCGTCGTCCTAAGACACTTTTTCAGCTCTTTATTTAATCAAGCCAAAAAATCAGCGTAAATTCGCTGCTCTTTTTAAAGTTGCTATTTTTCACAACTAAGTAAAACCAATTTTTATGATATTTGAATTAACTGAACAACACCTTGCTGTACAGGAAGCAGCCAGAGAATTTGCACAAAAAGAACTCAAACCGGGCGTTATTGACCGCGACCGCCATATGAAATACCCTAAAGAACAAGTGCGCATGATGGCTGAATTAGGCTTTTTGGGCATGATGGTTTCACCTGAATACGGAGGCGGAGGTATGGACACTTTGAGCTATGTGTTGGCGATGGAAGAAATTTCGAAAGTGGACGCCTCATGTTCTGTCATCATGTCGGTCAACAATTCGCTTGTCTGTTGGGGACTTGAGACCTACGGCACAGAGGAACAAAAGCACAAATATCTAACTAAATTGGCAACAGGCGAGTGGATCGGCTCTTTCTGTTTGTCAGAACCCGAAGCAGGCAGTGATGCGACGAGCCAACGCACAACGGCTGTTGATATGGGCGATTATTACCTTTTGAATGGTACTAAAAACTGGATTACGAGTGGTGGAACCTCCCATGTTCACCTCGTCATGGCGCAGACGAATAAAGAAGCAGCACATCGGGGCATCAACTGTTTGATTGTTGAAACGTCATGGGAAGGTGTTGAAATTGGTGCAAAAGAAGATAAATTGGGCATCCGCGCCAGTGATACACATACCATTATGTATAACAATGTGCGTGTACCTAAAGAAAACCGCATTGGTTCGGAAGGATTCGGTTTCAAGTTTGCAATGAAGACCTTGTCGGGTGGACGTATAGGTATTGCGGCACAGGCTTTGGGCATTGCTGGCGGCGCATTTGAATTGTCAGTAGCTTATGCTAATGAACGTGAGGCATTTGGCAAACCGATAGCGCAACATCAAGCGATTGCCTTCAAATTAGCAGATATGGCGACCGATATTGAAGCCTCTAAACTCTTGGTTTACAGGGCGGCTCAACTCAAAGATGCCCACAAGGATTATGAAACAGCCGCAGCTATGGCTAAACTTTTTGCATCAGAAACGGCAATGAAACACACCGTGGAGGCGGTTCAGATTCATGGCGGTTATGGTTATGTCAAAGAATACCATGTCGAAAGATTGATGCGCGATGCGAAAATTACACAAATATATGAAGGTACTTCAGAGGTTCAGCGCATTGTTATTTCACGTCAAGTCTTGAAAGGCGAATTATATGTTAAATAGTGAGAAACGAAATTTTATTTAAAAATACATGGTATAAAAAGAATTTTATTCTAAAATCAAACAAGTATTAAGTTTTAGTTAAGAATAAAATTTTGTTTACTATCTTTGTGCCATCAACGACATTCATCTAAAATCTATTATAGTTTTCAGAGCGACAATTCTCTTTTGAGTTGTCGCTTTTTTTATGCCACCGATTTTGTTTTATTCTGAAATGCCAAAGCAAACCGTAATTTTCCATAAGAAAAGGCTTCATCAAAAAGTTCATACAATTCTCTAAACTTGAAGGGTTCTGGTAAAGAAGCTGCCCCCTCAGTAATTTGCTTGATTTCATCGGCTGTAACAAACTGAAAAATATCAATATCTTCTCCTGTTTCATATAATTGAACGAGGTGCGAAAGAATAGTTGTGGGCGACAAATATCGTTGTTCGGCAATGTCTTCAATGCTCAAACCTGAATTGAAAAGAGCGTAAGAAATTTGTTGAGTCGGTATTTTAGGGTCTCTTGTAAATTTCTCTACGGCTTCTTTAACAACTTTTGGCGGCGGTGCAACGGCTTGCCTGCCCGCGCCATTTTCTATAAAATCAGGATTTTCAATTAAAAAATCTTCAATTTTATCTAAAAAGTCTTGTCCATATTTCTCCCATTTTTGTTCACCAATGCCTGATATTTGACGCATCTGGTACTCATTGCGTGGTACAACGGCAGCCATTTCGCCCAATGTGGCATCTGAAAAAACGATATAAGGTGGCATCCCTAAGTCAACAGCTAAGTGCCGACGAAATTCGCGTAAATAGTCAAAAAGTTGATTTTTAACACGTAAACGAGGTGTTGATGCTTCAGTACGTGCTTTTTGTTCTTTTACTTTTTGCTCAATTTCCTTACGTTCTTTGATACTGATAGGTTTGAAAAGTTGTACTTTTTGACCATTGAAAAGTACCTCTTTTGCCGCAGCCGTCATTTTGAGCTTATGCTTGTCTTCATAAGCAATTTCCAAATAGCCCAACTGTATGATTTGCCAAACGTAGGATTGCCACTCCGTAATCGGCACATTGCGTCCAACGCCATACGTTTTTATTTTATCAAAGCCACGTTCCAAAACTTCATATTTCGACGACCCCCTCAGTATATCCACCAAAAGACCCATATTGACTTGCTCCTGTGTGCGAGCAACGGCAGAAAGAGCCATTTGCGCCATCGTCGTACCCTCAATATACTGAGGGGGGGCATTGCAGATGTCGCAATTGCCACAATTGTCCTTTATGGTATCTGAAAAATAATTGAGCAAAATGCGGCGGCGACAAATTTGAGCATCGGCGTATTGTAGCATACGGTCGAGTTTGGCATTTTGAATCTCTTGATTTTTGCTGTCTCCTTCAGAAAACATATCTCGATAAGCATTTACGTCAGCGAAGCTGTAAAACAGCACTGTTTCTGCAGGTGCGCCGTCACGTCCCGCTCGACCAATTTCTTGATAATAAGATTCAATATTTTTAGGCAAATTGTAGTGAATCACCCACCTAACATTAGATTTGTCAATGCCCATACCAAAGGCAACGGTGGCACAAACGACTTGGACTTTATCATTTTGAAAATCCTCTTGTACTTTTGAGCGTTCTCGTGCGGGCATTTGAGCATGATAAGCAGCCGATTTTATATTGTTAGACAGCAGTTTGACAGCCACTTCTTCCGTACTTTTTCGGCTCAGGCAATAAATAATGCCTACTTGTTTGGGGCGGCTTTTGACAAATTCCAAAATCTGTTCCATCCGTTTTTGACCAGGACGGACTTCAAGACTGAGGTTCGGACGGTCAAAACTGGATACAAATACTGAGGGGTCTTGTAAATTGAGTTTTTCGAGTATGTCTTTCCTTGTCAATTTATCCGCCGTTGCGGTCAACGCGATGATAGGAATTTGAGGAAATTGTTGTTTCAAAAACCCTAATTGAGCATATTCAGGTCTGAAATCATGTCCCCAAGCCGAGATACAATGTGCTTCATCAACGGCTATTAAAGTGATGTTTAAGTTTTTTAACAGAGGTAAAAACGACTGTGAAACGGCTTTTTCAGGCGAGACATAAATCAATTTTAATTTATTGTCAAATAATTGATTTTCAATAACTTGTGATTCGAAATAGCTTTGTGATGAGTTCAAAAATGCTGCAGGAATACCATTCGCTTTCAAGGCTTCAACTTGGTCTTTCATCAAGGAAATCAAGGGTGACACGACCACTGTTATCCCCTCAGTCGTCACCGCAGGAATTTGGTAACAGATGGATTTTCCACCGCCTGTTGGCATCAACACAAGGGCATCACAGCGGTTATAAACTGTTTGAATGATGTCGGCTTGCATGGGTCTGAAGGAATCATAGCCGAAATATTTTTTGAGAGCCTGTTGAGCGTTTGTAATATTCATTTTATGCTGTCATTAGTATTCGTATGCTTCAAAATTACTAAGCAGCAAAGTTAATTTTTTAAAACAAAAAAGTAGTTTTTGAGACAATAAATTCAAAAACTACTTTTAAAAATCAACAAAATAAACAAGAAGAGAGAGGCAAAGCGCAGAAATAAGGGGCAAATTATTTTTTCCCTTCACTCACGGCTTTCAAGTTGGCTAAGCCTTTTTCATAATCGGGACCGATAAAGCTGTTCATGGCGAGACCAAACCAACGAGAAATTGGGTTTAAGCCATGTTCAGAGTCAAAAGACCAGACCACTTTTGTGGCTGTGCTGTCTTGTGCGGTGAGTTTAAAATTGGCAAAAGCATCGCCTTGACCTTTAAATTCCATTTTGCAATGCAGCATTTCATTGGGTTTGGCTTCCAAAATAGTCATTTTCCCTTCACCGACCTTGTCGTTACCAACCCACATATAGTATGCACCTATTCCTGCGCTCGTCGGTTCACTGTAAGTCCATTTGACATTAGGGTCAAGTTTTGCCCAAGGCGACCAATTTTCCCAATTTTTCAATTCATTGATTTGGTCATAAACGAGTGGTGCGGGGGCTGTAATGTTAATTTGCCGCTCAACATGAGACGTACCCGGCAGTAGAAAACCGATACCTACAAAGGCGACGACGATGATGAGAATCCAACGTAAAATTTTGCTTAACATGGTTTTGACGTTTTTAATTTAAAAAAATAAGTTTATAATTTGAGCAAAAATAAAAATATTGTTTTAAAATTTAAAGTATTTTCGACGAAAAATTTCTCATTGATTTATTTAAAGAATTGTTTGTCTAACGACCTACTAAGTAGATGAACAGAAATAAACGGGAAATATATTTACCACAAGTATGTGATAATCAACTTCTTACATTATTCATCGTTCATCATTTATCATTCATCATTACTTAACACGTCACTAATGGCTATTCTGTCAAAACCTCACCCAACCGATTAAACGTATAAACCGTTATAAAAATCGCCATACCCGGGAAAATCGCCATCCACCAATTCCCAAAATCCGTCCGTGCTGCCATGAGCATTGTCCCCCAAGTCACTTCTTCGGCAGCTAAGCCTAAGCCAATGAAGGACAAAAAAGCTTCAAGTAACACGCCATTGGCGATGCCAAAAGAAAAGGCGATGAGGACGGGTGTTAAGACATTGGGCAAGGCATGGCGCAAAATGATGTGGCTCGGTGAAGCACCTATTGTTTCGGCAGCTTCCATAAATTCAAGTTGTCGAATGCGTATCATTTCGCCGCGAACCAAGCGGGTGAAACTCACCCAACTGGTGACACCCATCAGTAAAATAAGGCTTGTGACGCTCAAATGATTCATAATGGTCAATGCCCCGAGAATCCAAAGGATAAAGGGAATACTTTGCATGATGTCCACAAAACGCATCACAAGGAGGTCAAGCGGAACAATAATTTTTTTGTTTAGGATTTTAAATTTGTTGAAAAAATATTTTTGTAAAATATTGATTATCAATTCAAAAGCAATGAAAAAAGCTAATAATTTTGTCAGAATCCAAACCGACGATTCTTTTAAATTTAAAAAAACAAAAAAATAAAAGAGTAAAAGCACGAAAAAGCCCCCCCTCAGTATCAGAGCCAAAATATTCATTTCTAAACGATTATCCCCATAAAAACCTGCTGCCAAACCAATAGGCAGACCAATGAGCAAGGCTAATAAAACGCCTCCTACACCGATGAGCAACGCTGTGCGTGTACCTGCAATAAGCCCAGCGGCGACATCACGCCCCAATTCGTCTGTACCAAGCCAATGATGCTGGTATACTGAGGGGGTATTTTGAGGTGCAAAAGGAGAGACAAAAGGGCTGTTTGCGGCATCTAATTTCTTAGCAGAATAGGGAATCAAAGGCGGAATAAAGTTTTTTTGTGGGTCGTTTGCCAACCAAGTGCCAAACACGGCGACAAAAAGAAGGACGGTCAATATAAGCAGCGTCCGCTTCGACTTATGTTGTTGCCGACGCATACCAAACCGTCCAAAAAGAGGTGTCAACCAAGGGCGAATCATTATTTTTTCTTCTTTTTTGCTTTTTCAGCCTTTTCGGCTTTCTCTTTTTCTTCCTTTTCAGTCAATTTTTTATCTGCCACATTTTCATTAAGGAAGTCGTTGATTTCATCGAGATTTATGGTCGTGGTCAATTCGCCAAATTCATTGATACCCATGTCGAATTTGTCTATTTGGGTCTTTTTTTTAGCAGTCTTTTTTGGTTTTTTTTCGTCAGACATTTCGTTTGTTTTTAATAAAATTAAACTTCAATATTTTTTCTACGCAACTCAAAGTGTTTGCCAAGATAGACTTTTCGTACCATTTCATCGGCTGCTAATTCCTCGGCGGTGCCTGCTTTCAAAATACTGCCTTCAAACATCAAATAGGCTCTATCGGTAATCGAAAGTGTCTCTTGAACGTTGTGATCCGTAATCAAAATGCCAATATTTTTGGTTTTCAATTTGGCAACAATGTATTGAATATCTTCAACGGCAATGGGGTCAATACCCGCAAAAGGTTCATCGAGTAGTATAAAACTTGGATTTGTTGCTAAAGCTCGAGCAATTTCTGTGCGTCGTCTTTCGCCACCGCTCAAGGTATCGCCATGACTTTTACGCACTTTGTGGAGGTTAAACTCGTCGAGCAGGTTTTCCAAATGCGCCATTTGTTCATTTTTACTGAGGGGGGTCATTTCGAGGACGGCGAGTATGTTTTGTTCAACTGTTAGTTTACGAAAAACAGAAGGCTCTTGTGGCAAGTAGCCAATCCCTTTTTGCGCCCGCCGATACATCGCTAAGTCCGTTATGTTTTCATCATCCAGAAAAACTGCACCGCCATTTGGTTTAATAAAACCAACCGTCATATAAAAAGAAGTCGTTTTACCGGCGCCATTCGGACCGAGTAAACCAACGATTTCGCCTTGGTTAACATAAAAAGAAACGCCTTTCACGACTTGTCGCGCCCCGTAGTTCTTTATGAGATTTTCTGCTTTTAAAACCATAATATTAGGTATTGGTGAATTGGTTATTGGTAAATTGGTTATTAGTTATTGGTAAATTGGTAAATTGGTAAATTGGTTATTAGTTATTGGTATACTCATTTGAAAATGGTTTGCCTAAATTTAATAATTACTCACTGTTTTGCCTACGGCAAAATGCGTGCAGAAAGTGGATTTTTTAAGGATTGAACGTATTTTTAAATGAAAAATCTTTGATTTTTCATTTAAAAATACGTTCAATCCGATAGATTCTTTTAGGCAAACCATTTTTGTTTCTGTATAAATTGCTCGTGACCAATAACTAATAACCAATTTACCAATAACCAATTTACCAATAACTAATAACGGGTACACAAACGCAAAAATAGCTTTCTTTTAACGCTTGTCGGGTGTGTTTTGTCTTTAAACTTTTATCTAAAAAGAGGGTTTTTTATCTAAAACTGCGAAATTCCGCTTTAAAGTCTCTAATTTCGCCGAATTGTTATTAACAACAATCAATTTCAAGTAATTTTTTAACTAATTAAATCTAATAAAGAGATGAAAAACTTTTTCAGACCCCTCAGTATTGCTGCGCTTGTAGCACTGAGTTTAACAACAAATGCCCAAATTACGACACCGCAGCCAAGCCCGGGTGCGAGTTTCACACAAAATGTCGGTTTGACTGAAATCAAAGTAGAATACAGTCGTCCTTCGATGAAAGGTCGTTCTATTTATGGTGGTGTCGTTCCTTTTGGCGATATATGGCGGACTGGCGCAAATACGCCAACAAAATTTACTACAACAGACTCTATTACTGTCGCAGGCAAAGGTTTGTCAAAAGGTACTTATGTCTTGTTGACACGCCCAGGAAAAAGCGAATGGGAGATTATTTTCAATAAAAACCCTACGGCTTCTTCCTTCGGTTTCAAGGAAGAAGATAATGTTTTGAAGGTAAAAGTGCCTTCGCAAGATTTTCCTGTAGCTGTTGAATCATTTACAATGATGATTAGTGATGTAACAAACACAAGCGCATCGTTAGATATTATTTGGGATAAAACCATTGTTCGTGTGCCTTTCACAAACGATGTGGACGCGAAAGTAATGGCTCAAATCAAGCAAAAGCTCGATGGTCCTACGCAAAATGATTACTATGCGATGTCAACTTACTATTTTGAATCAGGTAAAGACCCTAAAAAAGCTTTAGAATTTATAGATAAGGCTTTTGAAAAAGGCAAACCTCAATTCTGGATGTTGCGCCACAAGTCATTGGTTCAAGCCAAAATAGGGGACAAAAAAGGCGCCATTGCTTCTGCAACAAAATCATTGGAGTTGGCAAAAGAAGCTAAAAACAATGATTATATTCGTATGAATGAAGCGTCAATTAAAGAGTGGAGTAAGTAATATATAAGGCTGGATTGTTGAATTGTTTTATTGTTGTTTGGTTAAATTGTTAAGTTACATCATCTTTCAATTTTAATATTTAACATCAAACAAGACAACTGCTGTATGAAAAAGCGTCTCGAAAAAATTCGGGACGCTTTTTTCATAAAAAGAACTTATTTTGCAACCAAAACGTCTTATTGAAGGATGAATTATGAATGATGAATTTGCAAAGCACTTGAAAATTCATCATTCATAATTCATCATTTCTTCTATAATATCTCACAAAAAATGTCTCAATCAGATTTAGAGAAAAAACTTTTGCGGGTCGAGTCACTTGCCCACACAAGCGCTTTTGGACGGCTACTCAATGCACCACATCGCTATGTTTTTGCTCAATGTATTCATAAAGTTTATTTCAAATTAACGAAAAAAGGTATCCTTTCAACGGCTAAAACTTTTTTTGGACACCCCCTCAGTATTCCACTGCCTGCGGGAACGGATATTTACCTGACGGGCGGCAAAACGCATGATTCTGAAATCCGATTGGCTAAATATCTCATACATACTTTTAGTGATGCCAAAAAGCGACATTTTTTAGATATAGGGGCTCATGTGGGCTATTTTTCGGCTTTAGTATCGGTTTTGTTGAAAAATAAAGGTCAAGTTATAGCCATTGAAGCAGCGCGCAGTATGGCTGAATTGTTAGAAAAAAACCTAAAAAACTTAGGCAATGCCATGACAATCTATGCGGCAGCAACTGAGCGAGATGGTGAAAATTTGGTGTTTTATGAGTTCCCTGTTCTGTATTCTGAGTATAATTCCTCGCACATAACGCAATTTGAAGACGAGACGTGGTTTGTGCATTTCAAACCGCAAAAGGTAACTGTTAAAGGCATTACGGTTGACAGTTTGGTTGAAAAGTTTGATTTAAAAAATCCCATTATCAAAATTGATGCAGAAGGTGCAGAAGCGCAAGTGGTGGCGGGCACCCATAAGACTTTGATGGAGCAATCGCCTATCGTTATCATTGAATATTTGAGAGAGAAAAATGAAGGACATCAAAAGGCTTTTGTCTTGCTTGTAGAGGCAGGTTATACGCCATATAGGATTGATAATCAAGGGATACTGAGGGGTATATTAGATGCTAAATCGTATTTTTCAGAATTTGATATTGACTCCGATAATTTTGTTTTTGTGAAAAAAAATGAATGAGTTTTTGAGATATTTGGCTGCAATGAGCCTTGAATTATTTTTAGATTTATTCAAGAACTTCATAAATTGTAATCGGTTCTACTTTGTTTTTAACGGAAATATCACCAACTTTTTGACAGTTGAACGCGTGTTTGACTTTTTCATATAAATCTTTACTGATAACGATTTGCCCAGGCAGGGCAGCTGATTGCAGCCGTTGTGATGTATTGACCACATCGCCAATAACGGTAAAATCCAACCTTTTCAAGGCGGCAGAACCGATATTTCCTGAAATCATTTCACCTGAATTGATGCCAATAGAGACTTTTGGAAAATAAGTTTTTTTCTCTGATAAGTCTTCCTTTTGCTTTTCAATGGCTTTATGAACGGCTAAAGATGCTTCAATCGCTCTATCCAAATGGTATTCTCCTGTAAAAACGGCCATTACAGCATCACCCAAAAATTTGTCAATATAACCGCCTTGGGCAATGATTTCTTTGACCATCAAATCGAAATATTTATTGATGAGATTGACAACAAAATTGGGTGTTTCTTTTTCTGAAATAGCCGTAAAGCCACAAATGTCCATAAAAACAATAGAGGCTTCAATGGTTTCATTGGCGAGTAACGACGATTCGTATTCCGTTCGAGTCATAAATTTAAGCACACTGTCGTCCACATACATTCTCAAGATATTGTTTTCTTTTATGGCTTTTATGGTTTCTTTGATTTGAGCAACATACTTGAGCGTTTTCAGAAGCGTGGCATCTAAATCTTCAAAATGAATGGGTTTGCAAATAAAATCAAATGCACCCCGATTCATTGCCAAACGAATATTGTCCATATCACCATAAGCGGAAACGATGACTGATTTTAGGAGTGGATTTTTTTCATTTAATTTAATCAACAAGGTTAACCCGTCCATAATAGGCATATTAATATCGCTGAAAACGATATCAATGTCAGGATGTTCTTCTAATTTATCTAAAGCCTCTTTGCCATTTCTTGCGAAAACAAATTCATACTCTTGCTCACGTATTTGTCGGCGGAACTTTTGGCGGATGAGTTGTTCAAAGTCACTTTCATCATCCACAATCATAATTTTAGATTTCATACTAATGCAGTTAGTTTTTCTTTAAGAGATTTGAAGTCTAAAGGTTTATTCAAAAAGTCGTCTGCCCCGAGACGCATGGCTTGTTCCACGTTTTCCTTATCACCATAAGCCGTTATCATCATCACAATGGGCGGCGGGGTAGGTGTGGTAATCCTGACACGGCGCAACAATTCTAAGCCACTCATTCCTGGCATATTGATGTCTGAAAGAATTAAAACGGCTTCATGGTCGTGGTCTTTTAGGTATGTTAAAGCCTCTTCACCTGAATAACTGAAAGAAAACTCGAATACCCCAGCGCGTATTTCACGCCGAAAACTTTGTAGGAATAAGGCTTTTATGTCTTGTTCGTCATCAACGACTAATATTTTCATAAGTTTTTTGTTTTGTCAAAGGTAAGGTAATTGGATTATAAATTCAGTGAATTCTCCTTCTTTTGTTTTGATGTCAAATGTACCGCCATGCCCTTTCGTAACAATATCATAGCTGATGGATAAACCTAAACCTGTCCCTTGTCCTGTCGGTTTAGTGGTAAAAAAGGGTTGAAAGACTTTAGCTCTTACCCTTTCGGACATACCAGTGCCGTTGTCTTTTATTTTTATAATAATTTGATTGTCAATGTGTTGTGTGGAAACAGAAACGGTTGGTTTATACCCCCCCTCAGTATTTTGCTTACTTTTTTCATTCACAGCATAAAACGCATTATTAATCAAATTCAAAAACACCCTGCCCATATCCTGTGGAATCACTTCAATTTTAGGCAGGTTTTCATCAATAATCAATTCATAATCAGCATTAAAATTTTTATCCTTTGCTCTTAAACCATGATAAGACAAACGTAAATATTCATCAGCTAATTTATTAATATCGGTCAATTCTTTTACGCCTGTACTCGCTCTTGAATGTTCAAGCATACCTTTTACAATGCTGCTTGCCCGTTTACCATGATGGTTTATTTTCTCTTGATTTTGACTTAAATCATCGAATAATTCGCCGATATATGCTTCGTCTTTTTCAGGTCTTTTAAGTTCTTCTTTTAAATCTTTAACCAAAGCCACACTCAATTCAGAGAAATTATTGACAAAATTCAAGGGGTTTTGTATTTCATGCGCAATGCCTGCGGTCAGTTCACCGAGGGAGGCGAGTTTTTCGGATTCGATGAGTTGGGTTTGGGTGGCTTTGAGCGTTTCATAAGTTGCATTTAGTTCCGAATAAGCTTTTTCCAATTCAGTATTAGCCGCCTTTTTAACCTCATTATTTCTATAAAAAAACAAAGCCGATATAAAAAACAAAACAACCAAACCCAATAACGCATATTGAATCATTCGACTTCTAAAAGCTTTCTCTTGCCCGATATATTCATAACGCTGTTGTTGTTCATTCAACCGAATTTCTTCGAGTTGTTTCATTTTATCAGCATTAAATAAAGTATCTTTTGTGGCGGTATAGAGTTGCAGATATTTATTGCTTTGCACAGGGTCAATTTTGGCATATTGGCGGACTAATATTTGACTACCTTCGAGTATTCCGCGCGGGTCATTTCTTTCTTGTGCGCTATTTAAAGTCTTTTGAGCATAATAAATGGCAGAATCCGCTTTATTCTGTTCATCATATACCCAAGCTATGCCCATTGTATTTTGTTCATCCAAGCGATAATAATACAAGGCTTCGTCATAGTTTTTCTTTTTTCGGGCGATATTGCCTAATAAGCCATACGTGTCGCCTTTCAAATTGGCATCGTGATATTTTTTTAAAAATTCTTTTAAAATATCAGCATAGTATTGCGCCGAATCCAAGCGATTTTCCCATTCATACGATAAACCTAACTGCATATAGGTAGGCCAGCGGTCTATTTCATCTATGGTCTGAAAAGTAGGATGGTTTAAGGCGCGCAATGCCCACATACGGGCTACTTTAAAGTCGTTTTTTGCACCATAATTGATAAACTTTAAATTTAAAAGATAAATAGACCATCGCGTATTTTCACCTTTTGTCAATGGAATAGCTTCATTTACTTCCATAATTGATTGAGGCCAATCGCCTGTCATAGCATGATAAAAAGCCATTTGCCCAAGTGCCTCAATTCTACCAATATTATAATTTATTTTTTTTGAAATAGAATCCGCTTTGTTTGCATATTTCAAAACCAAATTTCCATTTCCTTTTGAGAGATACATTTGACTTAGCCAAATGAGGGTTTTAACCTTCGTAGTGTCCTCTTTTATAAGCGGTAATTTTTGAGAAAGGCTATCCACTATGCGTTGGTCATAAGGCAGTGGTTGTCCATATCCTTTTATAGCCAGTATAAAAAAATAGGCTAATATTGTCCAATATAGGTTTTTATATATTTTCATTTTAAATTATTGATTTTTAAAGGTAAAGTAATGATAAACGCCGAGCCGACCCCCTCATTACTTTGCACTTCTAAAGTGCCTCCATGCCCTTTCGTTACAATATCATAAGCCAATGAAAGTCCTAAACCTGTCCCCTGTCCTGTTGGTTTTGTTGTAAAAAAAGGTTGAAAGACTTTGGCTTTTGTCGCTTCTGACATGCCAATGCCGTTGTCTTTTACTTTTACAATTATTTGATTGTCAATCTGTTGAGTAGAAACAGAAACGGTTGGTTTATAACCCCCCTCAGTATTATTTTGCTTTTTTCGTTCATTCACAGCATAAAACGCATTGTTTATCAAATTCAAAATAACCCTTCCTAAATCTTGTGGAATCACTTCGATTTTTGGCAAGTTTTCATCAAATTCTGTTGTGAAATCAGCATTAAAAGACTTATCCTTCGCTCTTAAACCATGATACGACAAGCGCAAATATTCATCAGCCAATTTATTAATATCGGTTAATTCCTTTATGCCTGTACTTGCGCGAGAGTGTTCGAGCATCCCTTTCACAATGCTACTTGCGCGCTTGCCGTGATGATTAATTTTCTCTTGGTTTGATGTCAAATCCGTTAATAATTCTTCAACATAAGTTTTATCAATGTCAGTTTTATGAATTTCAGCATTGAGGTCTTTGGCTAAATCGACACTCAATTCCGAGAAATTATTGACAAAATTCAAAGGATTTTGTATTTCATGCGCTATGCCTGCGGTAAGTTCACCAAGGGAGGCGAGTTTTTCGGATTGGATAAGCTGGGCTTGGGTAGATTTGAGTTCTTCCAATGATTTTTTGAGGGCGGCGGTGCGCTCTGTAACTTTCTGCTCTAAGACAGTATTTTGTTCCCGCACGATTTTTTCATTTTCCTGTGTCTTTTCTAATAATTGCTGTTGAGCCTCTTTTTTTCCTTTTTCAATATCCGCTTTTTCCCATTCAAATCGTTTGGATAAGAGGTATGATAAAATAGCCACTTCTATCAAAAAGGCAATGGAAATATAACTTAACTCAACTAAATAGGGAGGATAGCCAGTATTGTCATAGATAACCTCAATGGTTGAAATGACAAAAAAGATCAAATAGGCTAATGCAAAATAATACCCCAGCCGATTGCCTTTCATGCCTGCCCTTATGCCCAAATATCCCATCAAAAATATACCCATCAAAGCATGAATTTGACTGACAAGGATACAAATTGCTGGGGGTAAAAAGTAATGCCAACCAATATACAATGTAAAATATATTAAAAATATCCAAGCCAAACGGTTGCTGCGGGGAGCATATTTTTTGAGGTTCAAAAACAACATACAATACAACAAACCAAAGGGTTGCATCACTATCGGATTAAAGATATACCATGTTAAAATATTGATTTCTGGAAAAATATACAGAATATAGCCATCATAGAGGGCAGCAAATAGGGCATAAGTGAAAATGAGTATTGCATAATGCAGATACCCCAAGCGGCGTAATGAAATAAATAAAAATAAACTGTATAAAATAATGAAAAGCATAATGCCCATATAAATACCAAATATAAGTTTCTGATTACTCATTTTCGTTTCATAAGTATCTCGATTCCATACTTTAATAGGCATCGGCAAAGTTGTGGTTTCGATACGCAAATAATAGGTGGAGGTGTCACCCAAAAGTTGAAAAACAGGGAGGTGGTGTTTTATGTCCTTTTTATACATGTTAATCGTATAGCCCGCTTGATAAGACTGCCATTGCTGGCTCGAATCTTTATAATACAAAACTACTGAGGGGAGTATAGGCTGCGCTAATTCCAATAGAAGTTTATCTTTAGTCGTGTTTTTTATCGTAAATTTGACCCAATAAACCGTCATTTCTAAAGGAAAATTCAATATTTTCTGATTAGAAGCGGTAAATTTAGGTGCATAAGATGCAGAGCTAACTTGCTCTATACCTAAGGTTTTGGTACTGTCTTTCAAAAGCGTTACCTGTTCGCCCAAAAGAACATACCGACTCTTTCCATCCCAAATTGCGGTTTGAGTATAGGCGTGACTTGCCCCCCAAATAAAGGCAAGTAGGGTGTATAGAGATTTTATATTCATGTTTATTTACGAAGCATTATTCACATTAATAGCCATTTTTGGCAAAATTTGATGGAATATTTAAAAGAGTGACAAAGGCTATCCACCACACAGCGCAATAGACACCAAAAGGCATATAACCCATATAGCCCAACAGGGGCATTTCAAAGATATGCACTACATTCACATACGGAATGCTGTACACCCAATAATCGGGGCTATAAGTGATGTCCAATTGCCCATTTACATGCGTAGCACTCAAATAATTAAAGCCCTCTAATAAAAAACCAACAATGAGATAGGACATTGCTAAAAGCACAAGATAAGACCAATCTCCTTTTTTAAGTGGCGTAAACGGAGTCCAGATACCACATTTTTCAAGGGTAATGGTTATAATGATCAAAGGAGAGTACCATAAAATTGCGAATAATTGATCTGGCAAAAAAGGCGCAGCAAACATACCTACCAGTGCTGTTATCAAAAATATAGTACTTAATCGAGGCGAAATATTAACTTTTGGACCCGCTACATACCTGTTCTTAAAGCCATCAAAAGTATTGAGCAAACTATATGTCTCGAGCGCAGGGGGCATTAATCCAGATGAACCCAATACCGCATAAATTACAAATTCACTTTGATGTATGATGTCGCCTTTGGGATAAATCCATGATTCATCTACATAAAAATTAAGATATTCAAACAGTAGCCAACCTGAAATAGATGCCGTTCCGATACCAATCAGTGCTTGGGGGTGTTTGGATATAATGGATTTTCCACCTGTCCGTACATATACCAAGCCATCAATTACCAATGTTAGCCCCCAAAACAAAGGAATGGATGTCCAATTGACCACTATTTTAGGCTCGCTAATGTGCAAGGTATCAATCGTAAAAGCCATACCCCAAGCGAAAAGACCAATCCAAAACCAAATGGGATAAGCGACTTTGCATACTTCTTTTTTAGGCGATAGAGGCAGCATTTTAGCTCCGAAAAGTTTCGGAAATAAAACAATACCCAAAAGTATTAAAAACATGCTTGCTACAATGATAAAAGCTATAAGGTTGAAAGGTGATTTAGCGGGTGCAGATAAGGCGGGAAAATTGAAATAGCCCGGTGGAAATATGCCATGACTATAGAAATAGCCACCAAAATAAGGTAAAATAAAGATGGCAGCTATGGCAATTAGGACATAGAAAACATTTCTTGAACTTTCCATTTGTTTACGATTTTGGTTTAAAATAAATAGAATGATTTTTCATGAAAAAAGACCCAAAATACTGAGGGGGATGTGGAGATTTAGTAAACCTACCTTTACACTTGCGGTTCTCGTTTTATCTCTTCCTTCAATCTTTCTAAAAACAATTTTAACAACAACTCCAATTTTAGAACATCTCTAAAACCATTGAACCAAATCACAATAGGCAACCAGATACTGTTGAGCTTTTCATTAGTCAGGCTAAAAACTTGAAACGTGGTGTCGTCTCTTAATTGCTTTTTATAAAACTGAAGCCATTCAGCCTCATTTTGGAAGGCATTACCATCCCAACCCTTTAGACCATTCGCTTTGCAGAATATGGAACACCGATGTTTTCGATAGGGGTTATCTGTCAAATAATAGTCTTCCAAAATTTCGGTGAATCGTTTGCCATTATTGGAGGAAACGTCATAAAATTCTTTAATCACATAAGGTTCTATATCCCCAAGCATATCAGAACCGGGAACTTCTACATTGATGATGCCTTGCTCTTGTTTTATTGTAAGCGGTTTTTTCTTATGGAATAAATAGGCAAACAAAAAACCACCAGCAGAACTCCCAATATCACCAATCCAAGTAGCAACATCCATATTAGAATTCACATGCGGAAAAAGTAACTTCATAAAGCGCAAAAATTGGGGCAAGGGCGTGACCACCTGCGGATAATTATGGGCATCTAAACCCGCTAAAATATGGGCAATATCGCAATAAGTGCCATCTGGCAGTACGACTTCTTGGTGGTCATAAGAATAGATAAAGGTAGGTTTTCCTGCGCGCGTATTGCCATACACCCGATCATGGTCAGTGTAGGTAACAGAACGGTGTTTAGGGTCGTAAGCAAAATGTGTATATTGCGAAATTTCCTGTGTATGCTCTGTTGCATCGTCCACGACAGTTACTTGATAGCGTGTATCAATATGGGCAGCCCCTTCTACCAATTCTCTATTCCATCCCCATTTATCGTAAAAAATCTTACGTAAACGGGTGATCATGAGTTTGGTGTTGTGCTGCTCCCCGGGGTAGTAGTCTTCTTCTTCTTTGAGTAATTTTATAAATTCAGTAAGTGTTAGAACGTTTTTGAGGTCATGCCCATGTTCAGGATGCCTCCACAAGATAGGTTGATTGAGTTGATTCATTGCGCTTGTTTTTAAATAATTGTTTTCAATGTATTGTTTATCAAGTATGTTTTAAAAGATGGCTTAACTTAAGGATTAAATAAAATCCACTAAAAGTATTCAAATCCTTTTGTTATACCAAATTTCACTGTGTCTTCTTTAAAACAATTGTAAACTCTGTATTGATCCCCTCAGTATATTTCGGGTATGAGATGTCAGATTATACACCACCAAAATCCGACATATCACATCCGAAATCTATTCAGGTGGTTGTTGCAATTTCAAATCTGCTAAAAGGCGTTCACGTTCTAATTCTGTTTTCAATTCAGCTTCGGAAGGTAAATAGAGGAGGTATTTTGACGCAAACAACTGTTGGCTTTCACTTAAAACAGAGTATTTCACAACGGCTTCCGTTTTTTCAGAACATAATATGATTCCATTAGTCGGGTTATCGCCTTCGATTTTATAAAGGTCTTCGTACATCCGCACGTACATATCCATTTGACCAATATCTTGATGCGCCAATCTGCCAATTTTAAGGTCAATCAGGATAAAACATTTGAGCAGGTAATTGTAAAAAACCAAATCAATAAAGAAATCTTCATCATCTGCTCGAATATATTTTTGTCGTGTGACAAAGGAAAAACCCCGCCCAAGTTCTAACAAAAATGCTTGCAAATTATCTATGAGCAATTGTTCCAAGTCATTTTCATAGAGTTTATGGTCTGGTTTCACATTCAAAAACTCTAAAACATAAGGGCTTTTAATAAACTCCAAAGTATCATACCCAAGTGCTGCTACTTTCATAACGGCTTCATTTTCAACGGTATTTTTATCAGGACTTGCTAACAGTCGCTCATAGTAAAAAGCGTTGATTTGACGGTCTAAGGCGCGGGTATTCCAACCGCTTTTTATGGTTTCTTCTTCATAAAAGGTTCTTGCAGATTTGTTTTCAACTTTCAAAAGTAGGCGATAATGTGTCCACGTCAATTGTGAACGCAGTGCGTTCACAATTGGATAGGTGAGATAAAACTGTTTCATGTAAAATAGATTACGTTTATCATAGCCTTTTCCAAATTCCAAAGTAAGCCGTTTAGCCAATTCATTAATCAGAAATTTCCCGTATTGAGCGCGTTCCTCTCCCTGTTGTTCTTCTTCGACAATCAGTCGTCCAAGTTCCCAATAGGTTTTAATCATATTGGTATTCACGGCATGATAAGTCGCTTTTCGACCACTTTCAATAATGTGTCGTGCTTCGGTGTGTAGGGATTCTATATTTTTGGCAAGTTTCATAGATGTTTTCATTTTTTGTTAGAAATAGTATTGAAATTACTCAATTTGTCGTTTTAAAAGGTAGAGTAATTATAAACTCCGAGCCGACCCCCTCAGTATATTTTGGAATTAGGATATTAAGGATGCTTTCAAGAATATTTTAGGACAAGATGGTACATCTGAATCCTAAAACATCGTTAAAACAATCTTACCAATCCTAATTCCAAAAATCAATGCGGATGTGCTTTCGTTTTCAAAATGCCGCCTGTTGCTTCTTTGATGCTCTGCACATATAGAAAGGCTTTAGGGTCAATTGCCATGACAGCATCTTCAATTTGTTTAATCTCCAAACGGGTGACGATGGTGAAAACGATTTCGCAATTAGTACGGATGTCAAAACTATTGGGCAAATAGCCTCTTTCGCCTTTAAAAACGGTGATACCTTTACCCAATTCATTGACCAAATAGTTTTTAACCTCTTCTTGCTCCGTCGAAATGATGTTGAGAGCCGTGAATTCTTCAATACCATCCACCACATAATCAGTTGCGCGGGTTGCCGCAAAATAAGTAATAATGGAATACATAGATGTTTCGATACCAAATTGAAAAGCGGCAATAGAAAAGATAATGGTATTGAAAAACATAATGATTTCGCTGTTAGAAAAGCCTGAACGCCGTTTCGTAAACACCGCAATCACTTCCGCACCATCAATCACGCCGCCGCCACGAATGACTAAGCCCACACCTGTACCAATTAATAGACCACCAAACACGGCAATCAATAAAGGCACATGGGTAACGGGTTGAATATCAATGAAAAGCAAACCCAAAGACAGGAAAATGACTGCAATAGTGGTTTGCACAGCAAACGTTTTCCCAATGCGTTGGTAGCCAAGATAGACAAAAACGGCATTTAAGGCAATCACCAGAAAGCTGATATTGATGTGAAAAATCTCATGAATCAAAATAGAAATGCCCGTCACACCCCCGTCCATAAATTTGTTGGGAATCATAAAACCTTTCATAGCTAAGACCGCCAAGCCCGTGCCCAAGATGAGATGAAGTTGATTTTTGACATTAAACACGCTTTTCCAGTCAACGGAATCACTTTTATATTTAGACATAATACGTTTTCATTTTGTATTTGCTTGTGAATTCAATAAAGTTGGTTATATTTTTTGAACTTACTTAAACCTTCTCCGCACCATTCTGATAAACCATTTTGCGTGTTTTTGACGTTCAGGATTGCCCATCCAATTATAACGTTTCGCAAAATCAATAAGGTAGCCTTTCGCGGAATCGAAGCTGCTGGCATTGTTCAAATCCTTCAAAATTTCATCAAAAACGGCTTTATTGTTTGCAAAAAGTTCATTTTGCATCAATAACCGGTCATTCAAACCAAAGGCTTTTGTCAAGTCATTGATAGCCGTATTAGACAAGCGGTCGGATAATTCCTTGTTAGAAGGCTCTTCAAAAAGCTCCTCGATTTCTGCCGAATGTGTACTCGTCTCTCTACGTGGTGCAGGTGGCGGTGGCGGCGGTTGATAACTTATAGGCTCTGGGGCGGGTGGCACAACGGGTTTGGGTTGTTCAACTGGTGGCGGCGGTGATTCCACTTTTGGACGCTCCACTACAGGTGGTGGCGGTGGTGGTTCCACTCTTGGACGCTCCACAATAGGCGGTGGCGGCGGTGGTTCTACTCTTGGACGTTCCACCACAGGCGGTGGCGGCGGTGGTTCAGTAATAATGGTTTTTGGCTCGGGTGGGGGAGTGTAGGTGGGCGTTGAGCGCGTCTCGTTAGGTGGAGATACTGAGGGGTTAGTATCCAAGAAATTTTCGTAAAGTGAACGAATATAACCGAGCATTAAATCGCGCTCAATGGCAGAAATGTTTTTTTCGTCCGCACTCATACTTTTGTAGAGTGCAATGATTTTTTCAAGTTGGGTTTTAGCTTGCGAAAGGTTCATAGTGAATGATAAAATATGAATGATGAAATATGAATGTTAGGTATAAAAACGATTAGATTCACCCTTTTTAGGGTTTGAAAAATTCCTTAAAAATGCTTGATTGTTAAAAAACGTCCAAATTTAATGTTTCCTTTACTTTTGCAACTGTTTTTTTTATAAAACTAATAGCAATTAATAATTGATGAGTGGAAATTGTTGAAATAACCACAAGTCTGCGCTTAAAATATTGATTCTCATTAAATTATAAGCAATTCATTCATATTTCATCATTTATATTTCATCATTCATATTTCATCATTTATATTTCATCATTTATATTTCATCATTCATATTTCATCATTCATATTTCATCATTCATATTTCATCATTCATATTTCATCATTCATATTTATGTTTCTCGAACCACATTTTAAAGGGCAGCGCAATGGCTGGATTGAAGTCGTCTGCGGCTCTATGTTTTCAGGTAAAACTGAAGAATTGATACGTCGTTTGCGCCGTGCCAAATTTGCCAATCAACGTGTTGAAGTTTTTAAACCCCACATTGATACGCGTTACGACGACACTAAAGTCGTTTCACATGATGCTACAGCAATATTGGCAAAACCTGTTGAAAACGCTGCTAAAATATTGGAATATACTGAGGGGGAGGAAATTAATGTTGTGGGCATTGACGAAGCACAGTTTTTTGATATGGCATTAACAGAAGTGTGTGAAAAACTCGCGACGCGTGGCATTCGTGTCATTGTCGCAGGTCTTGATATGGATTATCGGGGTGTGCCGTTTGGCCCTATTCCAAACCTTTTAGCCGTTGCCGAATACATCACAAAGGTTCATGCCATCTGTTTGCACTGTGGCAATTTAGCGACCCATTCCTATCGTAAAGTTGTAAATAATGAACGTGTTATGCTGGGTGAAAAAGACACATATGAACCGCGTTGCCGTACATGTTATGAGATGGGAAATATTTTGGACTTGCATTAGTTTCCCTAATTCAAACACGAAATTGTCGTAAATGATGATCAATATGTAAATAAGCCAAACGACCAAACTCTTCTTTCGTCAATTTGCCGAAGCGTGGGTGCGAAACCAATTCCTTTTCTCGCAGTAAAGCAAAGCGCAAAAGAACGTTTTTTAATAAATATTTGTCATTTTCAAAATTCGTAGCAGGTGTACCGTTTCCTTTTGAGGGGTCAATTTCAAGTACAGTAGTCATAGAGCGCGGTAGTTTGTCCCGACGCATGACCCACCATTTCATAAAGTTTTGATACAAATAAGAGTGCCGACGTTTAGTCGGCATGTCACCCACCATCATCCGAAAGTAGTCGGCGGCATGACACAGCATCGTGTTGACGGTCATTTTACCCCAAGCTGCACGACTTTGAGGCGTCAACTTATCCACTCTATCAAGTATGTCTGCAAGGTCTTTTGTTGATGTTAAATTGTACATGGTTAGTTTAATATTTTATCAAAAACGAATCATCAAAACTTTAGCTTTACCTATTTTTTTCAGAGAAACAATATAAAAACGCGAGTAATCGCTTTCAGAAAACTCTTTTTCCGCTTCATTTCCTGCCAAAATATTAACTAATTGGTGTACAGTATTGGAATGCCCTACGATGAGAAATTTGCCTTTTTTATCCACTAAACCAGCCAGCAATTCTTGATGCTTTTTAGGGTCATAAATTTCGACGGGCAAGTGTTTGCTTTGCGCTGTTGGTAAAGCGGTATGCTTCGTACGGGGTTTATCCGTTGAGTAAACACCTTTCATTTTTACTTTTTTGAGCATCTTTTGTAATGCTTTGGCTCTGCCGCGTCCCATAGGGTTCAAATCCGCATTTGAGCCGCCCGCTGTATCTTTTTCTGAATGACGGACAATGAAAAAAACAGACCCCTCAGTATCCGAGTAGTTTTCAATCGTTTGGGTCGTGCCATCGGGCATTGTGATGATGCCTTGTGCATTGATTTTGGGTAAGGGCTTTCCGTAGGCAATCATAGGTTGGCTGTGTGCCACAATTTGGGAAAACACCAATAAAGTATATAAAATCAGCTTTTTCATAAAGTATTATTTTTCAATATTTATATTTAATTTTTTAAAAACCATGGGTGTTTTAGATCCTTGTTTTAGTGTTCATAATTGAGATACCTGATACTTCAAGTTAACTATTGCAATAAATGGAAGGCTGCAAAATAAAATTTTGTGATCAAAAAACGTCCATTTTTTAAGGAGAATAAAAAATAAAAATGGTTCATCAAAAACATTTTGATGAACCATTTTTATAATCTAAAAAACTGTATAAAAAGTGAATTTATTTATGCTGTAACGAGGGACGCTTTTTTAGGTGATTTAGGTATATCCGAAGTTGTATCAGCCGCCACTACTTCAAGCGATTTCGCTGCGCGAAAGGCGGCATCTGCTTCAGTCCTCTTGCCAGCTTTTTCAAGTGTGATGGCATATGTTTCCCACGCCTTCCGACGATGTGCGAAATTAGGGTCAGTTGGTTTGAAAGGACGTTTTGTCACTAATTTGAGTTCAAAAATAGCTTCCTCTAACTGACTCATTTCTAAATGATATTCGCCTTTTATGCGACGAGCTGCCCAAAAAACGGGTTGATAAGGGACGGCATTTTTTACGGCTAAATCTAAATCGGCAATAGCAGCCTCCATATCACCCAATTGACGTTTGATAATGGCACGACCAATCAGGGCTTCAGAATTGATATTCAAACTGATACTTTTCGTAAAGTCCATAATCGCTTCGTCTAGGCGACCCAACCGATGATTTGCCACACCGCGACGTTCGTAAGCCTGCTCGTAGCCTTCATATTTTTCGATGGCTTTTGTCAAAAACTCAATAGCTTTTTCCTCTTTGCCTGGTTTGCGTAGCAAACTTGAACCACGATTATATTGAGTTGTTGCATATTTATCGCCTTGTGGAAGGATAATCGCTTCGTGAAGGAGTTGTTTGCCTTCAACATGCAGAACCCAAATGTGCATAACACCTGCTACGGCATAAGTACGCAATTCATTGAATAAGTTAATGGTGTTTTTCCAAGTTTTTTCAGATGTTATCTCAAAAGTGGTACGAGGAACGGTAATAGCAAGTAGTTCTTCCGAAATATGATCTTCTCCTTTCAAAACAATATCATTTTTATAATACTGTTCCAAACGACGAGTGTATTGCTCAATCATCATATCGTAACTTTTTTGCGTACCGAACGCCAAACGACCTTTAATAATAACTTTGAATGATGTATTCATAATCTCTACTGTTTTTTTGATGCTTTTCATTATATAGGCACAAAGTATATTTTACGCTGTCTTTGTGTATCAGCTTTTTCCGAATTACGTCTTACACTCAACACTTATTTTGAGTGGTGCGTAGGAATTTTTGATTAAATATGTCGTGTATAAAAACTTGGTTAAAGTTGTAGCTATGCGGCACGACAAGGATAAAAATCTAATGAAGCCGCAGAATTGTTTACTGCGTAATTTGCAAAAATGCTTCTCTCATAGGGATACCGTCAACATATAATTTACTGACACTTTGTGAGTATTTATTTATTAACTTAGGAAATTTTATAAATATGTGGAGTTACAAAGGTACACTAAAATAGTTATTCAAACAACCTTCTTTTAAAGATTTTTACACATATAAGCTATTTTTTTTAAAAATATTCAAATAAAATATGCTATAATTTATAAACGAAATTTGGGTATGCTTTTGTTTCAAAAAATTAAAAAAATTTAACATTAATTTTTATGGTTAAAAATATGGCTTGGTGTCTTTTTTAAAATATATAACGTAAAATATAATTTTATAGCTTTTTTTATTCAACACTACAAAAAAGCCTATTTTTTGTCCTTCGCAGCCGTTACTATCTTTTTTGAAACCTAAAAAATAGGCTTTTTATTGCCATATTTTATAGAAAAAATAATCAATTAAGATAAATTATGCAATTCCCCATTTCATCATTAAAAATTGTCTTTACGAATGCAGGGTATCATAACTTGTCATCACATTTTGATAAACTTATGGTACTTGCTTAACGAACGAACTTTGATATAACGACTTTCCTTGTTGAACCAATAAAAGATAATACCCCTCCCTCAGTATAGAGGTGTTCAAACGCACTGTTTTTTCTTTAGTTTTTTCTGTCAAAACGACTCTACCTTTCGTATCATAAACTGTAACCCTCGCCTCAGGTTCAGCGGAAGGGGGTAATTCAAAAGTCATAAAATCGCCTACGGGGTTCGGAAAAAGGGGTAATACTGAGGGATCTTTTTTTTCTTCAGAAATACCTGTTGTTTTGAAATCTGTAAAATCAAGATTTATAAGTTTTTGATTGCCAGTGCCTTTGTAAGTAACTTTCACGCCCGAAGGTACGGTCACGTTTGAGAAATTGACAGTAGAGTTAACAACCAAGGTCAATGACCGACGACGCAACCATTTAGGTATATTAAATAAATCAAAGGTCAAATCAAGTTTTGAACCATTGAGGCTTGAGGAAAAATTAGCATATCGGCGCATTACCAAATATTCATAAACCTCTTGCAACGGAGCCATCCACATCTTATCAGTGCCATTTTTACCCCAAGTATCTGCCGCACGTTTAAAATGATTGTAAAAATCTTTAAACCCAAATGCCGACGAGGCACTGAAATCATCAATACGGTGCGTAAACTCATTGTACCAAATTTTAGTACCTACAGTGGCTTTTGCTACAGCCCGGTCGAGAAAAGTGGGAGAAATTGCTAAACTTTCCTCTAATAACATTCTGTGTACGACTTTATTCGCAAAATTATAATCCGAAGACACATCTAAACCACCAAAGCCAACGATATTTCCAGGTTGATTGAAAACCAGCTGAACACCTTGTTGATAGGCGATATTGTTGTAAAAAGTATCACCCGATGGCACCACAAAAAGAGGCATTTCTAAGCGTTTTTGGGTTTTATTTTGAACAGCTAAACGATTTTGCTCGATTTCATTGACATAATCATTGCCTGACATAGGGCCGTTCGCTTGAGACCGATGCGTGAAAGAATGATTCATCACATCCCAACCCAAATCATAGAGCGTATCCAGTTGCTTCCATGTTATTTGACCGACCACATTGCCTGTATGCACGTCAATACCCGCTAAATTAGCAGTATTCCAAGCAATACCACCTCGAAAGGGCATGTCATTGCCACAGCCATCGGTATAAAAAAGTCCGTTATAGTTTTGACCATTGCCATTCACCAAACCCCCTTTGAAAACGGGTAAGACGCACGTAAAAGCATCAACAGTTGCATCATCGAGCGTAAAACTATAAGCGAAATCTTTGTTGTATTTCAAAATGGCCTTTGATACTGAGGGGGTCGACGTCGGCACGGCATCGAACTGAACCGTTATTTTTTGAGCATAAACGGGATAAATATATCCTATTATTAGGACTAAGTGGAGGAGTACGTTTTTCATAATGTGTTTTTAGTTTGACAAACTTAGGAAGCCAAAATTAAGGTTTCACATGCCTTAATCCAACAAGTTGATCAAAATAAAATTTTCATCTTGGGCAAGCGGCTGTTTTAAAGACATAAAAAAAGCCGTAAAACATTGAAGAACAATGAATTACGGCTTGCAGTACCGAAGGCGGGAATCGAACCCGCACGAGGTTGCCCTCACTGGATTTTGAATCCAGCGCGTCTACCAATTCCACCACTTCGGCTTATCATGCAGACGCTGTTGCGATTATTGCGGGGCAAATTTAGAAACGTTTTCTAAAATACGCAATAAATAACGTTTTTTTAGGTAAAAATTTTTCACTTTTTCTAAATCTGATGCAGAGGTAACACCATCTTGATAGTTTTCAAGAATGTGTTTAATTTCTTCAAATAATTGATTATCAATAGCTTGTGCATCTGTTAAGACCTTTTGATAGGCTTCTTCATCAAAATCAAATTCTAACTCCATAATCGCTTCATTGATGTCCATCATGTCCATCAGAAAGTCTTGAGGTAGGGCATTTTTACCTTCTTCTTCAAAAACGTCTTTCAATTCCAGCACATATTTCATGCGCCGATCAAAATCTGAAAGTGTTTTATAGGCTTGGGTATTGAGTGTCGAAAGTTCTAAAATGTCATTTTGCCGCTCCTCATTTTCCATCGTAAAAAAATCAGGATGATACTTTTTAGAGTTTGCATAAAATGCCCGTTTCAAAGCCACTTCGTCGAGTTGAAAAGTAATAGGAAGGTCATAAAATTCAAAATAATTCATTGGTAAGTACAACATGTGAAAGAGGAAATTTTGATAAATTTTAGCGCAAAACTAATCAAAAATCATTCATTTTTAGCTTATTGACCATTGTACATTTTTTGAGATGCTACTGATATTCATTACAATATCAATCGCCCTATGATGCTTTTTTCACTTATCAAACCAAATTGCCGCGAGTCAATAGACACGTCTGTATTGTCACCTTGAACGAAATAATAATTTTGTTTGAACGTATATTTTGTTGTTTCAGAACCATTTATGAATATTTTGTCTAACAATTTACCGATTTGATTACCTTCTTTTTCTATCAATGATTGGTAAAAGGCGTAGTTTGAATCGGTTAAGGTAATCGTTTCACCTCGTTTCGGTATTTTCATAAAAGTTAATGTATTACCTGAGGTGAATCTAATATTTTTATAAACTTGATAAAGATACGCTCCCTCAGTAAAAACAGAGTCGGAAGGCACACCAACGATACGTTTTACAAAACTTTCAGTATTGCGTTCAAACCCAATAACATCGCCTTGTTTGGGTGTAAAAGGTAGTTTGTTGAGCCATACGTGTTGTCCTACGGCAATAGTGGGTGTCATGGAGTCTGTTGGTACAGTAAAGGACTCGAAGACAAAGGTTTTAATGCCAAAACCAATGGCTAAACCGATGAATATGACTGAAAAAAAGGTTTTCATTAGTGTGATTTTAACGTGGTGTGGGCATAATATCGTAATACGGGTTTCAAACTCGAGCTACATGATTCGTTCAAAAGTCCACACCAAAGCAATAGCTGCAATGGCTAAGGACACGGGCATAACTATCCGTTTTCTATACCAAATTTCAGAAGAAAACCATTTGCCAAAAGCCAACCAACAGGCTAAAATAACCGTTATTTGACCCAATTCCACACCAATATTGAAGGTAATGAGCGATGAATAAAACGCATCACGCGGCAAACCCAATTCGTTGAGCGCAGAGGCGAAGCCCATGCCGTGTACCAAACCGAATAAAAAAACGATACCGATACGCCACGCCTGTAAACGTGAAGACAAGAGGTTTTCAATGGCAATGAACGCGATTGAAAGCGCAATAATCGGCTCAATCAAAGCAGGTGGTGCCACTATGAGATTTTTCATACTCAATATCAAGGTCAATGTATGTGCAACGGTGAAGGCGGTCGCTTGCCAAAACACATCTTTCAGTCGTGGACTCAACAAGTATAAACCGACGACGAAGAGAATATGGTCAAGTCCATTGGGCAAAATATGCTCAAAACCGAGTGACAAATAATAGCTAAATACATGACTTGCAGGCTGCCCTTCGAGTGCATAGTTAATGGTATGAGCTGAGGTCGCTATTGGAATGCTTAAAACCAATAGCATACTGAGGGGTAGTTTAATCTTAGGAAGATTTAAAATCTTCCTAAGAATTGAAACTATGTTTTTCATGGCTGCACAAATTTATTGATTGAATACGCCTTGTTTATCAATGTGTTACCACGTGCAGAGTCACCATTTTTTTGATATATCTGTCCTGCTCTCAGCAGTAATTTTGGATTTTTACTGTTGGTTTTCAAAGCCTTTTCCATGTATTTTGCCGCGTTTGCACCATCATTTTTTTGAAAATAAACCCATGCGAGACATTCATTTACATCAATATTGTCGGGTCTGCGATTCCATTCACGAGTAGCGTGTTCAAGCGCTTTGTCGGTATCGCCAATTTTCAGATAGGCATACGCCAATTCTTTATCCGCATAATGACCTTTATCGGGTTGAGCAGCATCGTCAGTTGCGTGTTTTGATAGTTGGGTAATGACATTTTCTGCATTTTTGCGGGCTTCTGTAGGATTCACTTTTTGCAAACAGTCTGTCAATTCGTCATAAAAAGCATAATCCATAGTTTGTTCTGCAGCTTTTTTGAAATAATTACTCCCCTCAGTATAACGACCGCCTATTTTCGCCAAACGACCTAAACCCGCTAAAGCGTAGGCATAATCAGGACGTAAAGCCAATGACTGCTCATAATGTTGCGTTGCCATAGCCGTATCACCTGTAATTTCGTAGAGTTTACCGAGTTCAGTACGGCACCATTCTGTTTGTTCCATGCCATCTAAGCCGCTTTTAGTGGCTAAGAGCATCACCTCTTTTGCTCCTTTAAAGTCACCAAAAATTTCACGTAGATATGCCACACGGCTATATGAGCGCAACTCGGGACGGATGGCCACCATTTTGTCCGCTGCAGCGACCCCCTCAGTATAATGACCTAATTCGATGTTCGCATCGCACAACAGACCATAACCGAAGGCAGCATCGGGATAAAGGTTTACAAATTCTTGTGCGGCTTTCAAAGCATCAGCGAAGTGATGTTGACTCAATAAAATAGTGGCTTTGGCTGCCAAACCATCATAATTTTGTGGCTCTTTCTCTAACACTTGTTCTACGAGTTTTAACGCAGCTTCATCATAATAGGCATGATTGCCTGTAACACGGCTTTCTTGGATATAAGCCATTGCCAATTTCATTTTTGTTTTGAGGTCTTCAGGATGACGGCGCAACTGGTCGAGCAGTGTCTCAATTGCTTGTTTTGTGTTCATCCATTCCGATTGCATCGAAACGGCTTGAGCATTGGGTCGAGCCAAAAGTTGAGGAATTTCATTCTTTTTGCGTTCATAGTTTTTGTACACAAAACCGAGCGTAATAACCAACGCAAGGACGAGGATAGGGTAGGTTAGTTTCTTCATTATTGAAAAAAATTTGTTAGTTAGTTAGAAAGTAATTTTAATTTGTTATAAGTGGGTTAGTTAGTCAGACAAAGCGCATATTAGGGGAATTTTTAAGGTTCCCCTAATGTTTTAGCGCAAAAACTAACTAACTAACCTACTATGCTATTGATTATTTATTATTGCTTATTAATGAATCAACAATATTCAATAATCCATTCAATTAGTTCATTTTATTCAATTTAACAGACTGCATGGGTTGACCATCGAGCATAATCCGAGCGATATAAGTCCCTGCATTGAGGTCAAAACCTTTGACATTGACTTGATATACACCTTTAGATTTGTCTTGGTTTTCAATCGTTTTAACGATTTTGCCATTCAAATCATACAGTAGAATGCTGACGTGACCTGCTTCTGCTATATTGTATTGTATGGTCGTTTCATTTACGAATGGATTTTGACCCACTTGCATCATCACTACTGGGCTTGATAAACCCATTTTAGAGGTAGCAGGGTCATTCATGAATGCTCTGTCATTAGCTGGAAAGACAGTGCCTGCAGGAATGCCGCCGCAAACGCCAAAACCACTGTGAGGTGCTGCAACGTAAGGGAATGAAGTTTGGAAAACCTTATCATTCTTCTCAACACCTGTTGTGTAAGTCAATACATTCAACAATCTTGGCGTCAAAGGAGAAGCACCGATAACCCAATCGTCATACCATAAACCAATAGCTGCTAAAACAACACCTGAAACAGCTTGTAACTCAATGCGTGTTACATCGTCTTCAAGACGGCGACCATTCGGGAAACCATCCATATTAGGGATGAATTGTAGGGCATTAGACTTGTTGTAAGCTGTATCTGTCAAACCAAGTACGGCAGCACCAACCAAACCTTCAGTACTGAATTTAGGATCGTTACGTGGTGTTGGTGGCACCGCTAAGTTCAAACGCAACATATCACCTGTACGTAAATCATTAGGAATCAATGACCAAGATGGTAAGAAGTTGTTGATGATTGGTTTACCTACTGTTAACGGATTGCCCGGTGTTTTACCTGTAGCCAATTGATAAGGTGGCAAATTAGGTACACCAGTATAGAATATAGGTAAAATATCTACTGAACGTGGCTGACCTCTACGGAGTAAATAATTACCAAACGCTGCATCAGCTAAAGCAGTACCGTTCAAAGCCGCATTACCTTTGATAACAAAAAGACCATCTTTAGTATTGCCAAAATCAACGGCTCCTAAGACTGTTTTTGACGCTGTTTGAATCCGCAATTTCGATAAAGCAGGTACCGCACCGCCAAACAGACGGTCATCCATATAAAGAGCCAATTCTGGATTAGTGAAATATTGCTCAAATTCTGTTTCTTTTTCGTAAGGTGTACGCGCATTCCATTTGTCTTTTTGACCAATCGGAATAATCGCTTCGTTTGTTAAAGGCATACCTAAGCGAGATACTTGTACCCACTCGCCAGAACCTGTTGATTTGGCACCATCAACGCCCAAAGTTGTTACTTTTTGACGGCTTGCAGAAGCCCAAACACCGATGATATAATTGCCATCAAGGATATTTGTTGCTTGGCTAATAGGTTTCAAATCCTTTTGTACCAATTGAATAGGTATTTGCAAAGCAATCGTATGGACGTTGTAGCAACCAACACCATCTCTGGCGCCACCGTCTCCGCGTGTTTGACCTAAATCAAAAATACCACCTAAATCAACAAAAAACGGATCATCAGCAGGTCCAGCAAACACTTTTTCGCCCGTTCCAGCAGACATAATTGCGGCTTGCATCAATTGTGGATATGTTTTACCAAGACCTACAACTGGATTTTCAATGGAGCGTGGTCCGATGTTTGGCGGAGGCACAATACCATTCGTGATGACTGTCTGCCAATTACCATTATTACCAAAACGACGTTCCAACAAATAAGTCGTTTTCTGATTCTGTTTGCCAAGGCGAATGTTGAAAAACGTTGTTGGATCTTCGTTCACCTTCGTAAAAGTAAAACGATAAACAAGGTCATCGCCAAATGACAAAGGGTTTGTTTTAATGTGGATTTCATAGCGTACGTCTTCACCAAAAGTAGCCCAATTGGGTCCTCCTTGTGGCAATTCCAAACCGATGTAGTTAGCAATGATTGTCACTGTGTTTGGATTGTCAGGACTGCGGAATGCATAAAGATCCGTATTATCTGCCAATGGATCTCCTACGATCATAGGAGCTTCGCGGTGACTTGAAGCTTCAAGATAACGTGCTTCTATGCCAAAATAGGCGATTGCACCAATTAAGACCGCTACAACAGCAGTTTTAAACGCAAATGGAGGTAAATTTTTCATAAATTGAACGTTTTTTTAGTTTAATAAATTTTGTTAAAGAGATAGCCCCCTCATACCCCTCCGTGTGAGGTACTTAGGTAGCTTGTTTTGAATATTGAAATTAATACTTTTATATAAATCGGAATGGTGTGAACAAGGCGAAAACCTTTGTTTTCATTAGTTTATTCGCTGATTAAGCAGTCTTAGAAAATCTAATTTGTTTGTTCGAGTTTATCTACGATATAAAGGATGAGTTTGGTTTTTGAGAATTAAAAAAAAGTTAAAGATTTTTTAAGAAAAATAAAATAGAATTGATAAAAACAAAAACGGCATACTGAGGGGTATGCCGTTTTTCTTTTTCACCAAATGGAATTTGGCGTTACGTAGCGTCTTGTTACTTTTTCTTACGCATCGTTGGCTTCGGTTTTTCAGAAGCCGTTGCAGAGGGCTTTGTTACTGAGGGGGTCACTTTTCTTTCAGCTTTTTCAACAGGTGCTTGTTCGGGCAGTAAATCCGTATTTGGCAAACCATTTTTACGAAAATAGAAAAACAAACCACCTACAAAACCCATTAATAACAAAGCCGAAGCAATCATACTAAACGTTTCGCCTGAATAGTATGATTTTGGATGAAATTCCATAATAATTTTATGGTTGCCCGCAGGGATTTTAGCGGCGCGTAACACATAATTCGCTTTGCCAAATTTCGCAGGTTGACCGTCAATTGTCATGTTCCAACCTTTTTCCATGGGGTAATAAATCTCTGAAAAAACCGCTACTTGGTCAGTTTTGGCAGAAGACTCATATTCCAATTTATCGGGATTGTAAGCTGTCATTTTTATTGTTGCCGTCGAGTCATACTGAGGGGGCGTTGAACCGATGATGTCCGCAAATTTTTTCTGTACAATGACTTCATCTTTTGGATTTATTTTACCGAGTCCTTCCAACTCTTGATCAGCATTGTCAACAACTTTAACATCTTTGACAAACCAAGCATTGCCCAAAGCGAAAGGATTGATTTGCAAACCATTCATTTCATCACCGAGTACCACATAGCGGGCATTTAACATACCATAAAGCGGCATATTAGGTTGTTCAGCCATTGGTTTGTTGGGTTCAAAACTGCCCAAATAACGCTCAATCAACTCTTGATAAATCATCATTTTGGCGGCATGATATCCACCCACTGACTTATGGAACATAGACGTATTGGCATTTTCAAATGGCAAACCTCTGCGTAAATCCAAGACACGGAAGCTCAATTCCTTGTCTTTCATAATGATTTGGTCAACGGGAGCGGGTTTTGTTTCTTCTTGCGCCTTGGCTGCTGATTGAAACTTCTCATCATATATAACGCGTCTTGAAGATGTCCATGCATCACCCAAACACAACAAACCGATACCCGCAACGATAATCCATGATTTTGAAATGAAACCCCGCAACGATGCAAACAACAAAGCCGCCGCTGCTAAAATGAGCATCAATGAGCGCATTGCATCAGATTTTGCTAAATCTGCCCGTGCTTCGTGCAAACCTGACATGATTTGCGTCATTTGTGGCGCACCAATTTGAGGGCTACTTTGCTTGATTTGTTCTGCAATCCGAGCATCTGCCACAGGACTTGCGAAGCTGCCCATCATGCTTACAAGACACAAAGCGACTGTTACACCCGCCGCAATGAGCAAAGCACGCTGCTTTTTTTCGTTGGATACTGAGGGGGTCAAAAATTGGTTCAACGCCAACATCGCCATCAATGAAAACATTAACTGACCTAAACCTAGCGCCTGAGTATGCGCTCTGAATTTGTTGAAAAGCGGTAAAGTATCATAAAACAGCGTTCCAATCGGCGAATTATTACCCCAAGCTATCGCTACGGTCAAAAAACTCGCCGCCAAAATACCCCAACGCCAACGCGGGTCAACCAGTTGAATACCCAAAACAAAGAGGAAAATAATAATCGCACCATAATATATAGCCACACCCACAAAAGGCTGATTGCCCATATACAACGCACCGCCCAAGCCTTGTTTGGCAATCTCCACGTCTTCCATGTTTTGCGAAGCACCACCACCATACGCATTTTGCACCAAAAGCGTCATCGTTTCGCCAATACCATAACTCCAACCGAAGGCATAACTTTTTGACAAACCACCATCGGGATTGCTTGAAGCCGTTTGTCCTTGATTGGTTTGCAAAGCCATTTTTGAAGCGGCTGACAGTTCCGTTTTGCCACGTGTACTTTCTGCTTGATATTCCAAAGTCGTCCAAATTGTTGTTAAATTGGTCAAAATAGCGAAAGTTAAACCCGCAATCAACGATAAAGCGGCTTTTCCAAAAACCATAGTCGTTTTCCCTCGTATCGCATTCACGAGTTCTGAAATGCCGAGAACGGCAACAATGAGGAATGTATAGTAGGTAATTTGATAGTGATTAGCGGCAACCTGTAGGGCTGTAAAAAGTGCAAAAAGGGCTGCACCAAGTAGATATTTCCCTCGAAAAGCTAAAAGAACACCTGCTATAATAGCGGGTGCATAAGCCAAAGCTACCATTTTAGTTGAATGACCAGCTGCTATAATATCCATATTGAAAGTTGACAAACCAAAGACAACAGAGCCAATAATCGAAATACGCCAATCTAATCGCATTACTGTCAACAAAATATACATACACATCATAGCTAATAAAACTTCTGCAAAAGGCGATGTTAACGGTTGCCCGCCCAACATCAACCGGAAAACAGGTAAGGTCAAATTGCCTTTTGTATCAAGGTGAATCTGAAATGTAGGCATACCACTGAAATAAGCGTTAGTCCAAAGAGGCGCAGTACCCGTTTCCAATTTGAATTTTTCACTTTCAGACTGTGAGGCTGCTGCTTGAATGTTATCGTGTTGATTGAGAACCTTTCCGTCAAAAACATAGGAACTAAAAAAAGTCAACGAAAGAACAATAAAAACAAGAATTGCTACCAGATGAGGTGCCACTTTTTTGACAAGTGATTGATCCATAATCCTTTTTAAATTTATTTGAAAATAATTTTTCTATTTTTGAAAAACGAAATGCTTTTTTCATTGTGCAAATGAAATAAAAAAAAGGCTATTGCCACCCAGCAACAACCTTTTCTTTCAATATTTTTATTCGTTAAAATAAATTTTCACTATTGGAGAATGAGTTTTTTCACAATTTTCCCTTGTGAGTTTTCCATAATAACAAAATACATTCCTTTTGGTATATCCTTCTTCTCAAAAAGAATTTCGTAGGTTCCTGCTTCTTGGTTTTTATTCTCAACCAGTTGGCTAACAATTTTTCCCGTTATATCTGTTACAGAGATATTAATTTTATCAAACTGCAAAAGAGAATATTGAATCATAGCTTGCCCTGTTGTTGGGTTAGGGTATATATTAATAATATTCTTTAGAATTAAGGGCTTGAATGTAGGTAAAGTAATAGTAGCCTGTGATTGAGGCTCTGAATTAATAACAATACCATCACAATTTGGATCCAATCGGTCGTAGAATACTACTGCGTCAATAGTCGAATAATTATTAACGCTATAATCCCAATAAGCATTTCTAACCCTTACATATTCACCAAAAGTAGGCATAGGGCGAAAAGTTTCAATGTGAGTAGGGCTAGATGATGAACCAACTATATCTGGTTGATAAGCTCCACTTTGAATATCATCATATCCAGAGACCCAAATATATGACCATGGTGCATACTTACCTATACCTATAAAAGTCTTCGTCCTATTGATTCCTGCGTTATCATCACTTAATGTATAATCAAAACTTTTATTATACGGCATGATACTTACATCTTGATTAAGTATATTTCCGTTATAACAAGATTTAACAATCCTACACATTGTAATAGTTTCGCCACATCTTGTTTCAATTGTAAGTTTAATTTTGTAAAAAAGGCAAGTACCTGTTTGATTTTCCTCCGAGAGAAATCCATTAGCTCCTCTTTCTGTTGCTGTTTTAAGGATGCCAGGCGACGATCCATAATAATTTACTGTACATATAGAAGAGTTTACAAAATTAGAATTACTTCCTTGATTAATACTTTTATATATTTCTAATTTATATGAAAGACCATCTTGAATAACTGGCTCTACTTCAAAATTAAATTTGTTTTGAGTTTGAGCAAATGTATTACTAACCGCAGTTGTACCTACAATTTTTAGTTTAAAATCAGGATTCTTATCACACACCTCTTCAATAATTATATCATCAAGTCTTATTTCTGTTTTACTATCATAATTAGGAGCATCCCAACCCGACCTATCTAACCTTATGTGAATAAAATCTCCATTTGAATTTGTTGTATAATTAAAGGTTTTCGAAATAAAGTTACAATTGTTATCAGGAGAATAATTAGGAAAGTAACCATTACTTGGAGAAGAGAAGTTTGTCAATCTACTCATACCTGTCCAATTTGAAAGCACTGGTTTAAGAGCACATGTTGAGTTACTACATCTACTTATAAAAGGACTATTGCCAATATCGCCTAAAGTCCTCGTAATAGAAGAAAGAGAGTTATTTGTTACTAAATCAAAATCTAATTCAAAAGCCATATTATTGGTAACAGTAGTTGCCACTTTATAACTAATCTTATAAGTCTTTCCTGAAGAAAAATGATATTTTAAGAATACTCCGTCAGCTCCATCCTGACTACCCTGACAATAGTCGAATCTCAAAAACAATGATTTTGTTGAATTATTTGTACTTTGACAATCTGATGCTGGTCTGATTAATGGGTTTCCATAATACACTATCACATCATTTGACTCATCTGTGTTAAGGTTACAACTTTGTCCACACTCAAAATTAAAAGATTTAATAGTAGTATTTTGAGCAAAAATAATTTGCCAATTAAGAAAAAAGCATGCAGTCAATATTGCAATGTGTTTGATTTTTTGATTTTTCATGATTTAAAAGTTAGAAAAGTTATAAAATATATTGAAAAAAATAATCAAGAATTGTACTCTAAATTTTGATTTTGGATAAGTTTTTTTATTTAATCCACAACTATCTTCTTCAAAGTCTTCCCAAACGATCCATTCATAACAATGAAATACAAACCAGGTGAGATATTATCTTTTGATAAAGGCACTTCATATTTACCAGTTTCATATTCTTTATTTACAATCAATTGTTTTACTACTTTTCCACTTATATCAGTTAAATAGATGCTGATTTTATCGGGTTTTGATAAAGTGTATTGAATTGTAGATTGGTCTGTTAAAGGATTCGGGAAAACCTTCAATTCATTAGTCATATTCAATGATTTTATCTGATTTCCATTGGATAGTACGTTTGAAATTTGTTGATTTGGAGAGCTTGGAGCACCACAGGATTCGTATCTATCATATATTACTAATTGGTCTTTGGTACTTAAAGTAGAACTATTGCTATTTAAGTATTCATTTGATATTCGATAAAATTTTGGAGTAATCAAACCATCTTCATAATATAGTATACCACTTGGATGTAAAAGATTAGAGGTCTGTTCATTTGCAAAACTTCCGAGTTGAGAGTTATCGCTTCCAAAACGCCAATAATTTCTTGTATTAGATGTATTTAAAGAAGATGAAGTACATTTTACTATTATATTTCTATTAACTCCTAATCCTTGATCTGATATTTCATAGTTAAAATGATTATACAATCGACTACCACCAGCATTATTTAAAATATTTTGATTATAACATGATTTTACAACTCTATTAGTACAAGATATTACACCACACTTTGTAGTAGTAAGTCGAATATTATAATAGAGACAATTAGCAATACCATTCTCTTCCACATGGAAGCCCCACTCACCTCTTGTATTAGAAGTACTAAGAGGAAAATTGCTGATGTCTGTAACTTCGTATTCATAAATGGGAGTAGGATTGAAATCATTTGTAAGATCACTATTGTTGGTAGAATTATAACTTTTAAAAACTTGATATTTGTAGCTATCTGCACTTAAATCATTTGGTACAATAGAGAAATTAAAACGACTAAGACTAGGTCCATTCACAGGATGTGCGCTTGTTGTGATTCCTATAATTGTCAACAAAAAGTCCGATCCAGGGGGCTGCGGGGCGATTGTTTCATCAATTGTAATATCGTCTAAATAAACTTCTGCACTACTATAACCCGATATATTATTACTACTCCATCCACCTACATCAAGCTTTATGAAAACTCTATCTGCATTTTGGCACGTTTGAAAAGTAAATTCTTTTTGAGTGGAACAATAATTGGATGCTCCTTCTACGGGTACATATTCACCACCCCCAACGTCAGGATTAGGTGTACTTAGTCTGTTTAAAAACTCTATATTTGAACCCCATCTTACTGCATATCTAGGATCCCCACAATAAAACCATGAGTCATAAATATTACCCGGAGTTCGAACATTATTATTGTCCTTCATTAATATCCAATCTAAATCAAATGGGAGAGCGTTTCCAAGACTTTGATTTGGACTCTGTTGATAAATATTGTATCTAATTCGATAAGTTGCTCCTGCTCGAAAAGGGAAGTTTAAGAAAACACCATCTCCTCCAGTATAATTCCCATAGTAATAAGACAAGTAATTTAAGCGAAGCCTCTTTCCACCACAGGCATCTACTACTTTTGGTCTGCCATAGAAGGTTTCTACATTAGGTAGATCCCCATTTTCAATTAGGCAATAAGGAGAGCAAACTGTTTCAAAATCGAAAACCCGATGTGTAACTTGTGCAAAATTAACTTGGCAAATGAGCAAAAAGAATGCAATCAATACTGCAAGGTGTTTGAATTTTTTCATGATTAAAAAGATTTATGTAATTTAAAAAATATCAGAAAACGTCTTAGAAAGAAATATAAAGAATAACAGTAAATGCCAAAAGTGATTTGTAGTTTTGCATGATTTTTAAAAGAGTTTGGTGAAAAATAAAGATTATTCGTTATTAATAACTGTCGCAAAACTACTGAAGTTATTTTAAGTAAATGTTAAATATTTATAATTTGTACAATATTTTTTCTACGTATATTAATTGTTTTAATAAATCATAAATCATAATTACAATGATAAAAAATAGTATTTTAGCCTTCATTAAAATCATAGGAAAGCAAAATATAGGCGCATTATTGCGTTTATTTAGCCTTTTTACTCGAAAAATTGCCTACTTTGCACATTACCTCCAAATGAAGTACGATTGGAAAGTACCCCCTCAACCTGAATGGTTTGACCACTTTTGTGACCAATTTTATTCATTCCGCAACATGAGATCACCACTTTGGGTAGAACGAGGCGTTTTTGGATTGCTTGCTATGAAGCAAGATGCAGAAGTCTTAGAGTTATGTTGTGGTGACGGCTTTAATGCCTTTCATTTTTATTCAATAAGAGCTAAAAATATTGTATCAGTTGACTTCGACAAAGATGCTATACCTCATGCAAAAAGGTATAATCAAGCGCCCAATGTTGAATATCGCCTATGTGATATACGGAATCAAATACCAGAGGGCAATTTTGATAATATCATCTGGGATGCTGCAATTGAACATTTTACAGAACAAGAAATAGATAATATTCTTTCTAATATTAAAAGAAGACTTAAAAAAGATGCCGTTTTGAGTGGTTATACGATTGTAGAAAAACAGAGTGGGCAAAAACATCTAACCCACCATGAATACGAATTCAAATCCAAAGAAGACTTACGCCGCTTTTTTGAACCACATTTTACAAACGTCAAAGTCTTTGAAACCATTTATCCTTATCGCCATAATTTATACTTTTACGCTTCAAATAGTGTAATCCCTTTTGATGAAAATTGGGGTGGACAAACAACCTTCCACGGTTAGTTACCGTTTAAACTTTACCTTTGAAGTTTAAATACTTTGCTTTTTTATTTTTTTAAAACAGTCATTAGATTGGGTGAAAATAATTTTTGCCCAATCTAATGACTGTTTTAAAAAAAATGTAAAAACTTATAAACATCTCTTATTTTTGCAAAAAAGCGATAAAATGGTACAAGGATATATGATATTGCCTGAAAATGCGGAACAAAATCACGCCTTAGAAGCCTTCTTAAAGGCTTTTAATATTAAGTATGTATCAACAAAACCAACTTTGGCGGAGTTGGAATCACGCCTTATGCTTGGTCAAAATAAGGTATGGCAAGGCTTGAAAACGGCTTTATTTGAAGCTGATAACAACTTATCCGCTGCGCCCTCTTTAGATGAACTTTTAACGGAATACGATAATGAGAATCTTACCAACACGTCCATTCTAAATTATTGCTCTACAAAAACGAATGCCTAAAATTCACTTCTCAGGTCTTAATACATTAAGGTTTTTTGCTGCTTATTTTGTCGTCTTACACCACGGCGAAACGATTCGTGCTAAATATGGTTTGCCTAATTTTGAGCAGTATTCTTTTTTTAGAAATGGCTCGTTAGCCGTTTCATTTTTCTTTGTTTTATCTGGCTTTTTGATAACGTATTTATTGCTTTCTGAAATAAAAAAAACGGATACAGTTAGCCTTAAAAAATTCTATATGCGGCGTGTATTGCGTATTTTCCCGTTGTATTATTTATTGGTTTTCATTGGATTAATTGCTATTCCTCTTTTTTTAAACGTCATTCATTTCCCCAATACACAGCCTTACGATACGGCAACAGGCGGCGTTTTGTTCCTGTTTTTCCTTAGTTTTGTGGTCAATGCCTTATTCGGTAGTCACTTGTTAGAGCCACTTTGGAGCATTGGCGTTGAGGAATATTTTTACTTGATTTGGGCACCGCTCTTTAAGTTTTTTAAAAACCATATCCTTAAAGTTATCATTGGTGTTGTCGTCGTTAAATCTTTGATTATTTTGTTTTTTGTTATGCAAACTGATAAAAGTGATGTTTTGAAAATTGTAGAAGACGTTTTGTTATCCTTAAAATTTGAACTTATGGCAATTGGCGGTTTAGGTGCTTATGCTGTTTTTAAAAATAGAAAACGAGTAGAAAATGCGCTTATTTTCAAGCCTATTTTTCAAGTTTTATTTTTAACCATCCTGTTTTTAAGATTCTTTTTTCATGGCTATTTCCTTGAAAATCAATTCTTTATTCATAAAATATTTTTTCTAACGCCTGTTTTAGGTACTTATACTGAGGGTGTACTTTTTCTCTGGCTCATCCTCAATGTGTCCGTCAATCCGAAGCCATTGTTCAAATTGAATAATGCTTTTTTAGAAAAATTGGGCGACATTAGTTACGGCATATATATGTATCAAATGCTCGTTATTTTCGGCGTTGTATTGATTTTTAAAAAATGGATGATAAATATGTCTCCCACTCTTTCGACTGCCTTTTTTTATATAGTCGTCACTTTTGGCGTTATGAGCGTATCATGGTTGTCAAAACGATATTTTGAGGATTGGTTTTTAAGATTAAAATCGAAATTTGAATAATGTCTCATAAATTCTCCGTCATAACCATCGTCTATAACGGCGAATCCGTCATCGAAGGAACGATGAAAAGTGTTCTAAATCAAACCTTTACGGATTACGAATACATCATCATTGACGGTGCATCAAAAGATAGTACCCTTTCGCTGATTCAAGATTTTGCTCAAAATGCCCCCCTCAGTATAAAATGGATTTCAGAGCCTGACAAAGGCTTGTACGATGCGATGAACAAAGGTTTGCACCTTGCCACCGGCGATTTCGTCCTGTTTTTGAATGCAGGTGATTGGCTTTTTGAACCTACAACTTTAGAAAAAATAGCAGCAGCTGCCACCCCTACAACAGATATTCTCTACGGGGAAACGATGCTTGTTGACAATGACCGCCGACACATCGGTACACGAACAGATATGACAGTTCAAAAACTACCTGAAAAATTAACTTGGCAGCGTATGCGTTTGGGTATGGTTGTGTGTCATCAATCCTTTTTACCTGCTCGAAAAATAGCCCCTCATTATTTGGAAGATAATTTAGCTGCGGATATTGATTGGGTCATAAAATGCTTGAAAAAGGGTGAAAATGTAACACATACGCATACCATTGTTTCAGAATATCTCATGGGCGGCGTTTCTAAAAAGCAGCATCAACAATCATTGAAAGACAGATATGCAGTTTTGAAAACGCATTTTGGAGCGGTGGGAAATTTTTTCAATCACCTCCTTATTACGCTGCGGGCAGTTGTTTTTAAGATTAGAAAAAGGGGTAAAGCGCACTATTAACTATACGCTGTTTTGAAGCTGAAAATGGATTTTATTAATAATTTTGTTGCTATACACACCCTTACCAAAAGTTTAAAATTTTCAGAAAAGTATTGCTATATCGCTATTTTTTTGTAATAAACACCTCAATCCGCCTATTTTTTGCCATGCCTGCGGGCGTTTTATTATCTGCGATGGGTTTGGTATCACCTAATCCTTCTGTCGCAATCCGAATTGGGTCAATGCCATTGAGGGTCAAATATCTTTTGACAGAAGCGGCACGAATGAAAGAGAGACGGAGGTTTTTAGCGGGTATACCAAAATTATCTGTATGTCCTTCAATTTTGATGTTCACATTAGGAAAGGCTTTTAAGATTTTGACCAATTCATTGAGTTGCGTTTTAGATTCTGGTCTCAATCGGGCAGAGGCATTGCCAAAGGCAATACTATCGAGTGTCAATGGCTGGGTTAAATCCGCCTTTGAGTCCACGATTTCTGTATAAAGTCTGTCCAAAAAAGTGCCTTTTGGTATTTCAACAATGCCTTCGGGTAAAGTTAATTTGTTGATAGAGTCCATTACTGAGGGGGTAGATGTTTCAGCATTTTTGCTATTGGTGGGTGATTCAGCTACAGTTTTAGAGGTAGAGAAATCCGATAGTTTAAAATTACAGGTCTTAAAAAAATAGAAACCCCCCAAAAGGAGAATGATAAGCAAAATCCAAGGCATAAATTTGCTAAAATCCATGCGTTCTTCGGCAATATCTTCTACTTTAGCGGCAGTAACAACTGTTGTTAAATCCAAATTGGCTGCTTTTATAAGTCCGTCAGGCAAATTCTCCGCCTGTAAAATGGGCAATTGCTCATTCAATAAATGGGCAAAACCACTGGCATTCGTACCACTTCGTTGACTGATTAAATTCATTAAAATAGGCGCAACCATGTTCATCAGACTGGTAGTAGAAGTTGTCTTGATATTCGCATTTTTAGCTATCCAATCAGTTACATGTCCTGTGCGTTTGTCAAAAATACTGGCGACCATGCTGCTGCCACTGCTCATTAAAGTCTGCGTTTCTGAACCGCCACCCATAAGTTTATTGAGTGACACCGACATGTCCATTTTGCTGCTGGATTTGAGATGCTGTAAGAGTTCGCTTACGCTTTCGTTGTTATTTAATTTGTTTGCCATGCTACCGATGAAGGTGGGCAAAAGGTAGTTAATAGCTTTATATATGGATTGGTTGTTTTCTCCCAAAAAATTGGCAGCTTTTGCGATGGCTATATCTGTAAAATGACCTTTTGATATGTCGAATAAATTGGTTGCCATAAAGATTTTAGTTTCGTATGAAATATTTAGGCGACAAAATTAGTAAAGAACCTTGTAAATAACTTGTTTTTAAAACGCAATTTTTAAATTTTGATACGCCCAGTGTTTTTTTGTGTTTTCATACAGACGGAGCTGTTTTATGATAAAAACAAGTTGAGCAAAACATTTGTTGTGTTTAGCATCCACTATTTGTGATATTAACTTTTGAAATACTGCCTGTTTCACATATTTTCGCCCAAGCGTAATATCTTTGCGAGATGTAAGGGAAAATTCACTAAAAAGCAGAGATGAATCATTTTGATTTTTTAAGAGAGAGCTTAAGAAACCTACGCACTACGGGAGCCGTTGCCCGAAGCTCAAAATATTTGGTACGCGAAATGATGCTGCCAATTGACTTTATCAATGCTAAAGTCATTGTTGAACTCGGTGCTGGTGATGGTGTATTAACGGAGGAATTGCTGAACCGCATGTCGCCCGATGCCTTGTTATTGTGTTTTGAAATCAATTCAGAATTTTGTAAAATACTGAGGGGGGCTATTGACGACCCGCGTTTTGTACTGATTGAAGACTCTGCTGAAAAGCTTGAAGAACATTTACAAGAATTGGGTTTTAGGGAAGCAGACTATATCATGTCAGCCATTCCGTTTATTGCTTTGCCCAATGAATTGGTACATCGTATTGTTTCAGTATGTCATAAAGTATTGAAAAAGAAAGGTTTGTATATTCAATATCATTACTCATCGTTTATTCAACGCATGTATAAAAAACATTTTGGTAATGTCCAAGTTGAGTTTGTTCCTTTCAATATTCCGCCTGCCTTTGTGATGATTTGCGAGAAAAATTAATTTGGTTATTGGTTGATTGGTTATTGGTTATTAGTTTTAGACAAATAACTAATAACTAATCAACCAATAACCAATCAACCAATAACCAATTAATGACTAAATATTACGCAACCGATGCGCTCCGTTTTTTGTCCAAAGTCACCCTTCGGCGGGTTTGGAATGCGGCGAGAGTACTATCTTCCTTTTATATAACAAAATGGACACGAAAACCTGTTCAATGGGGTATGCCGTTTACGATTTCACTCGAGCCGACAACGGCTTGCAATTTACGTTGCCCCGAATGTCCGAGTGGTTTGAGGGCTTTTACACGCCCTACAGGTAACCTAAAAGCTGATTTTTTCAAAAAAACAATAGACGAATTGCATCGTGATTTGATGATGCTCATCTTCTATTTTCAAGGAGAGCCGTATATCAATCCTAAATTTTTGGATATGGTCAAATACGCCAATGACAAAGGTATTTATACTATAACCTCTACAAATGGGCATTTTTTGAATGGTGAAAATGCAAGGAAAACAATTGAAAGTGGTCTCGACCGCTTGATTATTTCGGTGGATGGTACGACGCAAGAGACTTATGAGAGTTACAGAAAAGAAGGTAAACTCGATGTAGTATTGCAAGGCGCAAGGAATTTGGTGAAGATGAAAAAGGAGATGAAATCACGCACACCGCACATTATTTTTCAGTTTTTGGTCGTGAAACCGAATGAACACCAGATTCCAGAGATTTATAAATTGGCAAAAGAAATAGGTGTTGACGAAGTAAAACTCAAGACAGCCCAGGTCTATGATTATGAAAATGGCAATGATTTGATTCCAACCATAGAGAAATACGCCCGCTATTCGCAAAAAGACGATGGCACATGGGCATTCAAAAATGCTCTTGTTAATCATTGTTGGAAACTTTGGCATTCGTGTGTCATTACGTGGGATGGCTTGGTAGTGCCATGTTGTTTTGATAAAGATGCGACGCACCAACTGGGTGATTTAAAACAAGCGACTTTTAAAGAGGTGTGGCACAACGGTTCATACAGCCGTTTTCGCAAAGCGATACTGAAAGGACGGGAGGAAATTGATATTTGTACGAATTGTACTGAGGGGTGTAAAGTATGGGCTTGAAAATAGTAGATGATAATGGATAATCATTATCCATTGTCATATATCTATTAGAAAACCCCAGTATTCATTTTTTCTAAAATCTCCAACATCTCTTCTAAATTATTGGATAAAGCGACTGCTTTTTTCATCAATTCTTTGGCTCGGTCTGTCTCTTTCATACGGTATAAAATTTGGCTATAAACACTTAGTAACGAACCACAGTCGTGGGCTTCATATGCTTTGTTGATGATGGTTGCCATTTGTTCTAACAACTTTTTGTCTTTGATATTTTCGGCATAATGCAAACCAATTTTCTCGATTTTTGTCAAATAATAGCTCAAAGCATCATCATTGCTTTGACTTTTGGCGATTTCTAATTTCGGCAAATAGTGCTGAGTCATCAATAGGGTAGCGGTCTCGTGGTAGGTTTTGTCTTTACTACCTACTTTTGCATAGTATGTGAGTGTCCATTGTTCATTAATTTCCTCCGATACTGAGGGGTCGTTGATGATGCTTGTATTGGCTGTTAAAGTCTTTGACAAATGATTTTTATCTTTTTCTTTGACAGCTAAATTAACATTTATAGGAATGAGAGATTTCAACTTAGCATTAAAAATGGGTTGGTCTTTATGTTTTAGAAAAAAATCAAAAGTCTTACCTTCAATGGCATTTGAGAATTGATAAAGAAATTGTTGAAACTCCAGTTTGAGTAATGTATCCACGGGCATTTCTTTGACAAGTACATCGGTTAGGGATTCCGTACTCAAACCTAATTTTCTTTTCAATTGAGCAAAAGCTAATAAAAAAGTAATATCTCTCTGCTTATTGGCGAAATTTTGCTGCATTTTCAGATAAATTTTGCCATACTGGGTGTTGTTAATAACCTCTTCGAGCTGACGTTTGAAGGGTGCAACGCCACCATAACCTCTATTGCTGGTTACTAATTCGCCAAGGGCATTGATGACGAGTGTGGTCGGATACGCCTGAACCATATATTGAGAAGCGATTTGCTGCCCACTGCGTTCGGCGTCGGCTTTGAAATTGATGAAAAAAGCATTCATCAAGTCGGCAATTTCTTCATTTTCAAAGGCTTCGGCTGCCATCACTTTACAGGGCTTGCACCAATCGGTATAGACATCAATGAAAATGAGTTTATTTTGTTGTTTAGCCGCTTCCTTGGCTTCGGTGAAACTGCCTTTGAAAAATATGACCGATTTTGAATTCCGTTTTTCGATACTTAAAATCTCTTTAACTTTTTTCTCGGTTTTAGCTAAAGTCAGCGTTTCATCGTCTTTTTCCTTTGTTGCCGTCGTGGTTGGCAATGTTTCTTGTATAGGGGCTGTTGATTTTATAAAATTAAAGTCTTCCCAAAAGGAGTCATCAAAGTTTGAAATGTTTTCTCCCAGCGATTCATTTTCGCCAATTTGCTCTTTCAAGGGAAATCGTTTGACATTTTCGGTCGTTATTTCGGTGACTAAACATTCTAATTTATTGGTTATAGTCGCAATATTACCTTTGTAATTGTATGTATTTTCAACATTGGCGCTTTTAAAATAAAGCTTATTTTGGTAGGGGGCATAGTTAACGACGTAGCTTCTTTTTAATAATTCAATAGGTGATTTGTCATTGTTATATTCAATATTCATAACACGTAACCCCCTGATAGATAAGTCAAATTCTGTTCTGACTAATGCTTTGGTGGCTGTATCAATGTACATTTTACCTTTTACAAAATCGGCATCATTTGGAAATAACGCTCTTTGACTTGAATCTGTGGGTGTAAAATGAATGATATAAGCTAATTGATCGTTGACCAATTCATAACCTGTATGTATTAACTTAAATTGATCCATGTGCATTAAAAAAAATTGGGGGCTTTTGATTATATCCAAAGTTACAGCAGCCGTTGGACCATTGACAATCAGAGGAAGACTATACTGTTTGTTACCTCTTGAAATGATAGAAGGCAAATTTTTTTTACGTCCTTTCATCAAGCGCACATGATCATTGTTTTTTTTGACAGATGATTTATATACTTCAACAATACCTTCCGATTGATAAAAATACTGCTCGGTATCTTTCTCCTTTGTTATCTCACGGCAAAACAATTGCATTTTTACAGGCTCTGTATTGTAATTTTTTTCCCGTTGTTTCAAGACTTCTTTGATGATTTTATGCGCATCTAAAGACTTCACAACAACCTCATTGAGGTTGATATCAGTGGGCTGCATCAACACTTTTTTTAGCACTTTTGGATTAATATCTTTTACCGCAAGTCGGTATGAAACATAACCAATGCAGGAAAATACCAAGGTGTCTGACATTCTTTCTTTCGGTATTTTGATGATATAACCGCCTAATTCGTTGGATGAAGTGCCGATGGAGTGGGTCGGAAAACCAATATTGACATAAGGAATACCCGTGTTGGTTTTGCTGTCCAATACATTCCCTTCAAGTGTCAATATTTGCGCTTTTAGTGTCGCAACGAGGAGTATAAACGTCCATAAAAGGCTTAATTTGGGTATTTTCATCTTGATTTTATTCTCTTTTTATATAGTGGAAATTGTATTTGTTGTGTTGGAAATTTTGACAAAAATAAACATTTTTTTTAATTGTTTATTAAAATACCCCCCTCAGTATTTAGCAGAAAAAAAGACGATAAAACGCCTGATAGCGTCTTATCGTCTTTTTCTTTTTGTCGTAGCACGTACTGACGTTCACGCTACCACTAATTTGTTACAAAAACTTATTTAAACCGAATCTGGTAAGGAATCCGCATTTGCGGTGTTTTCCACGTTTGCATTTTCTTGAAATAGGTATAAAATTCAGCATATTCCCCCAGTTCTGACTTAATTGCTGCGGCTTTTAGGCTTTCAGGTGACGACTTTTCGCCCGTAATGCTTTCGACGAGTTGCTCAATAGGCGATTTCAATTTTGGATACTCACTCGTTTTATATTCTGTTATACCTGCCTTTGCGGCGGCTGATGCAATCGCTTCATTCAAGCCGCCAATGCGGTCAACCAAACCGATGTCTTTTGCCTTTGTGCCGAGCCAAATCCGTCCTTGAGCGATGGCATGAACTTGGTCGCGGGTCATTTTGCGGCATGTGCCGACGCGATTGAGGAAGGTTTCATAGATGCTGTCGGTTTGCATTTGGAGTATTTTCCCTTCGTAATCGTCATTATCAAAAAAGACATTCATCCCGTCGGCGTGGGCGGCGGTTTTGACCGTATCGAAACTGATACCCATTTTAGTTTTAAATGTTTTTTGAAGACTTGGAATCATACTGAACACACCGATAGAACCTGTCAAACTCATGGGTTCAGCGTAAATAGAATCCGAAGCACAGGCAATATAATAACCACCGGAAGCGGCATAATCACTAAAAGACGATACAACTACCTTTCCTTGTTTACGTGCCAAATCCAATTCCCGCCAAATCATATCGGATGAGACAGCCGAGCCACCCCCTGAATTGATGCGTAAAACGATGGCTTTCACATGCTCATCTTCACGCAGCTTGCGGATGATTTTAGCATACCTATGCCCATCAATTGAGCCATTCACCTCTTTGCTATTAGTGGAGTAGTTGATGTCACCTTCGGCATAGACGATAGCAATTTTATTTTTACCCTTACCTGTTTCCTTTTTCACCGTTTGGGCATAGTCGGAAAGTGTAATGGAGTGAATTTTATCCTTTCCTTTAAGCCCTAATTTGGCGCGCAGTGTATTTAAGGCTTCGTCATAATACCCCTCAGTATCCACCATTTTTAAGCGAACCGCTTCACGGGCGTTTGAAATTTTTAATTCATTGGCATAAGCGAAAAGGTTATTTTTGTCAATTTTACGGGCTTTTGAGATGTCATTCAAGTAAAAATCGTATAAACCTGACAAATACTCCCGCATCTGTAAGCGGTTTTGGTCGCTCATTTTGTCCAGGCGGAAAGGTTCTGTGGCACTTTTGAATTGACCTGCATAATAAATTTGCCATTTGATGTCAAGACGATCAAACATGTCTTTCATAAACGGAATTTCGGCGGCAAAGCCTTTGAAATCAATATCACCAGTTGGATTAAGGCATATAGAATCGGCAACAGAGGCTAAATAATAAGCCCCTTGCGAATAGAAATCGGCATAAGCATAAACGAATTTGCCGCTTTGCTTAAATTTTTCAATGGCTTGACGGATAGCGACGACTTTTGGAAATTCAGTGGCGATAAAACGGGTATTGATGAAAATGCCCTTGATTTTGTCGTCGGTAGCAGCATGGTCAATGGCTGCGAGTAGGGACGTTAGCCCTATCACTTTTTTGTTGTCGAAAATATTCTCATTTTGGGTGTTTCCTGTGAGTTCAGGAATCGATTCCTCCATTTTGATTTCTAAAACACTATTAGATTCAACTATTTTAACGTTGTCGTCGGCAGCACTCGCAAAACCAGCTACTGAAATGATACCGAACAAAACGAATGCGATGGCGGCAAGAAAAACGCCCAAGCATGAGGCAAACACGAATTTGAAGAACTGCTGCATATTTTGATTTTTGTATTTGAGTGGTAATGAAATTTAGTAAAATGGTTGTTTGGCATGGAACAAATGTAGAGTTGTATCCATGAACCACCATCTTTTTTAGATAAAGGCTGTTAAAAGAAAGATGTTTAGACATTTATTGGTTGATGAATGGTTTTTATTCAAATTCTTCTGTGTCAACCGATTTACGTGCTTTTGCACCTTGATAAGCTCTTCGATAGAGGGACTAGGAGGGCATAAGACTTGTTTTCCCAACCATAGGGCGCAATCATATTCATAATGTCATGGCTGACATTCGGAACGTGTATATTCTTCCATGTGTTGTTTTTTACAAAAATAGGGATTTCTGGAAAAAAGAAGGATTTTCAGAATTGGATTTGCCCATTTATCACGACTATACTGAGTGGGTATTTATCTTTGCACAAAATAGAACAATATGACATTCAAATTTGAAAAAGAAGACTTTCGAGACCATTCAACTTTGGTTTTTTACAATCGAGCTAGTGGCGATAATAAAGCTATGACTTGGGAATTTGATGGCAAAGCATAAATCATAGCAGATGCCTATTGCAAAAATCCAGAATGCTCATGCCAAAGCACTTTTATTATCATTGCCCCAACAGACAAAATAGAAGAAGGCAAAGGCTTTTTTTATGACTATGAGAATAAGGCATTTGAATCATCAGAACACGATATTCCGCAAAACTGGATTGAAGAAATTCAAGCTGATGATGAATTGCACGATATATTCCGCCAAAGGCATAAAGACATTCGCGCCGCTTTTTTGGAACAACTGCTACTCGGTTTTGATACTAAAGTCGGCCGTAATGACCCTTGCCCTTGTGGGAGTGGGAAGAAGTATAAGAAGTGTTGTGGGGCTTGAAAAATGGGGGGAAATACTGAGGGGGTATAAAAAGGGCGGTCATAATTTGTTACCGCCCTTTTTGTTTAAAAATCAGTTTATCAAATAACCATCAAATAAAAATGTATTGATTTTCAACTACTTATATTTTTAGAGTAATATAAAAACAGTTTTCTATCAAATAACAATCAAATAAAAAGTCTCAAATACTGAGGGGGCTACCGCTACACATCATAATTCAAAACAGGTGCCAACCACCGTTCCGCTTCCTCCAAACCAAAGTCCTTCCGCTCGGCATAATCCTCGATTTGGTCTTTTGAAATCTGACCCAAACCAAAGTATTTGGAATCGGGATGACTGAAATACCAACCTGAAACCGCGGCTGTTGGATACATCGCATAGCTTTCGGTTAAGGTGATGCCGACAGTTTCTGTTGGTCTGAGGAGTTCCCACAAAATGCCTTTTTCAGTGTGGTCGGGGCAGGCAGGATAGCCTGGAGCAGGGCGAATACCTGAATATTCTTCTTCAACAAGTTCCGTATTCGATAGGGCTTCAGTGTGGGCATAGCCCCAAAACTCTTTGCGGACACGCTCGTGCATCCGTTCTGCAAAGGCTTCTGCAAAACGGTCTGCCAAAGACTTTAATAGAATGGCGTTGTAATCGTCCAAGTCTTTTTCAAATTTTTCGACCCATTTTTCGATGCCAATACCTGCTGTTGTCGCAAAACCACCGATGTAATCTGTTTTGCCTGATGATTTTGGTGCAATCCAATCGCTCAAACAGTAATTCGGTTGCCCTGGTGCTTTTTGGTTTTGCTGTCTTAAATGATGTAAAACTGTCGCCTGTTGACTATCTCCTGTCGCCTTTAACTCAATATCATCTTCATCACTGTTGGCTTCCCAAAAACCGATAACGGCTTTAGCTTGTAGCCACCCCTCAGTAATGATGCGGTCGAGCATCTTTTGGGCATCATAATACAGTTTTGTGGCTTCCACACCGACCACTTCATCGGTCAAAATAGCGGGATATTTACCATGCAATTCCCAACTTTGAAAGAACGGTGTCCAGTCAATATAAGGGCGCAATTCAGCTAAATCGTAGTTGTCAAACACCTTTGTACCCAAAAACGTAGGCTTCGGCGGCGTATAATCCGTCCAATCTATTTTTGTTTTGTTGGCGCGGGCTTGGCGCAAGGTCAGATACTTTTTAGATGATTTGCGATTGCCGCGCAATATCCTAACTTGTTCATAATCAGCACGTACACCATCAATATAAGCCTTTTTTACTGAGGGGTCTTCCGCTAATAAAGAACTCGCAACAGCCACCGCACGGCTTGCGTCAAGAACGTGAACGGCAATGCCACGCTTGTAATTCGGTTCAATTTTGACTGCACCATGCGTCTTAGAAGTCGTCGCACCGCCTATCATCAAGGGAATAGAAAAGCCTTGGCGTTCCATCTCTTTTGCCACGTGTACCATTTCATCCAAACTCGGTGTTATCAAGCCCGATAAACCAATGATGTCTACATTTTCAGCCCTCGCCCTTTGCAAAATCTTTTCCGCAGGGACCATAACGCCCATGTCAATTATCTCAAAATTATTGCAACCCAACACAACACCAACGATGTTTTTACCAATATCATGCACATCACCTTTGACGGTTGCCATCAGGATTTTACCTTTTGATGAACTGTCTGTATTGCCTGTCCGTAGTTTTTCAGCTTCAATAAAAGGGGTCAAATAAGCCACCGCTTTTTTCATAACACGCGCAGACTTAACGACTTGTGGCAAAAACATCTTACCAGAACCGAACAAATCGCCAACGACATTCATGCCATCCATCAAAGGACCTTCGATAATATCAAGCGGGGCAGGATACTTTTGGCGCGCCAATTCGGTATCTACTTCAACAAATTCATCAATGCCACGCACCAACGAATGGGTTATGCGTTGCTCCAAAGTGAGTTCACGCCAAGCCAAATCTTTTGTAACGGCTTTGCCGCCTTCCCCTTTTAGCGTTTCTGCAAAAGTCGTCAAGGCATCGGTTGCGTTTGGATTTTTATTAAAAATAACATCTTCAACAAGCGTTAACAATTCTTTTGGAATATCGTCATATACCTCAATCATACCCGCGTTGACAATGCCCATGTCCATACCTGCTCTTGTCGCATGATATAAAAAAGCGGAGTGCATGGCTTCGCGCACTTTGTCGTTACCCCTAAAACTGAAAGACACATTGGACACACCACCTGAAATCTTTGCGCCCGGACAACGCTCTTTGATGCCCCGACACGCCTCAATGAAGTACATCGCATAATTATTATGCTCCTCAATACCTGTGGCAATCGCAAAAATATTAGGGTCAAAAATGATGTCATAAGGCTTGAAACCGACTTGATTGACCAAAATTTTGTAGGCGCGTTCACAAATATCTACTTTACGTTCCATCGTATCGGCTTGTCCTTGTTCGTCAAAAGCCATGACAACGGCAGCGGCACCGTATTTCCGAACGATTTTTGCTTGTTCGATAAATTTTTCCTCGCCTTCTTTCATCGAAATAGAGTTGACAATACACTTGCCTTGCACACATTTCAAACCCGCTTCGATGACATTGAATTTTGAGGAGTCAATCATAATCGGCAGTTTCGCAATATCGGGTTCAGACATAACAAGGTGCAGAAACTCAACCATTGCCTTTTCGGAATCTAATAAACCTTCATCCATATTGATGTCAATTACTTGTGCGCCGCCTTCCACTTGGGAACGTGCAACATCTAAAGCAGCTGTAAAATCACCTTGTTTGATAAGCCTTGCAAACGCCCGACTACCCGTTACATTCGTGCGTTCACCGACATTGATAAAGTTGGTGTTTTCACGTACAATCAAGGGTTCAAGCCCTGAATAAGTCGAATTACCCTTGTCGAGTACAGGTTTACGTGGTTTTACGCCTTTTACAGCTTCTGTCATCAGGCGAATATGTTCAGGCGTTGTGCCGCAACAACCGCCGACAATATTAAGGAAACCACTTTCTGCAAATTCACTAATAAATACCTGCATTTCCTCTGCCGATTGGTCATATTCGCCAAATTCATTGGGCAACCCTGCATTTGGATAGGCATGAACCAAACAACTGGCAATATTTGACAATGACTCGACGTGTGGACGCATCTCTTCTGCACCCAAAGCACAGTTCAAACCAATTGTCAACAAATTAGATACATGATTGACAGAAATATAAAATGCTTCAACCGTTTGACCCGACAAAGTCCTGCCTGATGCATCGGTAATCGTTCCCGAAATCATCACAGGCAACGGTTTTACTGAGGGGTGTTCTTCGTAGTATTTTTCAATGGCAAAAATGGCAGCTTTGGCGTTCAAAGTATCGAAAATGGTTTCAACCAACAGAATATCAACGCCACCGTCAATCAATGCACCTACTTCTTCATAGTAAGCGTCCACTAATTCATCAAAAGTCACCGCCCTAAAACCTGGATTATTGACATCGGGCGAGATTGAAGCCGTGCGGTTTGTGGGTCCCATGGCACCTGCTACGAAGCGTGGTTTATCGGGGTTTGCCGCTGTATATTCATCAGCAACTTTACGGGCGATTTTGGCGGATTCAAAGTTGATGTCGTAAACGGCTTCTTCTAACTCATAATCAGCTTGTGCAATAGTTGTCCCTGAAAAGGTATTGGTTTCAATAATATCAGCCCCTGCGTCGAGGTAGGCGCGATGAATCGCCTCAATTACATCGGGTCGTGTAATCGAAAGTAAGTCGTTATTGCCTTGAATATCACGATGAAAATCTTTAAAACGCTCACCACGAAAGTCTTTTTCAGTGAGTTTATATTCTTGAATGAGCGAACCCATAGCGCCGTCAATAACGAGTATGCGTTCTTTGGCAAGTTGTCGGATGTCTATTTTAGTCATAAAAAGATTTAAAATGAGTGATAATTGAGGAGAAAAGCACCCCTCAGAAAATTGGATAACTTATTAAAGTAAAAAGCGGCGCAAAGTTACAGACTTGTTTAATGAAAGTAAAACATAATCAGAGACTTATGGTTTTTCAAAAGTAAAAAGCCTTTTGCATCATGCAAAAGGCTTTTTGTAATAATCTAAAAATCAATTCAAAATGGGCGATTTTTAGGATTTTGTCTCATATCCCAAAAGTTAGAAATGTATAGAGTCGTACCATTCAGCCGATATGCCATTTGACGGTTTTTATCAATATTGACAATCCGCATTGTTTTAAATTTCTGTGAAGGGCGACCAATCAAAGGTTGTTTTTCAAGTTGTTGAATCTTATGATTTACCGCTTTTTGAAAAAGTTCCGCCCTTTTCCGTGCATCTTGTTGTTTGTAATAGAAAATAATATCGCGATATTTTTCGAATGCCGTTAGTGTCCATTCTATTCTTTTAACCATTGTTCAGACATTTTCATTACGTCGGCATGTGCTATTAGTTTAGTCGGGTCATCACATTCGGCAAGTGATATTTCAAGCTCGGCTTGTATTTCGGGTGAAAGCTCATCCCACCAATCTATTTCTTCTTCTGCAACTGTTTTTTTAAATAAGAGCATTAGTCTTTTCAGAGTATCTTCATTTTGAATATGACTCACCATTTCGAGTATGCTTCCTTTCAATTCTAAAACACTCATTTTTTTAATATTTAGAGTTGTAAATTTATTTTTAGGCATAATAATTTTTTTCAACAACAAATCTAAATTATATTTCACAAAAAACGAAAAATACTGAGGTGTATGTGTTATTAAGACATTGCAAAAGTAAACTTTTATCTAAAAACACCATTGACAAGCCACAAAATACCGTCCTTTAATGTTTAAATTTGAATTAAAAAATGTAACAAAAATGAAAATCCACCTAAGAAATAACCACTTTTTCGATATGAAAACGGCAATGATGACTTTACTTTTCCTTTCTTTTTTTATTTTTAAAACTAAAGAACTAACAGCCCAAAATGCGCGTCCAAAATTCAAAGTCATCGCTTTTTATACCGCTAAAAACGATGCAGCGCATATCAGTTTTGTGCATGAAGCCCATCGTTTCTTTTCTAAAATGGCTAAAAAATATCATTTTGCCTACGATTCTACTAATAATTGGCAGAATATGAACGATACTTTTTTGTCTCAATATCAAGTCATTATGTTTTTGGATACGCGACCTGAAGAGGAAAGTCAACGTGCGGCTTTTAAGAAATATATCGACAAAGGGGGTGCTTGGATGGGTTTTCATTTCGCAGGTTTTGCCTTGAATAATTCAGTCTATCCGCAAAATTGGGATTGGTATCACAATACGTTTTTGGGCTGCGGGGAATACAAAAGCAATACGTGGCGACCGACTGCTGCCATATTGAAGGTGGAAGATACCAAGCATCCTGCGACTAAAAAATTACCTAAAACTTTTAAATCTGCCCCGAATGAATGGTACAGGTGGCAAAATGATTTGCGAAAAAGACCCGATATTCAAGTCCTTTTGTCTATTGATACCTCAAGTTTTCCTTTAGGAACAGGTCCAAAACCACATGAAATTTGGCACAGTGGCGACTATCCTGTGGTTTGGACAAACAAAAAATATAAAATGCTCTACGTCAATATGGGTCATAATGACATTGATTATGAAGGCAAAACGAATAAAGAGTTGTCGTTTCAGTTTGACAATAAAATACAGAACCGATTGATTATCAGTGGTTTGTTGTGGCTGGGAAGTAAATGATTCTTAAAAAGTAAAAAAATATTGAAGGGCTAATTAAAAGCCTTTATTCTCCTCGATTCTTCAAAAAAACGCTTACTTTTGTAAAAAAATCACCCTCTCTCTCGTTTCAAAAACATTTCAGTCAACAGCACAATTGCTCCAATCATGATGGACACATCCGCTAAATTGAAAATACCCGTTTGAAAAAGTATAAAATCAATGTGCAAGAAGTCTGTAACAGAGCCATATAGCAATCTGTCATAAAGATTGCCAATACCACCGCCGATGACACAACTTAAACCAAAACGTATAATTTTGGACATATTCGTTTTAGTAAAAAGATAAACTACGCCAAATGTCAGTGCCAGCAAAGGCAATCCATTCAAAAACACCCATTTGAAAGGCAGAGACATAGAAGCACCTAAACTCAAAAATGCACCTGTATTTTCAACTTTCGTTAATGTAAAATGGTTGTTTATCAACTTTATGTCTTCATTGTAGTCAAGATGTTGGCGCACAAGTGTTTTGGAAACTTGGTCACAGCCGATGTTGACGACAATAATAGCTGCAATAAATAGCGTTTTTAGAATTTTTGATGACATATTGTTTGATTTTTAATTGGCATACTGCCGTGTAAATTTACATCTCTTCATACAGAAGTCCATAATATTCTCCTAATTTTGTCCCTAAAATTAAATCAAATCGCTTAAATGAACAGAATAAGCACCTTCGTAAACAGCTTCACGACTTGGTATCAAACGACATCTTTCGACAAAGCAGCTAAAAAATCAAACAATATTTTATTGTTAGGATGGCGTTTGGGCATTGCTTTATTAATTATTTGGGCTGTTTGGCGATTCAATAATTTTACTGAAGACAACTCGGCTTATGTCATAAAAGCCTTTTCTGTGCCGCCCGATATGGAACAAAAAGGTTATCGGGGCGAAACTGTGGTGGCAAAAGTAATGTCAGAAATGTTGCAAATCATGTATCCGCGAGACAGCAGTACAAGCCGCATCAGTGCTTGTCGCCAAAACGACAAAGCCCGTTTGAAAAGCCAACTGCGTATTGCCGATGGGAGTGAACGGAGAGAATATGATATTAAAAGCCTTTTTGAGGCTGGAAAAACATTGTTGGGTTATGAAGATAAAATTATTACGGGCTATATAGTCAATGTTGACAAGCAAATTACCATGTTTATCCAAATGCCTGATGAACCCCTGAAAACCGTGTCAATTCCTGAAAATGCGCCTTTAGATTCCCTTTTTTACAAAGCTGCTTTGATATTAACACGCCAAACGACCCCTCAGTATTTAGCCAATTATTTTATCCAAAAAGGGCATTTTGACGAAGCGGAAAGCTTGTTGGCTGAATTAGATTTTAAGCAAAACAATCTCCCCGATGTGACCGACCAAGAACACATTCAAAGTCTTTCCAATTGGGCAAATTTTTATTTGTCAAAAGCCATAACGCTGAATCAAAAAAACCTTTTTAATAATGCCATAGAAAAAGCGAGAGAATTGCACAATCGTTTCCCAAATGATATAGCAGGGTATGCTATGGAAGTGAGTATTTTGATGACAAAAGCGGGGTACTATGATGGCTATGGTTACAACAAAATAGCAGCCATAGACACGCTCGCAAAACAGGCTTTTGCCTTAGCAAAAGAAGCAGAACGCAAGGAAAAACGTCTAAATAGTGCCTATTTTGACAAAAAACAAGTGATGGGTTTGATGATTTGCAATGCCGCTTATTTGGCAAATCAATGCAAGTTGGAAGACCCAAAAATCTTAGAAAAGTCGTTCCAAAAGTCACGTGCCATCATGCCTCAAAGTGTGTATATCTATAATACCTTAGCCTATTTTTACCTCAAACAAAACAATTCAGATTCCGCCAAACGCTACATAACGGATGCTTTAAATGCTAATCAATCGGATGGGAACATTTGCGATTCCTTTGCAGAAATTATGTTTCATTTTGGCGACACCACGCAATTTTTAAGAGGTATTGATATGGCTTTGAAATATCAAAAACCAGCCACTCGTGCCAATGTTGAGAAATACAGAACGGATAAACGCTGGCAAAGTATTATGAATACGCCTTATAAAGCGCAGTTTCAGACGTTGTTTGATGGTTATGCTCAGATGCGTCAGTAAGGTCTACACAAAATCCACATCCACATCATAGGGATATTCCATCAAATACTCAATCGCTCTATCAATATCAAAATTTTCAAAAACGACACGGTAGAGCATTTCAGAAATCGGCACGTGAAGCCGATATGTCCGCGCAACGGAACGTGCTAAACGCAATGTACGCACGCCTTCTGCCACTTCTGTCATGGAGTTGAGAATGTCTTCACGGGTTTCGCCTTGTGCAAGGCGCATACCAAATGTATAATTTCGGCTATTGGTGGAAGTGGCGGTGGCAATCAAATCACCAATGCCCGCTGTGCCGAGAAAGGCTTGGTTGGATGCGCCCAATTGTTTACCAAAGGCAATCATTTCTGTCAAACCGCGTGTCAAAAGCATCGCTTGAATGTTGCGTCCCATGCCTTTCCCACTCAAAATGCCCGATCCAAGGGCAATGATGTTTTTGAATGCACCCGCCAATTCTGCACCTAAAATCTCATAACTGCCAAATACATGGAATTGTTTGGAGTTTAAAGCCGTCTTCCCTGCATCAATAACTTCATTGAATCGGCTTGCAATCAAGGTCGCCGTCGGTTGTCCATCGAGAATTTCGCTTGCCAAATTAGGCCCAGAGAGGCAACCAATGCGTATCACAGAAGTTTCTTGGGCAATCACTTCACTCATGGTGCGGATATGGGCGCGGGTAACAGGCGTATTTCGTTTGAGTTCGTCTTCCTTCAAACCGACTAAATCTAAGCCTTTTGTACCATGTATAAGTATATGATAGGGCTTCAAATAGGGAGAAAAAAGCTGCATCGTCGTGCGAAAACCTGATGAAGGCACGATGGGGAAAATCAACCGGCATTCATCTGTAATATCTTGTGGGTTATTGGTGGCACGTATCTTCGTACTCAATGATTGACCGTAATAAAAGCGTTCTTCGTTGATGGCTACAACTGTTTCGGGTTTACGGGTATAAATGAGAACTTCAGTATTGTGTTCCAATAATTTTGCGATAGCAATACCAAAACTACCTGCGCCAATGATGCCGACGGGACGCTTTTTTGTCATTTTTTTCTCTATTTTATGGGCAAATGTAGTTATTTAAGACAATTCTTTTGTTAAATAATCCGATACTGAATTGTGAATAAAGTCGCTTTGTAACCGATGACCATACCCCTCAGTAGGAATGAAAGTCGAGCCTTGCCAATTGGCATGAATGAAGGTGCTATCAGAAAAAGCACAAATATCATCCGTTTTGTCATGGATGATTAAACCTTTGATAGTCAAGGGTTTAATGAGTTCTTTTATGGAAAAATATGCGATAGGTTTGCCAAATCGTTGTTCCAATTGGTTGTAAAAACCTCGCCGTACTTTAGGAGAGACTTTAACGTAATCGAGGAATTTATCGAATATTTGATTCAATTCTGAAGGGGGTGCCAATAAAACAATGTGGGATACTGAGGGGTGTAAATAATGAATAGCGCAAAATGCTGTTGCAAATGCACCTGCGGAATGACCGACCATTGCCGTAGGCACAAAGCGTTTAGCAGCGACTTCAATCATTTCGGCGTAGAGCAAAGCATTGAAATAGGGGCTGCCCGACTCTCCGTGTGCTGGCGCATCAATGGCAACAACTGAAAAGCCGTTTTTGCGTAAGTTGTTGACCAAAACCGCCCAACGTGCGGCATTGCTTTCCCAACCATGTGCCAGCAGAATGGTTTTTTTACCCCCTTCCCACCGATAGGTTTGTATTTTAACATCGCCTAAAGACAGCGTTTCCCAAGTAGCTTCGCTCAATATTTTACGGTTCTCGTCGGTTAAATGACCTTTTCGAGGCTTGAATAATATCTCCGCTGTCTTTTGCCCTGCTTTTAATTCAGAAAAAAGAGCCATTATATTGAGATAATTGCGAAGCAGGATGAGTTGTATTTTTAAACGTATTTGTTTCATTTTAAAAAAAAGTTTGTTCAGACCTAAAAATACTGAGGGGGTTATTTCTGACTTATTTTTTCTAATTCTTTTATCAAATCATCTAATTGCCAAGCACTACTATTTTTAAATTCACCAATTTCGGTGCGGCATAACTGTGTCAAATAACCACCACTACCACAGGCTTTGCCAAAATCGAATGCCAATGAACGAATATACGTGCCTTTGGAACAGCGCACATAAAAGCTGACTTCTGACTGTGTAATTTGCTGAATATCAAACTGATGTATCGTAATGTGTCGGGATTGTACCTCAACTTCTTCGCCACTTCGAGCTGATTCGTACAACCGTTTGCCGTCTTTTTTAATAGCTGAAAAGATAGGTGGCAATTGGTCAATTTCGCCTAATAATTGTTGTCGTGCGGCTTCCATTAGGGAGGGGGTGATGTGTTCGATAGGGAAATGCTCATTGACTTCTGTTTCCGCATCGTAACTCGGTGTTGTGGCACCTAACTTTATGATACCTGTGTAAGCCTTGGGTAAGCCCACAAATGAATCAATTTGTTTCGTCATTTTGCCAAAACAAACGATGAGCAGACCTGTCGCTAAAGGGTCGAGTGTACCTGCATGACCGACCTTGTATTTTTTATTTTTATACAAACGCGTCAACCGATGACGGATTTTATTGACAACTGCAAACGATGTCCAACCCAACGGTTTATCAATGAGCAAAACGCCGCCTTCAATTGCTGAATCCGTCATTAAAGAGGCTAATTCTGCTCTTTGTGAGACTTGAATAATTTTATCGGTCATAGTGGAATCGTGTGCGCTATTTAAAAATTCTCTTCACCTATTTCCTTTGTCGGTATGGGGCTTGATTACGCGCCTTTTGCAAGGGCAAGTTTTAAGTGTATGGTATTTAGTATTCGGGTGTTTGGAAATTCAGAAGCTATTGATTGTCAATGATTTTCAAAGCATTCAAAAAACCAAATACAATACACTAAATACTTAATCCTGACGGTTATTTTATTCCTCAAACCAATCTTTTTATTTCGGCTGCTTTGGGTGTTACTTTCTTTAATCCCAAAGTTCAAGGTTTAGCTGAAAAAAGCAAGGTTTAGTAAATTTTAAAAATTTACTAAATCTATACCGATAAAAACAAAAGATTATTTTGCAAAAGAAATTAAGTCTTGCCTTTTGAGACAGACTCATAACCCATAACTAATTGACAAATAACTGAATGCCCATTGCTTGCAATATCAGAATCAATAAACCAACGACTATACGGTAATAACCAAACACTTTGAAGCCGTTTTTGGTCAAAAAACCGATAAATGTGCGAATGGCTATCAAAGCGACAACGAAAGCAACAATATTACCGACTGCCAATACGCCCCAGTCGCCACTACTGAGGGGGGCTATTTCGCCGAGTTTTACACCTTTCCAAAATTCGTAACCGTCTTTGAGCGTTGCGGCTGCCATCGTTGGTACAGCGAGGAAAAAAGAAAATTCTGCCGCCTTTTGACGGGTGAGTTTTTGCGTTAAACCGCCAATAATGGTCGCAGCAGAACGGCTTAACCCTGGGAAAATCATTGCAAGGACTTGAAAACTGCCAATAGTGAGCGCCTTTTTGTAAGTGATTTCTTGGCTTATGTCGGTAGGTTTGTCTTCATTTTTGATAAACCAATCGTCAACAAATACCAAAATGATACCACCTATGAGCAACATAACAGCAATGAAAGTGGGGCTTTCGAGCAAGGCTTTAACGTGTTTATAAAACAAAACGCCAAACACGGCGGCGGGTAAAAATCCGACAGCGAGTTTGACATAAAAATCAAAACTTTGTAGAAAACGTCGCCAATACAAGACAACAACAGACAGAATGGCGCCGAATTGGATAACAACCTCGAACAGTTTAGTGAAATCGCTGCCTGAAATGCCCATCAGCGAGGAAGTGATAACCATGTGTCCTGTGGAACTGACGGGTAAAAACTCGGTCAAACCCTCGACAATGGCGATGATAATGGCTTGTAAATAGGTCATTTTAAAAGTTGGCTTTTTTAAATAAAAATAGACCTATAAGGTGTTGTAGCGTCTTATAGGTCTTATGATAAGATTCTTCACTGGCTTATTCAGCCGTTATATTTTTTTTGAAAATAGCATAAATCTGTACACCCAAGCCAACAAGAATCAAAAAAGGGGCTACAATGGTGCGCGTTGGGCTATAAATGATGCTTTCGTCCCATACATTGGGGTCAGGCATCGCACCACCTGACATACAGATGAAACCAACCGCCATGATGGCCAAACCTATGAGCATCCATTTATAGGTTTCACGTCCAAACACCAATTTGTCGTTGCGTTGTCCAAATACTGAGGGGGTTGCTGCCTTTGCACGGGTCGCCGTAGCTTGGGGACGTGCAGGTGTGGCGGCTTTAGGTTGTATCTGAATCGGTTGCGGTTTTTGCTGTGGCTTATTAGGCTTTGCCATGTTTTTATAATTTATGGTTTGTAAAAAAATTATTCTTTTAAAATATTCTGCAAAGAAAACGAATTCATACTGAGGGGTGTGTTAATTTGGGTTAAAAAATTGTTGTACTGTTAAATTGCTATATTGCTAATTCAGCAATTTAACAATACAACAATATAACAATACATCAATACAACCTATCCAACCGCATTTTCAAATATTTATTGACGACATAGTAAGTGCTGACCCAACTGATGAGAACGCCAAGCAGAATCAAACCCGCAATATAGCCCCAAAATATGTTGTTTTTGAGCAAAAGATTGAGTTCAGGTGCTTGTTTTTGAACAAAATACCATATCGTTGCCATGATAGCAAGGGCAATGAGGGCGCTCACAAACCCATTGAGCATACCTCGACGGATGTAAGGACGGCTAATAAATCGCCATGATGCGCCCACGAGTTCCATGTTTTTGATGATAAAACGGTCGCTGTACAGATTGAGCCTTATGGTATTATGAATCAAAGTAATAACGACGATAATAAATAAGCCCGTGATAATAAAAGCAATAAAAGCAATTTTTTGTACGGCTTTCGATACTTCACCAATCAATCCTTCGTCCATATAGACATCTGAAACGGCTATGTTTTCTTTCAAACGTTTTGAAATAGCTGTTATGCTATCCGCAGACATACGGTCAGATTTTAGGTTGATAGAATAAGCATCGAAAAAGGGTAGGGGCATATCAGAGTTGATGTAGTCATCACCCAAACTTTCCCGCATGGTTGCGGCAGCTTCTATTTTAGAGACAAACCGAGCTTCGCGAGCGAAATCGGCAGTGGGCAACCAAGCTTTTAGGTCACTTAAAGCGGTGGAGTCGGCTTCTTCTTTCAACTCGACCATCATGCTTAGTTTTTCCTGTTGGCTATCAGCTTGCTGTTTCACAAACAATAAAGCTGCCCCGAAAAAGCCCAATAGAAACAAAACCAAAGCGACGCTGATGATGCTATAAAAATAATTTGTTTTACGCCTTTTTGCCATAAACGGATGTGGTATTGAGATAATTACTGACTTTTGTGGCGCAAAAGTAATATTTTTAATGGGATAGTAAGTGAAAAGTGAAAAGTGAAAAACGAAAAATGCCAAACGTAGATAGAGCAACGTTTGGCATTTTTCATTTTTCATTTTTCACTTATTAGCTCACCAATACTGTAACCGCTTCAGTGGGGTCGCTTTTAAGTCCTTTACGACCGATGCCATAAATGCGGATAGTAATGTATTTACCTGAAGGCAAACCTGTCAATAAAGCACTATTGGATGTGCTGAATGTGCCATTTTTCCACGGTTCGTCCGCTTTTTCTTTGTACTCGATGCCACAGCTAATGGTGTCTTCATTTTTTTTCCAGTTTATTTTGACACCTCCTGCCAGTTCTAATAAATCTATGGCGGACAAATTTGTCGGTTTTGCCAAAAACGTGAGATTTTTCTTCGTAGAGGCTTCTTGCACGACAAAACCACCGCCCGTGGCAAATTCTTCGTCGTCGCCTTCTAGCAATTCATTGGCTTGGAGTTCAATCGTTTTAGTGAGTTTTGTGATGAAGTCCTCCAACTCTTTTTTAGCTCTGTTTTTGGCTTTGGTGTTTTCTTTGCCGCCATCAGCAGCGTTCGATAAAGCCGTAGAATAAACATCAGTTAAGCCTTTCAAGGTGGTCACAAGCGGCTGAACGGCAACGTAAGTCGGGTTTTGATCCATTTTGAAAATATGGAGTTCTGCACGAATTTTTAATTCGTTTTGACCAAGTTGTTTGTGCGACAAAAGAATTTTAGTCATTGTTTCATTTAATTATAATTGATAAATACTGTTTCAAAATAAAATAAAGCGAACTTTTTTGATTGATTTAACAATCTATTTAGAACCTATATCGTACTGAAACATATAAAACATTTACAATTATTATGCCAAATAACATTATTTTACTATGAGAATGCTTTTTTATGTTCGTAAAATAGCTCATTCTGCCCCCAGAATAAAGTTTTCTGCCCCCAGAATGAAGTTTTCTGCCCCCAGAATAAAGTTTTCTGCCCCCAGAATGAAGCTTTCTGCCCCCAGAATGAAGCTTTCTGCCCCCAGAATAAAGTTTTTTGCCCCCAGAATAAAGTTTTTTGCCCCCAGAATAAAGTTTTCTGCCCCCAGAATAAAGTTTCTTGACCCCAGAATAAAGTTTCTTGACCCCAGAATAAAGTTTCTTGACCCCAGAATGAAATTTCTTGACCCCAGAATGGCATAAAATCCTATTAAACCCCTACAAATCCAAAGAATCCTAATTCAAATGTAAACGAGGTGTGAGATTTTAAATCGGAGGAGAATGGAGTTAAGTGGTTGAAGTTCATACATTAGGTAATTAAAGTGTAGCGAAAAAAGCAAACGCCTGTTCCGATGACTCGTGAACAGGCGTTTTTAGTATTTAAAAACAAACAACTTTAGTGTTGTACAACGACTTTACTAAATGTCTTTTTCTTACTCACTTTATCCAAAAGGTTAACTATGTAAATGCCATTGTGCCAAGTACGCACATCTACGGTTGTGACCCCCTCAGTATTTTTTGTAAAAACACGTTTGCCGAGTGCATCAAATACTTGAATGTCGTAATCACCATTTGCTAATACCACCTCAAATTCTTCTGTTGCGGGATTTGGCGATAAAGAGAATTTGCCTTTATCCCATTCATCAGATTGTGCATGGTTTTCAACGTTCGTCCTAATGTCGGTTGATGCTTCTCGTGTAAGTGTATTATTTCCGATTCGACACTGAATAGGTGAACCTATGGTGATTGAACCATTGCCATCTGATAAAAGAGGGCTAAGTCCACATCCATTGCTAAATTGATTACTTGCACATTGAATCGTCAAATCATTGAATGAAGTTAATTTGCGCCTCGTACCGCTTGGGCAATTGTTGATAAGATTAAACTTTGTATTAGCAAAACCACTTACCCAAAAATTATTTGACGCATAAATATTACCTAAAAGAAGGGGGTCATTGTAACAAATATCAAATAATAAACTGTTTGTATTATTAGTATTTTGAAATACATTACCATCACTGATAAGAATTTCAACATTCTCACCTTTAACCCCAATCTGATTATTAATAAGTTTAGTACAATTTTGCATTAAAACATAACCTCTTAAAGTACCATCTGGATTGCGGTTGCCAATTGAATTGATACCAATTTCGCAATTACTTATCTCTGACCCCCACAAATTTACATTGGCATTTATCATTTTTTCAGCACTTATCCCTGTTTTGAAATTTGATATATTAGTAAAACCCGCATAAAAGCCAGTGGTATTTTTGAGTTCAATAGCTGTAATATCTGCTCCTAATAAGCCTATGAATACGTTGTTAGTAAAATCTGCAAAAGCATTTTCAAATTTACACGCGATGCCAGATGTAATGGGATAGCTATTGAAATCAAACGTACAATTCAGCATTTGAACCTCTATCGAAGAAATGCCCTTGAATGAAGCACCATATTTGACACCCGCAAAAGAATTATTATTGAGCATGACATTTGAATTGCCTTCGATAACAACACCCTCTGTCATATATGTGAAGTTGCATCCACGGATATCAACACGAGGTGAATTCACAATATTAAGTGCTTTGAAAGTGGTATTACCACTGAAAAAGACATCAGTTAATTCGATTTCTGGGCTATTTATAATATCCATTTGTGTATTTGTACCATACAAAACTAGTGCATTTGACAAACTGAATGAGTGTCCTGTAATTCTTAATATATTTTGACTACTTGATGAAGCATCAGACAAAACAAAAAATTTGCTCGTCTTACTCCACCCTACCAATTCAAGGTCGCTATTAACAGTTAAAATATGACCTGGATCAAACTGAAGCCAACCGCCACCTGCAAAGTTAAAATTACCGTTAAGTACGAGTTCGCTAAAAAACTCTACCACAATTTTGGAATTTGCACCCAGCAAATTAATGTTTGCACCCGCATTGACAATGAGTTGACCTCCTTCTTTTATATTAATTTTGGTATTTGCGCCTGTCAAATTCAAGTTTGCACCTGCTTCAAGAATGAGCTTTCCACCACGTTCAATATCAATAGATGCGCCAAGCTCTACAAATAAACTGCCTAAGTTTTGGACTCTTAAAGTACCGCCTTCTCGGATTTTGATATTCGCAGTATTTGTTGTTGAAGCGTGCCCAACTCTGACGATGCCATTATTTCTTACATTGACCACACCATCATTTGTACCACCACAACCTACGCCTTTCTGAATAATTAATGAAAAATCTGTGTTCGTTGCATTTGTAGGATTGGTGGCAATATCCATAAAGCCCACTATACCACTTCTATTGACCCACAATTGTCCTGTATTTTCTACATTTACGGTGTAGTCAATAATGTTGTTTAAGCCTTTTGGTACAAAATTACCTGGACTTGGTGGATTCAAAGGATAAGGTTCTATGCTACGCCCAAAGTTATAAGTTCGATTATTCAAAGTGACGTTTGAACTTGTATGTAAAGGATTTTTTGAAAGTAATTCGTAAAGTAAAAAACCTGTATTGCGATAGCTCAAACCCGAATGTGTTTGATTAGGAATACGATTCACTGGGAAGTCAATAAATACTGCTGCATCAAATTGGGCGCTACTACGAGAACCAACCATACCTGTGGAACCTACTAATTGATTGTTTATCAAAGACTGTTCATTAGAAACATCGAAAAATACATTTTGACCTTCTGGACTTTTTATATCCAAAGCACTGACGGTTGGTATAAATGTAGTTTGAAGATATTCATGATTACCATCATCATATACGCCTTTAATGACTCTGAGGACAGGTATTTCTAAACCGCCTGTAAGCCCAGTTGTTCCACCTGGTGCTCCGTCAAGGGGGCGCATATTTGATACATTAATTATTTTTGAGAATGTAATATTTACAAATGGAATATCGATTTTTATAGTCCGACTATATATGTTTTTACTCGTTGAAGATGTCAGAGGCAATGTATTGACACTCAACGACATAGATAGAACAACACGAGTATTAAGAGGACTATAACCATTTGTTATGAGCAAAAATTTACCCGCATTAAAATTGGGTGTACCAACCATTGACCCATTACTGATTGTTTTATAATCACATTTTTGCAATTTACCCATACCATTGAGTTCATCATAAAGAGAGTTAAAGTCAGCTGGCGATTTTGGATTGCTTGCAAAGGCACTATAAGTCAGTAATTGCCGAGCCGCAGGGCTTTTGAGCTCAATCAAACCACGTCTCAATCCTTTCGAATTCTTCCCAAGTACACCAAACAGTATATCATCACCCAAATCTTTCACCAAATACTGAAAACCCAAAGGAATATTTGCCCCTTGCATGGGTGCATCAAAACCAATGAATAACTTCATATCATGTCCACCATTTGCGGCGTTCGGGTTTTGACGTTCTAAATCGAGTAAAGCGAATTTGCCAATGACACCACCCATACTGATGCCTATCAAAACGTTCTTTTCATTGCTGTTATTTATCGCTTTTTGTGTATTGATAGACGCTATGATTTGTTGCAATAAATACGCACTGTAGCGTATATTGTCCCGACCTCCTTCACTTTGCCAATTGACGAAAATGAGGTCGTAGCCTTCATTACGAAGGTCTTGGGTTAAAGGACGGTCTAAACCTATAGAAGTTGGTGTATTTTTATACAAATTAAAAAAGTCTAAAAAGACTTGTGTTGTTACGGCATCTACATTTGCATCGTCCGATGAACCTGTATTAAAGCCGTCTAAAATAATCAATGGTTTTCTCAATACATTATCCGAGCAGGCATAAAAAGTTGTCACTTCGGCAGTACTTACTTTACTGGCTTGAGGATGAAAAGCTGTAAACGTTTGAGTTAGAGAGTTTTCGCGGCGATAAATATCATCAAGTCCACCACTTCGCGGAGAGAAAACTGTTGGTTCAACGTTTATTTCAAAACGGCATTTCAATATGCGTCCGTCGTTACATTGTATTTGCATAATAGGACGGTTCATACCTGAAGCAAGAGATACAGTGAACGGCTGACCAACGATTATCGTTTGAAAACCATTGCCTGTACCAAAATCAATACTGATACTTTGAAAATTGCCCACATTTTGTACGATTCGGTCTGATGTCAAAACAAAAGAGACGCTATTGGTTGTTGATGTATTGACAACAGGTGTCACAACAAAAACGGTGTCTTCTGTATAGGGACTTTCAATGCGTTTTCCTACATCGTATAGTTGATTATTGATATAACGTATCAAGTTGTTGTCAAAAATCGTTGTTTTGAAGTGATTGTATCGTTCACACATCATCACTAAAGGAATCGCACCATTACCGTTATAGATGTCGCCAGCATATAAAACGGTGGCATCGGGTAAGTCATTTGTTCCGACTTTTGCCATTCCCATCATCGTATAAAGCCAGCCAAAAGTATTGATATTAACATCGGTACTGTCTGAAACAATCGTACCGTCGTAGTTGTGAATATTGGCGAAATAAACCGCTTTATTCATGAAAATGCCTGTCGGGGCTTGCGACAAATTGACATTTTGGAAAAGGGTGTTGAGGGTTTGTTCAATATCACCCCCCTCAGTCGTTTCAGTGACCTGTGCAGTCATCTGTCCGACCCAAAACATGAAGGTCAGAAAAATTGTAATTTTTTTCATTTTTAAGTGTTTTGAAAAATTTAGAAAATAAGTTTAAAATATTTATTGGTATTGCATATCGAAAAAACCGTCAGTAATAGTTACGGTATCTTTACAACTATCGACTCTATCAATAGCTCGGAAAGAGAATGTTCCTTTGACCGTTCTTTTGATTTTGTCATGTTCAGTTACAGTTACAGTACGATTAGATAATGTATCTAAAAAATAACCACTACAATTACGAGAATTGTCTGCAAAGGGAATTTTATCAGTAATTACAAATGTTTTAGCAGTATCGCTAAGAGACAGATTAAAACTCATTGTCTGATTCTTCTTTACATTTCTCGCTAAAATTGAACCGACATCAAAAAACGGCGATTTACTCATCTGCAAATCATTACCAAGAATATCGCGTTGAAGAGGAACTGCCTCCCAAAAGACACCATTGACCTTGCAGGTGAATTTGTTAACGTGGACAAGGTCAACTGGTGTTTTGTTACAGCAAGCCATAAGGAGGCTGAATAAGACATAGAGAAAAAGGTACTTTTTCATTGTTTTTAAAATTTAGAAATTGAAGGAAAATTGTTTTAAAAAACTTAGTGTTTTGTTAGTTGAAAAAAACTTAGTGTTCTGTTAGTTGAAAAAAATTAGTGTTCTGTTAGTTGAAAAAATTAGTGTTCTGTTAGTTGAAAATTATCTTTATCATTTTCAAGCCTCACAAAAGGTTTAGCTTATCATAGCCGTTAGCCAGCTACCTAAAAAATCGCCTTCATTGTTTTAAGTTTAAAAATTAAGAAGAATAGACTATCGAAAATACAAATGTGCAATCGTTTTTGTGCATCAAAATCAACATGTTGTCTCTTACAAAGATAGACCCCCTCAGTACCGATGTCCAAAATAATCCTTCGCTCATTTTGGGAATCTAAAATCTTATTTTCCCAAATACTGAAAAAAGGAAACAATAAATTCCCAAACTTTGGGAAATGTATTACCTTCGTTTTCAGTATCTGGGAATGTTACAAACCCTTTTCCCAATTTTTGAGAATCCATTAAAAAACCATTAACCAAAACTTATGAATCCAAAAGACATTCAGAAAAAACTCCTACAACAGATTCATCAACACATTGCCCCCGTTAACCTTGCTGATGAACTTTCCGAATTGCTTAATATAACCCGAAGTGGTGCTTATCGGCGCATCAAAGGCGAAACGTTGCTTTCATTAGAAGATTTGACAAAAATATTAACGCGCTATGAAGCTGTTTCCTTTGAGAAAATAGTCAAACCCAATCAAGTCGCCTATCAATTCCGTTCATTGACGAATCCTATTAAAAGCATTTCTGATTATCTGACTATTATCGAACAAGACTTACAGCGATTGACGGCATTTCCAAAAATTTTTATGTCTTATGCCGCACAAGAAGTCCCTTTTTTTCATTATTTACTTGTTCCAGAAATAGCTGTTTTTAAACTCTATATGTGGAGTTTGACTGTTTGGCATTTACATCCCATGACATATGAGTCTTTTGATTTAGAAGCCTGTCAAAAAGATGAAAAACTGCAACACCAAATAAAGCGAATAGCGCATTTGTACGCTTCTATTGCAGGTGAAGAAATTTGGAACAGTAATATGTTCGACAATACACTCAATCAAATAAGACATTGTTACTTATCAGGTCGTTTTCTCAAAGAGCAGGATGCTCGAAAAATGTTTTTTTTACTGAGGGGTCTCCTTCAAAAACTGAACAATATGATAACTAATGGACATAAAAAGTATGAACAAACTGTCGCGCCTTTGTTCGTTTGGTACAATGAATTGGTGCAAAACAGTACTTTTATTTTGATTCGATTGTCAGAAAAAAACACGCTTGTTTACACTGTTTTTGATGCGCCTAATTTTATGCAAAGTGCTGATACGACTATTAATGTATACAGTGAAGCATTTTTTGATAAAATGAAAAGTTATGCGTTGCCTCTCAACGGTGGTGTCAATGAGCGCAATTGTCAACTTTTGTTTAATCGTTTAAGCCGCAAATTGGACTTTTTTGAAGGTGAACTATTTAATGCTACATAGCAAAACAAACCAATTCTGTTTATAATGGCTTAGTAATTTTGATTTTGTCAAAATCAAATCTATATTTGATGAAATTTTTAAAATAACAATCAATGAATATTGCTGAATTAAAAATGGAAATGGTTGAGATTATTTCTCAAACCTACGATGAACCAATGGTCAATCGGCTTTATGCTAAAATTCATGAAGTGATTGAAGCAGAGGGAGATGGTTGGCATGATTTGTCGCCTATTGAGCAAAAACGATTGGATGCCGCTATTGAAGAAACTTATGACCCTTCTAAACTCGTCTCTCATGAGGATGCTTTAAAAATGATAGACCAATGGTTAACAAAATAGAATGGTCTAAAACTTCACTTGCTGAATTAGGTCAAATATTAATGTATTTGAGAGCAGAAGTATCTGAAAATGCTGCTCAAAAATTTGCTGATTTGATAAAGTTAAAAATTTCTAAATTGTCTGCCAATACTTTCGACGGCAGACCTATTCCTACTCGCAAACATATTCGATTCATACTTCTTGGGAAATACCACCGTCTCTATTATCGTCGTCATGGGCGGACGCTCTACATCACTCGTTTTTATGATACACGCCAAGCCCCCGATAAACGTCCATACTAACCAAGTAAGTGCAAACGTGGTAAAACCCAATGATTCGTGACCAGCAATCGTTTAAGCCGTAAATTGGACTTTTTTGAAGGTGAACTATTTAACTAAAACGGCTTCTCAATAGATACTCAAACAAAGAGGTTGCTTCCAATAGGGGCAACCTTTTTGTTTGTGAAAACCTAATTTGTTAGTTTGGTAAGATATTTGATAATTCAATAAGTTGTTAAGGAAAACTTAATCTATAAAAAATTGAAATTCATTACGTTCTAAACAAGGTAACTTTGAGTAACGATACATTGGATATTCGGCATATCTTTGCCGAGCCGACTTATAGTTGTTTTAATGATATTATAAACTTTGAATCTCTATTGATAGTGTCCCGAAATCTTGTCATCATACCGACTTATAATGAGAAAGAAAATATCATCAAAATTATTGATGCTGTTTTCAGTCTCGACATGCCGTTTCACATCTTGGTTGTGGACGATGGCTCGCCTGATGGCACTGCTCAATTAGTCAAAAACCATCAAGCCTATTATCCTGATGCCTTACATATTATAGAACGGATAGGGAAATTAGGATTAGGTACAGCTTATATCGCTGGCTTCCGTTGGGGTATTGAACGGGCTTATGACTATATTTTGGAAATGGATGCCGATTTTAGCCACAAACCCACTGATTTGCCCCGCCTTGTCACTGCTTGTACTGAGGGGGGCGGAGATATAAGTGTAGGCAGCCGTTATGTGAAAGGTGGCGATGTCAAAAACTGGACTTGGGATAGAATATTATTGAGTTACGGTGCGTCTTGGTATGTGCGCCTTGTTACTTGGATGCCTGTGGCAGACCCGACTGCGGGCTTCGTATGTTATTCCAGAGCCGTATTGGAAACAATTGATTTGAGTAAAATACGCTTCATCGGTTATGCTTTTCAAATAGAAATGAAATTTGCGGCGCATACGCTTGGTTTTAAAATCAAAGAAGTGCCTATCAAATTTGTAGATAGGGTAGAAGGGGTTTCAAAAATGAATATGAGTATTTTTAGTGAAGCCATAAAAGGTGTTTTGCAAATGCGCTGGGCAAGTTTTTTTCATTCTTACAAGCGTAAAAATGAAAAAACTAAAACTTCAGTACAGGTGTGAAAGGAATAGCAGTATTTTTCAAAAATAGTAAAGCCCATGCAGTTCGCACGGGCTTTACTATTTTAGAAAAATACTGCTATTCAAATTTGATGTATGAATGTATTCTTAACCTTTCATGACTTCAGCGACCGTCGCACCAATATCGGCAGGTGATTTGACAACGTGGATACCACATTCGCCCATGATACGCATTTTTGCTTCTGCTGTATCATCAGCAGAACCCACAATCGCACCAGCATGACCCATTTTGCGACCTTTTGGCGCAGTTTGACCAGCAATGAAGCCAATAACAGGTTTTTTATTGCCTGTTTCTTTTATCCAATTGGCTGCATCTGCTTCCATACTGCCGCCAATTTCGCCGATGAGTACGATGGCATCGGTATCGTCGTCGTTCATAAACATTTCAACCGCTTCTTTCGTCGTTGTGCCAATGATAGGGTCTCCGCCGATACCGATGGCTGTTGACACACCGAGACCTGCTTTAACCACTTGGTCAGCCGCTTCATACGTCAATGTACCAGATTTAGAAACAATACCAATACGTCCTTTTTTGAAGACAAAACCAGGCATAATGCCTACTTTTGCTTCCTCTGGCGTGATAACACCTGGACAGTTAGGACCTATCAAACGACATGTTTTGTCATTCAAATAAGCTTTAGCTTTCATCATATCTTGCACAGGAATCCCCTCAGTAATACAGATAATAACTGCGATACCCGCTTCTGCGGCTTCCATGATGGCATCGGCAGCAAATTTTGGAGGCACAAATATGAGGCTGACATTTGCTTGAACTTGGTCAACCGCATCTTTGACGGTATTGAAAACGGGACGATCAAGGTGCATGCTGCCGCCTTTGCCAGGTGTGACACCGCCAACTAAGTTTGTCCCATATTCGATGCACTGTTCAGCGTGGAATGTACCTTCTTTGCCCGTAAAGCCTTGTACGATGACTTTAGAGTTTTTATTGACTAATACTGACATATCATAAGAGTGAAAGAGTGAGAGAATGAGTGGATTTAGATATTCCGTTATTTTGGCGTAAAAATATATAGATTTCTATATGTTTTCGGTATGATGCCTTATTTTTTTTTGTCAATGACAAAAACATCTTCATCGCTGGTTTTCATAAAATAGCGTTCACGAGCAAATTTTTCTGTATTGTTTTCCATATCAAGGCGTTGTGCCTCCACTTCCTTGATTTGGTTTTGATAATAAATTTTATCGTTTTGCAATCTGCTAACCGTTCGTGCGAGTTTGATTTGCGTAAACAAGTTAGCTTTATCAAATATCAACATCCATATAAAAAATATAGTGAGTATGATAAATACGCGGTTGCGAAACCCTTGTGGCAGTTTATTGACTAAAGGTTTGAACGGATTGAGAACGGTGCGGTCGCCAAGTGCCATGATGAGATGATTTATTTTATATGCTGCAAATCTATACAATTCAAAATGAATAAGGTAAAAAACACTTAATTTTCACTTGAAATTTCAAAATTGAATGATTGTTTTGGAAAACAGCCCCCCTCAGTATAACCGATGTTTTAACAAAAAAAACAGGCAACTTCGGTTTTCCCCAAGTTGCCTGTTGTATTTATAATATATCTGAAAAGATTTGTCTTAGGCTTCAAGTGCCGCTGCACCACCCACGATTTCTGACAATTCCTTAGTAATCGCTTCTTGACGAGCTTTGTTGTAGTTGATACGGAGGTTTTTCAACATTTCATTAGCGTTTTCTGTTGCTTTGTCCATCGCTGTCATACGGGCACCGTGTTCAGAGGCTTGTGTTTCGAGTGTATATTTATAAAACGTGGTTTGCAGAATACTCGGCACAAGTTCCTGTAAAAGTTGCTGTTGGTCGGGTTCAAAAATATAATTGGCTTTCGACTTTTTTGCCCCCTTAATTTCTAATTTTCTAACAGGTAAAAACTGCTCACTTTCAGGAAATTGCGTGGCTGCGTTTTTAAAACGACCGTAAGCAACTGAAATATGGTCAAATTTCTTTTGTTCAAAACTGTCCATCAAATATTGACCAAGGGTTTTGACATTCTCAAAATTCAAAGCATTGTATAACTCTACTTGGTCAATAACGGTACAATTCGTATAGCGACGACGGAAATAATCATAGCCTTTTTTACCGACACACACGATGGTCAATTTGCCGTTGTCACGTTGCTTAGCGTATTTTTCATTGATGGTTGCTACTGCCGCTTTGATAACATTGGTATTGAAAGCGCCCGCCAAGCCACGACTTGCCGTCACGACCACCATACAAGCGTTTTCAATATCGCGTTCAACGCCAAACGATGTTTCTGCATCACCGTCGAGATTCGACAAGATGTTGATGAGCATTTTGTTGAGTTGGTCAGCGTAAGGGCGCATCTGAACGATAGCCGCTTGTGCGCGACGGAGTTTCGCCGCCGACACCATTTTCATCGCTTTTGTAATCTGTTGCGTACTAATGACCGACGCAATGCGGATACGGACTTCTTTTAAACTTGCCATTTATATTTGACTATTGTTGATTGATTATTGTTGAATAATCAACTGCAATTTTAACGATTTTACTGAGGGGGCTATTTTTTATTGATTATTGCCAATTGACTGATAATTAATCAATCGGCAATAACCAATAATCAATCCCTTATACTTGCTTAGAAATTTCTGCTGCCAAAGTCTTCAATGTTTCCAAATCAGCATTTTCCAACTTGCCTTTACGGAAGTTTTCCAAAAGACCTTTGTGGCTGGCGTCAAGGGCGAGGTAAAGTGATTCTTCAAACGCACCGACTTTGTTAACAGGAATATTACGAAGCAAGTTGTTTGTACCGCAATAGATAGCCGCCACTTGTTTTTCAACAGATACGGGCGAGTATTGTGGTTGCTTCAACAATTCCACGTTACGTGACCCTTTGTCCAAAACACCTTTTGTCGCGGCATCGAGGTCAGAACCAAACTTTGCAAAGGCTTCCAATTCACGATATTGCGCTTGGTCAAGTTTCAAAGTACCGGCAATTTTCTTCATGGACTTAATCTGTGCGTTACCACCTACGCGCGATACCGAGATACCCACGTTAATCGCAGGACGTACACCAGAGTTGAATAAAGCCAAATCCAAGAAAATCTGACCATCCGTAATCGAAATCACGTTGGTTGGGATATACGCCGAAACGTCACCCGCTTGTGTTTCAATAATCGGCAAAGCCGTCAATGAACCACCACCTTTAACGATACCAGCTGCTTTCAAAGATGCAGGTAAGTCGTTCATATCGTTAGCGATGTCGTTGTTCGCAATAACCTTTGCAGCACGCTCTAACAAACGGCTGTGAAGATAGAAAACGTCACCAGGATATGCCTCACGTCCTGGAGGACGACGTAACAACAAGGATACTTCACGATAAGCCACCGCTTGTTTTGACAAATCATCATAAACAATCAAGGCTGGACGACCTGTATCACGGAAAAATTCGCCAATCGCTGCACCTGCAAATGGTGCATAGAACTGCATCGGCGCAGGGTCAGCAGCAGATGAAGCAACGATAACGGTATAAGCCATCGCACCTGTTTCTTCCAAAACGCGGGCAACTTGCGCCACCGTTGATGACTTTTGACCACACGCCACATATATACAGAACACGGGTTCGCCGCGTTCATAAAATTCTTTTTGATTGATGATGGTGTCCAACGCAATCGCAGTTTTGCCCGTTTGACGGTCACCAATAATCAATTCACGTTGTCCACGACCAATTGGAATCATCGCGTCAATCGCTTTGATACCCGTTTGCAACGGCTCGTTTACAGGCTGACGGAAGATAACGCCCGGTGCTTTGCGCTCCAAAGGCATTTCGTATTTCACGCCTGTTATTGGCCCTTTACCGTCAATCGGTTGACCCAAAGTGTTGACAACACGACCTACCAAACCTTCGCCGACTTGAATCGAAGCGATGCGGCTTGTCCGACGTGCCGTTGACCCTTCTTTAATACCATCGGGCGAACCGAGCAATACGACACCCACGTTGTCTTCTTCCAAGTTCAAGGCAATGGCTTGTGTGCCATTCTCAAACTCGACGAGTTCACCCGCTTGAACATTGTTCAAGCCATAAATGCGCGCAATACCGTCGCCGACTTGCAATACTGTACCGATTTGTTCCAATTCGGTTGCCGTTGAGAAACCACTCAATTGCTGTTTGAGTATCGCTGATATTTCTTCTGGTCTTACATCAACCATTTTATTATCGTTTTATTAATTTAAAAAAATAAAAAGTATCAAATATTATTAAGCGTTTTTGACGCTAAAATTCTGATTTTTAGTGGTTTATACTGAGGGGTACTAAATTGACCCATGCTTCTCAATCTGCGACTCAAATAAATTAGAAGCAAAGTCTTTTTTTAATACATCTAATTTATGTGCAACGCTGGCATCGTACAATTTATCGCCAAACTCAACTACATACCCACCAATAAGTGACGGGTCAACTTTAACTTCAATTTCAACCTTTGCCAAAGTATCAGAACTTGAAACGAGTTGTTTGCGAATCGCATCAACTGCTTCTGTACTGAGGGGTGTCGCTGTTTTGACAACGACGGTTGTAATGCCTTGCATCTTTTTGTGCGCCGCCAAAAACTCCGTAGCAATATCAGGCAACAAACCTTCACGGTTTTTATCAACGCATATTTTGATAAATGACATCGTCAAATCACTCAATTTGCCACCAAAAATGGCGGACATAATCGAATTTTTTTTATCGGCATTGATAATAGGACTTTGCAACAAAAGGTACAAATCCCTATTTTTGACGGCTGCATTAATGGCCTTTATATCTTCCACAACGACATCGAGGTTACCCAATTCCTTGGATAAGTCCATCAATGATTTGGCATAACGCCCCGCGACTCTACTGCTAACTGACATTTGAGTTATGAGTTATTAGTTATGAGTTATGAGTTAGGGTTGCAAAACAACTCATAACTCGTAACTCATAACTCATAATTAATTTAAGTTCATTTCTTTCACGAGTGTATTCACGTATGCCACTTGTGAAGCATCGCTTTTCAACTCTTTTCTAATCACTTTTTCAGCGATGTCGAGGGCAAGCAAACCTGCTTGATTTTTGACTTCTGTCATAGCCGCTTGCTTCATGTTTTCGATTTCTTGTTGAGCCGATTTCATGATTTTTGAGGCCTCTTCTTTGGCTGCATTTTTAGATTCTGCGACGATAGAAGTAGCGGTTTCTTTTGCATCTTTAAGCATTTTCATACGTTCTTCGCGTGCTTGGACGAGGATTTGCTCGTTTTCAGCTTTCAAATTAGCCATTTCCAATTTGGCATTTTCTGCTGCACCAAGTGCGTTGGCAATGCCTTCTTCGCGCGATTTCAACGCTTCGAGAATAGGCTTAAAAACTTTACGTCCAATGGGTATCCAGACCAAAAGGAAAATTACCGATGTCCAGAACAGGAGACCAAAATCAGGTTTTATCGGAGAAAAATCTGCAAGAAAAAAGATTTCCATTGCTATATAGTTATTTTTTGAATTAGGATGTTATTGATTTCAAAGGATTTATTAGGATTTATGTATGATTCGATTGATTTATTAAGTGTTGAAGTGAGAATTAGTAAATTTTCGAAATTTACTAATTCTAAAACATCCAAATCCTAATAAATCCTTTAAAATCAATAAAATCCTAATTCAACCAAGTAAACGTTGCCTACCAACCAACCGTTGGCAGGTCAACGTTTAGATTCTTTCGGCGGATTAGACGAAGAACGACAAGACGATTGTTGCCAAAGCTGCACCTTCTACAAGGGCTGCTGCGATCAACATGTTCGTACGAATGTCACCTACGGCTTCAGGTTGACGAGCGATAGCTTCCATCGCTTTACCACCGATTTGTCCGATACCGATGCCTGCGCCAATTACGGCTAAACCTGCACCGACTGCTGCGAGTGTACCAGTCATTTTGTTTAAATTTATTAAAAGTTATAAAAAATCGTATAAGTAAGTAATGATGAATTATAAATGATGAATTTTTTAAGCATTGATTTACAATGCTTTATAATTCAAGATAGTACATTTTATTTCACTCATTTTACTAAATGTTCAAATATCAAAAGTGCTAAGGAAACGATGGATTATAAACTCATCATTTATAATTCATAATTCATCATTATATTAATGGTGTGCTTCTTCATGGTGGTGTTCTTCAATCGCACCACCGATATACAAAGCAGACAATAATGTGAATATAAATGCTTGTAAAAACGCTACAAGAATCTCCAAAATGTTCATAAATGCTACGAAAGGTATTGCCATTACTGAACCACCTGCCGAACCAGCGATGCTTTGACCTGCGTTACCGAAGATGAAAATCAAACTTACAAATGTCAAAATGATAACGTGACCAGCTACAATATTCGCAAAAAGACGAATCAGCAAGGTAAACGGTTTGATGAAAATCGAAGCAAATTCAATGGGTGCCATCAAGATTTTGATAGGCAATGGAACGCCTGGCATCCAGAAAATGTGTTGCCAATAGTTTTTGTTACCGCTTAAAGTAACGACAACAAAAACGATAAGGGCTAATACAATGGTTGAGCTGATATTACCCATAACGTTGGCACCGCCAGGGAAGAAAGGAATCAAACCAAACAAGTTATTAAACAAAACGAAGAAAAATAAGGACATCAAAAGCGTCATATATTTCTCATATTTGGGTCCAATAGAGGGTTTAGCCACTTCGTCCCGAATGAACGTAATGAAAATTTCCATTACATTAGCCAAGCCTTTAGGAGCTTTGTTGGGATTGTTTTTATAGAAATTTGCCGTTTTGAAAAAAGCAAAAGCAATCAACGCTAACGCCATCAACATTGTAAAGACGTTTTTCGTAATCGAAAAATCAATCCAAGACGATGCTAAGTTTGTCAATTTACGGCTTTCTTCAAGTTCAAAACACTGTCCTTTATAGCTTACGAAATGATGGTCTTCTTTTTTACCTTTTGCGTTCACTTCTTCTTTAACAAAAGAATAATGACCGCCGTGAATTTCATCCAATTCAACTTCGCCCATCGGTAGACCTTTTGCTTTGCGCACAACATCGTGTGCTAAAACAAAACCATTGACCGCTTTTGCGCCATGATGAAACATGGTTGACAAACCAGCCGTCATACCATTTTCAGTATCGTAAGCAAAAACAGGTAAAGGCAAATGAATATCGCCGATGATATGGAAATGATGTGCATCACCGATATGGTGCATCACAGCAGGAACGGGGTCGTATTTTTCGCTTTTTGTTTCTTCGGGCGCACAATCTGAATGAGTTGCTGCCCCATGTTCAAGTGTAGCTTCACCATGAGGGGGTTGTTCAGTTGCAGCGGGCGCGTGCGTTTCGGGTTTATGCGTTTCAGGAGCTTGTGCTGAAAGCGTTGTGAACGTCAAAAAGCTCAACAAACAAGCGTATAATAAGCGATTAAGCGACATATCGTATATAGACTTTTATATGTGTTCTTAAAAATCGTCGCAAAGTTAACTTTCCACAACCGAATAAAAAAGCGATGTTCAATCTTTTTCTAATGATTTTTTGTCGATTTATCATTCAAAATCGGTGTTTTATGCTTTTTTTTGTGTCGCTAACGAAGAATATTATGCCAATACTGAGGGGGTGCGGTTTTTAATTTTGTTGTTATCAATTTTATTGAATTATTTGAATGTTTAGATATTTGAAGTAAGTTTTATTTTAAAGCTAAGTTTTTTACAAAAATGTAAGCTTTCTCTATCTTTTTGAAATTTAAGAAAACTTTAACCGCCCAATTACCTAATTTTGACAACGAAATGACCGTTTTTAACCTTAGAATGACGTTAGTTTCTTGAAAATACTTATTTTATTGAGGGAGTCAATTTTTTAGGATTGACCCTTATATTTTGTCCTTCATACTTAAAATTTTTATAATAATGAAAAATATCCGTTTTAGTTTAATGCTCATTTTATTGAGCTTTTTTATAGGGGCTTATGCCCAACAGGTTGCTTCTGAAGACAATCGTACGCCTGCAACGATGGTTTGGAGTGACGAATACCAAGAACCCTCCAATACAGAGATTCAAAAAATCATCGCTACTGAGGGGGGCGGTTTTTATACCTTGCGATTGCACCAAGGCGGTCTTATCGGCGGTGGCAAACAAAAACCGATTATTGAGTATTATAATTCAAAGATGAAACTTGTCCGCAGTCGTGAGTTAGATTTGGAATACAAAGGCAAAGACCGTTTACTAAAAGATGTTGTCATGGTGGGCAGTCGGTTATGGATGCTGTCGTATTTCTATAACGAAAAGCATGAAAAGACCTATCTTTTTGCCCAAGAAATCAATAAATCAACGTTGAATTTGACACAAACTATGGTTATGATAGGTGAACAAGACGAGACGAACCGTGAGCGACAAGACGTTTTCAGTTTAGCGCAATCGCGGGACAGTTCCAAAATCGTCATCTTCAATCGTCAACCCAATTCAAAAGATGGTCAATCCTTTTCTTTAGCTGTTTATGATTCTGAATTTACACAGCTTTGGGGAAAGGATGCAAAACTCCCTTATGGTAAGAAGAATTTCAGCGTCGAAGACTATCAGGTGGATAATAAAGGCAATGTGTATCTTTTAGGCATTATATATAGTGAAGGTTCAAATCGTTTAGAAAGGCGCGGTAAACCGACCTATCAATACGATATTGTGGCTTATATGAAAGATGAAAAGGTTGATGTTCAGGAGTACAAAATCCTTTTAAAAGATAAGTTTGTTACGGATTTAACATTCAGAGTGGCAGATGATGGTGACATTATTTGTGCTGGTTTTTATTCTGAAAAAGATGCAAAAGGCATGAAAGGGTCTTGTTTTTTCAAAATTAATCCACGGACTAAGGATATGACCAGTATCTCCACTCGTGAATTTGATTTTAATTTTGTCACTGCCAATTTATCTGATAAAAGTAAAGTGCAAGCCAAAGCAGCTATTGACCGTGATGATAAAGAGCGGGCGCCTGAGCTTTTTGATTATTCACTTGATAAACTCATTATGCGTAGTGATGGGGGTGTAATATTGATTGCAGAGCAATATTTTGTGGAGGAGAGGTTGCTTAATAACAATCTTTATGGATACAGCCCTTATGGATACAACTCATGGAGTTCTCCTTATTATTCATCTTGGTATGACCCTTATGGCTATCGTTACAACCGTAGCAATCGTCGGTCAGATTATTATTTTAATTATAATGACATCATAGTTGTCAATATACAGCCTGATGGCGAAATTGCTTGGACAACCCGTGTCCCTAAACGGCAGATTTCGGTCAATGATGGAGGGACATACTCGTCTTATGCGATGAGTATTGTAGCGGATAAATTGTACTTCGCATACAATGAAAATCCGAAAAACCTTGACCCAAAACGCACTAAAACCGTTGCTGAAACGCCTGATAAATACTCCGTAGTCACACTCGCTGAAGTGGCACGTGATGGCAGTTTGAAGCGTTATCCGATGTTTTCAAACAAGGACAAAGGGGTTGTCACACGTCCTAAAATTTGCAGACAGGTTGGGCGTAGAGATATGGCTGTTTATGGTGAAAGTGGACGGACATATAGGTTTGGGGTTTTGAGTTTTGATTGATTTTTAGGGTATTTCAACAAAAAAGCTACGTTTTCAATTGAAAACGTAGCTTTTTTGTTGAAATACTGAGGGGGTAATTTGATTGTTTAAATAGTTTATTAGCTTCGCATTTTATTCTAAAATTAAATATTATAGAGAAAGCGAATAAACGAAAAAGCACTGATAGAAACAAAGACCACGACGATTTTGTACGTGGCATATTCAGCTATCCAGAATTGGTTTTGAAAATTCTGCAGTATGCCATTCCAGAAAATCTAAAAGCGTATATTGATTTTTCAACTTTAAAAAAACAACCCGATACACATGTAGATGAGGTTTTGGAAATTACCTATTCCGATACGATTTATGAAGCAGCCCTCAAAAAAGAAGCTGTTCCTAAATCCATTCGAGGTAGGCGGAAATTGCCCAATTTTAGATTTTGTTTTTTAGGCGAATTTAAAAGCAGCATACCCGATAGGCACATTGATTTTCAGATAGATGACTATGTAAAAAGTATTCAAATTGTGGATTTGAATAATGGCTTGCCACCCAGCATCGTCATTCCTATTTTGATATATCATGGTGCCAGAAAATGGCGATACAAGCGACTGCACGACTATTTTGCTAAGTATTTACCCGATGCTATCTTAGAATATGTGTCATTTCCCAAGTATATCGTTATTGATTTACAAGCGATGGGTGACGATGATATTGCGTCTGCGGTTGATTTGCAAGAACTTCGAGGGGCTTTTATGGCACTAAAACACGCCCAAGACAAACAATTTTTTCAACATAATTTGGAAGAAATTCTTAAATTTGCTGAAAGTTCTAAACCATCAATTTTGTTCAAAACCTATTTGAGTATGCTGATGGAATATTCACAGAGGCGATCAAAATTAGATGTCAAAAAATTTAAAAATATTGTTGAACAATTAAAACCTAAAGCAAAAATGGCAACTGCATTTAAGTCGTTTCTTGATGTAATGGCAGAAGAAGCCGAGGAAAAAGGCATGGAAAAAGGCATCGCTATTGGCGAAGCTAAAGCGAATCAGAAAGTACAAGAGTCTAAACGCCAAGCAATTATAAAGTTGATGAAAACAACTCGCTTAGAAAATTTCCAGATTGCAGAAGCATTTGATGTTCCTATGAATTTTGTTGAAACAATTCGATTAGAGTTAAATTCGGGAAGGATATGAGAGACATTGCCTAAATAGGGATAAATAGTTATGTTAGACTTATATTTTGTAAGTTTTTACAATGAATATTGAGGGTTACTAAAAGCAAAAACGCCTTCCAAGTCATTCGGAAGGCGTTTTGAATATAGGAGTAATCAAAAATTTATACCAATTCAGCTTGGGCTTTAAGGATGCCACTTTTGATTAAATACTCACCAATTTGTACAGCATTCGTTGCTGCTCCTTTGCGGAGGTTGTCCGCTACAATCCACATATTCAAAGACTTCGGTTGCGATTCGTCGCGGCGAAGGCGACCCACGAAAACTTCATCACGGTTGTGTGCATCCATAGGCATAGGATATTTGAAATTGGCTACATCGTCCACCACAATGATCCCCTCAGTATTTTCAAGGATTTGGCGCACTTCTGCGAGGTCGAACTCGTTTACAAACTCTAAATTCACAGACTCGGAGTGACCACCGATGACGGGAATACGCACCGTAGTAGCCGTAACCGCAATCGAATCATCGCCCATGATTTTTTTTGTTTCCAAAACCATTTTCATCTCTTCCTTGGTGTAACCATTTTCAAGGAACACATCAATATGAGGAATGACGTTCATATCAATGGGGTATTTATAAGCCATTTCGCCGTCAAAAATGCCATTTCGCTCATTTTCCATTTGACGAACCGCTTTTACGCCCGTACCTGTGACGGATTGATAGGTCGAAACGACGACACGCTTGATTTTATATTTATCATGCAAAGGCTTCAATGCAACGACCATTTGAATGGTTGAGCAATTCGGATTGGCAATGATTTTATCCGTTTCAGTTAAAACTGAAGCGTTGACTTCTGGAACGACTAATTTTTTAGTAGGATCCATCCGCCAAGCCGATGAATTGTCAATAACGGTTGTGCCGATTGCTGCAAATTTCGGCGCCCATTCCGTAGATGTGCTGCCACCAGCGGAAAAGATGGCAATATCTGGACACATTTCTACTGCTGTCGCCAAGCTCACGATGGAATAAGATTGACCTTTGAACGAAATCATTTTGCCAACACTTCTCTCTGATGCGACTGGGATTAATTCTGAAACTGGAAAATTACGCTCTTCCAAGACTTTCAACATTTGTGTGCCGACCAAACCTGTGGCACCGACGACTGCTACTCTCATTTTTAGTTGAATTTTATGATATTGATAAAAAATTGGTAAAACCTAAAATTAATGGCGGCAAAATTACGCCAAATTTTATCATCGTTCTCAAAAAAAATGTAAGTTTGTCTTGACAATTTAACAATCATTTGAACTTACAACGGACTTACAACGAACTTACAACGATGATTTTTACTATTTTCAAACCAAAACTACTTGGTACCCGCCCTTTGCTGCTTATGTTTTGCCTCTTATTACTGAGGGGGGTGGTCTTTGGGCAAATCATATCCGTTGCTCAACCTTATGATATTATAATAAGTGAGTTTATGGCTGACCCGACTCCTTCACTTGGGCTTCCTGAGACTGAATATATTGAACTTTATAACCATACGACAGACAAATTCTTTAATCTGAAAGACTATAGAATTATGAATGGGAAGGATACAACTCTACTTAATAGTGATACTTTAAACCCAAATCAATATAAAATTATATATAAAAAGGCTTCTGACATCAATTTCGGTAAATTCGGAGATACCCTTCAGCTTTCAAAAATGGGTTCATTAACCAATTCAAAAGACTCATTCTATCTTATAAGAAACGCCACCACTATTGCAAATCCAAAAGATGTCGTCATTGATGCAGCAACTTATGATTTGAATTTATACCAAGATGCCAAAAAAGCGGTGGGCGGCTATTCTTTTGAACGTATTAATGTGAATACACCCTGTAACCCATTGGGTTGGATGGCATCAAATAATCCTAATGGTGGTACGCCTGGCAGAATTAATTCAGATTCATCAAAAGTCATTGACAATACTCCTTTAGAAATTGATAGATATTTTTTCAAAAATAATGATAAGACAGTTGTCATTGTTTTCAATAAAAGCTTAAGCCGAAAGGGGGTTGCGGATAAAGCACATTACCAATCATTATCTACAAATTATAAAATAGATTCCATAACAATAGACAATTCTATACTTTTCAACTCTATACAATTAAATTTCAGCCCAGCCTTAAAAGATAGTTTTCGATTAATAGTCAAACCAACTCTTAAAGATTGTATTGACAAAACTGCCTTAGAAAAGCCAGATACCCTATTGTTAAAAAAAACTGAGACCCCAATACGCAATGATTTGATTGTCAATGAAATATTAACAAACCCTGAAACTGGTGGTAGTCGTTTCATTGAGTTGTACAATAATTCAAATAAAGTTTTTGATGTCGCCAATTTGAGGATTGGATCGGATTATACTACGACAAACAACACACAAATCACTACCAAGATGCTGATTTTTCCCAAAGAGTATATCGTCTTAACAAGTAATCCCTTTTACATCCAAAAACATTACAATGCAACTAAATTTAGGAAAAGGATATTATCTCAAAAACTGCCATCATGGGATGATAAAAGTGATATTGTATTACTATCATATAATAATGTAACCCTTGACAGTTTCACCTACCAAAAATCCTGGCACAACCCACTCCTCGCCAATACTGAGGGGGTGTCATTAGAACGCGTCGACCCAAACAAACAGTCAAATGATAAGGCAAATTGGCAATCCGCAGCACATACCGTAGGCTTTGCTACACCTGCCCAACAAAACTCTCAATATAATCGCTTTAATGTTGCGGCATCGAACCACGTGTTTAGTTTAGAAAAAAAAACTTTTTCACCTGACAGCGATGGTTTTGAAGATTTTTTGAGCTTAAGTTATCACTTTGATAAGGGTGGTTATTTGGCTTCTATTTTTATTTTTAATGACAAAGGAAAATTAGTTAAAAAATTGAAAGACAATGAGTTATTGAGTGTCGAAGGTACTGTAAAATGGGAAGGCGATACAGATGAAAGCCTTCCGACCAGAGTAGGTATCTATGTAATCGCTATCGAATGGATTAGTCCAACAGGTCAAGTACAAAGAGAAAAATTAGCATGTGTTGTTTCGGGTCGTTTGTAATTTTTTTCACATAAAGATAGGGACTTAAAGTTTTTATCTAATTTTGCCAATACAATGGAAATGTTCGAAAATCTTACACCTAAAAAAAAGCTGTTCCAACGAATAATCGGTATTGTATTGATATTTGGAGCCATCTTATGTATTTATCAACCGGAGTATCATGCGTTGCGGGTGTTTACACGTTATGCGCCCTTAATTACGATGGGGTATTGGTTATTGGGTTTAGCCTTTTTAGTCTTAAAAAATGCCCGTTTGACGATGTTGTCCTTTATTTGTTGTGGTTTTTTATGTTTGTTTTTGAAAGGTATGTCGGATTCCAAAATTGAAAAATCACTACAAACCAATGCCTTAAATATTAGTGTTGCTCAAATTAATCTGGCTTTGAGTAATAGTACTTATAGTGAGACCCTGGAATCCATCCGAAAAACGGCTGCCGATGTTCTCTCTCTTCAAGAGGTTAATTTTGAATGGAGTCATAGACTAAAAGATTCATTATCAAGCCTTTATCCGTTTAGTTGTCGTGTTGAAAGAGCCGATGTCTATGGTATTGAGTTATTTTCAAAGTACCCTTTTTCGACTTGTGATACTTTTTATAGTGAGGAAATACCAAATTTGATTATTAGTTTGAAAAAAACACCTTCGAGTCATCCAATTTATATTCTGAGTACTTATGTGGCACCGCCTTTATTCTCCTCAGCCTATCAGTTGATGCAAACACGTATGCGTATTATTTCCGAACATATCCGATGTATAACCGATCCTCTTATTACGATTGGCGATTACAATATTGAAGCTTCTTCTTGGGAAGTACGACAGTTTAGGGAAGAGGCAGGTTTGCTCAATAGCCGCCGAGGATATAGCCCTTCGCGCAAAGACGGACGCTTTGATTTAACCGAAGTGCCAACCGACCATATTTTCTTTACCCCCCACCTCGAATGTATTTATTTTGAAACCATTGTGGGCAAAAAAGAGGAGCATTTAGGGATTTTAGGTACGTTTCAACTCTCTAATACTTGGTCAAATGTTGAAAAAAAGGATTAAAAGTTTTAGCTATGCTTTCAAGGGTATTTTGACCCTTTTCAGAACACAACCCAATGCTTGGATTCATTTAACAGCGTTAGCGGTTGCCTTAGGAGTAGGTATTTTTTTCAACCTCAATACAACGGAATGGTGTCTTATCGCTTTAACAAGTGCCGCCGTATTAGCTGCCGAAGCCATGAATACAGCGATAGAATTTATTGTTGATTTGGTATCCCCTCAGTATAATGACCTCGCAGGCAAAGCTAAAGATGTCGCCGCTTCGGCTGTTTTGATAACAGCTTTCGGTGCTTTAGCGGTTGGTTTTCTTGTTTTTTTTCCAAAAATAGTAAAATTCATCCATTTATAAGGACACAAAACTCCCTGGCTTTATTTGAATGTTGAACATTACCAATAGCCTTTGTTGAAACCAAAGAAATACTTTTTTCGTAAATTTTGTAAGAAAATCTTAGAAAGATAAAGCCAATTTCGTAAAATTATGACATTCAGCATCATCATACCGACTCTCAATGAGGCAACACATATCGCTCAATTACTTCATTTTTTGAAAAAAAATGCAGACAGCCGCCTATTGGAAATCATAGTTGTAGATGCCGTAAGTACCGATGCGACTGTGGAACATGCCCGAATTGAGGGAGCAAAAGTTGTGGTATCAAACAAACGTAGTCGCGCTGTGCAAATGAATATAGGCGCGCGAGAAGCCATAGGTGAGATCCTCTATTTCATTCACGCCGATTGTAAGCCACCCACTTCGTATTTAGATGATATTGAACAAGCCCTTACTGAGGGGTATCCCCTTGGTTGTTATCGCTTTCAATTTGATAATCAACGTTTTATACTACGCCTTAATGCTTATTTCAACCGTTTTGAACCGTTGTGGTGTCGTGGGGGCGATGAGACGTTGTTTATCCGAAAAGAGGCTTTTGAACAACTCAAAGGTTTCGATGAAAGTTATTGTATTATGGAAGAATATGATTTCATCAAACGTGCCAGAGCCGTTTTTCCTTTCAAAATTATCCCTAAATATGCTATCGTCTCGGCTCGAAAATACGAAACAAACTCGTGGTTGCGGGTACAATTAGCGAATATGACGGCATTCAATATGTTTCGTTTTGGCGTGTCTTCCGAAAAAATAGCCCGTACATATCGTCAGATGTTGAATTACCGATGAGGGTTACTTGTTTTTTTTGATAATGTGAATAACTTGTGAATAACCTGTGGATAAGACTCTATTTTTGTGATAAATCCTTATAAAAATGTGGATAACTATCAATTTTAGTGTTTATAAATGTGGAACATTTGTTCATAAATTGTATAGATTTAACCTTAAAAGAACATTAGAACCCACCGAATTTGGGTAACTTTGCCCCGAAAAATAGGTTTCAGACATTCCAACGAATCCAAAAATTCATTATTTCAATGACGATTAAATACTACGGTCACTCCTGTTTCGGTATAGAAATAGACGGCAAACATCTCCTTTTTGACCCTTTTATATTGGGGAACGAATTAGCAAAAGACATTGATATTCAATCCATTCCATGCGATTTTATGCTTATTTCGCACGGTCATGCCGACCATATTGCGGATGCAGAAGCCATCGCTAAACGGACAGGTTGTAAAGTGATTTGCGCTTACGAAATTCATACATGGCTCAACACTAAAGGGATTGCGAATACGCATCCGATGAACACAGGCGGCACATTTGAGTTTGATTTCGGTACAGTTAAATGTGTTGTGGCGCAACATTCATCCAGTTTGCCAGACGGCACTTACGCAGGTAATCCGCTTGGTTTTGTCGTTGATACACCCGAAGGATGCTTTTATTTCGCTGGTGATACAGCTTTGACACTTGATATGCAATTAATTCCGATGACTTGTACGCCATTGGGGTTTGCGATATTACCCATCGGCTCAAATTTTACAATGGATTATGACGATGCCGTTATTGCTTCCGATTTTATTCAATGCAATACCATCATCGGTTGCCACTATGATACCTTTGGTTATATCAAAATTGACCACGAAGCCGCCATAAAAGCCTTTGAAGCCGAAGAAAAACAATTGATTCTGCCTAATATTGGCGGAGAATTGCAATGGGGATAAATTTTTTATTAATGAAGAATGATGAGTTATGAATGATGAATTTTGCGGTGCAATTAAATTTATTATTCATCATTTATCATTCAGCACTCATCATTACATAAATGAGTATAACAGATAGCTTTAAAGAATTAGGTTTGGTATTAGTCACCGTGCCGACTTATGCGGCACTTATTTTATTAGAATTGTATCTGAGTAATCGTCAACATCGAGAAACACCGATGTATTCGTTTCGGGATTCATTAACCAATTTATATTTAACAGTAAGCCAAATGGCGGTAGATGCTTTGACACGACGCATACCTACTTATTTGGCTTTCAATTATTTATATCAATTTCATTTCTTTTATATCGAAAATAAGTTTTGGTATTGGTTTTGGATTATTGTTTTGCAGGACTTCTTTTTTTATTGGATTCACCGAACAGAGCATAGTGTTCGTTTCTTTTGGGCGGTTCATGTGACGCATCATTCGTCGGAGCATTTCAACCTCTCTGTGGGCTTTAGGTCATCCGTTTTAGAGCCGATTTATCGGTTTATTTTCTTTTTACCCTTGCCTTTATTGGGTTTTGATGCTTTAGATATTTTTGTTTCCTTCTCCATAACCCAAATTTACGGCTTGCTTGTGCATACGCAATACATCAAACGCATACCTGTTTGGGAGTGGATATTTGTCACACCCGCACATCATCGCGTGCATCATGGCTCAAATGTGCGCTACCTTGATAGAAATATGGGTATGTGTTTTATTCTATGGGACAAAATGTTCGGCACATATCAAGCCGAACTACCAGAAGAACCTGTTAAGTATGGCTTAGTGACCAAGAAGGATTTAAAAGGACCTATGAAAGTTATTTTTCATGAGTTCATAGATATTTGGGATGATTTTTTTGTCAAACATCGAAACCTACCCCTCAGTATTCGGTTAAAATATGTCTTTGCGCCGCCCGGGTGGAGTCATGATGGTTCCACACAAACGGCGGATGAATTACGGGAAATAGCTGGAATAAAATAAATCAGAATATATAGGAATTGTGAGCAATAAAATGGTAAACTTTACTTTGCGATATCTTTGAAAATCAACGTTTTACAAATTTATCATTTACAATTCATCATTCCCTAATCAATACTCAATAATCAATCAAAAATAATGGGCAAAATCATTGCAGTCGCCAATCAAAAAGGTGGCGTAGGAAAAACGACAACGGCAATCAATCTTTCAGCCGCTTTAGCAGTGTTAGAAAAGAAAGTATTGTTGGTGGATTGCGACCCACAAGCAAATGCGTCTTCGGGCGTAAACGTTTTTGCAACTACTGAAAACTATACAATTTACGATTGTCTTATCAATGGTGACGACCCGCATGATGCCATTATGGAGACAGAAACGCCTAATTTATATCTTTTGCCCTCGTCTATTGACCTTGTTGGTGCAGATATTAAGTTAGTAGGCATGGAAAAAAGGGAGTTTGTACTGAGGGGGGTCTTAGAACAAATACGTGACGAATACGATTATATTTTCATAGATTGTTTGCCTTCACTCGGTCTTGTTACTGTTAATTCACTCGTCGCAGCAGATTCAGTCCTCATTCCAGTTCAATGCGAGGTGTTTTCATTAGAGGGTTTGGTGAAGTTGAAAAACACTATTAATTTGGTCAAAAAGAACCTCAATCCTAAATTGGAAGTCGAAGGTCTTTTGTTATCAATGTACGATTCGCGGTTACGCCTTGCCAATCTCATTGTTGACAAAGTACGTGAACACGCCAAAGACTACGTTTTTGAGACCATCATACACCGTTCGTCACGTTTGGCAGAAGCACCCAATGCTCATAAACCCGTCATCACGTATGATGCAACAAGTCGAGGTTCAATTAACTTTTTGAACTTGTGTAAGGAGTTTTTAATAAAAAATCAAGATAAAATACAGCGCACAGCAGCGTAGTGGGTTATTGGTTATTAGGGATTGGTTATTGGTTAACGCTTACCAATAATAACCAATCCCTAATAACCAATAACCAATCAACCAATAACGAAACATGGCAAAACTTAAATTAGCAGACCAAAGCCGCGGACTCGACGAATTGCTGGGCAGTTCCGATTCCGTTACCGACATCGTAAAGGAGTTGACGCATACCATCGTCAATATTCCCCTTGACCAAATCGAGGTCAATCCGTGGCAGCCACGAAAGGATTTTGATGAAAATGCTTTACAGGAATTGAGCGACTCAATCAAAATTTATGGATTGATACAACCCATAACGTTAAGGCGTTTGGCGACCAATCAATTTCAATTAATTTCTGGTGAACGCCGTTTACAAGCCTCTCATAGGGCTGGTTTAAGGGCTATTCCCGCCTATATTCGCATAGCGAATGACCAGGAAATGCTTGAAATGGCATTGGTGGAGAACCTTTTACGTGAGGATTTGAATGCCATTGAAGTTGCAAATACATATCAACGTTTAAAAGATGAATTTTTCTTTACCGATGAGCAGTTGGGTAAAAGAGTAGATAGAAATCGTTCGACAGTAACAAATATGCTGCGTCTATTGAAACTGCCACCAGCTGTGCAACAGAGTATAAAAGATAAGCGTATTTCGACTGGTCATGCAAAGGTACTCGTAGGTATCAAAGATGTCATGGTACAATTATCTTTGCATAATGAAATTGTAGAAAAACATCTAAGCGTTAGAGAATTAGAGGATTTGGTGGTCGAGTATTCAAAATCTAACACATTAAAACAAAAGAAAGCCCCCCCCTCAGTACCAGATGCTTACAAACCTGTGGTGGACAACTTGAATGCGTTTTTTGGTTCAAAAGTTGCTTTTACACGCAAAGAGACAGGGGCAGGTCATATTACCATAAAATTTAAAAATGATGATGACCTCAATCGTATATTAGACCGTATTGAAGAAAATAAATAATGATGAATGGCGAATAATTCACCATTATATTATTCACCATTCACCATTACAAAAATCGTTGCTTGGCATTGAGTGAAGCAACGATTTTTCATTTTTAATCGTTTTGGACAACATGAAAAAAATACTTTTAGTAAATAGCTTTTTATTATTGCTATCATATTTGAGCTTTGCTCAAAACACTAGCATTCAACCAGTTAAGATTGATTCGACTCCCTCAGTAAAAAAGGTTGTTAAGGATAAAAAATACAGCTCAACGGATAGTTTTCCTGTACCAAAACGGGCGGCGATGTGGTCAATCCTGCCTGGTGGTGGTCAAATTTATAACAAAAAATGGTGGTATATCAAATTGCCCATCGTGTATGGTGCATTAGGTACAACTATTTATTTGACCTCTTTTAATCAACAATTGTATCGCAAATACAAGGCAGCGGACTTCAATATCCGAAATTCAGACGCTGGCAATCCGCAATCAGGTTTTGCGGATATACCTAATTCAACGAGTACGACACGCTTGCGTGAAATCCGAGACGCTTACTTCAAACGCACCCAACAGATGTATATACTGACGGGTGTCACCTATCTTTTGGCAGCCGCCGAAGCTTTTACTTCGGCACATTTAGCCCATTTTGATGTCAATGATGATTTAAGTTTTCATATAAAACCGTCTTTTGAGCCTATTTCTGTGTCTGGAAATGCTTTAGGTTTGGGTATTCAGTTGAAGTTTTAAGCGTATCTTTTCCCTAAATGTATCGTCTAATAAGCCAACTTCGTGTTACGTAAAATTCTTATAAAAAATTATGGTTTAACTTAAAAACACAATATCAAAAATGAAAAAATTAGTTTCTGTTTTAAGTCTTGTTTTAATAATAACAACGTTTTCATTTTCTCAAAATAATCAAAAAGAGGAATTCAATTTTGGAGAAATTCAAAAGCAATTAGCCGAACAAATGAAAAAAATGTTTGGCAATAGCAGTGATTCCACGGGAAGTTTCGGTTTTTCTTTCAAAAATATGCCTTTTCAGATGGACACAAGCATGATGCAATCATTTGGTATGCTATTCGACGGACAAAATTGGCACAACTTATCGCCCAATGGTGACACGTCTTTGAATGAACAATTACGTGGATTTGAAGGACAAATGTCCGATTTTGGCAAAGGTTTTAATCTCGATGATATGCTCAAAGGGTTCGGCAATATGTTCAAAGACGGTTTTCCGATGTCACCTAATACCGACGGTATGCCCCTTGTTCAACCTTACGACAAACAACGCAAAGGCGATGAACCTAAGAAAAAAGGAAAATATAAGACGGAGTCATTGTGATTGATTAATGGTTATTAGGGATTAGTTATTTGCGAATAACCAATAACTAATCCCCAATAACCATTAACTAAAACATCTTTCAATTTTTTTTGAAAGTTTTTGCAACAATTAGATACTCACTTACATTATATTGTGGAACTTTGTAGTCGCAGAATTAGTGAATCATATCGCAACTCAATTTTTTTCTATGCAAGACATCATCAAAAAAGCGCATCTCATCATTTATCGCATTCGGCAACGCGGATTAGAAGTGTTCCTCGTCAATCACGACCTGGAAGGCGACGATTGGCATTTGCCCCATGCCCCCCTCAGTAAAATGAATGCTGATGCGATTGAATTGGATCCCGTAGAGAAAGATGGTGAACAGTTTCAAGCGATAGCTGTCGAAGGCGATTGGCACGACATTCCTTCGCTCAAAGGTTTGATAAAACAAGATATGCGTTTGGTGTCAGACAAAGTTTTCAATGAGTTGGAAAAACATGGTACTTACTTTGCCGTTAAGGATGCTTTCAAAAAAGTGTTGCCACAACAATATGCTTTTTTAAAGGAATTGAAAGAAGTGATTTCTGAAAAAAACTCTGTAAAAGATTTGTAATCAATTGGTTATAAATATTTTGTTTTGACAATAAAGCGCAATGAGTTTTTAATCTCATTGCGCTTTATTATTAGTTAGATTTTAAGCCTTTTTGATTGATAATTACTCTTCCAGCGTTTTAAGTTGAACCAAAGAAACCGTATTTTTTACCTTTTTCAAAACCGTAATTTCATATCCATCTATGATGATTTTATCATGCGTATTAGGAATTTTTCCGAATTTTTGAATCACGAGACCTGCCAATGTATCATAATCACCATTTTCGGCAATGGCTTCTGGTAGCAAATTATTGATGTCGTGGAGTGCGGCGGTTGCAACGATATTATACGTCTTGTTGTCCAATTTTTCGACAATAGGGGTTTCATTGTCCGTTTCGTCTTGAATTTCACCCACCAATTCTTCTATAATATCTTCCATCGTGACGATGCCTTGCGTGCCGCCAAATTCATTAATAACAACTGCAATATGAATGTGTTTTTGTTGAAATTCTTTCAATAAATCGCTAATTTTCTTGTTTTCAGGAATAATCACCATAGGACGAATCAACTCTGAAATAACAATAGTGCCTTTCTTTTGAAGCATGTGCATCATGTCTTTTATATAGACCACACCTTTAATATTGTCAATATCGTCTTCAAAACAAGGTATGCGAGAATAGCCTTCGTCAAAATATTTTTCGAGGTCTTCATCTTTAAATTTATTGACATCAATCGTCACCATGCGGGTGCGAGGAATGATAATTTGCCGTGCCGTGCGTTCCGAAAAATCAAAGGCATTTTTGATAATATCAAAATCAGTGGCTTTCTCATCTTCATGTTCGCTCGTTTGTTGCACCAGAAACTTCAATTCATCAGCACTGTGCGCTTCAGCACCATGAATGGCATGAATGCCAAATATTTTCAATATAAAACCAGCAATACCATTCAAAATCCAAATAAAAGGTCTAAAAACCCAATAAAAAATATTCAGGGGATATGCGACCCACAAAGTCGTCGCTTCTGGTCGTTGAATTGCTATGGATTTCGGTGCCAATTCTCCAAAAACAATATGAAGGACAGTAATGATGGCAAAGGCTATGGGTAGAGCAATCTGATGTGCCAGTACGGGGTCAGGTGTCAAACCAAAACCGTGCATGATTCCTAAAATAATTTTGGAAACAACAGGCTCGCCAACCCAACCCAAACCCAGACTCGCCAGTGTAATACCCAATTGAGTGGCGGCTAAATACCCATCTAAATGACCAATAATATGCGACGAAAGTATAGCTGCCCCGCTTCCCGTCTTTGCTTTCATCTCAATTCGCGAAGCCCGCACTTTTACAATAGCAAATTCTGCAGCCACAAAAAAGCCGTTCAATGCCACTAATAAAAAAGTAATAAATATATCAAAAGCCATTTAATTTCTATTTTTTTTCAAATACTTAGGTCAGACACGAATTTCATTAATAAGTCAAATTAGAGTCAGATTTTACTATCAATTTTAAGGATATACTTTCAAATTGATTAAAAATCATACGTGTAATGGGTGAAATTCGTCTCTGTTAAGTAAATACATTTTTCAAAAAACACTTATTTCAAATTAAAACAGCCTATTTACCGGCTATATATTTTTCTAATGATAACGCTATTTTTCTATCATTTGCCAAACGGGGTACTTTATTTTGTCCACCTAACTTGCCTTCCGATTTCATATATTCCCTAAACGCCTCACGTTTCAAAGGGCGAATAACAAGGGGTCTAAGGATATTACCTGTTATCAAATCATCGTAATAAATGTTTTGTTCAGTCATCGCTTTATCTACTTTTTGCTCAAATTCAAGCATATTTGTAGGCAAATTATCAAATTCAATGAACCATTCGTGATATGCCAAACCACCATCTGTCGGCAGAACTTGTGGCGCAACGTGAAATTCGACAATACGTACCCCCTCAGTATTAGAGACTGAAAGTAAGGCTTCTTCTACTTCTTTACCGATAACATGCTCCCCAAAGGCTGAAATAAAATGCTTTATGCGCCCTGTTACGATAATGCGGTAAGGATTTTTAGACACAAATTCAACCGTATCGCCGATGCTGTATCCCCATAGTCCCGCATTATTGTTGATGATGAGGGCATAATTAACACCTAATTCGACATCACGTAGGCTCAATCTCGTGGCCTTTTCTTGACCATATTCATTTACTGGAACAAACTCAAAAAAGATACCTGATGCCACATTCAACCACAAGCCACGTTCGGTTTGTGAATCTTGAAAAGCAATAAAACCTTCAGAGGCGGGATAGGTCTCAACAGTGTCTAAACGTTTGCCGACCAGTTCTTCTAACTTCGCTCGATAAGGTTCAAAATTGACCCCCCCATAGACAAAGACAGAGTAATTGGGAAAAATTTCAGCCACCGTTTTTTTACCCGTATGTTCCAAAAGTCGCTCATAATACATCTGTACCCACGGCGGAATGCCTGAAATAAGGGTCATATTCTGCCCAACTGTTTCCTTCACAATGGCATCTACTTTGTCCTCCCATTCGTTTATACAATTTGTTTTGTAAGATGGTAACTGATTGCCTTTCAACCAATTAGGAATCATATGGTTTGAAATACCAGACAAACGACCTGTTTTTATGCCGTTCACTTCATCCAATTCAGGACTGCCAGAAAGAAAAATAACCTTACCGTCGAGCCATTGACCTTTACCAGTTTGTGCATAATAATTAAACAAAGCATTGCGAGCAGAACCGAAGTGGTTAGGTATTGAATCCTTAGAAATCGGTATGTATTTAACGCCCGAAGTCGTGCCACTTGTTTTTGCAAAATAGGCGGGTTTACCTGTCCACAACACATCGGATTCACCTTGTTTGACCCGTTCTATATAGTCTTTCAAGTCCTCATAATCCCTTATAGGCACACGTAATTTAAAATCTGCATAATTTCGAATATTTGCAAAATCATGGTCACGCCCAAAAGCGGTTTTTGCACCCCTCAGTATCAGATTGTTAAAAACGTCTTCTTGAGCTTCAACACCTCTTTTGGATAATGCTGCCAAGCGTCGTGCTATGTGTTTAGCAAAAGGTTTTATTAAAGTTGACTTCCATCCCATTCTTTGTATGTGTTTTTGAAATGCAAAAGTAAGAGGATGTACCGGTTTTAGGTAAGAAAGAAAGGAAATACTGAGGAGTAGTTTATAGATACATATAATTGGCACATCTCAATAATGGCATTTTTTGAACTTTGTTATTTATAGGGAAAAGTGTATTTTTGCAGAAAACAAGTCCATAATTCCTTATGTTTCAATATATTATAAAACGAATCGCCTTAACAATACCGACATGGCTTATCATTTCAATCGTCATTTTCAGCCTTAGTAGGTGTGCAACAGGCGATACGGTGAGTGATAAATTGCAGAATAGCGCCGAATCTAATTCAGCGAATCGCATTTCTGATGCTATGTATACCGAAACAGCTCACCACTTAGGATTGGACAAACCCACTTTCTATTTTTCATTTTTACCTACCGCTTTTCCCGATACATTATATAAAATCATACGCCGTGAAGAACGCCAAGCACTTGAACACTTGATATGGCAATATGGCAATTGGTCTGCTATTTCTGATTTTTACAAGCAAAATAAAGAGTTTTTATCAAAAATTGGACAAAATACTGAGGGGGGTATTTTTGAAAATAATGCGCAACAATTGTTGATTCAACACTCTGATGCTGCTATTTCTTTTCATATCCATGAGTTAGAAAGCTTGGCAGATACCAGTGTTTTTAAATCTGATGTTGCAAAAATCGCACAAGCTTATGCTCATCTCAAACAAAATGCAACAACTCGGCTGCTTTATATACCCCATTTCCATTGGTTTGGATTCGACAATCAATATCAATATTGGTTAACACAGTTTTTAAAAGGTGATTTCGGTATGTCCAAAAATGACCAAACAGTAGTCGAAAAACTCAAACCTGCCCTCAGTATTACGCTTGTTTTAAGCCTCTTTGCCATCCTTTTAGCTTTTTTTGTAGGTGTTCCGTTAGGTGTTTTCATTGCTACTAACCGTCACTTGAAACGTGGGCGGTGGATCATACGTAGCATTTTTGCTGTCTATTCGCTCCCTACTTTTTGGTTGGCAACATTGGCAGCTATGTTTTTGACGACTCGTTTTTATGGATTAAAAATATTTCCCAATGTAGGGTTGGCAACCGATGTACCTGTGGGTGCAACGATTTGGGCAAGCCTTTTTTGGAGTGCCAGTCATTTGGTGCTACCTATTATATGTATGGCACTGCACCCCAGCACGATCGTAGCGCGGCAAATGCAAGGAGCCATCGTTGATGTTCTAAAAAAAGACTATATCCAAACTGCCCGCGCTAAAGGATTGACTAAAAGCCGTGTCATTTGGCATCATGCTGTTCGCAATGCCTTGACTCCACTTATTACTGTCTTCGGTCAAATGATTCCTTCCATCATTTCAGGTGCTTTTGCTGTAGAACTCATTTTCAATCTTCAAGGTATGGGCCGCACGACATTAGAGGCGATATTTAGCAATGATTGGTCTGTCGTTTATGCGGTTATCATGCTTTTAAGCCTTGTGATACTGTTAAGCAATGTTCTGGTTGATGCGCTTTATCGTTGGTTCAACCCGCGCGTTCGATTTTCATAGATTTTAGATACCCTCTAAGGTAACTTTTGTTATTATGTCACGTTTTTTCATCAACACAAGAAGCAATTATGGTATGTTTATTATCTTGCTGACTCAATAAATTTATAGCCTTAAAGAAGGTTTGAGAATGGTTAAAAATATTTTTTCCAAAAATTTCACCTTTTTAAAGGACGGATTTCTGTCACAGACCGTTTTCTAAATCAAATAGACCGTTTACACAAATTGTGTTTTCATTTAAACTTTAAACCCTTTACTATTAAAATATTGGCACGTTTTTGGCAAGTATGCTTAATATAAATGAGTTAAGAAAAAATTTAATTTTAAGAGTAAAAAAGGTACATGTTTTTCATAATCTTGTCATAACTTTGTACCGTTAAACCTGCTGTTTTGTAGTATGAAAAGCGCAGTTAGATTAGAATGACAGCAACTCATAACCATCATTTTTTCTTAAGTTTAGTTCTCGCAAAAACTCATTTAAATTTTTTTTCACAACAATAAAGATTGTTGTTCGGTTTTAAAAAGTTGGCATAGTATTTGTAAATTAAATAATATGATTCATGCTAAACTTTAGCCGTTCTAAAAACCGATTATTTTATTCTGACGATAATTTTACACAATGATTAAATTAATCTATGTTATAAAATCGTCTCTTATACATGGGTTAGTTTGTCAGTCGTTTTCAAAAAAATTGATTGGCTGACAAACAGACCCTCATCCAAAATGACTTAAAAATAGTGTTTGTTCATAGTGTTTGTTTTTTGTTTTGTCCCTGTCCAATCATTTTGGCAGGGTTTTTTTTTGCCCCTATCTTTGCGACTTTATCCCAAAGGTCTCTCTTTTTTATCCCATAAATAAGAGCCAAAAGCCAATATTGCTAAACCTAAAATCAGCCAGCGACCATACTCAAACACATGACTGACCCCCTCAGTAATAAGGTTACTATTACCTGAAATGCGTTCAAAAACCCATGCCATTGCCGCTATTCCTGCCAAAATTGCGCTGCTAACGCGTATAAAATCATAGATTTTAGACTGTTTACTCAATAAAATGAGAGAAGGAATAATCAGCATAACGACAATCAACTGCTGCAATTCAATACCTATATTGAAGCCCAAAATACTTAATGTCATCGCTTTGGCATCAAGGTCGAGATTGGCTAAAGTATTGGCAAAAGCCAAACCATGAATAAGACCGAAACCTGCTGCGACAAACATTTCGCGGTTCGGAAAAATGGGACGAATCACATGAATCGCTGAAACTAAAATTGAAATGGCTATCAAAACTTCAATGGGTTGACTTGATAAACGCAACAAACCCACCGCACCGACCAATAATGTTAAAGAATGACCGATGGTAAACGCCGTGACAATTTTCAATAAACACATTAAAGCATAGCGTGTACCCCCAAAACTGCCCCATTTTTTGCCCGAAACCAGCAAAGGCGCAGCCAAAAGTAACACCAGAAGAAACAGTAAATGGTCGGTGCCTTCAGCAATATGCTTCATGCCCAAACCAACCATACTTTTGAAACCACCCCACAAGCCTCTATTTTCAAGGCTAATCGTGAGTGGAAAAATTTGATTGTTGCGTGGTTCGACGGCGATAACGCCGACTTCATCGGGGTGTTCCGATACAATACCCGTTTCCCAATCTTGTCGAATCGAAACCAAGGCACTGTGCGTAACGACTTGGTGCATCACGACATCGTAATTCAGAATAAATTCTCGTCCACTGGCATCAGTGGGCGGTGTCAACCATATTTTTACAATTATATCTTGCAAAGTGCCGCGTTCTTGCGTGTTTTTGACATTTTCCAAACTTATATCGCCTATCTCAACTGTCCATTTTTGCCCGTCCATACTGAGGGGGGTAATGTGCGCTTTCAAATAGTTTTTAAGCGAATCGGTGAAACTGCCAAACAGTTGTTCTGCCGTTTTGGGTGCGCTCGGATTCAAAGCCATACCCAATTCGCCGACAGGCAAGCGCAGTTCTGCCGCTACGCCATTGGCTTTGATGTCGAGAAAAATCAAGGTGTTGGGCGAGGGGTGCGCCGTGAGTTTTGTAACAGATAAAAGTGTTAAAACATAAAGGAGTGCTTTTATTTTTCGTATCATAAATCTTGCTTTATTTATTAATGCCCAACCGTTGCGGCATCAAAGACCCTACAAAAGTTACCACCGCCGATTTTAGCTATGTCCCCTTCGGTAAAACCTGTCTTTAGCATTTCACCAACGACGGTGTAGTAAAAACCCGCTGTTTGGTTTTGCCATGCCCCATTTGTAAGCTCTCCAACGCGGTCATTTTTCTTCGCATCAGTCGTAGCCGCGTTGGGCATATAAGGTTTTGCCATTTTAGTATCTGTTCCTATGCAAACGTGGTCAATGTCAACGACATCAACCATTGCTCGAATGTTTTGAACATATTCTAATGGTGTCGCGGCGAGGTGTGTCCATACACCAATGACACCGCCAGTGTCTGCTACAATTTTAGCCTGTTCTTTACTGATGAGCCTTGGTTTCATCATTTTAGCAAATTTTTCGTCTTTGCCCAATTGCGTATCAAGCCCCGTATGCGATACAATGAGGGGTTTTGTAGATACTTTAATTGCCGCATTAATCGCCTCATTACTACAATGCGTTAGGTCTATCAATATCCCCAATTTATTGCATTCTTTAATAATGCTTACGCCAAATTCCGTGAGTCCGCCATACTGAGGGGGGTCTGTATAAATATCGCCAATCGGTACGGACGGTTGTGCGTCATGCAATAATCCAAGAACTCTAAGCCCTCTTTTATAGGCTATTGCCAATCGGTCTAATTGTCCTTCTAAAAAATGCCCGCCTTCAACTGATTGAATAACAATGGGTTTGTGTTTTTTACGCGCTTTTTTCAAATCTTTTAAATTGAGGGCGCGTGTCATATTGTTGTTTTTCAAAAATTCATCCATAGCGTCCAAACCATTCACAAATCTTTCGTAGGCTTGTCCCGTTTCCGTCAATTTAGGACGGTCAACGGCAAAAGTCATGCAGATAGCCGATAAACCTGATTTCTTCATATCGCTGAATAAATCAATTTTTGTCTCTGGTAATTCTGTCTGCTTTGACGGGACATCAATATGGTTGTGCGTATCTATGCTGAAACTATTGGCGACAATCGCCGCGATTCTTGGGTCTATGCGATCGGTTGCCCAAGAAGAAAATGGGTTCATAAAAAGGACTACACCTGCTTCAGTGACAGTTGCCATAAATTGTCGTCTTGACCAGTATTTTTTCATTTTTTCCCTATTTTTAAATTATAAAAGCAAATAAATCAATGAAATACTGAGGGGGATAGTACTCAATCTAAAATCGCCCCCCTCAGTATAAAGCATCAAAAGCCGTTAATTTTACTAAAAATTACTGCTTTACTAATCGTTTAGCCGCCCGTTCACCACTTTCCGTTTCAAGCATATACGTATAAATGCCCGATGCCAAACCGCTCAAATCTACCGTTATCGCATTGTCGCCGCTTGGCATTTTACCTTTTGAAACAGCTTTCACCATGCGACCCGTAAAGTCATAAAGGGCAATTTTTACGGACATCACTTGTGGTAAGGTGAATATCAAAGTCGTTTGATTGGTTGTTGGGTTAGGCGAAATGTCCATTTTATAAACCGCAGCATCTACATTTTTCACGCTACTGGGGTTGCCTGTTCCGCCATAATCGCCTGAACGGTCACGCCAAACAGAATGTGGGTGTGTGGCAGTTCGAATGATGACACCGCCTTGTGAGGAGTATTCAACCCAAACACTCGGACCATCAATACGGATATAATCGCCTTGCGTCAACATTGAGCCAGTCCCTACGAAAGCAATATATGTTTCGTCAATTTCATTGGTGTATTTGGTCATAATCGCCCTTGCACTCACCGTATCCACGTCGGCTACGTAAGTCCGAATACCCGCCAAAACCAACGCTTTTTGAGTGGCATCAAGGGTACTGCACTTCACGCCGACTTTCGCCGTTGGAAATTGCCAATCTTTTTGAGGGCCTAAAACAATATCATTAAACGAAGTCGAAAGCGTCGCCGAGGTCTTTTGTGCAGCGGTCAAACCCGTATAAATAGCCGCAAAAGCATCTTTTTCTTGAATCAGTGGTTGGTAAGTCCCACTATTTTGTGTGAAAGAGGCAAAAGGCTCTACTCCCCGAAAAGACGGTGTGCCGCCGACAAATGCACCTGCTTTATAAGTATTGGCAAACGCCAAATGGTGTCCGCCAAAATACAATTCCCATGTGCCAGTTGTTGCAGGTGTACCCAACAAGGCGATGTAATAATTTCCTGCACTGTATTCCGAACCACCACCATTAGCACCCAAGTAATCGTCGGCTGCCAAAAGTCCTTCCAATTCGGCATAGCCTTCTGTGCCTGTGCCAGAGGCTACTTTAAGTAAGTTTTTAGCTGCCGTTAATTGGGTTGTTGACAAGGCACTTAACTTAATACCGACTCGATTGGCGTAAATACCAATCGGAAAATTGGACCACTTCACAGCATTCGTGAAGGTATAGCTTAAAAAACACGAAGCAACTTGTGTAGAAGTTAAGGTGGCTTTAAATGCGTTGGCTGCGTCAATAACTTCTTGGGTCGTTGTTGGGTCAAGAGGTGGCATGACCGTTGTTTGTTGTGAAGGCGTTTTCATGGTAAACGCCATTATTCCCGCAACACTTAAACCAAAGAGTAAAAGCTTCATTTTTGTGAAAGATACTTTCATTATACAAGAGTTTAATAGTAAAAAAAAGAATTTTTAAAAACAGATTTGAATGTGCGTTTGCGATAATGTTTTTTTAGAAAAAACGTCAAAGTCAAAAGCACGACGTAGAGAAATGTGGCTGTCATAATGTGGATACTATTTTTAATGTGCTTATCAAGACGTGTAAACATAAGTTTTTGGTTGCGTTTGAAAAGATAGTGAGGATGCGATAAAGGGCAATTTGTGGCGAATGCGGGGAATGTTGTGGTCAAAAACAAAGGTCGAAAGCGTTTTATACGCTTTCGACCTTTGTTTTTACTGAGGGAGTGCTTATTGTATAAAAACTTTAAAAAAGGATTCTTCGTAGGCTTTTCCAATGGGTATATCTTGTTTTTCAATCAAAATGATTTTGTTTCTAATGCTTTCAATAGCGGCAGTCGCCACAATATAAGATTTATGAACCCTTAAGAATTCGGTAGTGGGTAATTTTTCAATGGCTTCTTTCAAGGTCATCCTGACAAGAATAGGCTTTTTGTCTTTCAGATGAAATTGCAGATAATTGTCCATACTTTTGATAAAAAGAATGTCAGAAAACTCTATACGAACAAGGCTATAATTCACTGTTACGGTCAAAGCGGTTTCAATTTGTCTTTCTACCATCGCTTCCTCTTTATAGGCTATATTTTTAGGTGTTTGCTGCTCAATTTGTTGTTCATATGGACGTGATCTGATAACAATGCTGGTAAGTATGCTAATAAAAAAAAACAAATACATGTGTACCAAGTCAAACATAAGCGTACGCATAGGAAACGAATGTGGAGAGCCATCAAATAATTTCGGTGGTTCTAATTTGGGTAGTTCTAAATTCGGTGGTGTGATAACAAGGTCAGGCAAAACCAATGAAGTCACTAAGTACAGAAGGACAATAGAAAAAAAGAGAATATACCGTTTTTTGATATACAATTGGGGAACTAAAAACCAATGATTGACCAAAGCAAAGATAATAACAAAACACATTCTAAACAAAGAATGCCACTTATGAGGGTGTGTTTTTCCAAAAAAATGGTCATAGCCTTCAAACAAGCCAAACATGGATAGCAAGTAAATAATGATAGAAACGGTCACGACACACAGGGCGTAATACAATGGTTTGAGCTGAATGTGTTGGTTCATAATCATAAGAATTTGGGTGCAAGTTGGCAATTAATAGGGAACTTTAAAACATCGTTTTAGCTAAATTGAGTAGATAAACTGAAAATTAAGAAC
>JANOAU010000101.1:0-1685 GCA_031411275.1 Saprospiraceae bacterium | reverse complement strand
GTTTAATTTTATTTTTTTACTAAAAAATTGATTATCAATTATTTATGTTTAATTTCTTCATTTTATTTCAACAACTTTTGGTTTCGTAAGATACGAATATACAAAATATAAATTATATTTATATTTATATTTTTTATTTTATTTTGTTTAATGGAAGAACGGATGCCTTTTTTTGATTTCGCAAAACATTTGTACTTACACAAACTTGCGCAAGTATCCAACCCCTCCGCAGTTATAAATCTCTTTTCGCAAAAAGCAGTATCTAAATGCGAAACCAAATGACACAAAGCAGTATCAAAATTAGTAGTATGTTTAAAAAGAAATGATGTTTTAATTTATAAAAGATAGGCAGACGTGCTATAACAGCGATACAAACATAAACAAACAATTCTAATACAAAAAACAAAAACATCAAAACTTTAAATTATTTTAAAACTTTGAATATCAACTTAAATACTGAGGGGTGTTTAAGGCATATTTTCAAGAATCCCCAAAAAATAACAACCCCATCGCAACCTTTACAAAACACCTGCGTATTTTCATTAACAGCCTCAAAAGGGATGTAGGACACAATAAAAACGACTTGAAATCATTTTATTCAATTCTAAAACTTCCTATCATGGCAGTTAATGACTCAGTAAAAAATTTAGGGGAAACGATTAAGATTCTCAAAAACATGGGCGCGGATTGGAATCCTGTGCATCCCAAATTGTTGATGCCCGCTTTAGAAAACTTGCACGCTGATGCACAAGCGATGACAGATGCCATCACGGCGGCTGTGGTGTTAGACAATCTGAAAACCAAAGAACGGTTGACGGCTTTTGCGGCGCTCAATGGGTTGGTGCGGCGCGTCTTTGCGGCATCTGAATGTTGCGAGATGGATAAAACCACTGTTGAAAAGGTCGAAACCTACAAGGATTTGATAGATGGCACTAACATCGCCAAAGCAACCGCCTTGCGGAAGAAAAAAACTAAAAAAGCCATCGCCTTACTGCCCGCAGGTGAGCTATTGCCCGATGCCGCAAAAACGCGTTCTATCGCACAATTGAAGTATGAAGAACGTTTGGCGAATTTCAAGACATTGATTGTGTTGTTAGAAACGGCAGGGAATTATACCACCAATGAAGCCGATTTGTCTATCGCAGCGTTAAAATTGTTTGCCACTTCTTTAGCTTTGGCAAATCAAGCCACAGACGATGCTTACAATATGTTAGCAAGTAAACGCGAAGAACGGAATCAATTGTTCTTTGGTGAGGCGGATTCTATTGCTTTTGCATTGGATAAAGCTAAAAAACAATTGATTAGTAAAGAAGGTAAAGCGGGTGCTAATTTGAAAAAAGTGACTGCACTCTAATCCAATTAATACTTTATTTTGTATGTTATATGTACTAATTTTAGATACCCCGAATTTTGTGATAACGAAATTCGGGATTTTTTTTGTTCAAAAATTGAGTACTTTTAAAAATTTGAATGAATCATATTCATCTTAGTGGAGTTAATTTAATAAGTTACACCACATCTATCATCTTGAAACCACCGATTTTTAATCGGTGGACTACGATAACCCCCCACGACTCACATCTATCATCTTTACAAAACATCACATCAAAAAGCCATTTTATGTGATGTGTTGTAAAGTTTATAGATGTGAGTCGTGGGGGGGTATCGGAGTCCACCGATTAAAA
>JANOAU010000100.1:0-71299 GCA_031411275.1 Saprospiraceae bacterium | reverse complement strand
CCAATCATCAAGAATAAAGGTGCGCCCGGTGGGTGGACGACTTGAAGTTTGTAACATCCCGCAACGAATTCACCGCAGTCCCAAAGACTACCTGTCCGTTCTACCGACATACACATAACGGTTGCTGTGATGGCAAACGTGAGCCAGCCGACGAGATTTGTTCCTTTTTTGTATGAATTCATTATTAAAATATGAATGATAAATGATGAACTATGAATGATAAAATTTAAATGATGAATTATGAATGATAAATATTTCGTCATTTATCATTCATAATGCATCATTTACGTAAAATGACTGAGGGGGTTCAGAATCTTTCTGCAAAACGGCAGCAAAGCTAAAAAAATATTGAAAAAACAAACGGTGATTCGTATCCTTTAGCGGTTAAAAGAAGTTAAATCTTAAAAAAAATGACCTTAATAAAGGTTAAATCCCATATGGCAATAACCTTTCGAAAAAAAATCGAACACAAAACTCATTTTTCTAATTATTGTTTTTGCTGAATGAAGTTCTGATTCAAAAAAAATCCACAAACCGAAGGTAAAACCATTCAATTTGTGGATGTTGATACAGATTTAAGCTGCCTAATGGTTCGGCATTATTTTGCCTCTTTTTCCAAATAGGTTATCGCCTGACCGACTGTGGTTATTTGTTCAGCTTGTTCGTCCGGAATAGAGAGATTGAATTCTTTTTCAAATTCCATAATCAATTCTACGGTATCGAGAGAGTCTGCACCCAAGTCTTGAGTGAAACTTGCTTCTGGTGTAACTTCTGATTCGTCAACACCTAATTTGTCTACGATTATTTTCGTGACTTTTTCTGCAATAGTTGCCATGATTCTTGTAAAAATTTTTTTAAATAAATTCTTTGATTTTTCTTAATTTGAAATACTCCATCAGCATTTAACCGATTATTTCGGCGGCAAAGGTAATATTTCCCCTCTCTTTTCTTTAATTTTTTACATCAAATTTCTCAACGAATAAAATCCCAGAAATTGATTACAACAATTAAAGCTAATAACAGCATAAACCCAAACGTCACAGCTTTTTCCATAAATTGGTCGCTCACACGTTTGCCTGTAAAGACCTCCCAAAGCAAAAAAACGACATAACCACCGTCGAGCGCGGGTATCGGTAAAAGGTTCATAAAGCCCAAAATCAAGGACAGACTGGCCGTCATGAGCCAAAAACGCTGCCAGTCCCATGTTTTTCCAAACATTTGAGCGATGGATTTGAAACCACCCACGCTTTCTTTCGCTTTGATTTCACCTTTAAACATTTTGCCAAAGGCTTTGATTTGATTCACCAAAAAGTCCGTTCCGCGGGTCACACCCATCGGTAAAGCCTGTGCCAGCGTATAGGCATTATGTTCTAAAGTAAAACCCAATTTTGCATAATCTGCTTCGGGTCGAAGACCCACTTTACCCTCTTCATTGGTCGAAAAATTCAAACGAAGTGTATCGCTACCCCTCAGTATATTGAGGTCGAGGGGCGTGTTTTTCTTATCTTTCAATTCATTGATAAAAGCATCGTACCGATGCAGATAGATCATGTCTTGACCGTTGAGAGAGAGAATTTGGTCACCGACTTGCAAACCGCCTTTTTCAGCGGGTGCATCTTTTACCACTTCGCCTACAACAAATGGCACACGCGGATAAAATAAGGATTTGTCTTTATTTTCAAATTTTGTTAAGGTATTGACCGCATCGGCTGGAATATTGATAATCTTTTTTTGACCATTCCGCTCAACTTCCATCGTCCGCGAACCATCGAAAACAATACCCCGTAATACCATACGGTCGTCAAATTTCTCGAAAGGTTTACCACCCACGCTGATAATTTTGTCGCCTGACTGTAAGCCCATTTGCATACCGAGTGAATCAACTTGAATACCGTCTTTGACACTCGAAGCGGGCAAATAGTCCTCGCCATAGTGCCAAGCCATCAAACCAAAAATGAGGAAGCCCAAAATAATATTGACCGTTACGCCGCCTATCATAATAATAAGGCGTTGCCAAGCTTTTTTTGAACGAAACTCCCAAGGTTGAGGGGGTTGTTTGAGGGCTTCAGTGTCCATACTTTCGTCCACCATGCCACTGATTTTGACATAGCCCCCCAAGGGCAACCAACCAATACCGTATTCTGTTTCGCCAATTTTCTTTTTGAAAACAGAAAACCAAGGGTCAAAAAACAGATAAAATTTTTCAACACGCGTCTTGAACCACCGAGCTGGGAAAAAATGCCCGCACTCGTGTAAAATTATTAAAAGAGACAAACTCAAAATGAATTGTCCCAACATGGCTAAACTCATAGAAAAGATGATTAGTGATTATGTGAATTTTTAATTTTTTTTCAAATATTTCTGAAAACGCCGCAAAGGTAACAAAATTCGGTTGCGAGGGGTTTCTTAAACACATGAATTAGATAAAACAGCTTTTTTCATAGAAGTTTCATTTCAAAACTACTTTTTTACTGAGGGGGCTATTAATTTTGTGAAGGATAACAACCCCCAACCCCAAAGGGGAGACTACCAGTCACCATTAACCAATAACTATTAACAAATATGAATCATCCAACTTCTTTGAGCTTTTGGGAGCGTGATAGTTTTTTTAACAATATTGACGTGGCTATCATCGGTAGCGGCATCGTCGGTTTATCCACAGCTTTGTCGCTGCGTGAGCAGGATGCGGCACTGCGTATTGCCGTCATTGAGCGCGGCACCATGCCTACTGGGGCGAGTACCCGCAATGCAGGTTTTGCGTGTTTCGGCAGCATCACTGAGTTGCTCGATGATTTGGAACACCATTCTGAAAGTGAGGTTTTTGCCTTGGTTGAGCAGCGTTTTCGGGGACTTTCACGCTTGCGGCAACGGGTTGGTGATGCAAATATGACTTATGAACCATTCGGGGGATTTGAAATTTTCAAAAATACTGAGGGGGTCGTTTTTGAAAAATGTATGGATTCTTTGTCCTATTTTAATGAAAAAATGAGTCCTATTGTAGGACGAAAAGACAATTATCAAGTGTTGAAACAAGGCTTTGGTTTTAAAACCCTTTTACCGAATATGATTTGGAATAAATCGGAAGGACAAATTGATACGGGGCGCATGATGACAACTTTATTACGCCTTGCTCAAGAACAGAACATTTTGATTTTCAATGGTTTAAAAATCAATACAATAAGCGATGATACTGAGGGGGTGGTTTTAGAAACGGAAGACGGTTGGGATTTTACAGCTCAAAAAGTTGTAATAGCAACAAATGGTTTTGCACGACGTTTGATGCCGCATCTTGAAGTAACGCCCGCCCGCAATCAAGTTTTAATCACTAAACCGATACCCAATTTGACTATAAAAGGTGGTTTTCACTACGATAAAGGCTATTTTTATTTCCGCAATGTGGGCAACCGTTTGCTCTTAGGCGGTGGTCGCAATTTAGCTATGGGCAATGAAATGACCGATGCGTTCGGTACAACTGAATTGATACAAAACGCATTGAAACAATTACTTACAGAGGTTATTCTGCCTAATACGCCCTTTAAAATAGATACGTGGTGGAGTGGTATATTGGGTATTGGCAGTCAAAAGAAACCGATTATCGAACGTGTTTCGCCAAATGTCATTGTGGCGGTGCGTATGGGTGGCATGGGCATCGCAATTGGTAGTTTGGTGGGAGAAGAAGCGGCGGCGTTGGTGGATATTTAGGATAAATGAGATTTGAACGCCAAGTTCGGGAAACTTTTAAAGCTGTGCATACCCTGTAAGTTTTCGAGTGATTCTTCATATGTAAAAATGGACTTGAAACTGGTTCGAAACGACATCTAACATCTTGAAACCACCGATTTTCAATCGGCGGGTCGCCATACTCCCACGACTTACATCTATCATCTTTTCAAAACATCACATCTAACAGCTATTTTATGTGATGTTTTGAAAAGATAATAGATGTTGGGGGCGACGTTGTTTTTATCCACCGATTGAAATCGATGGTTTCAAGATGTTAGATGTTCTTTCGAGCGTAATTTTAAGCGAAAAGAGCATTTTATACATATTAATGTCTGTTTGAAAAGATATGGGGTATGCACAGCTTTAAAAGTTAAAGTCTTTCATTATTTTTCAAAAAACTATTCAAAAACAATGCGTTTGGTCACAAATTTTTGCCCTTGATTGATTTTTACAACAAAAAAGCCCTTGCCAATTGCCTCTTTTCTTAAAGTAAATTGAGGGCTGTATTGATGATGTACAGCATACACCTCTTGTCCAAGCATATTGTAAACCGAGGCATCAAAATTACCCCCCGCAGTATTATCTAACCAGTCAATCGTCATTTGGTCGCTTGATGGATTGGGATAAATGCTCACTTGGTTGTCATTTAATTGCACTTCTTTAACAGCGGTTGTCACCGATTGCTTGAAAAATTCCCAATGTAAGTCGGCAGCGACGAGTGGATAGTTATCACCGTTCGGATATTGATGCATTAGATCTTTTACCAGCGTGAAAAGATAGCGATTGGTATTAGTCGAAATCAAAGGTTGACTAAAAAGAAAGGTATTGGTACGAATCGTATTGCTCTTAGTATAGGTTTGCGATAAACTTTCGCAGACTAAGAACCTGTTGATGCCACCGCGCATGTATCCTAATACGCTGTCGCCGCCAAATGGAATCTCTGGAATACCAATTGCAGTAGTAAATCTATCATCCAATGAGCCAACCATTGACCAAATGGGAATAGGGCGAACGGGTTTACTCGAATCCAATTCACTCATCATGGAGCCATTATTTGCGACAGCGGCAAAAACGTCTGAAGCCTCTATTGCCAACTTTGCGACCATCGCCCCACCGTTTGAAAAACCAGATGCAAATATCTTTTTAGGATTTACACTAAACGTTAACTTGATGGTATCCACCATTTTACGGATGAATTTGACATCATCCTTGAAAACTTGGGTCACATTGGGGCATTTGTCTTCTTGCAAATTGCCGTTGTTCCATTTTGTAATAACAACAGGGTTATTATTTGGAAAATTTAAAACACAATACTTCAATGCCGTTGGAAAAACAGTGATAAACTTCTCTATTTCACCCCTTTCTTTCCATTTTGAAGTATTGTAAAACTGTTCGCCATCGCCACTTGAGCCGTGAAACATGAATACAATAGGATAACCACCCGTCGGCACAGCCCCACTGGGTTTGACGACGATGAATTCGCGGTCAACACCATCAAATTTGAACTTCACGTCAAATCGTTGCGCAAAAATACTGAGGGGGAGTAAAATTATGAGAATTGTTATGAATGATTTTACTATTTTCATTTGTTATTTTTTAAAAGTGATTGAAATTTTGTATTGATTTAAGACTTTTGAGCATTTGAGTAATGATGAATGATAAATGATGAACGATGAATAGCGTAAAACGTTGATTATCAAATATCTCTACGAAATCAATTTCCCCGTTTATTTTTATTCATCTACTTATTTAGGAGTTCTAAGCACTTATTTAGGAATTCTAAGCACTTATTTAGGAATTCTAAGCACTTATTTAGGAATTCTAAGCACTTATTTAGGAATTCTAAGCACTTATTTAGGAACTTTCAGCACTTATTTAGGAACTTTCAGCACTTATTTAGGAGTTCTAAGCACTTATTTAGGAACTTTCAGCACTTATTTAGGAATTTAATATGCACATTTTGCTTAAAATTTATGCTCTAACTTCATCTAACATCTTGAAACCCGCCGTTTCAACTACGGAAAAACGCGCTAACACCTTTCTTCCTCTAACATCTATTCAAAACATCACATCCAACATCTTTTTATGTGATGTTTTGAATAGATGATAGATGCTGGGTGGGTGTATTGTCGCACCCTGCCGTTGAAACGGCGGGTTTCAAGATGTTAGATGCCTTTTGATTTAAGTGAAACATACGTTTATAAGTAGATGAACAGAAATAAACGGGAAATATATTTACCCCAAGTATGTGATAATCAACCTCTTATATTATTCATCGTTCATCATTTATCATTCATCATTACTTAACAGCCATTTAATACGATAAACAGTCAAAAAGGGATAAAAAGAACGTTTTAAAAGCAAAAAATACTGAGGGGGGATAAAAAAGCCTATTGAGTAGTGATGCCTAAATAAACACAGGTATAAAAATCTTTCAACTTATTGATTTCCAATTACTTGTTCGACCAATAACCAGTCACTATTAACCAATAACTACTAAAAGGGTGCAGTTTTGCTTTGACATTTGGTTTTTTGGTTATCGTTTGCCCCAAACCGCGACGCGGGCTTTGCCTTTTCTGACACCTTTGGTTTCATACCAGAATTCGATTTTGCGTAAATGTCTCAAACCACCGTTGAGGTCAATGATACGGCTCTCGTCGCCTTGCCGAAACAACAATTTTAAAGACACATCTTGCACATCGCCATTGTCGAAGTGGATTTTCATGTCGTAAATCTTCAATGGTGCATCGGTGACGCGGATTTTCAGTTGACGGAAGTCGTCCTTCAAATCACCCAAAAGAATCACATCGCGGTCAAGACCATAATTGACCCATTTATCAGCGATAAAACGCCAATCGGCTGTCGGTGCAGGTCGTTGTGTGGTGCTGCAATTGAGCGTAGCAATAGAAAACAGTAGGCATACAATGATTAATTGTTTCATTTTAAGTTTATTTAAAAGTGAATAAATGAAAAGTTTTGGGGCTACGCCCCGACAAAAGCACGTTATAATAGAGTTGCTACCAACGTTAATCACCTAACGGTGCTGACGAGCGCATGAATCTAAACAGCACCGTTAGGTGATTAACGTTGGTAGCATCCTGTCTCCAAAATAGTATAATCGGGGCGTAGCCCTCTAAGAATATTGAACTGCTTAACCCGAATCAATCCATCTTTAATGGATGATACAAAATTGCGTCCTTCTTAAAAGAGTTCTCTTACCCCAAAGGGTGATTTGTTATTTTACCATCAAACTTCGCAAGCGTGTAATGGCTGACGCACGCGACACAGCGTCTATTTTAAGATAAGAATTGTTGATATGCTTCTTAATCGTATTCACAGAAACAAAAATAGCATCCGCAATTTGTTGATTGGTTTTGCCTTCATAAATCAATTGAAGCACTTCAAACTCGCGATCACTGAGGGGGGTTGAAATATGCTTGTTTATCTTTTCAAAATTCAAGTTTGGATGGTGTTGATTGCTTCTATTGGCAAAATTGGAGATTGCCATTTCCAAAGAAGCCTGTAAAGTCTTTTCATTGAAAGGCTTAACGATATAACCCCAAGGCTCAACGGCTTTGGCACGCTCTAAAGTTTCTCTATCGGCGTAAGAAGTGAGAAAAAGGAAAGGCAATCGGTAGTTTTTGTTGATAAAATCAGCAATTTCGATGCCGTCTGTATCGCTATCGAGGTTGATGTCGAGGATAACGGCATCGGGTGTATTGTTTTTTAAAGCTGTTTTGGCATCTTCATCATCATAAGCGATACCAGAAACAACGAAATCCGCATTGTTAAGGTAAACGGCGATGTGCTCCGCAATAATCGGTTCATCTTCGACGATTAATATTTTGAATTCGCTCATCAGATGTTGCAATAATAGTCTTTAATTGACTTAGTAAGCCTTTAGAGGCTTACTAAGACTGGTTAAAGACTGGGTTATGCTAATTTATATTTAGTAATCCGCATTTCTACACAAGCCCCATTGTCATTATAGACATCTAATTTGGCTTTCAGTTTCTGTGCAAACGCTTTTATTATTTTAAAACCAAAGGAGTTGCCTTGATGGTCATATCCTTCTTTAAAACCTCTGCCATTGTCTTTTACTTTCAAGAGTAAATCCTTACCATCTTTTTTCAATACAACGGTGATTTCTCCTGTATCTTGGTTGTTAAACGCATATTTCAAGGAATTACTAATCAATTCATTCAGCGTTAGACCAATTGGGATGACGGTATCTACGTCTATACTGAGGGGGTCAATGTCTGTGATCAGTTTTATTTGTTCGGGCTTGATATTGTAGGAATCGAAAAGGCTTTTGGCTAAGTTTTGAATATAATCATCCATTTTGATGCCTTTGATATTGCCTTCATTGTAGAGATTTTGGTGAATTAAAGCCATGCTTTGCACACGATTTTTACTTTCCTTGACCGCATAAGCCACTTTTTCATCTTTAATGTTCATGGATTGTAAATCCAAAAGACTTGAAATGACCTGTAAGTTGTTTTTCACACGATGATGTATTTCTTTCATCAGTGTTTCTAATTCATCAGCTTGTTTTTTAATAATCGTATTCTTATTTTTTTGTTTTTTGAACTGCCGATAAGCCAATCCGCCCAGTAAAAGGGCAGTTGTTAATCCGAACAGCAGGCTCAAACGCAGATTGCGCTCGTCTTTTAGTTTCGCTTGTTGGAGTTGATATTCTCTATCAAGCGATGCTTGCAATGCCTTACCCCTCAGTATCATAGAGTCTTTGAGCAGGTTTTCGGTTTCGAGGCTTTTTCGTTCTATTTCAAGGCTTTTCCTAAGTGCTGCTTCGTTCAGTAGTTGCAATTCTTGGAGTTTATTCTCATTATTGAGCAGTTTTATTTCATCTTTTGAGGAATTGACATCAAAAACGCGCTGGACGCTTTCCAAATTCAAAGCTGTGCCGCCTGTATTGAGCTGTCGCACCTTGGTTGTGTATTTTTGATAATAATCATAAGCCGTTTTGTAATCTTTGGCATCATAAAAAGACTCTGCCATGTTCCTGTAAACGATGGTGTATAATTCGGGCAAATCTTTTGCTTGCGCTAAAGCAATGGCTGAATCGTAATGAAGCATTGCTATCTTCTTATTGTCTTTTTCTTTTTGCAACCAATAATTGCCTTTAATTGTCCATAAACGAGCTTTCAAAAGCTCATTACTTTTGTCCCATTTGAGGGCATTGAAATAGCGCAACTCATCAAAAGCATTGTCTAACTTCTTCAAACGAATCAAAGCCGCTGTTTTATTCAACCGCGCCAAAGGAATATCCTTGGGTAATTGCAAAGTTTCAGCAAACTGAATGGATAAATTGGCATAGTAGTAAGCACTGTCAAACCGCCGATTGAAATAATAGATGTCGCCTAACTTTTCAGCGATGCGCAGACAGCTTTTGTCGTCATCAAGGCTCTTTTTCAAGTCAAAACACTTGCGATAGTGGCTGATGCTTTGTGTATAGTCTTGAAAATTGCTGTAAATGAGACCCAAATATTCTGTTGCTTCTGCTTCGAGGTTCTTATCTTTTATAGTTTGCGCTGCATAAATGGCCGCTAAGAAATTGAGCGTTGCTGTTTGATAATTTCCACCTATATATTGTGTCCGTGCAATGCCAAAACTAATCAAACCGCCTTTATAATCCGCTGTAATGTCTCCCAATAGATTCCGCGACCTAAAAAAATAGCCAAAAGCCTTTCTGACCGCTCCTTTTTCTATAAACATTTCACCACAAGCAATATTAGTCATGACACGTTTATGTATATCGTTTTCGTGCAGGGCAATATTAAAGGCTTCAACAAAAGAGGTAAGGGCTTTAGTGGTATCTTTTACACTTAACGCAGCACCTTGCGACATCAAAGAATCGTACTTCGATTGGGGTTTACTTTCCGCAATTTTACGTAAATAATGGCTGCTGTAACTCTCTTGTGCCATCAGACTGTTACAATTCAAAAGTAAGCAGATAAAGATGAGAAATGTATTGCGTACCATTTACTTTGATTAATGCTCCAAAGTTCGGCAATAGAAAGTAAAGTTGTATTACCCCTGCGGGTAGTATTTTGAGAGGAAAGAGACACCCCTCAGTATTATCTCTCACCGCAACCATACCTGCGTCGCCCCAAACCCATACTTCTCATGGTATTCGTTTTTAAACATCAAGATATTGGGGTGTCGCCGCAGCCGTGCTGCAATCAAATCCCGCAAACGTCCTTTGCCGATGCCATGAATGACATATACTTTCGGGATGTTCAAACGGATGGCTTTTGCCAAAAAGGCTTCAAACGATTTGATTTGCACGGCAACGATTTCTTCATTGGTCAAACTATTGTGCGCTTCATGCAGCATTTCAATGTGTAAATCAATTTCAGGTACAAACGAGGCGTATTCATTCACATTAGGCACAGGGTCAAACAGACGTAAATCGTCTTTACCTTTCGATTTTTGTTTGGCAGTTTTCAACAAATCGCTGGTGTATTTGGTTAAATCTTCTTTTGTTGCATGGGTTTCTAATGTGTCAAAAACAGGGAAAGCATGGATTTCTCGATTAAGGAATTTTGATAATTGATAATTTTTTACAAACTGTTTGGGTTTGATTTTCACTGTTTTACTAAATGTTTCGTCACTTCCTTCTGTCGTTATTGGATTTATCGTCACATCAAATTGGGGCGCATCATTGACGGTATCAAAAGACAATTCGCCGATCTTTTCAAACTGAACGGCTTTCAAAATGCCGTTTTTTGACCACTCAACTTTATCAAAAACAAGAAAATCAAGCGAGTAAACGACATCAAAAGAGGTGTCATTGAGTAAGTAAATGATGAATTTATCAATCTCTCCGCTTGTTTTTTGGATGGGTTCAAAGGCTAATTGGATGCCTGAATTGGTCAAAACGGGTTTTATACTGAGGGGGTGGTTAATGGGCTTTAGACTATTTTTTAAATCTGGTTTGACCTTTGGTGCTAACGACGGTATAGCCACTTTTTGAGATAAAAAATCCTCTGCCCGCACAAGGTCTTCTTCAAAGGCAGGAATATCCATATCAAAATCGTCGAGTTTGACCATAACCATACCATCACCGAGTTTTTCGATGATAACGCCTGAGTCGGGTGTGGTCAAAAATTTGACCTTGGTGCCTATACCTAAAAGTGTTGCCATATATTTTAATGGTGAATGGTGAATATTTTAATGGTGAATGGTGAATAACTTAATGGTGAATGGTGAATGGTTTAATTTATCAAACCATTCACCATTCACCATTAATTAAAGTGCAATTTTAATGAACTGAAAGGGAAAATCGTTCTTTTTTTGAATCAAATGAATTTGCGGACGATGTTATCAAGGTAAAATTTTAAATTTGCGGCTTCAGAGACTGTTGCCCTTGAAAAATCCGTTTGTCTTTACAAAAAACAAAACCGTCTTTTGAGGCTGGAAATAAATGACAATGATAAAAAACATAAAAAATATCTGGAAAACATACGTTAGTACACCCCTCAGTAAAGTGGTGTCTCCTATAACAAAAAGAATTGCGCCTTGGTTTGAACCCATCGGTCAAACTTTTCAACCTTATAAAGAGCGTTTTGATGACTCATGGGCGAGGTTTGCCCTTAAAAATCCCTTTGTGGCAACATGGCTTCGACGTGGCACAAAGGTGGCGGCAACCTTATATGTGTGTTACTTCATTTTTGCGATTGGTCTATTTGGGGAAATTCCGACAGTTGAAGAACTTAGAGAACTGCAAACCAACAATACCTCGGAGGTTTATACAGCCGACTCTGTCCTCATTGGTAAGTTTTTCCTTGAAAATCGAACAGATATTCGCTTTGAAGATTTACCGACCCACCTCGTTGATGCCCTCATTTCGGAAGAAGATAAACGCTTTTGGACGCATGGGGGGGTGGATTTTCGGGCATTGGGTCGGGTATTTTATTACTCGATACTGAGGGGTGATGAACGGTCGGGTGGTGGCTCAACTTTATCGCAACAGTTGGTCAAAAACATTTATGGTCGTCCCAAACATGCCTATTTTTCAACAGCGATAAATAAAATCAAAGAAATGCTTATTGCTCGTCGTATGGAACGGGCTTATGATAAGAAAGACCTTTTGGCTTTGTACCTCAATACAGTGCCATTTGGTGGTAATGTGTTTGGTATCGAAATGGCTTCAAAAAGGTTTTTTAATAAATCTGCTAAAGATTTGAAAGTACAAGAATCGGCTGTTTTGGTCGGTATGCTGCAAAAAAATACCCGTTACAATCCACGTCGAGACCCCAAAGCGAGTATGAAACGCCGTAATGAGGTGCTTAACAGCATGGTGGAAAACGGCAAATTGACTAAAAAAACGGCTGAAAATCTGAAAAAAGATTCCATCGTACTCGATTATCAACCTGTTTTGACACGTGATGCCATGGGTTCGTATTTCAAAGATTATGTACGAACGCAAATGCCCAAATTGTTGGAATCTTATAAAAAAGCGGATGGTACGCCTTACGATATTTATAAAGACGGTTTGAAAATTTACACATCTATCGAATCTCAAATTCAATTGGTGGCAGAGCAAGCAGTGACGGAACGCATGAATGATTTACAAAAAACGTTTGACAATCATTGGAGCGGTGAAAAATGGTGGGGCGACGACAAATGGCTCGATGATGGTATGCATAATTCAAGCCGTTGGAAGCAATTAGCTGCCGAAGGTTGGAATGAAGATAAAATTCGTCGGCATTTTCTGAATGATAAAATACCGATGACAGTGTTTAGTTGGGATAAAGGCAAACCATCGGAAGACGAAAGGTCTATGACGCCCATGGATTCTATTAAATATTATTTCCGTCAACTTAATACGGGTTTTATGGTAACGGATGCTAAGACGGGTTTGATAAAAGCATGGGTGGGTGGCACTGATTTTAACTTTTATCAATACGACCATGTCCGCGCACGCCGCCAAGTGGGTTCGACATTTAAGCCCATCGTATATGCCAAAGCGATACAAGCTGGTATCCGTCCTTGCGAATACATTCCAAACAAGTTCACCGCTTATATGCCTGATGGCAAGACAAAGTCTGCTTATTCATTGACAGAGGAAGAAAAAGCAGACCCCAAATTGGCTTGGGCACCCCGCAATTCCGATGAAAGTTATAGTGGTTCGTACTCACTCGAAGGCGCTTTAACAAACTCCGTAAATGTGGTGTCTGCTAATCTTATTAGCCGAGTTGGATACGATGCTGTGGCACAATTAGCAAAAGAGATGGGTGTAACAACCGAAATGCAACGTGATTTGAGCATTGCTTTAGGCACGGCAGATATTTCGCTGTATGATATGATGAAAGTGTATGGCACATTTGCTGCCCGAGGTCGTCGCCCTGAATTGATGTCCGTTTTGAAGGTAACAGATAGAGATGGTAAAATTATTGCCGATTTTACACAAGAAATTGTCCCAGCAAAATGGCAGCAAGTGCTGTCTCAAGACCATGCCGATATGATGACCAAAATGTTGAAATCGGTGGTGAATGATGGTACAGCAGGGCGTTTGCGCTACAAATACGAAATAAACAATGATATTGCTGGCAAAACAGGCACCACGCAAAACCACTCCGATGGTTGGTTTATGTGCTATACACCCAACCTTGTCTGCGGTGCTTGGGTGGGCGGTATGACACCCGCTGTTCGTTTTCGAGATATGAGTTTAGGGCAGGGGGCTTATATGGCATTGCCAGTATGTGCTTTGTTTTTACAAAAATTATATAAAAACCCATCTTATACCACTTTGAAAAACGAAAAGTTTCCTGAGCCATCAAAATGGGTAAAAGACTCGATGAATTGCGATCCTAAAACCTATTCGCAAGAAGAATTGGCTGATATGGAAGAAAGGCAACGGGCACGTGACAGCATCAATAATCAAACAGATACCTTGTTTCAAGTGTCGCCAGAAGAAGCTAAGCAATCAGAGAAAAAGAGGAACAGAGGTGGATTCTTACGAGGATTGTTTCGACCGCGACAACCTTCTTCACCAAAGCCCGACGAAACTTCAACAAATGAACCCATCAATATATTCGGAAGCAAGCGCAAGAATGTGCCTAATCCTAAAAAGGGCAATTAGTATCCTAACAAACAAGGCATAAATTATCCAATTTACGCCTTGTTTGTTATAAAAACAAAGTTTTTGCCTTTATATTCGCTTTTAAGGGTACTGGCACAGTACCTTATTCGGCAATAAAACTAACGAAAAGCCTCTTGCTTGTACTAATGAAAGATACCTCACCCATATACACGGATGACGTACTCGTTGCCCTGATTCAAGGCTCGGAAAAACAGCGAGACGAGGCGATTCAGTATGTGCTGAAAAATTGGCGTTCCGAAATAGGTCGTTTTTTGTATCAAAAAGGAGCAAGCAAAGCAGAAATTGACTATATTATTGAAGAAGCACTTGTAATTTTCGATAAGCACATTCGAGCAAGGAAATTTAGGCAGGAGAGTAGTTTGAAAACCTTTCTCATCAGCATTTGTAAATTCACCTTGTTGAATAAGGCGCGGTGGGAAAACAAGGAAAAAATAGCCGCATCTGCGGAGGAAGGAGCTTTATATATACAAGACGGCGAAACACCCTTAACTCAGATACATAGCCAAGAAAGGACGCGATTTGTTCATAAAGTATTGGCTATTCTATCGCCTCGATGCCGCGAATTATTAACGCTTTATATGCTTTCATTCACCAATCGAGAAATCAAAGAGCAAATGAACTTGCCTTCTGATAATGCAGTCAGTAATGGACTCTATGAATGTCGCCAAAAATTTAAGCAATTGTGCGAAAAAAGCCCGCTTTTTAAAAAAATCATCCAAGAACTCTTAGGCAATGAATAACGACGACCATTTATTGACGCTTAAAATTGATGCCTACATCAAAGGGCAATTGTCTGATGTGGAGCAACAAGCCTTTGAAAAAGAATTGGAAACGGATGCTACCCTTGCTGACCGCCTACGCCTACAAAGGGCGGAGTTGGTTTTAATGGAACAAATTACTGAAGAAGACTTGCGGTTAAAAATCCGAAAATGGTCGGCTCAACTCGACGATGATAAACCCTTAAAAAAATGGTGGCAGCACCCCCTCAGTATTTTCGCCTTTTTGGGCGTTATCATCGTGTTGTTTTTCCTTTTTTATCCTAAAAAAACGACGAATGATGCTGCAATCCAAGTTTCGCCTAAAATTGAAAAAAAAGATACAACACAATTAACGCCTACTCCTAATAATGTGCAAGAAGCAAAGCCCCAAACCCCAAACCCCAAATCTAAAACCCAAAACCCAAAACCCCCCATTGCAACGATTCAACAAACGGCTATTCGCAACGACCTTTTAGCTTATGCCGAAGACATTGACCGCACCGCAGAGCGTGGAAACGAAAAAAATGACCCCCTCAGTAAAGCGGTGCAATTTATTCAAAATCAAAAGTTTATATCTGCCCGTAATCAACTCGTAGGTATATCATCACAAGCCTCTGCCTATGCCGATGCACAGTTCCTTTTGGCAACTGTTGATTATCTGCAAAACAAGCCGAAAGCCGCTGCCGCTATGTTTAAAACTTTATCAGAAAGAGATGGCTACATCCGCAAAGAACAAGCCGCTTACTATTGGGCAGTCAGCCTTGTAGCTGATGGACAAATGACCGAAGCAAAAAAGATACTTACTCTTATGGCTGCTGATGCAGAACATCCGAAACACGATGCAGCCATTGCTTTGTTGAAATTGCTTTAAGAAACCTTCTCAAATAATCAAGTAATCAAATAAAAGACGATTGTCCCAACCTTTGAGAAGCCTGTTTCAGCCTTTGAGAAGCCTGTTTCAATCTTTGAGAATGCCTGTTTCAACCTTTGAGATCCCTGTTTCAACCTTTGAGATGCCTATTTCAACCTTTGAGATGCTTATTTCAACCTTTGAGATGCTTATTTCAGCCTTTGAGATGCCTGTTTCAGCCTTTGAGATGCCTGTTTCAACCTTTAAGATGCCTATTTCAGCCTTTGAGATGCCTATTTCAACCTTTGAGATGACCCTTTCAGATGCTGGTTTTACAATTTTTTTGTGAAAACGATAGAAGTTTTTCTTTTCTCAAACTTTTCCAATAATAAAACACCGCTTTGCTAACACGGCTTTTAAAAGTTATGTAACTTTATCACAAGTTATTTCCCTCAAGCATCAGTAAATACTGAGGGGGGTACTTTTGAAGAAAAACCTATTCTATTAACCAAAATGACAACGATATGAAAGCCCTATTTCTCTGCCTTTTTTGGGTATTGACCTTATGCCATCCCGTTTTTTCTCAATCATCTAACACTATTTCGGAAGACACTGCTAAAGCTGCGTCGCTTGTGCGGCAAGCAGACACCTTGTGTAGCATCAAAAACAAATGCCGTGAAGCCATTGCACCGCTTGACATTGCTGATAAGATTTATCAGCAAACAGGCACAACCGAATCTTATGGCTATTCGGAAGTGATGGTTATCAAAGGTATTGCTTATTCACGGCTTCAAAAACAAGATTCAGGACTTATTTACTTGAAAGAAGCCGAGCGGTTGAAAAGGAAATTCGCACCCAACTCTTTTCGTTTGTCCACAACCTTATCGAGCTTGATGCGCCTTTATGCGTCGCAAGACTTGAATATATCCTTATCATTGGGTAATGAAGCCTATACGATTCAAAATCAATTACTCGGCGAAAAGAATATATGGACGAATCGGACTTTAAACAATATCGGTATTTGCCATCGGCTTATGGGCAATTTGGATAAATCCATAGAAACCTATTTTAAAGTTTTGAATAATACGAGCAAAGAAGACTTAATATCATTGGCAGGTATTTACGGTAATCTCGCCAACTGTTATGGTGATAAAGGGGATGTCCATCGCGCACTTTCATATTTTTTAAAAGCGGAAACAGGGATAAATAAGCAGAGCGACTTAGAACGTTATCTCAATTGTCTTATCAATATTGGAAATGCTTATCGGTCAAAAGGGGAATATAACCAAGCCTTGAATTACTACAATCGCGCTTTGGCGTTGTTGAAAGAGGCCCCTCAGTATCTGCTGCAATTAAGCAATGTTTATTCTAATCTTGGTATTTTGTACAAACGCAAAGGAGACTATGACCAAGCCATAACTTTTCAGCAAAAAGCCATAGAAGTCTCGACACAAAAAGGTTATCCGCAACAGAATGAACCAGATGTTCCTTACTCTGAAATCGGCATCAGTTATGGGAAAAAAGGCAATTTAACTCTTGCTGATTCTTTTCAAAGATTGGCTTTGAACAATAGGTTATCAAAAAAGAATAGAAATGAAGGGTATATTGCCTTGTCCTATACCTTTTTGGGAGACAATGCCCGCATAAAAAAACAGTTTGATGTGGCAAATGTCTATTTTGACAGTGCCAAGTATTTCCTTCGTTATGATATAAATAATTTGGGGAAAACGACACGCATAGCTTATTTGCAAGAAGTTTTAAAAGCACAGGCACTCACTTTCCTTGAACAATATGAACGGACAAACGACCTTTCTTTTCTAAATCAAAGCAAAGCATTATCAGACCAAGCCTTAGCCGTTTTGACATATCAAGATGCCCAAACAACCTTTACACAGACAAAAATTCAGTTAAATACTGAGGGGTATCCGACCATCGAAAATGCCATTCAAATTGCCTTGACATCGGCAGAAGTGAATAAAAACGAAGTAGATAAACGCACGGCATTCGATTTATCGGAACGTGCAAAAGCCCTTGTCTTGTTTCAAAATGTACGAGATGAAACGGCACTATCGTTTGCGGGTTTACCTGATTCACTATTAATTGCTGAACGTCAGTTGAGAATAGACTTGAGTTACTACGAAAAGCAACAACAAGACTTATTGTCAAAAGGTAAAACCACTGCAACGGACGCCAATTTATTAGCTATCAACGGCAAACTCTTTGATAAAAAGCAACAATACGACGAACTTAAAACTCGCCTGCAACGTGACTACCCCAATTACTACCGTCTCCGCTACGACCGCCGCAGTATGACCGTCGCAGAAGTGCAAAAAGAGATATTACAACCCAAACAAACCCTACTCGAATACTTCGCAGGCGACAGCACAATAACTCTTTTTGTGGTGGGTAAGGACAAATATGATGTGACAACCGTTAAAAACGACTTCGGTCTTGATTCGCTTGTTAAGCAGTTGCGGACATCCTTAACTTCTGACCGTTCGCAAGGGGCAAGGCGTTACAGCGATGCCGCTTCGTTGTTGTATCAAAAACTCATCGCACCCGTCAAAGTGCAATTGACGGAAGAGGTGATTATCATTCCCGATGGTATTTTGAGTTATATTCCATTTGAAGCCTTGCTTGTTGAGCCGCCAAAAGAAGTCGTGCGCTTCAAAACGCATCATTATTTGTTGCGTGACCACTGCATCAGTTATTGTTTTTCAGCAACATTACTCCGTGAGATGATGCAAAAGAAACACGCCACGCCACCGACTGTACCACTCATGGCTTTTGCGCCCTTTTTTGAAGGAGACACTGTGCAGTTGTCCACTTTGTTCAGCAATGATGCAGACCTTGCCGAGCGGGATGCCATGACCCTCGCCCCTTTGAAATACACAGGCGAAGAAGCCTATAAAGTTGCGCAACTCCTTAAAGGTGAAGCGATTGTGGGCAAAGCTGCCACCGAAGCCCGTTTTACTGAGGGGGTCGCCAAAGCCCGCATCATTCACCTCGCTACACATGCCAAAGCCGATGATAGGTCAGGCGATTATTCCTATTTAGCTTTTGCACCACAGAAAGATACCATCCAAAACGAATTGGTGTATGTCCGTGACCTCTACAATCTGCGCCTCAATGCCGATTTGGTCGTTCTTTCTGCTTGCGAAACAGGTGTCGGCAAATTGCAACGCGGCGAAGGGGTGATTAGTCTCGCGCGTGCCTTCGCCTATTCAGGAGCAAAGGCGATTGTCACCTCTATCTGGAGCGTCAACGATGCCAAAACCAAGGACTTGATGGTGCTTTTCTACCAAAACCTCAAACGGGGACATCCTAAAAACGAAGCCTTGCGCCAAGCGAAGTTGACGTATTTGGAAACACATACGGCAGAGGCGTGTCATCCTTATTTTTGGTCAGGGTTTGTGAGTATTGGGGAACAAGGAGCGGTACGATAAATATTATCGTTAAGAAATGCTTACGCTTTTAAATCATTGTTATAGTTTTGTAACATTAACAAACAAAAACCACTATCAGATGAAACGTGCTGCCTTCTACCGATCTTTGATTATTTTATCACTACTTTTACTCCTATACAACAGGAGTGCTGCACAAGATACCACGATGCCCATCATCAAAACCATTTTCCTAAAGAAGGCTGTTCTCTCTAAGCCGACAGAAAAAACGTTGACAATTCCAATCAATCAGCGTGGTGTTGTGCGTATTGACCTCGAAACCATACCCCTCAGTATAGGCGATAGTTTTGTGTTCGTATTGAGACATTTGGGGGATAGCCTAAAAACGAAAACCATTTGCCCGACGGTACAATACACTTATTTAGAAGGCGGTACATATAAACTTTCTTATTGGTTGGAAAAGAATGGACAGAAATCTGCCCTGACGGAATTAGTCCTTGACATAGAAAAAAGGCTGCCTGAACAATGGTGGTTCCAGTTAACGATGATTGTGAGCGGGGGTTTCTTGATTTTTGGTTTTTCCTTCTTGGGATTGCAATACAACTATCGACAGAAAATGCGCGAACAAAATATGCGCTTGCACTTGGGTTTCGATTTGCATGACCGCATCGGGTCTGCACTGACGAGTATCAATGTGTGGGGAAAAATTTTGAAACGAGATGTTAGTCCAATCATGGATGAAGACAGCCAACAAAACTTAGAAAAAATCATCACCACTTCTAAAGAAACGGTGACTTCGCTGCGCGAAACGGTTTGGTCTATCAATCCTGATTACGATGATATGGGGCAACTTTTTGAGAAAATGTGCTCTTCTGCCTTTGATTTGCTGATTCCACAACAAATTAACGTGATATTTGATGATGTGCCAAAAGGCATCGAACACATGAAAATCAGTATGGGACAACGCCGCTGTGTATTCGATATGTTCAAAGAGATATTGACCAATATCACCAAACACGCTGCCGCCAAAACCGTCAACATCCACATCAAACAAGAACAATATCAAGTACGCCTCACCATTCAAGACGACGGCAAAGGCTTCAATAAGCAGGCAAAAGGCGATGGACATGGTTTGAAAAGCCTACAACAAAGAGCGCAAGAGCATTTTATTGATTTAGATATTCAATCCGAAGAAGGGAAAGGCACAACGATTGTGTTTGTTATTCCTGAATTGTAAAAAGAAAAAAAAGTAGTAAAACAATAAATATTCGCCAATTTTGCTTTTAAAAACGACAAACTGCTATGGCAAAACACAAAAGACAAGTCAATCGTGACCACGATATTTTTATCAAAGGTATTTTGAGCCTCAATGAATTGGTGCTGTTGTTGCTCAATCGTTATATTCCTTCGGATTTGAAGCAATTTATGGACTTTTCCACCCTCAAGCCTTCATCCGATGCGCATATTGACAATAAATTAGTGGCTCAATATTCCGACAGCATTCAAGAATGTGCTTTGTTGAAAGAACAATTACATAAGCAGTTTAAAGACTTACCCGATTTACCTAATTTCCAATTTTGCTTTTTGTGGGAACATAAAAGTTCAAAACCCAATGAACCTATTGAAAGTCAAATCGAACGTTACCGTTATGCAATAGCAAGTTCAGACTTGAAAAACAAACGCATACCAAGCATCATTATTCCTATTCTGATTTATCATGGTGAAACAAAATGGTCAAAAAAAAGGGTTTTTGAAAGCTATGAACCTTATTTGCCGCCCGAAATATTAAAATATCTGCCCACACATCGCTATATCATTATTGATATTACGGATATGACAATTCGGGATATTGAAGAAATGGTTGATCTCAAAGTCCTAAGAGCAGCTTTTATAGCTTTAAAAAATGCCCATGAACCGAAATATTTTTCAGAGAATATGGCAGAAATGCTTAAATTTGTTGATAAATCACCGACCGATGTTGTTTTCTACGCGTTTTTCAAAATGCTTTTAGAATATATGCAAAGACGGTCAAAATTGGAAGCAGAAGAATTTAACTATATTGTTGAAAATTTAAACACGGATATAGAAATGGCAACAAATATTAAAACCATTTTTGAAGTCGCTGAAGAAAAAGGAGAATTGCGCGGCATTGAAAAAGGCATCGAAAAAGGTATCGAAAAAGGTATCGAAAAAGGTGAAATCAAAAAAGCCCGCATAGCCATTCTGAATATGCTCAAAATGAATCAATTTTTGTTAGAACAAATTGCGGATATTTTAGATGTACCGCTTCATTTTGTCTTAGATATCAGAGATGAATGGATGGCGAACCCGCTTTTAGATGCTTAAACACTAAAGCCTTCTCCTACTAATGAGCATTTAGGAATAGTACGCCTACTGAATTAAAAACCTCCATAACAAAAGCCGATGTTTCATGTAGAAATATCGGCTTTTGTTATGGACTGATGTTACGCAGAGCATAAATACCCCTCAAATTAGGGATAAAACAAAGTGATTTATTTTTTTAACTTTGCTAAAAATAAAACCTATGCTCAAAGTAATTATGTTTGATGATGTGCGTAGTTATCGAGACAGTGTAAAAACCTACTGGAAAAACTCAAAAGACATCCGCCTTGTCGCTGAATTTGACGATGCCAACAATGCCGTAGCAGAAGTGCGCCGACACCAACCCGATGTGGTACTCATGGACATCAGGATGCCTGGCAAATCGGGTATTAATGCCATGGTCAGTATCAAAAAAGCCTTTCCGCAGACGCGGGTTTTGATTCTGACCGCTTTCCCAGATGATGATAAAATATTTGCAGCCCTACAATTGGGTGCATCGGGCTTTGCTTTCAAGGAAGATGTGGAGGATTTGGATAAAGTCATTCAAGATGTGTATAAATATGGTGGCTACCTCACGCCTACTGTTGCCGCGCGCGTTGCCTCCTTTTTCAATGACCCCTCAGTACGGTCACAGGAAACGTATGAGGAATTGACCCCGCGAGAAACAGACGTGTTGACCTGCATGATGAAAGGCAGAAGCCGCAAAATGATTGCCGATGACTTAAACATCAGTGAATTTACGGTCAATGATCACCTCAAAAATATTTATAAAAAACTACACGTCAATTCAGCCATTGAAGCCATCATAAAAGCGATTGAACTTAGATTGGTGAAGTGGCAACGGTAAAAGTAATTCTATCTTTTTTTCATTTTTTAAATCGATATACCATAATGAAACGAGTAAGTATTTTTGTTTTTTGTATTGTAATAATGTGCCTATATGCTACAAGTCAAACCAGAGTTCTTGCTGTCAATGCTATTCTCCAAAAAGGAGATAAACTCTGTTGGGCAGCCAGTATGGAAATGATTTTTAGGTATAATGACATCAACACGCCTAATAATCAATGTCTTATTGCTGATATTATGCAAACACAACGTGGCGTAGGAGAAATAGCCGCTTGTATTCCTTGCTCTCTACCTTGTTGCATTAATTGTATTCCCGATGCTGATAATTGCAATAGGTCAGCCAGTAGAAATGATATTTTATCAATACTGAATATTCCTTTTAATTATCATTATGGCGTTGTGGATGTGCCTAATTGGACGATAACAGTCAATGAAATTAACTTTCCTCGTCCGTTTATTGGATTTATTGGCTATCCTACTGAACAGGGTTGTTTAACGCATCATGCTGTTACTGTTATGGGTTATCGTGTCCGTCCTTCTGACAAGAAGAAATTCTATTTATTAAATGATCCTTTCCCTTCGTCAGCAAGAAACCCTTGCAATAATGTAAGTTATAAACAATTAGCTTTTTCAAATAGCCGAAGGACAAAGACAATTTGTACTTATCTTATTGAAATGTATGGTAAGCGTAATAACTTTTCATCAATGTCAAACTCTAATAAATCAAAAGATTCAATACCAAAGAAAGATGATGCACTTTGGCTTGGCGAAATCACAAAAGATTTAAGTTCTAAAGAATTAGCTATACTACTTAAAGAAAATAAATATTCAAGCGTTGAAAAAATATACTATTCTACTGAAAATCAAAGATATTTCTCTACACTTGAATTAACATACGTTGATGGAGAAAAGCCTTTTACAAGAACAACACTACAAAAAGTTGACAATAAATGGATAACTGTCGAAATTGAACAAACAGACGATGAACTTTTTGAGATTGTTAAACTAAAGAACGATATTATAATATCTAATAGACCTGATAAACTTGTAGGTAAATTAAAAATTGAACCTTTTAAAAAACTTATTCTATTACCTTCTGAAAAGCAGTTCTATGTTTTTAATAATGAACAACAACTTTTCTTTCTGCCACTTGAAAATATAGATAATCAGAAATCTTTAACTTTAAAGGATATGCTAAATAAATATAAACTTGGTAAAAACTTTATTGATTTATTCAATAATAAAAAATAAACCCTTTAATTAAAAACTATTTATTAACAATTTAATGCTTAAAACAATGGCAAAAAAAGTAGCGAAAAAAGTAGCAAAAAAAGCGCCTAAAAAAGCGCCTAAAAAATCCGCAACTTCTCGCCAATTATCAACTCTTACAACAAGTAGAGAAATAATCGGGTGTGCGCACATTATGCAAAACAATCAAGTACCTCCTTTAAGAGATAATGTAGGCGATAGGTATCTTAGTACAACTACACGAGATATATTGATTAGTCGCTTTACACCGCAAGTGGATTTTCCAAACACTGATTTAGAGTTTGAAACAATGTTTGCAAAAGATACAAATGCTATATCTAAAGATTTTCAAGAAATTATGTTTTTCTTAAAAGACGAAACAAATCCCAATCCACAAACAGATCGCTGGATGGCTTATGATAGAATTAGAATAGAACAGGTTGTTGGCAACTACTTTATCTTACAGCGGAAGTTTTTTGATGGACAATTCAGCACTCCAAAGCCTGCGGATGGTTTCAAATTTGTTACTCATAGGTCTATCGTTACTAAATTGGGAAGGCATGAAGACGGCAGTCTTTGTATATTAGTATGTATCGTTGATGCTGATGGCAACATTATAAACGATCATGGGAATAGCGGTGAGCCGGAAGGCGTTGGTTCTAAAATCCCACCCGATCCAGAATAAATGACAATAAAAATTATGATATTATGTGGAATAATATGGCATTTCTTCGAAAAGCATTGGTGTTAGCAGGAAAAGTCTCTACTGGGTTTATGTTTATACCCATTCTCTTTGCTTTGCGAAGACGGAAATATTTGAATAAACCTTTAAGAATATTTTTGGGGTATTGTATCTCAAATACATCAATAAACCTACTACATCAAGTGTTTATGTGGGCAACAGGTTACTTTCGTGCCTTTTTTGTTCCGTTGCTTAACAAATATCATTTAACAGATACTAACTTCATGGGCATATTGGCTTACGCTAATAATTTTGCCTTTTTGGGTTGGTATTTCTATACAGTTATGCCGCATGAAAAAACAGCGAAAGGCATTCGTTGGTTAAGCAGCGGTTTATTTATTGCTGCCATCATTGACTACTTATTTATCGGTGATTTTAGAGACTACGGTGTTTTTACCCCTGCAGCATCGGCAACCTTTTGTTTTGTTTTACCTGCCATACATCTTTGGTTTCTGTATCGAGAGGATGGCAAAGTACCCCTCAGTAAAAACCCATATTTTTGGATAGCTATGGGTTTGTTTTTACCTCATTTAGCAGGTTTTTTCTTGTATTTGATGGGCGATAGCATTTATAAAGAAGACTTTCCCCTTTTTGTTAAAATCTCTATTGGCAAAATCAGTTTATCTATCATTGGTCAAGTGCTGTTGGCAATTGGTTTTTACTATGCACGATACAGTAAGTTTTTACCTCTTCGCTCATCAACATAGCCCCCTCAGTATATGCTGCTTTCAAAAGCCATTTCTGCTTGGAAATGGCTTTTTTATTTGAAAATACCCCTAAACAGATACCCCCTAAATAAGGGATTTTTTTCCTCACCCAATACATCCACCTTTGTATCATCAAAAAAGACAAAACATCTATTAACATTCTGTATGGTTTCAGAATATCAAATGAAAACACATGTTCTTTCTTTTAACCAGACTAATCGCATTTATCTTAGCCCATCCAAAAAACTATCCCTTATTCAACTTGGTTTAGTATGTTTTTTCGGAGTACAAATTGAATAAACACAATTACTTTTTTACCTTAGCAACTCAAGCGGAAATCTTATCTAAAAGCAAGTCCAATGAAGACGCTAAAAACCCTTTTCACCCTACTACTCTCTGTCATCGCTTTGACAGGAAACCTCAATGCCCAATGGAAAGGCAAATGGCAAGCGCAACTTAAAAATAATGATACGCTCACTATACACGAATTTAGTCCTGTTAATGAGCGTGTTTGTTGGGCTTCGACTATTAATTTTGGATTTAATGATTCTCTTTGGATATACAACGCTTCAAATACCAATACCTTTTACAAAACCATTGATGGGGGCAAAACTTGGGAAAAAGGAACAATCCCTTTTTATGGCACGCACCTAATTAACAAAATTGTAGCTTTGAATGATAAAGTAGCTTGGTCAATGTTCTCGGGTACTTGCAATAAGCTTTTTAAAACAAATGATGGCGGTAAAACTTGGGTTGATATGCCAACCCCCCTTTCACAGACAGAAAGTTTTTTGAATGATATGTATTTTTGGTCACAGACGAATGGCATTTTAATAGGAGACCCACGTGATGGCTATTTTGAGATTTATCGTACGATTAGTGGTGGTAAATTTTGGCAACGTATACCAGAATCGGCTTTTCCCCCTCTCTTACCAGATGAGATTGGGCTAGAAAGCCAGTTTAAAGTTTTAGGTAATACTTGCTATTTCAGGAGCAACAAAGGGCGTATATTTGTTACACACGATGCTGGGATGCATTGGACAGCGAGTGCAACAGGTTTGCCGATAGTTTATTCAATGGCTTTTTCGCCCGAAGGCATAGGTATTGTATCCAACTGGAATTGGAATAACCAAAAGAAAAAATTTGATGACAGCTTTTTTAAAATCAGCCGAGATAGTGGTAAAACGTGGCATGACCTTCAAATAGACCCACTAAAGACCCCCAAAGGGGCTTGTATGGATATGAAAATTATCCCTCCATCAAACTATATCATTGCTTCTTTTAGGTTAACCAATGGCGTAAGCACCAACGACCCCAAAAACTTTGCAACTTATATCAGTCGTGATTTGGGTAAAACTTGGGAGGTTATCTCACAAATGGCACCGTTTTGCATCGCTTTTGCTTCACCAACCACTATTTGGGGTGGTATGTTAAACGTGCATCGTGACCCCGATTTCCCTAAAATCGTAAAGTACGAAGGGCTGCCGCTTATGGCGGCGGGTGCAACTGTGGTAAATACGCCATCATATAGTTTGAATATGGCAGAAACAGCCCAAAAACCATTATGGCAAAAGCCTTGGTTGGGACTTGTTTTACTACCGTTATTAGTTTTAGGTATATGGTTTATCTATCGCAGCAATACAAAACGACAGCGCAAACGCATCATCCACGAAGAACGCCAACGCATTGCCGACGAAATGCACGACGACTTGGGCGCAGATTTGGTGCGTATAAAATACATGACTGAAAACCTCAAAACGCAATTAGACGACAAGAAAAAGACCCCTTCACCTCTATATCGTAATGTCTCATCGGTAGATGACCCTTTGGCAAGCCTTTCGATAGCGGCAAAAGATGCGTTGGACGGCATGAACGAGATTATCAAGGACATGAACGCCAAAGACGAATTGTTGACCAATGTTTTAGTGGATTTTCGCGTCTGGACAAATAATTTCTGTCGTGATGCAGGTCTTAAATGTCAATTTGATTTGCCGACTAATATACCTTCTGACAAAATAATATCGGGCAAAATTCAGCACAATCTGTTTTTGGTACTTAAACAGGCGCTTCGCAACATTGCACAACACGCTGCTGCCAATCAAGTAATCATAGCCATTGAATACAAGGAAAAAATACACCTCATTATCATTGATGATGGACGTGGCTTTGACCCCTCAGTAATCAAGGGCAATAATGGCTTACGGACGATGCACCAACGTATGGAACGGCTTGGCGGTAGTTGTCGCATAGATAGTGCTGTTGGAAAGGGAACGACTGTATTTTTTAATGTGCCTATCTGATATAGAAATTGTGTAAAAAGGTTTTGGCAGTTTTTAATACCAAATCTTATTTTTTAAACAAGCTCGAAAGGCATCTATCATCTTGAAACCCCTCGTTTTTAACGAGGGGGAAAAGCAACACGTCCCCCATTTAACATCTATTCAAAACATGACATCAAGTAGAAAAAGGCAGCTCTGCTAATAAAAAGAAAAAATAATAATATTGCTGTGTTGTTTTTCAAAAAAATATTACGTTTGGTTTATAAAATTTAAAATTATTAAACATACACATCTAAAAAGAAAACGATAAAAAACCTCTTTGAAGTAGATTTTGATTGGGCAGATGATTATTATGCAACATCCGTTAGTCAATCACAGGTGGAGGCTGTCCGCAATTACAAAAAAAATCAAGAGGCACATCATCGAAAAAAGACATTTGCAGAAGAGTGTGAAGAGTTTATGGTAAAATATGGGTTTACACGTATGCTGGGTTGAGCAGATGTGATGTTTTGAAAAGATGATAGATGTTGGGGGCGGCGTTGTTTTTATCCACCGATTGAAAATCGGTGGTTTCAAGATGATAGATGTACTTTCAAGCTTAATTTTAAGCGAAAAGATATGGGTATGCAAAGCTTTTAAAGTTTTCCGAACTTGGGCGTTCAGTTGACCTATTTGAAACTAACGAAAGTTAGCGACCCAAATCGTGCTTTTATTTGCTAATATCTTGACCTTTGTTTCAACAAAAGAAAAAAGAACAAGGACAACAACAATGGAAGCAGAAAATAAATATACCCGCAAAACCTTTGTAAAATGATGAAACCCTACACAATCGTTATCGTCGAGGATTTGGCAGATGTGCGTGAGCATTTGGAGAATCTACTCGACAGTAGTACGCAATTCCAATGCGTCGGTGCTTATGACAATGGCGACACAGCACTTTTGAAATTACCAGAACTCAAACCACACATCGTCATTTTGGACATCAATCTGCCCAATGGTGCCAATGGTTTGGAAGTGTTGCGGAAAATGCGTCCTGTGTTGCCTGATACAGAGTTTTTGATGTTCACTATTTTTGAAGACGACAACACCGTTTTTGAGGCTCTTACTGAGGGGGCTGTTGGATATTTGTTGAAAGGCACACCCGATGATAAACTATTAGCTGCCTTAACAGAAATCGCTGATGGCGGTTCGCCAATGACACCGCGCATAGCGAGACGGGTGTTGCAGCTTTTTCAAAAAAAAACGAATAAAACGCCTAACATTCCAGAAGCGGATTGGGAATTGACGGCAACCGAAGAACGAATTCTAAAACTACTCGATACAGGTGCTTCTTATACTGAGATTTCTGATGCCATAAAGTGCAGTGAAGCGATGGTCAAACACCACATTCACAAGATTTATAAAAAACTCCATGCCCGCAACCGTACTGATGCCTTGAATACTTGGCGGGAGTGGTTGAAAAAGAAGTTTAGTTAGCTTTTCCATCTTTTTAAATTTAAAAATCATACTTATTTCTGTTTACAGATAGCTTGATGTGCGGCTATACTGAGGGGGTGCTTTGTTTTCATTCATGCAATTTATATATAACAATATTGAGTAAAACCACTATTGGACAGAAATGAAAAACTAAAAGATGGTGAAAAAGACTATTAGACGGCGGCTATCTTTATGAAGATGGTGGCGAAAAACATAAAGGCGAAAGCAAAAAACTTTTTGATTTTATTAGAAAAACGGTCTAACGCATTTACAAAAGAGTGTACCAATAAAAGTGTTACTATTTTGACCTATTGAATATCAATGAAAATGACAAATACTCTTTATTCGTCTGAGGAATTTGAAGCAACTTTGGAAAAACATATCCAATTCTTTACCGAGAAAGCGGTGCAACTCGGTGAGCCTGTGGATATGAACCAAGAAGCCTATCAAGCCTTTTTAAAAAACATCAAACATCAAAGTCAGTTTCAACATTCGGACTGCACTTTTTATATGGTTGTCAATCAGAAAACGCTTGAATTGGATTGGTTACACCAAATAGATAAGGCGTTGGGGATGCCCAATGATTTGTCTTGTACGGAGTTTTTTAGATTGATTCATCCCGATTATTTCAAGATGTATATGATTTGGGCATTGTGCGCCACCGAGTTTGCGGCGGCTGAATTGAGTCCAAGAGTGCGTCCGTTGAGCCATACCTATCATATTACATTGCCGTTGCGCCGTAAAGACGGCACATATCATTGGTTTCATCAACAAAGCCGTCCGTTGCGATTGGATGTAAAAGGGCAATTGTGTGTTTTTTTCAATACCTATCACTATGGTGGCGAATGGAATGACTATACGTTGCGCCCTTTTATCCCGCACGTCACGTTTGACCATGCACCAACATCCGATTTAACGGCTCGTTTAACCCTCCATTTTTGTAAGTTCATTCAGCAATTTTTTACACCGATTGAAATCAAAATCATCAAACTCTACGCAACTGGTTTATCCGTTGACGATACCGCCGAGGTGATGGGAAAGAAACGCTACACCCTCTTGGATTACAATAAAAGTATTCTGGCCAAAGCGAATAGTTTACTCTGTTATCAATTCGGCACAGCGCAACGGGCCGCACAATACTTAATCGAAAAGAAACTATTGGATTGTTGAGAATGGCACTACATAGGGTATGTTTAAATGACGGCTTACCAGTCGTTTTGAAGCAACATATATATTAAATTCCGAAAATACTGAGGTGATGCCAAAACTTTAAGAGGATTTTGGAAGCAGTGCTTGCCTCATGGTATTAATCCCGTTTCTTAATATTAGACACAAAATTTTTATTTCATACTTAGATACTGAGGGGTCGCTTCGTGCGGCGGACACTTGGCAGCCCCCTCTGTTTTCTAAAATAAGCAACACTAACGCATATTGAATCCTATTTTTCAAAATTTAAACTTGTTAAAAATGAGAAATTTTCATTCTTTAGGACTTTCAGTAGCCCTCCTTTTGTTTCCTATTTTCGCGCAGGCTCAATCTTTGGCTTGGCAGCGCACACCTGTTACAGGCATCCCCAATAGGGAGATAGGCGAAATGCACAAACTCTATGCTGTGGATGCGTCTGTATGTTGGGGGTTGATGTATCTGGGCGATTACAGTGGTCAGGGTTGGAATTTAAACTTCCAGAGAAGTGGTCATATCGCCCGTACAACAGATGGCGGTCAGACTTGGCAAAGCACCAATTTTCCGACTCGCCGCACAGAGTTTACGTGGTTCATCACAGCCTTAAATGCCAGAGAGGCTTTTGTTATCACTGGTGATTATTCAGAAACAGCGACAGGCGCGCATCTTTACAGCACTAAAAACGGTGGACAGTCGTGGAAAGACATCACACCACCGGGTGTCAGTCCGTCAAGTAGTTATTTGGATGTTGCCCATTTTTGGGATGCTAACAAAGGCGTACTGATAGGTGATGACCCTGGCACAGGTTGCTTCGAAATTTATACAACGACGAATGGCGGGGATACTTGGACGGCAGTGCCGTGCAGCAATTTTGTAGGTGATGCAGCCGTGCAACAACGCATCGTAGGCTATTACGATATATTCACAACACCCGATGGCAACGTTTATTTTACGAATTACGACAACCCACCGAGTAACTTAGGCGGCTATTTCTATAAATCCACCGACTTCGGACGGACTTGGCGTGTGACCAATACAGGCATGGGTGCGGCAGATTATGTCACTTTCCGCAACAAACAAGTTGGGGTGATGTGTGCCGGTGATTTTCAGGGGCTTCCATTCAAAACTAAATTGGTTAGAACCCGCGATGGTGGCGCAACATGGTCAGATATTACGCCAGCGAACAATAATTTCGCCATGTATGACCTTGATTACATACCCAATACCTCAATTCTGTTGGCAACAACACGGGCGCAAAACGATATAGGCCCGTTTAGCACCTTAATGAGTACCGATGATGGCACAACTTGGCGTGTCATTGACAACAGCACAGCAGTTGCCAATATGGGTTTTGGCAGCGATGGTGCAGGCTATGGTTGTTTAGCTCAAACCAATAGGAGTGTTCGCCCGACAATGCTGCGTTTCAATCCTCAAAGTTTGCAAAACAGCGCATACGGAGACAATGCAGTTGTCCAAACAAGCCCTGACATCGTTAAACTTTTGCAACCCAAAGAAGCCCAACTCAACGTCTATCCAACGCTCTTTACCGACGAACTGAATGTTGAACTTTTTGCCGAAGGAAACGCCAAAATAGAAGTCGTGGACATCACAGGTCGTGCGATAATACAACAACAAACTTATAATCAAGGTTGGTCACGCATCAACCTACCCACAGCCACCTTGCAGACAGGCACGTACATTCTCCGCATCCGCCTTAAAGAAAAGGTGTTGCAGCAGAAAATTGTAAAGCAATAGTATGAAATGTTGACATGTTCGGGGAGTTTTGAAAGCTCCTCGAACATGTAAGCTCCCCTCAGTATGAGTGGGCAATTTTCCCCTTGTGCAGCGCACTCGGCGGCTCTCTATCTGTTTGTCAAAAACTAAAAAAGGGAAATGATGATGACATCCACTTTGATTTACACGGTTCTCTTGGCTTGTACCTTAATGGTCAAAAGAATAAGGCGAACAAAACAGTGTCGCCCTTTTACTAAGTAATTGTTAAATAATAGCATGGATTTTTTTCTTTAACACATAGACTCATAGCACACATAGTTTTTTAGGATTTCCCAACGATTATCTAAAAAACACCTCATTATTTAATGTTTTTCTATGTGCGCTATCTGCCTATGTGTTTACAAAAAAGACCATGTTGTTATTTACCTGCCACTAAAATTCAATTTTCTAATCTTTTTAAATTTTTTTAAAATGAAAAACATTTACAAAATCCTCTTTTTCTCTCTGCTTTTTGCAGCAAACGCAAATGCGCAAACATGGAAAGCGCAAACCTTACCCGGCAACGATTCCCTATCAATTGCCGATATTTCTATCGTGAACGATACGGTGGCTTGGGCAGGTGCTTGGAATTTGGACATTGCCGATAGTTCTTGGAACTACAATGCGACGGGCAGGGTTTATCGCACCATCAACGGCGGTACAACGTGGACAGCCAGTACTTTACCTGGTACAAGCGGACAAGACCTCAGTAATATTGTCGGGCTTGATGCCAATACTGCTTTTGCTTCTGTTTATGACTTTGTACTGGGCAATTTCGTCTATAAAACCAATAACGGCGGTACAACATGGACCAATGCAGGTGTGCCATTGTCGCCTGATTCAAGTTTTGTGGACTTTGTTCATTTCTTCTCACCCGCCCGTGCGATGGTTTTAGGCGACCCGCGCAATGGTTATTTTGAAATTTACCAAACGGGCAATGCAGGACAAACATGGGTGCGTGTGCCGCGTGCCAATATACCCGACCCAGAACCGGGAGAATTTGGCTACCAAAACGGGTATATAGCGCAAGGCTTGAATATGTGGTTTAGCACAAGTACAGGACGCTTATATCGCTCGACTGACGGCGGCTATAATTGGCAAACCCATACCTTGGGAACATCTGGCAGTGCTGGACGATTCGCTTTCAACAAAAATATGGTGGGTTTGACATCGGGTTATACTTGGAACAGTACCACAAAAGAGTTTTTTACGACTATGAGTCGCTCGATTGATTCAGGTAAAACGTGGGTAGATGCCACGCCAACGAATCGGAAATTTGCAACGCTCAGTTTGACAGCCGTTCCTGTGTCCAATTACTTCGTTATGACAGGCAATGTCAGCAATATCAAAAGCAAATTTACTTGGTTGAGCCGTGATTCAGGCAAAACATGGATTGTCATTGATACTGTCGAGCGCATCCTCGCTACTGAATTTATCCGTGCAACTGACCCCAAGAAAGGTCTTTTAGGCATAATCGGTTATGGGGGTAATCTCAATTCGGGTACGACAAATAATACGACAGTAGGTGCTAAAATCTTTTCCTACAATGGCACAGCGTTGACAGGTTTATTGACCCCCTCAGTATTGGAGGCACATATCAGCCTTTCACCCAACCCAACGACAGACCAACTCAACATTCAACTCACTTACAAAGAAGCCAGTTCGTTCCGCTTGAATATCAACAACCTGTTAGGCGACTTGGTCTATTTCGAGGATTTCAAAGACGTTTCCACTATCAACAAATCAGTGAATATCAAACATTTACCATCTGGGACTTATATCGTAACGGTTGCGAATCCGACAGGGAGTTTGTCTCGGAAGATTGTTAAAACCGAATGAAAATTCTTCTTCAGACTTGGCATATTGAGGGGGGCATTCAACCCTTGTCTCCCTCTGTTTTTTAGCAGACCAAAACAATATTTTTAAATTCTAAAAAGAAAATTAAAATGAAAAACAATCAATATTGTACACTCCTTGTTTTATTAATTATCTCTTTCGTTAGATTATCGGCTCAAAATTGGGGAACCCTCTACCACAATGCAGAATCCTTAACGGTGGGCGGTATTGATATGCCCAATGACTCAACTATTTGGATAATTGGGCATGAAACGTATATCCAAAACAGCCGTTTTAGACGCGGAAGTGCTGGTCAGTACTATCGCACCGCAGATGGTGGCAACACTTGGCAAGCGGGCATTATTGCAGAAGGAGAACCTTTTATCACCAGTATTTCGGCAGTGAATACTCAAATGGCTTGGGCAACTGTTGTGGATGATAATGAAGGGAGTGCGATTTATAAGACCATAAACGGAGGAACAACGTGGCAACTGACTTCTGCGCCGTTTTCAGCAAGGAGTTTTAGCAATTTCGTCCATTTTTGGAATACAAAAGAAGGTGTAGCAATGGGTGACCCTCTGAATGGGAGATTTGAGATATATCTGACAATCAATGGGGGTGATACTTGGACAGCCGTGTCTGATACCAATATGCCACGACCCAACAGCAGTTTTGAATATGGTTACAACAATATTTATTCAGTTGTCGGAAATCATATTTGGTTTTTTACAAGCGGTTCAAGAGTGTTTCACTCCTATAATAAAGGAGCCACTTGGCAAGCCTACGATACACAATTAGGCAGCAACCTAAATGGTGGTGGTATTACCTTTAACAGTAAAATGCAAGGTTTAGCGGTCAAATCCGATTATGATATTGTCAATGCAAACTTTCATACGACTGTAAGTCAATCATTGGACACTGGCAAAACGTGGCAACGGCTGTCTATAACCAATTCAGACGTTTATTTTTTCGATATAAAAGCCCTACCTAATAATACCTTTTTGGCATCAGTTGTTAAGAAAGGGGGCTTCATAACAGGCAAATATGCGACCCTTATCAGCTACGATTTAGGTAAATCGTGGATTACCATCAACGAAGATGTCAAAGTAAATGCTTTGTGCGTCTCCCAAAAAACCAATAGGATCATTAGCGGCAGCCTAAATACATTAGGGCAGAAACTCGAATTGTAAAAGCTATTGGAGTCGCCTTTTTCTGGATTGTTCACCCTCTCAGTATTAGAGGCAAATATCAGCCTTTCACCCAACCCTACAGCAGACCAACTCAACATCCAATTAACTTACAAAGAAGCCAGTGCCTTCCGCCTCAACATCAACAACCTCTTAGGCGACCTCGTCTATTTCGAGGACTTCAAAAACGTTTCCACTATCAACAAATCACTGAATATCAAACACTTACCATCGGGAACTTATATCGTGACGATTGCGAACCCGACGGGGAGTTTGTCGCGGAAGATTGTAAAGTATTGACTTAGAAATGATTGACGGGGTGATGTCAAATCATCCCGTCAATATAATAAAAGTAGAATAAGAACAAAAAACGTTTCGAGACCGTTAGTTGCTCTCGAAACGTGTAATATACTTTTCATTTTTCACTTTTCATTTTTCACTTTTGTCATTCTGTAAGAATCAATGCCGCACCACCAACTTCTTAGTTTTCACTTCTTTACCATATTGCAGCGTCACGAAATACGTACCATTCGGATAATCAACCGTCGGTATTTCCATATTGCCGACGGTGGCACCCTTCAGTAATCGAGAGAAAATAACTTGTCCAGAAGCGGTTTTGGCTTCTATTGTTACGTCTGTCGGGTTTTGGAATTGATAGGTGACATTCGCTTGGTTGCGGGTGGGATTGGGGGAGACTGTGAAACCTTGTTTGCCGAAGCCTGTTGTATTCGACAATTCTGTATTTACTGTCACATCAGCATCACTTATTTTATCTTTTGTTTTTGCAGTTGTGGCGACAAGCGGGTTGTCATTAGCAACTATCGAGGCGTTTGACGCAATAACAGTAGGTACTTTGATGCCGACGACAGAGGGAGCAATTGCTGTATTTGCTCTCCCTTATTATTGGGTATTGTGAAGCACGGGATGCGGATGCTGTCTTTGAAAATACCTTTTTTCGTTAATTTATACACCTTTTTGTCATTCGATTCATGAATGATAATCAAGGCTTTTGCGCCCGCTCTTTGTGCATTCATACACATTTGCGTCACATCATAGTCTTTGTTGTAGTCTATGACGGCGATTTTGCCTTTCAGATTGCGACTGATTTTGGTGGCGCGGCGTTCACTTTGATACCGCATCGGATACCTACCCGAACTATCCCTGACCGTGTGCGCCTTTAAGACCATCACTGTATCGTAAGCCATGACCATATCGCCGATAAGGTCGGCTGTCAAGACACCCCCAAAGTCGGTGGACAAAACCGTGATGTTTCTGCCTGTGTTGAAGATGGCTAATTGGCTGCTGTCGGCTGCCGCTTGGTTTTGCGCATGGCTGATGACTGCTACAACTAATAGTGCTATTGTGATGATATTTTTCATTTTTTTTGCTTTATTGTTTAAAAATGGTGGTTTTTGAATTAGGATAGCCAAGATGGAGACAAAATAGTAGATGTCGGTCAAAAAGACCGACTCCAGCAGGTACGAACTATCGCTATTAAAAATTTTCATCTAAAAACTCTGTGTTCTTTTTATTCATATTGCACGAGATTTTATAATATTTTTTAATCCGACAGTTTGTTAAAAATAATATAAAAAAAATTGAATATGCTAAATAAGGGAGATAATGTACTATATCAACAATCCATTTAGCTACATTCAGTTCCTTAAAATAATAATATATTGGTTTAGTTGACATTATTGAAGGCATGGTATTACTATCTAAATGTAAAAATTCATATTCTATTGTATAGTATATGCCTATCAAAAATATAAAAAGCCCTAAATACCAAAAAAAAGGCTTCCTAATCCATATTATCATTAAATTAATTAAGTTTATACTAAAATACAACATATCGGTTGTTGTAATTCTATTATTAAAAATAATAGAATCTGCTTTAATTAAAAATGATGCTATCAGCATAAATGATATTGAAATTCGTACTAACAAAAATTTGTTCATATTTAAATAGTTACAAAAATTTATTATATAGATTTTTAAATGGGTAAAAGCAAGATAGACAACTCAGTTATTATACATACCTAAAACTGTGTTACCTTTCCATCTTGCTTTATTTGCATCTAATGTTTCTATAAAAGGTTTTTGCCCCAACCCATTTTTACTCCAAACATATTGTACTCCATTTTTTGATGTTCCTAAATAAACTGCAGTATGAGTATATTCTTCATCTGAAATCCCAAATTTTGGCACACCTATCGCTATTAAAGTTTTACCAAATGTAGGAGCTGCTACTTTATAGTAGTCTTTCTGTAATATTCGCAAAAACGTTTCTTCTGTCATATCAGATTTATTACCCCGCTGGCGCACGGTTTTCCTCAAAACATCCCACAAACAGACCAACAACGAACGGCGGCGCTTGATTCGGTGTTTTCACCGAATCGTATTATGTTTTGGGGTCTTTGACCCCTTTTGAGGACATTCATGGTTTTAAAATTGTCAAAGAACATAATAGCGGGCGGAGTCAAAGACCCCTTGAATAGTCGGTGTCGGTGAAAACTCCGACACCAGCACCGCCGTTTTTTAGCTTGGCTTTAGGGCTAAATTTATGAACACCCCTGTCGAGCGGGAAATTGAAAAAATCATTGTTTTTTTTCCTAACCACGTCAGTTTTAAAATTTTCCGACGTTTTTTTCCTAATCACGTTAGTTTTGAAATTTTTCCGACGTTATTTTTTTTAAGAATGTTGGTTTTCAAATTTTTCCGACGTTATTTTTTTTAAGAACGTCGGTTTTAAAATTTTTCCGACGTTATTTTTTTTGACAACGTCGGTTTTCAAATTTTTCCGACGTTATTTTTTTTGACAACGTTGGTTTTGAGTAACCTTCATTCTGTTACCATATCATTATCAAAATAACGCATTACGTCGAATACCCCTCAGTAAAAGTCAACTTTTTAAGTATTAAATTGTCTATCATCTTTTAATTCATTTTCAAACAATAAAAAAGACATTTTTAGATGAAAAAATTCTTGTTTTTAGCGACTGCTTTACTCATTACTTCGGTGTCATTTGCACAAGAAGGTAAAGCTAAACCAAGCCCTGCAGCAACGGCAACTGGCAAAATCGGTGACAAAACCGTAACAATTGCTTATGCACAACCCGCCGTCAAAGGCAGAAAAATTTGGGGTGAACTCGTTCCTTTTGACAAAGTTTGGCGCACAGGTGCCAATGATGCGACTACTTTTGAGGTGGATAAAGATGTAAAAATCGAAGGACAAGCACTGAAAGCAGGAAAATACGCACTATTCACTATTCCTACTGAGGGGGGCGAATGGACTATTATTTTCAACAGCGTTGCAAAACAATGGGGTGCATACAGTTATGATGCCACTAAAGATGTGCTGCGTGTCAAAGTTAAATCTCAAAAATCTGATGAGATAACCGAAAGTATGACCTTTGATATTAAAGGAAATATGGTCAATTTGACTTGGGAAAACCTGCGTGTGGCTTTTAAGGTACAGTAAGATTACGCGCCATCAATATGTGATAAAAAAAGATACGCTCATAAGTCATTAATTTTGTATGACTTATGGGCGTATTTTTTTTTTATCATTTTCTCAAATGTTAAAATATACTTTTTTTTAGTGTTATAAAAATATTAGATATATTTTCACAGTTTATATAGGAACTAACTGTGGATTTTAAGCATACACTTCCAATACTTAATAGACGATACGACCGAAGCATTTTGCTAACAAAATTTTGACAAAAACTAAACTATTGTAACCGAGACTAAGCTATTGACGAAACAAATCGACACAAACATCTCTTTCCTGCGCTTTTATTTACCATCTCATTTTTATGTAACAAAATTCATTCATCTTAAATTCCAAGCTGGTATTTCTATGAAAATCAACAGAATTTATGTGCTTTTAATCATGCTATGGCTATGGCAAAGCACAACAGCACAAAACTGGCTCGACCTACGTGAGCAAGGCGCCAATTACTACCAAATCCGCGATGCCTTCAATCGGCAATACGCTGGAAAAATTCAAGCATTTAAAAAGGAATTGGCAAAAGAAGCCAATGGCGCACACAGAAAAGGCGACAAATTTGAGCGTCAGATGGAAGGTATGCTCCAATTCATGCGCTGGTCGCATTGGGTAGAGCCGCGTGTACAAGAGTCAAATGGTGATTTGAGTATCTTAACAATAGGTGTACAACAAGCTATTGTTGAGCAGAAACGCCGCAACTTCCTTCAAAATCGTACAGGTGCCACATGGTCGCTTGTGGGCCCCCTCAGTACACCGTCGTCGGGTGGCAATGGTCGCATTAATGCAGTTCGTGCCTTGCCAGGCAGTACGACAACACTTTTTGCATGTTCTCCTGCTGGTGGCTTATGGAAAACAACCAATGGAGGCACGACTTGGACGGCTATTTCAGACGATATTACTGCATTGGGGGCAACGGATGTCGGTTTTGATCCCATAAATTCAAACATCATGTACCTCGTCACAGGTGATGGCGAAGCGGCTGATGTCTATTCCACAGGCGTTTACAAATCAACTGATGGCGGCGCCACATGGGCAGCCACAGGCGCATTGTGGACTGGTACGGGCAACTTTTCAACCACGCGCACGACTTTATCAAAAATCGCTATCAACCCAACCGATGGCTCTATTCTTGTAGCGGGCAGCGCAGGTATTTATCGCTCAACCAATGGTGGAACGTCCTGGACAAGAACGGTATCATTAAGCGTTCGTGATATAGAATTCAAACCGGGTACACCTTCTACCGTTTATGCAGGCGGTTACAGTGCCAACGTCTTTTTACGTTCAACCGATGGCGGGGTAACTTGGTCAACGGCTGGCACAGGTTTGCCGACTTCAGGTACACAGCGGGTAGCTATAGCCGTCACGCCCTTGGATGCCAATTATGTCTATGCCCTTGTTTCCAACAACACCGATTATGGTTTCAAAGGGCTATACCTTTCGACGGATGGCGGCTCAACATTTACGCTCAAATCTTCTACGCCTAATATATTAGGTTGGAATGCGACTGGTAACGATTCAGGCGGTCAAGGCTGGTACGATTTGAGTATCGTTGTTGACCCCTCAGTAAAAACGACTATTTACACAGGTGGCGTAAATATTTGGAAATCAACATCTTCTGGCGCTTCGTGGTCATGCATTGGTCATTGGTCAGGCAATGGCGCACCTTACGAACACGCCGATGTGCATGATTTGTCCTTTGTCGGCTCAACCCTTTATGCGGGTAATGACGGTGGGGTTTTTACCTTGGCAAGTGGTGCAACGAATTGGTCAGACAAGAGTTCAAACCTAACCATAGCACAACTTTATGGCATCGGACTGTCCGCAAACAGCTCAAATACCATCATCGCAGGGCATCAAGACAATGGCACTACTTTGACCACAAACCTCTCAACTTGGGCGCAAGTCAATGGGGGCGATGGTATGCTTTGTTTCATTGACCGTACAAACAATAACAATAAGTTTTCTTCAATATATAATGGTGCTTTATACCGCTCAACTTCAAGCACAACTACTTCATTTTCAAGTATTTACACAGTCAGCGGGGGTGGTTGGGTCACACCTTGGTTGCAAGACCCTGTGACTGCAACAACCCTGTATGCGGGCGGTACAAATGTGGTTAGAAGTACCAATTTGGGTACAAACTGGACAACTATCAGCAGTTTTTCAGGTGTCGGTACACTTGTTGAACTCGATGTTGCCAAAACCAATAATCAGTACATCGCCGCAGCCAGTGCAACAAAGGTGATGAAAACGACCAATGGCGGCACCTCTTGGACAGACATAACCACGGGTTTACCCACCGGCGTTTCTATTTTGACTGTTCGTTTTGATGTTAATGATGCCAATAAAATATATGTCGGTTTGGCAAGTTATGCAGGGCAATCGGTTTATATGTCTGCCAATGGTGGTACAAGTTGGACAAATATCAGTACTGGACTGCCTTCGCTGCCTGTCAATTGTTTTGCGTCACAGACCAATGGTGATGTGTATTGTGGGACTGATTTAGGGGCATATCTATTGACTTTAGGTGCTTCAACTTGGACAAGTTTCACCAACGGTATGCCTGGCGTACCAGTCAAAGACCTCGAAATTTATTACCCCACAAATCTGCTTCGTGCAGCCACCTATGGGCGTGGTATTTGGTCTTCACCGCTCAACAATGTCAGCTCCACAACGGTGGATGCAGGTATAGCAGGCATCGTGTCACCAAGCGGCACCATCACAACAGCCAGCATTACCCCCTCAGTAACTTTGAAGAATTTTGGGACAACAACACTCACTTCTGCTACCATATTTTATAAAGTGGACAATGGTACAGAAAGCGCAACAACTTGGATAGGTAGTCTCGCACCCAGTGCAACAGCCTCGGTCTCATTGCCTTCTGTAACAGGCTATACTGCTGCTGCACATACGTATACTGCCCGAACAGCTTCTCCAAATGGGACAACAGATAACAATGCTGCCAATGATGCGTCTACATCCAATTTCACCTATACGCCTTCTGCTTCAACAACGGATGCGGGGATTTCGGCGATAGCTACGCCCAACGGTACTATCAGCACAGCCAGCGTGACCCCCTCAGTAACTTTGAAGAATTTTGGCACTGTAACGCTCGTTTCTACTACAATTTACTACAAAATTGACAACGGTACAGAAAGCAGTCAAACATGGACAGGCAGTCTTGCGAGCAATGCCACCACAACCGTTACGCTCGGTTCAGTAACGGGTTATACGGCGGCGGCACATACATTTACAGCAAGAACAGCTGTACCAAATGGGACAACAGATGCCAATACCGCTAATGACGCTTTGACTTCTAATTTCACTTACACCGTCCCACCGGCTTGTTCAAATACCAATGAGACAACAAATAATGTTTCAACGGGCGCAACAATAGTAGCGGTAAATAGCACAACCAATTCGCAAATCGGCTCAAATGGTGATGTGGATTATTATAAATTCACGACCACAACGGCTGCGCCTAAAATTCAAGTTACTTTGAGCAATTTACCCGGTGATTATGATGTTACGCTGTATAAATCTAAGACCGATGGGACAATAGGTACTCAAATCGGTTTATCTGAAAACGGGGGTACAAGTAGTGAAAGCATCAAATATAATACAGCAACAGTAGGTGGAATCTATTATATTAGAGTTTATGGTTACAATGGGGCGTATTCGACAACCGTGTGCTATGCGCTCGGTGTTCAGACAAGTAGCACCAATTTTGCTCAAGAAATGACACTTTCTGCCAATGGAAAAATGATAGAAGAAGCCACAACCGCCGTAAGTAGTTTAGCCGTTTTCCCGAACCCTGCTAAAGATGTTATCAAATTGCAATTTTTTTCTGCAACAGGTGGGCGTTATGAAATGTCACTTTTTGATGCCACAGGAAAACGAGTTTTGAATCAACAAAAGAAGTTTGATAAAGGCATGAATAATACAGAAATACAGACGGATAATCTCGTAAAAGGGATGTTCCTTCTGTCATTGAAAAATGAAGATGAGACATTGACACAAAAAGTAATCGTCAGATAAGTAGCAGTGTCTTACAAACTTGCGAGAATAAATAATGCTCATTTGAAATGGTTTGCCTAAAATAATAGAATCAAATCATTAATAATCAACGTTTTATATTTTTAACTTTTCATTTTTCACTTTTCATTTAGTATAAAATAGGATATTCAGTTGCCGACGGCATTTTGAGTATCCTGTTTTTTTGTACCCTTACTTCCTTTCTAAGAGTTTAGTGTATTGTATTTGGTTTTTTGAATGCTTTGGAAATCATTGACAATCAATAGCTTCTGAATTTCCAAACACTCGAATACTAAACACCATACACTTAATTCCTTTTTTTACGGCATTTGTCTATGTGTTTAAAAATTGAACATGTTATTATTTACCGGTTACTACCGGTTTTTTAGTAAAAAATGAGATGAGGATGCTTTAATCGAAGGTTAACAAGTTCATTTTAAATTAAATGTGTGATTTAAGAATTATGGTTTAATTTTTGATATATATGTTTTAGAGAATAGTTTTTAATTCCTTTTTTTAAACAACTGATATTCAATTACTTAGCACTACCGATAATACATATTAGACGATTCCACTGCGGTTAATATTTCTTCTCAACTCAAAAATGATTTTCTTAATGAAAAAACTTATTCTTTTGCTCCTGATACTGAGGGGGGCAACTTCAACCGATGCACAATGTATTTCTGGCAATTGCGACAACGGGTCGGGCATAGCCATAATCAAAAAGAAGGGCGGTATTCGATTCACAGGTCAATTTTTAAATCGCAAGCCCCATGGTCAAGGCACTGCTGAATACCCTGACGGTACGCGCTATGAGGGTACGTGGCTCAACGGTACCATGGACGGTATCGGCACATTGACACTCAACGACGGCACTATATTGAGCGGAGTGTGGCGCAACAGTCGTTTTTTAGGCAACGACCCTGCCTTGACCCGTGACGGCATGTTGGCGAGTGCCAATCCTACACGTGAGAATGCCAAAATTATGAGTTCTACACCAGTCAGGATGTCTGAAGACGGATTAACAACGATTCTACCGCCTACTACGATTGTAGAAACAACAAAACAAGATATTGTGACCCGTGCAGATGTTTTTAACGAAAATTCAGAGGGTCATAGTCAAACGGGCAATTTTAATATCTCGAATAGTGCCACAAATACAAGCCCTTCGCACATTTCCAAAGTTTGGGCATTAGCGGTGGGTGTATCAAATTATGATATGCCTAATATTTTGACTTTGAAATATCCTCATAGTGATGCATTTCGTATGTATGCGTTTTGGAAAAGCCCCGAAGGAGGTTCATTGGATGATAAACATTCTCAAGTATTAGTAAATGACCAAGCGACTAAACAAGGCATCATTGATTCGATGCGTCAAATGTTTAGGCAGGCAGATGAAAATGATTTGGTCGCCTTTTTTTACTCAGGACACGGACTCAAAGGTGCGTTTTTGCCAACGGACTATGATGGAGCGAATATACGTTTGTTTCACAGTGAAGTCAACGATTTAATGACCGCTTGCCCTGCCAAATATAAGTTGGTCATTGCCGATGCGTGTAATTCAGGCAGCTATTTAGCTTCGAAATCGGTTAATAATGATATTTTCAGAAGTTCACAGCAAGACGTTCAAGATGCCTTTTTCCGCGAATTGAATCGGGCAAGTCCTGGCACAGCATTCATTTTGTCGTCGCAAGCAGATGAGGAATCGCTCGAAGTATCCACCCTGCATCAAAGCATTTTCAGCTATTTTGTACTGAGGGGTATGAAAGGTGAAGCCAATACGAATGATGACGAGGTGGTTACGATAAAAGAATTGTTTGATTATGTTTATCGCAAAGTCACGACTTATGCTTTAAGCCTTGGAAAAGTACAAACCCCTGTTCTTAAAGGCACTTTTGACCCGAACATGCCTGTGGCGATGATTCGGAAAAAGTGAAAAATGAAAAGTGAAAAGTGAAAAATATTTTTCACTTTTCACTTTTCATTTTTAAAAAGGCTTTGCCTAAATTTTTTATTATATCAGTTGCCAATAATGCCTCTTGTCCTAATTTTTTTGCTGCCAAATCACCTGCCAAGCCATGCAGATAAACGCCTAATATCGCTGCACTCTTCGGTTCATAACCTTGCGCCAACAGCCCTGTAATGATACCCGTTAAAACATCCCCGCTTCCAGCTGTTGCCATACCCGGATTACCTGTCGAATTAAAATAACAACATCCCTCAGTATCGGCGATAACTGTATGCGCCCCTTTGAGTAAAATGTTGATTTTCAAAGCTTTAGCTTTATTTCGTAACAGTTCTAATCGGTCAAAATCATTATCAGATTTGCCAAATAACCTTTCAAACTCCTTTGGATGCGGCGTTAGAATTGAATTTTTAGGAATGATTTCTAACCAATCGGGATTTTTAGAAAGGATATTCAAAGCATCGGCATCTAATACAACGGGGCGTTTCGATTGTTCCAAATACCCCCGCAGTACAGCCGATGTTTTCTCTCCTTTTCCAATACCACAGCCTATACCAATGGTTGAATAGGTATGAGATTCAATGACTTGCGATAATTCCGTTTCATTTTGGTCAGCAACGACAATAGCTTCGGGTATCGATATTTGAAGAATAAGCTGATTGCATAAAGGTGTTTGCACCGTTAACAAACCTACTCCCGAACGAAGACAAGCTCGTGCTGCTAAAACGGCTGCTCCTGCCATACCACCACTGCCCACAACTAAAAGAGCGTGTCCATAAGTACCTTTATGGTCAAATTTTTTACGCTTTTTTAAAAAAGGTTGGATGAAATTAGGTGTAACGAAAATGTTATTGGCATTAATATTATCTAAAAATGAGGGAAGTAAATTAATAATCCTGTATTCAAAATGCCCTATAAATGCCTCATTTTCAGATAATAGGAAAGCCAATTTAGGTATCTCGAATGATAAAACACGAGTTGATTTGAGAGCTACCCCCTCAGTATGTTTATCAGAAAATAAGCCAGAAGGTATATCCACACAGATGATTTCTGCTTGCGATTCATTCAAAAAGTTAAAAAATGAAGCCCAATAGCCTACAACGGGTCGCGTTAAACCACTACCCAAAATAGCATCAATAATAAGGGCATTTTTAGGAATTGTTGGGAAAGTATCTTGTTCTGAAATAGCCCCCCTCAGTATAGAAGCGTCTAATTCTTGAATTTTTTCTAAATTTTTTGAAAAATCCTCTGTTTTATTTTTTGATATTTGACATATATAAACGCCGACATCATATCTCAGATAATACAAAAATCGAGTAATTGCTAAACCATCGCCGCCATTATTGCCTGTTCCACAAAGGATAACAACAGGTCTTTGTGTATCATAAATCCTTGAAAACCAATCTGTAAAGATTGAAGAAGCGCGTTCCATCAAGTTGTATGAGGAAATAGGTTCATTTTGAATCGTAAATGAATCCCATGCGCGAATTTGGTCTGCTGTCAATAATTTCATCTTTTGGTAATTTGTCAATGAGCAACAAATATACGAAAGCAGGTAGCGAGTTTACTAAATCCCAATACCAATTTCAACCAAAAGAAAGCCCGCTTGTTTTTGACAAGCGGGCGAATCGGTATGTGGGATTATAATCTGTCAGGCGGGAAAAGCTGAACAAATTATAGGTCGTTAGTGTATTTATTTGACAACTTGGATTTTCTTAATTATCTTTCCTTTTTCAGTCATTACTTCAGCGAGATACATACCAGAAGCAAAATTATCAAAATAGACAGTTGCTTGTTTGCCTTTGATATTATTCTGACGGTTTATTTCTTTACCCATCATATCTACGACGCGTAAGGACTCGATATTGTTAACGCCATTCAAGTAAAAACTCATAAAGTCACTTGAAGGATTTGGGAACATTAACAAATCAGATTCCTTCATAGGCTCATCTTTTTTGACTAATTTGATAGGGATTTCTATCTCTTTGCCTTCGATTTGAAGCCTCCGCCCTTGTGCATCCATCAAATAAACATCATTGATACGGAAACGGAGAACGGGTCTGTCACCGACTTGGAAACCAGCAATATCTTCAATGACGACGGCTCGAATTTTGCTTACCTCTCCATGTCCACTCGCACCTCTACTTTGGCTTCTGGCAATACCTGTTTCAATGCGTCCTCTATTAACTATTTTACTCATAGCAATAAAAGCATCGTAGCGAGACAACCAATTGGATTGCAAGAAATCCACAGTTAATGTATTTTCCTCAATCATATCTGCATCGTAACCCACTGCATAACTCAAACCGCGAGCATCTATAGAAGGTAAAGCTGAAGAACCAACCAAAACGGTAATTTCAATCATATCACCTTGTGCAGCAGCATTAGAAGTTGTTAAAACCTGTAATTCTATTTTCGTAGCTTCAGGGGTTCTTTCGGCAACAATTGAATTAATTTTGCCATAGTTGGCACTAATCACAGCTGTGTCTAAATAGCTTATGATACCGTCGCCATTCAAATCTACATTCTTAACATTCACCCCATTCTTAAGCGTTTGTTGCCAATTAGCAGCGTTGGTCGGTATCCATGAAGTATTTGTATTGGTTCTTTCTGAGCCGTACTGACCGATACAGCTACCCACAGTCAACAAATCCCACATATCAACTATACCATCATGGTTAGCATCACCAGGAAAAACACAATCGGTCGAACATATTTGAGCAGTAGGAGGTTGAAGATTTACATTGATTTTGACAACTTTGCAGCCTGAGCCTGATACACAATATTCTACTTCAAAGTTGTCTGAACTTCCTTCTGTCGGAGGGCTATAAATAACCTCACTCTTGTTATTAAGGGTAACTCTACCGCCCGCACTTGTAATTCCTCCATTTCTTGTAACAAAAGTCCAGTTACCACCATTATCCAAAGGGATATTGTATTTGAATTCGTAAGGAACACCATAATAAGCCGTCACTTGAAAATAATCTGCCATAGGCTGGTAATTGGCTACTGTTGTATGAACGGTTGCCTTTTCGATCGAGCCATCCTCATAAGTGACTTCATAATCAAAATTAAATGTTCCCTTGAAATTTGAATTTGATGTAATGAGTACACGACCACTTGTCAACGAACTCACCCCATAATTAGAATTTGAAACAGGTAATACCTTAAAATCTCTTATGGGTTTAACAGTTCGGTTATCATTCAGATATAAGTCAGCAATCGTTGAACCATTAATGGGTATATTGATGTAATCGTCTTTAAGCAAAATAGGTATCGGAGTGCCAACTACACTAATATAAACTATATATTCCTTATAAATGCCATTCTCCGTTTTATTGAAATACAATGTAGTTGGTTCATTTCCTACGAAATTTCTACTCGGTATAAAAGAATAAATACCACTTCCTTCTCCTCCTACCCATTGGGTTTCACCCTGTGCATTGGTGGGTCCTGGCCCACCGAAACCTTTAGGCATCGTAAAAGTAATTTTCTCGCCTGGGCGAGTGAATAGTTTCATAATCTGCGATGTGGGAGCAGCAGCAGCAGATACATCGATTGTTAATAAACCACAATCATAGTATCCATGTTTATCTGTAACTGTATAATTCACCAAAGCTACACCTTGAAAGTCTTTTTCAGGAGTGAATAGAATTTCAGTACTGTCAGAACTTATCGCTGCACTACCGTGATTATACAATGGTATTTTATCTATTTTCAGAATACGACTAAATGATGTATCATTTAGCAATACTTTTACAGCTAAAGAGGAAGCGTTAACGGTCGTATGAGCATAGTCATCCGTCGCTTTAATTTGAGCAATCATTAACAGTGGCATCATGGAGATTACGACTGCAATGAACATCCTATATGTTTTAAGCATGGGTGTATTCATCTTACAGATGTTTAAAAGTTGTAAATAAAAAAATTTTCTTTAGAGTATGCTCTCTAATAGGTCATCAAAATACACGGTGAAATATGTTTTTTAAACAAATTTAAAATTACTGTCATTCATAAAATGCAGAAAATCAAATAAATTGTCAATTTGCGTAAAAAAAATTTGCGTAAAATGTGAATATTAAAAAAAATAAAAATAATAAACGTAATTTTGATGTTCACGGGACGAATGCTAAAAAACGGTAGGATTATATAATTGTTATTTGTATAATACCATAGGCAAATATCATACCAAATTTTATCTACTAAGATTAATCATATAATAATTTCATGAATTTTTTACAAAGATAATAGATTTTTCCATATAAAATCAACTAAAAGATTCCCATTTTGAAAACAAAATTTTCACCCCTCAGTATTTTGTAAGCCAAATTAGCATTTTTGATGATTAGTTCGCATTTAATACATTTTTATCTTAAATTTGAGTCACTTATTCGGCAAAAATAGAAACGATAATTCATTGTCACTTTTCACTTTTCACTTTCCATGACCGACAGCAAAATTTACAACGTAATCACGCACTTCGATAAGGTAGAGCAGAATCGTTTGCGAAAATACATCCGATCGCCTTATTTTAATGTTAATGAAACCTTAATGACATTCTATGATGTCCTTTCGGAACATATTAATGGAAATGGTAAAGCGGGCGAATTGACTAAAGAGCAAATTTGGGTACTACTTTATGAACATGAAACATTTAATGATGTCCGCTTCCGAAAACTCTCCTCTGATTTATTGAAATTAGTAGAGGGCTTTTTAGCACAACAAATTTATGATGATAGACCTATTCAAAAAGCTAATCTACTATTGGAAGCCATCCATTCTAAAAAAATAGAAAAACTCTACAATAGCGCTATTCGCCAAACACAGGCTTTATCTGAAATACAAAATGAAAGACCTGCCAGTTACTATTATCATCAATTTGAAATTCAAAAAAAGCTTTATGACATTAATGAGGCAGAGCTTAAACGTTTTGAAAAAACCAATGTTGAAGACATCGTTAATAATTTAGATTATTTTTATTTGGCTGAAAAACTTAAGTGGTATTCGGCTATTCTGGTTCAACAAACACTTGTCTCTCATGAATACAAACTCCTTTTTATAGACGAAATCATAAATCATCTCAGCAAACATTCTTACGATAATGTGCCACTTATAAGAGTGCATTATTTAATTTTTTTGACACATGCCGAGAGTGAAAATGAATTACATTATCATGCACTTAAAGAGGTACTCTCCAAATATTGGAAAACAATGAAATTGGGAGAGGCAAAAGAAGCCTATACCCATTTACTTAGTTATTGTAGTAAAAAATCTAATCAGGGAAATATATTCTTTTTACGTGAATATGTTGATATATCAAAAGAACTTTTAAAAACAGATATTTTATGGGCAGACGGAGAGATGTATCCTTGGTATTTTAGAAATGCTATGCTCGCGTTCCTTCGCTTAGGAGAATATGAATGGGCAGAAAGTTTTTTGAATGATCATGGAGATAAACTGCCAGCCGATTTTAAAAAAAATGCGCTATCTTATAATCGTGCATTAATCTTTTTCTATCAAAAAAAATATGATAAAGTTATTTCACTACTACAATCTGTGGAGTATGACGATTTAGTGTATAATCTAAGTTCAAAATCTATTCTACTCGCCGTTTATTATGAATTAGATGAAGATGATGCGCTTATTTCCCTAATGGACAGTTTCAAAACTTTTTTGCAAAGGCATAAGGAAATTTCAGACAACCAAAGATTATTGTACATGAATCTAATGAAATACATAAAAAAAATACTCAAATTGATACCAGGCGACCAAAAAGAGATAGCTAAAATCAAGCAAGAGATGGAAGATGATAAAAAGGTAGGTATCGCATCCATGAAATGGGTATATGAAAAACTCGCCGAACTCGAATAAAACACAAACGCCCCCTCAGTAAAGAAGGGGCGTTTTCGCGTTTTCATAAAACCTTAACAATCAAAAGAATATGCTCAATATTTTTTTTTAGAAATCCGATTGCCAGACAGTTTTTGCATACGGCTTTTAAATCGCAACACTTCATCGTCCCGTAAATCGCGGTGTTTAGTCGCACGTCCTTGCACACGTTCGCGCCATTTTTTCCAGCTGCTGTTTTTCATTTCCAACTTCATCAGAGCAATCACTTCAGCTTCCGACAGACCGAACTGAAACGTAATCGCTTCAAAAGGCGTACGGTCTTCCCAAGCCATTTCGATGATGCGGTCAATATCTATTAATGTCAAATTATGTTTTTCTGTAATTGTCATTCGAAATAATTATACCCCTCAGTAAAAATAGACTATAAATCTACTTTTACCCCTTTTTTATACAAAACAATTAAGTCACGAGACTTCGGTTTTTTTAAAACAACTCGTTGCTTACCCGTTACAAAAGCCTTCTCGATGGGTGAACCATTGCCTATGCCAAAGTAAAAACCTTCGGCAAAAGCTAACGCCAAATCATCATCAAGCGCACGAGATGAACCTACTACATAAGGTACAAATTTACCAATCGTTTTAGCTTGTGATTCTGAATAGCAACTATTGAACACGACGACTTCGAGCGGCACACCAAGGTCGTTAACCGTCGAATCGAACAGATATTCAAGCGATTCATCATCAATAATAGTCAAACCACGCATATCATCATCAAAAACAACAATACCGCCTCGTTGGTCATAATCGGCGGGCAAAGCATAACCGATGCCCCGTGCTGAATCACTTGTCGCGCCATGATCACCCGATTTTGGGTCTTTGCCATGCCCTGAAAAATGAATAATATTCGGATTGTATTTAGAAATCAACTCTGGAATATCGCCCGCACTCAAAAACTTTTCTGTTGCCAAATTAAATTTGTTATCCAACTTCGTGGCAATGCGGCTATGCTCCACTTCAAGTTGCAAAAATTTTGTTCCAGGAGGATTCGCACCCATAAAAAGAATGGTCTTGCGTAATTCAGTTACCGAGGCATTACCAGTACCCGCAGCAGTTGTTCTTGTTTCAGTGTGGGCAATGATAGTCATTGGTGCTGAGTCATCGGCGCTTTCCAATGTTTGCAAAATGCCATTTGATATTTGCGCTCGTTTTATATTTGCTTCCGAAAAGCCAATTAAACCCAAATTCTCATTGCGCTTGAGCGATGAAAATTGAGATTTTAACCCAATCAAATCGTTACTTAAATCCGAGTTATTCGTATTTGCCCATTGTATAAATGCGTCGAGCGCTTGATCTGTTTTAGCATTGGAAACGAGACTCCGAATTTGGTTTTTTAATGTTTGATCCATAAATTGTTATTCTAAAAAAATTTTCAAATAAGTTTCTAACATATTGATAATCATTGAAAAACGAAAGTAAAAAAAAGGATTGAAATGTTAGCTTTATCGTCAATCTTTATATCGTTTTTTTCAAAATTCATTGTCGTCAAGCCTTTCATGCTTCAAAACCTGTCCAATTAACTCCGATTCAAACCCGCGCCGAAAAGCATAAGCAAACAATTTTGACGTTTTTTGAGGGTCGTTATCGCTATATTCCAGCCCTTTTTGCTTGATAATTCTTTCCAATGTTTCCAAATACCCGCCCTCAGTATCTAACGCTTTCATAGCCTGTTTAATACAATATTCAGGAATATGCCGCATTTTTAGTTCTTGTTGAATCCGTATTTTACCCCAACTTTTCATCCGAAACTTACCTCTTGCGTAAGCAATGGCAAAACGCTCTTCATTCAAAAAATTATCTTCAATCAGTTGAGCTATCAATGTATCTGCGGTATCGCCAAAAATGCCTAAATCACGTAGTTTATTGTTCACTTCCCAGTGACAACGCTCTTGGTAAGCACAGTAGGCTTGCAGTTTTTGCAAAGCCATTTCTTTAGTAATATGTTTCTTTTTTTGCTCCAAAATCAAGTAATTTGATTAAAAATCCTTCAAAATATCTACAATTTCATCGCCAACTCGATGCACATACACATTCAAACCCACTCGGTTGGCCCCCTCAATATTTTCCAGTACATCGTCAAAAAAAAGGGATTCTTCTGCCTTCAAGCCCACATCATTGAGGACAAATTCATAAATATTGTTGTTAGGTTTCCTTAAACCAATGATATGCGAATAATACGCCTTTTCAAAATAGGTGTTGCTAAAATGGTCAATATCAAAACCATAAATCGTCCGCAAATAACCATCAACAAAACTCAAATGCGTTTCGTTGGTATTGGACAATAAAAAAACGCGATAGTTTTTCCGCAACCGCAAGAGCATCTCAAAACGTTCAGGCTTAATCGTCAACAGCATAGCATTCCAAGCCTCTTTGACCTGCCGAATACTGAGGGGTACATTAGAGACGCAACGCAATGTTTCTAAAAACGTCTGTTCCGAAATTTTTCCAACTTCAAAATCAATAAAAACGTCGCCAGAAGGATAAACTGCTTTCAGTTTCTGAGCATAATCATCGCCGACAAAATGTTGAAGGGATGCCCAAGTTCGTTCTATATCAAGGTCAATAATAACATTACCAAAGTCAAAAATGAGGTTTTTTATACCTTTTTTCATAAAAATGTTTTGTTTGAGATGAATTTCACTGATTATACAAATTATTTAAATAAAAATTCGTGTAATCAGTAAAATTCGTATCAATGAAATATTAAAGCGCAAAGATAAATCGACTTAAGCCGTAAATTAACTAAAATTGCACTTGAATTACTTTCAGATTCATATTTCATTATTCATATTTTATCATTCCCTTAATCTGTGATAAAAAAATTAGCAGGACAAACAGCCGTCTATGGTTTGTCGAGCATCGTTGGGCGGTTTCTGAACTATTTGCTCGTACCCATATATACACGTGTCCTCGACCCGGGCGAGTACGGCGCCGCTTCATGGTTTTATGCCATTGCCGCATTTATGGGCGTTATATATACCTATGGCATGGAAACGGCTTTTTTTCGATTCGCTCAAAAAGAGGACCTCGATAAACAAAAGGTGTTTTCAACTTCCGCTATTTCAGTTGCCATTTCATCGCTCATTTTGAGTGCATTAATAATCCTTTTCGCAACACCTTTGGCAAATTGGACTAAAAATGAAGGACGTGAGCTGTATTTCATCTTTTTTGCCATCATTTTTGGAGCAGATGCCATCACGACAATCCCTTTTGCTTGGCTGCGATATCAAAACAATCCCTTGCGGTTTGCCATGCTTCGTCTATTGAGTATTGGTGTCAACATTGGTTTAAATTTGCTGTTTTATATCGTTGTACCTTTCTTGTCCACACGCGGGCTACTCGCACCGCTTGATACTGAGGGGGTCTCTATCAAGTGGATGTTTGTCGCTAATGTTATGTCAAGCATTGTCATATTGCCCTTTTTCATGAAAGAATTACGACTTCTAAAGCATGGATTGGACAAAAAACTGTGGCAAGACATGTTTATATACGCCTATCCTTTAATTTTTATGGGCTTTGCAGGTATGATAAATGAGACCCTCGACCGCGTTTTATTGAAATACCTCATAGCTGACCAAGCTTACGCAGAAATACAAATTGGTATATATTCCGCCAATTACAAACTCGCCATCATCATCACCTTGTTCATTCAAGCCTTTCGTTTTGGAGCCGAACCTTTCTTTTTTGCACAAGCGAAAGAGTCTGATTCACGCCTAATCTATGCCCGAGTGATGCAATATTTTATGCTGATATGTGCGACGATTTTTACAGGCGTATTGTTATATTTGGATATTTTTAAGGGTTTTATTGGCGAAGACTATCATGCAGGCTTAACCGTCGTGCCTATTTTGCTCTTGGCAAACGTCTTTTTAGGCGCATATTACAACCTCTCAATTTGGTATAAACTCACCGATAAAACCAAAATGGGTGCCATTGTGAGTCTCATTGGTGCATCTATTACTTTGATTATCAATTGGTTATGGATTCCGACAATGGGATATATAGGTTCAGCGTGGGCAACATTGATATGTTATTTTGCTATGGCAACCATTAGTTTTGGTTTAGGACAAAAATACTATCCAGTTCCTTATCCAATGCGCCGTATTGCCTCGTATTTAGCATTGGCTTTAACCGCTTATTTTTCAAGTGAAATGTTCAGAGAAAATTTCGATACGTCCACTTTCCAACGATTATTGGTCAATACATTGATTTTTATTATCTATTTTTTGATTCTATATAAAATGGAGGAGAAGGAAATCAAGCTATTGTGGGGCAAGTGAAAAAGAGATTTGCTCGTAAAAGTAGCTCTGAAAAATAAACATTCTTGTTTCTTAACATTTTTTTAATGCTTTCCGCTTCCATACTGAGGGGGGATAAAAGCAATACAGATGTCTCATAAATAAGCTTTGAAAAAGCCTTTTTTATCACATCTAAAAAAAATGACAATGAAAAAACAAGGACTGTCTATCACGACACATTTATTCTGCCTCGTAGCACTCTTTCTCCTTTTTTCTTCCTTCACTTATTTGGCGAATTATACGGCTGAAGTCGCAACAAAACAATCTTTTTGGACAACTTTACAAGGGTTTTCTTTTGAAAAACTTGGATTTTGGCAAAAAATGGCTTTGGCTTTAGGTATGTCAAGCGGTGTTTATGTCTTCTTTCGTAGGCGTTTTAGGCGGCATTATGGCGAGGGAGTGGGCTGTTTGGGTGTTTTAGGTATCCTCTTATTGGGGGCTATCGTCATTGCTTTATTGCCTTTGCTTATAGTGGTCGGCGTGGTCATGCTTATTTTAGGGATACCTTTTCCACATTCAAGAGGCAGACGTTATCGCCGCCGTTGGTAGTTTTTTAATGGTGAATACTTTAATGGTGAATGGCGAATGGTGAATAATTTAATGGTGAATGGTGTTATCATTCGCCATTCACCATTAAATTATTCACCATTAAATTATTACTTACTTTAATATAAGGGATGAAAGACTTACGACCTCTTTCATTAAAACTTTTATACGGAAGTTTTTGAAGTGTAAACTTGGGCGGCAGTGAGCTGTCAAAGTTTGGATTGTCAAATTATCGCGTTCTGAAAATTTGACAAACTCTGTATCAAAAAGAAAACCTTTAATGGTGGTTGTTAAAAATACATATTTACCAATGGCATTAAAGGCTTTAAAGCCCGCTTGAGTATCAGTTGCTTTCAAACCTAAAAGATTGCGATTCATAAAGCGCTGTGTTTTAGTCAATTGTTGTCTAAAAAAAGGCAGATGCGTGAGATATTCGCTACCTCTGTCTGCCAAAACCACATCTGAGTATTCAAGTGCGGGCAAAGCCTCTAAAAGCAAATCCGTTCCGAAAGGAAAATCCCAATCACAGTGCATAAACACTTCTGCTTCTTCTTCCACTTGTTGCAAACCATAACGTATGGCAAATCCTTTACCTTGATTTTGGACATAATTATGAAAAAAAACAGAACAATTGAACCCCTCAGTATTCAATCTATTTTTGTCTGGAAATACATCTGCATGTGTTGAACCATCATTCACAAAGTGAAAAGACCACCGATATTTCGGCTCAACTCGCGCAAGGTGTTGGCAATAAATCAAGGACTGTTTCCACCAATCTTTGGGTGGATTGTAAACAGGCAACACGACAGCAACTACTGGCAATGCTTTGAGTTGTGAAGAAGAAAAACCCGTTTGATTAACACCTAATTCTAAATTTTGTTTAGTAAGTAACATATTCATTATCAATGCTTTACACTTAACTTATTATTGTTTTTAATAAAAAAATATCCTTCATCAATGATCATCGAAATCAAGGGTAAAAAAGCAAAAAGGGGGCGTAAATGATAGGTATTGTCCCATCTTTTCAAAAAAGGAAAAGACAAATTTAGAGAGTTCAAAAACCGATAAAAGCATCAACCAAACCACCCACCGCTTATCTAAACCGATGTCCGTGATTGTCCATAAAAAAGCAATGGTAGAACCAAAGAGCCAAATAAATAAGTCAATAGGTGGTGGAATAAGGGCTATAGGTGCGATTAGAAATGCAAAAACAGGATGGTATTGAAATAAATCAAAATATTCGTTTGGATAAGGCGTATAAAGGGGCTGATGATGTGCTAAATGAAAATAGGCGGATTTAATAATAGTAAAATTATTGTTGCTTCGCTGTCGCAAAACACCCAATTGCAGCCATGTTAAGCAAGTCATGCCTAAATGTAAAAACCACAGTAGATAAATATGTACATCAGAAGAGCCGCGCTGTTCCCACAGGCGACGAAAGAATTGGTTTAATGACATTTAATAAAACAAGGACTTCACGTTAAAAAAAAAGACTTTTATTAAGCTTACTTCGTTTTGCTAATATTTAACTAATAGCAAAGGTATCATTTGAAATAATTTTTTATGAATTTTTGGACATTTTTAACAAGTTATTTTTAGTAAAAAAACGTCGTTGGGTTGCTTTTTGTCGTCTTTCATCTAAAATATGTTTAAAAAAACGCCTTTTACTGAGGGGTATCTGATTTCACAAAATCGATCAAACGTTCTTTCTATTTTTGGTTAAAACTTCGTTTAAAACACTTTACAAATGCAAATAAAATCTATTTTTAGTTCTTTGTTGATAACCATAACAACATTTTGTTATAGTCAATCCATCCCATATCGCAACTTGTTTGACGATAAACTGCTGCCACGTATTGACATCACAATTCCCGCCGATTCATTGGCTTGGTTGTATAATAATGTGAATTATGACGCTAATATCCGTGCTGATTTCGTTTTTTTTGATGGTATTCAAAAAGACACCATGCGGAATGTGGGTTTTCGCTTGCGTGGCAATACAAGCCGCATTTCAGCCAAAAAGTCATTTAAAATTAAATTCAATGCTTATACAAAAGGTATTAAATATCAAGGTATTAAGGAACTTAACTTAAACGGGCAACACAATGACCCGACCATGATACGTGAAAAACTATTTTACGATGTCTGGAATGAATTTGGTTTGCCCCCGCGTCGAGCGAGTTTTTCAAAGGTGTATATCAATGGCAAATATTATGGTTTATACACAAGCCTTGAAGAATTAGACGATGAATGGCTCAAACAGGCTTACAGCAAAGACAATGACATGGGTAATTTGTATAAATGCACCAATCCCGCCGATTTGAAATACATCGATGATAACCCAACGACTTATAAAAATATCAATTCCGGTACAGCGACAGGAGGACGGGCTTATGACTTGAAAACCAATGAGTTAGCTGATGATTACAGCGACCTTGTGACGCTAATCAAAAAGGCAAATCAATCCACGGCTGCCACACTGCCGATTGAATTGTCTAAAATCATGGACGTTGACCAGTTTTTGAAGGCTTATGCCCTCGAAGTTATGCTTGGACATTGGGACGACTATGCCTACAACAAAAACAATTATTTCCTCTATCACAACCCCAAATCCAATGTTTTTGAATTTATCAGCTACGATACGGACAATACTTTCGGCATTGATTGGGTCGGCAAAGATTGGGGTACACGTCCTATATATACGTGGCATTCACCAACAAATGGTATTTTGGTCGAAAACCTTTTAAAAGTCCCTTTTTATAAAGATCGTTATTCCATTCACCTTAAAGCATTGATGGACAATGTTTTAGTGATTAGTAAAATGAATACTCGAATTGATTCACTTAGAAATTTTATTCGCCAAGCGGCAAAGGATGATACTTATCGTACCTTAGATTATGGCTTTACGATGGCACAATTCAATGACAATTTTGATTACACCGCCATCAAACACGCCAAATATGGGCTCAAAAGTTTTATTCAAACCATACGAACAACTGCCAATAATCAATTGGTCGTTACATCCACTGACCCCTCAGTAAATGACGATGATTTTGTAAAAATTTATCCAAATCCCACAGAAAATTTGTTTTTTGTGGACTTTAAGAATGTTTTTTTGGAAAATTACGTCATACAACTATTGGATATTAATGGTTGTATTTTACAAACAATTGTCTCAAAGGAAGTTAATATAGTTATCCCTACTGAGGGGTTATTCAATGGTCTTTATTTTTTGAAAATTAAAAGTAATAATAAAATAATATTTCGTAAAATATTGATTAAAAAATAATAAGAATCAACATTTATGAAATTTTAAAATTTCGTAAATATATGTCGTCGCACAAAGTAAATAATTTCCGTAGCCAAACAACAAAAATGGATAAAACATTAATTTTTGCTATGCTTATCTGTTTGATTTCCAGTTGCAGTCCACAATACAAACCTTTGTTCAACGGGACGAATCTAAAAGGTTGGTATGCCTATACTGCCACAGCAAATAAGTATGAAAACGCTCAAGACATTTATGTTGTTTCAGACAATATGATTCGCTTACATGGTGAAAAAGTAGGTTATTTGATGTCTGATATATCGTATGACAATTTTGAATTGATGGCGGAATATCGTTGGAATATTGAAAAACAATACCACCGAAACAGTAATACAAAAAATAGTGGCGTGATGTATAATATCCCCACAGACGCGCCCGATGTTTTGTGGCCCAGAGGCATACAATTTCAAATAAAGGAAGGTTTTACAGGTGATTTTGTTATGTTAGACAGCGTCACAATTAAGGTCAAAGGTACAAAGAATGCGGCTGGAAAGAGCGTTGTTGTCACCCGTTTTAAAGACAATGAAAAGCCAGTGGGTGAGTGGAATACGTTATTGATACAATCTAAAAATGGTCATTGTACGCAATATCTCAATGGTCAATTGGTAAATGAAGGTATAGAAGCGTCTTCTACAAAAGGGCGTATTTTGTTGCAGTATGAAGGGTCGCCTATTGATTTTAAAAATATAAAAATTAAAATGCTTTAGATATGTATCACGCACGGATTTAATAAATTTTACAAATTTATTAAATCTATTTGTGATTAATAATCAACTACTTGCGAATGAAATTTGGCTTAATCATATTCCTCTTTATAGCAGTTCAAACAACAGGACAAACGGTTGAGGAACTCACAGAATCGTTGACAAAAGGTTTGGCACATGATTCTATAAAAGTCGTTCGTATTTATGAATGGGTAACAAAAAATATCGTTTACGACCAACGTTTTATTCGTAGTAGGGTAGAAGGTGATACTGCTTTGTTACAAGAGCCTTACAACGTCATATCCCGAAAAAAAGCGGTGTGTATCGGATACTCAAAACTCATCAAATCAATGTGTCGGCAAGTAGATATTGAGTCCGAAATCGTTTTTGGTTGGACAAAAGATTACCGAGGTGCATTTGAATCATTAGAACACGCTTGGAATGTCGTCAAAATCAATAAAAAATGGTATATATTAGATGCGACTTGGGGTGCGTCGAGTCCCCCTGCAGCACGACAATATTTTTTACCGACCCCCTCAGTATTCCTTGAAAATCACTATCCACACGACCCGATGTGGCAGTTATCGGATAAACCTATCGGATTTGATTGTTTTGCAAAAGGAAAAAAATGTTTTGATGAGGACAAAACGATTTTTAACTATCAGGATACCATCGAAATATGGCTAAAAAAAGATACGCTGGCACGCATGTTTGATTTTGGACAAAGGGCTTTGCGCTATTTCCCTTATGATGTTGAAGCGATTCGAGACATGGCAAATGCACACAGTGGGGAGGCTATGATTGCTTACAATGCTTATTTTAATATGCGAGAAGCTGCCCTATCGAAGAAAAAAGATGCGGTAGGTCGATATGAAGCTTTAACCTTTATTGACAAAGCTGAATCTCATTTGAAACAAGCGCAAGAATTGTATCAAAGATTAACGACCTTCGCCCGTAAAGGTCAAATGACGGATGCTCATTTCAATAGGGATTTGATGGCTGAAAATTTATTGCGCTTAGCAGAGGAACGGAAATCTATGGGTCAAATTTTTAAGCAATAAAAAAAAAGAGGTAGCGCAACAAGCACCACCTCCAGCCCTAACCAAATAAAACCAAATTATAAATTTATCTTTTTAAAAAGTATTTATCGTATTAAAATGGGATTATAATTTATTGGCTTTTAGTCGAAGACGTATCTCCTTTTCTGTAGTCATCTTTTGGATTTTTAAATACCCTTTGTGTTTCTACCACACAAAGTTGTGTCTATTATTTGAAAATTCATAATCATCGGTTTCTTTATGAATGCTTTCTCCTTTGTTTTGAGGTTAAAAATAAGGACTTTTTTAAACTCCTATTTTTCAATATTGGAATTTAAAATTGTAAATATGACAATTATAAAAATTAATTCTAAAATTTGTATAAATTTAAAAATATAGTTCCGTTTCAAAAAATCATAGTTGCACTAAACGAACTCATTCATTTTTTTTCAAAATCAAACTTTACATCGTCTAAAAATCAAACTAAGTACCTTTATGAAGAAACAAAATTACTTACCTGCCCTTCTCTCTTTTCTTTTTATCAGTCTGTTTACACCCCTCAGTATGACATCTGTTTTTGGGCAAAATGCAGCCCACCACAATGATGAAGACGCCCTTTTTATTCGTAAAATCTACGACAATGCACTCACCCAAACCAGCACTTATCCATGGCTTTATGACATGTGTACAAAAATTGGCAGCCGTTTGAGTGGCTCAACAGGGGCGGCAAAAGCAGTTCAATACACTAAACAGATGATGGATACATCGGGTTTTACCACGCGTTTGCAAGCCTGTATGGTGCCTCATTGGGTACGTGGCGAAGCCGAACAGGTGGTGATGCATACTAAAAATGGTAAAGTGTCCTTACGTGCATTATCTATCGGAAACTCTGTTGGCACAGGCATAAAAGGCATAAATGCGAACGTTATAGAGGTCAAAAGTCTGGACGAAGTGGACAAATTAGGGGATAAAGTGAAAGGAAAAATCATTTTTTACAATCGCCCCATGGACAGAACGCGCATTCAAACTTTTGAAGCTTATGGTGGCGCAGGTGATCAACGCGGTTCAGGTGCATCGCGAGCTGCAAAATATGGTGCCTTAGCCGTCCTTGTGCGCTCTCTTTCCACGGAATTAGATGACCGTCCGCACACGGGTGCATTACGTTATGATGACAATTATCCAAAAATACCTGCCATTTGTATCTCAACGAATGATGCTGAAAAACTCTCTAAAACCCTTAGTTCTCAACCTACTATGACTGTTTTTATGCGTAATACATGCGTCATGCTGCCCGATGTTGAAAGCCATAATGTTATAGGTGAAATCAAAGGTTCAGAATTTCCTAACGAAGTCATCGTCATAGGGGGGCATCTCGATTCATGGGACCCCGCACAAGGCGCACACGACGATGGCGCTGGTTGTATGCAAAGTATGGGTGTTTTAGATATATTGAAAAAATCGGGTTACACGCCTAAGCGCACAATCCGTTGTGTTTTGTTTATGAACGAAGAAAATGGCTTAAGAGGCGGCACTAAATACGCCGAAGTCGCCAGAGACAATACTTCTGAAAGACATATTTTAGCCCTTGAATCCGATTCAGGCGGCTTTTCGCCACGGGGCATTTCTTTTGATGCCGACCCCTCAGTATTTGTCGAAAAATTCAAAAAAGTCAGTGCATGGGAGGATTTATTGAAACCTTATGGCTTAGAATTGACAAAAGGCGGGGCGGGTGCCGATATTGGTCCTTTAAAACCACAAAAATTCTTATTGGGTGGTTTACGCCCCGATTCACAACGTTATTTTGATTTTCACCATACAGCTTTTGACAAAATCGAATATGTTAATCGGCGTGAATTGGAACTCGGTGCGGCGGCATTGACTTCTTTGGTCTATTTGGTGGATAAATATGGGCTGTAGCTCGAAGCTATGCTTCGAGTTGAGTTGAGTTATGCTTCATAATCGAGATCGAAGCGTAGCTTCGATTTACTACCTCAAATTTTAAACTGAAAGCTGTTTCACGTGTTTACCATGCAATTTTAATATTAACGCATAAAAAAAGAGAATGAAAAAAACGGCAGATATTCAAGTCATACTCCATGATAAAACGCAAAGCCTTGAATTACAAGCAATTGCACAAAAAGTTCATAAAGGAAAACGGATTACTGAGGGGGATGCCTTGATGCTTTTTGAAAAAGCAGATTTGAGCTTTGTGGGTGCATTAGCCAATTTCATAAGAGAAAAAAAGCATGGGGATAAGACTTTTTTCAATCGCAATTTCCACATCGAACCGACGAATCTGTGTATTTATACGTGTAAATTCTGTTCTTATTCACGCCTCATCAAACAACGAGGTGCCGATTCATGGGAATATACGATGGACGATATGATGAATATCATCTATAAATACGATGGTCAACCAGTCACTGAAGTACATATTGTTGGTGGTGTGTTGCCGCAATATGATTTGCCTTTTTACCTTGAATTTTTCAAAAAAATAAAGGCACATCGCCCTGAAATGCACGTCAAAGCCTTGACACCTGTTGAATATCATTATATTTTCAAGAAAGCAAAAGTGAGTTATACTGAGGGGATGCGTTTGGTCAAAGAGGCAGGATGCGATTCGTTGCCAGGTGGCGGCGCAGAGATTTTTCATCCCGATATTCGCCAAATTATTGCACACGACAAATGTACAGGTGAACAATGGCTCGAAATGCACGAAATATGGCATAACTTAGGTATGCGTTCAAACGCCACGATGCTGTACGGGCATATTGAAAAATACGAACATCGGGTGCATCACCTTAATGAATTGCGGAAATTACAAGACAGAACAGGGGGGTTTCAGACATTTATTCCTTTGAAATTCAGAAATAAAGACAATGAAATGTCGCATATCACTGAAAGTACAACGGTTGAAGATTTGAAAAACTATGCTGTTAGTCGTATTTTTTTAGACAATTTTGACCATATTAAGGCTTATTGGCCCATGATAGGTCGTCCGACCGCCCAAATTGCTTTGTCTTTTGGTGTTGATGATTTGGACGGTACGATTGATGATACGACAAAAATCTACTCAATGGCAGGTTCAGAGGAGCAAAACCCCGCCCTTTCGACTCCTGATTTGGTGAATATGATTCGCCGTGTCGGTCGCAAACCGATTGAGCGTGATACCTTGTATAATGTGGTGACAGATTTTGAAAATGTAGAATTTGCAGAAGATAAAGCGTTTCGTGGTTATTTGGCTTTGCCTGTTTTGAATTGATTTCATAGTCTTTTTCACAGTCTTAGGAAGCCTTTAAGGCTTCCTAAGACTAAATTTATCACAAACCAATACTTAATTTTTGGATGAACTCACAAACCAATGATTTTCGCTCGCTTGGTACGCATCCTTGGATGATAATGATGTATTTGCTGTTGGCAGGTTTGACCATGATATTCTTTGGTTTGTCCATGGCATATCTCTATTCGCGGTTTCAATCAGGCGAAGCACCTATCAAAGTCCCTTTTATTTTTTTGTTTAATACTCTTATCCTATCGGCTAGTGCGTGGTTTTTACGCAAAAGCAAAGCTTTTTATTTAGCTGACGATACGGCGGGGTATCAACGAGCATTGTGGGCTACCTTGCTGCTGACGATGCTGTTTATGGCGTTGCAATATGTGGGTTGGGGCATGTTGTGGGCAGACAATCCGAATATCAGTGTGGGCAATATGCGGGCTTATGTGTATGCGATTTCGATTATTCACTTGCTACATATCATTGGGGGCTTACCTTTTTTCCTTATTTTCCTTTATACTGCTTATGTCCGCATGAAAGAGCCTGTGAGTGTTTTGGTCTATTTCAGTGACCCCGTCAAGCAGTTGCGTTTGCGTCTGTTGACGATGTATTGGCGATTTTTAGATATTCTGTGGCTTTATCTGATAGTCTTTTTTTGGGCAAATTACTTTTTATCATAGGAGCAATATTATAATTAGTGCAGAGTGGATAGGTGATAATGTAAAGCGTTGAAATCCCAGTTGTTGTCTAAAAACTTTTAGGTAAACCATTTTCAATTGAGTATATCCCTTCTCCACTATTCATTGTCCACTATCCATTATCAACTAAATATAAGGATTTATTCCTTATTTTTAAATTTATAATAGTTTTTTTTATTAAATATTGAAAATTTATATTTTGGATAGCGTTAAATTTTAACATTCTTTCATATAATTATGAAGTATTAGCCCGTTTTTTAAAATTTTATTTTGTGTATATGTGAAGAATTATACAAGACTAACACTCTATATTCTTTATAAGTCATTGACTTGCAATTAAATGGATGGTTCTAATATTTAAAGATTATAAATATCATAAATGAACCTAATAAACACAATAATTTGACATCCTCCTTTTGCTTTATTATTGCTTTATTAAAAAAATGTATTTACTTTTGAATAATAATTCTTTGATTATAATATATTTATCATCTTAAAAACAAACATTTTTCTACATGCACATACGAACTTGTTACACCTTAAATTCATTTATTATTGTTTTCTAAAAGATTGGCTTTTACTACTACATACTCTTTCCATTTTAAATAACGCATTTAAACCTTTAACAAATATTCATATAGACCTAACAAGCCTATAACTTGAATAATGTGAATAGGCTGTTCCAATCATCTTTCTAATAAACACGCATATAATTATTCAGGACATTCGCTTGAATAAGGTGTATTAACAGATTTCTTTAATTACATAATGTCAATCATGCGACCATTCATTTGTGCCGCACAGTTATTTCTATGCCTTTAACTCTCAACAATCCTATTATTCACTACTTAAAATTTATTAAAATGAAAAGAATAATTACAACCCTGTTTAGCGTATGGGCTTTATTTTGCTCAACGTTTATTGTTAAACTCCATGCTCAATGCACAAACGTCACAGATTATACAGCATTGAAAAGCTGTTTTGCTAGTGTTTTACCTAATTCTACAAAATCTATCACAATCAATGCAGTTATCAATTTAACAGGTGATATTACACTTATAAGTGGTGTTACTTACAATATATTAATAAACTCTGGAGCCGATATTATTAGAAACGGTAACGTCTATATTGATGGCAGTGGTACTGCTCAAATAGTATATATTGGGCCGTCGGGCAATGTAGTGATTAACAACTATGGTTCAGTTAATACGCTTGTGGGATTGAATGCGGCGACTTCTTTTAAAGCCTTTATAGATAATGGTGCTGTTTTAGCTATCGAATTAAATGATTTTAAAATCAATAAAAAAAGCACAGCAAATTTATTGTCATGGACAACAACGGCTCAAAAGAACATTGATAATTTCATTATTGAGAAAAGTAGAAATGGGAAAGACTTTACTGATATTGGCAGTATTAAAGCAGATATAAACGACCTTAACGCTTATTCATTTTCAGACAACACACCCCTCAGTATAAACTACTATCGATTGCGTATTGTAGAAAAAGATGGGCAAACCTCTTATTCTAAAGTCCTAACAGCTGTATCAAATGGTTCTTCAAAGGATTTTAAAGTTTATCCAAACCCTATCGCAGCAGGCAGTTATCTCAATCTTGAAACCACATATGATATTCAAAATGTGGTGATAACCAATACATTAGGTCAAGTCGTTTTAACCTCCAATCTATCCAAAATTGATGTGGCTCATTTGGCAAAAGGTTTTTATACCATCGCTGTCAAAACAAATGATGAAACGATGGTAGAAAAGTTCTTAAAGCAATAATTTTTAATGGCGAATAACTTAATGGTGAATGGTGAATAGTCGCCATTCACCATTCACCATTTTCATTACCCCCTCAGTAATGCGGTTCTTTTCAAGGTTGTATACGTCAAAAGACACTGTGCCACCAATATTATACTGCCTTTGCAGTCCACTCAAACGTGACATCAATTGCACAACATCGCTGTCTTCCTTGAACTGACCCCTCAGTAAATTTAACGCTTCTTCAATCATATCACCTGCAATCAAGTTTTCAATCTCTTTCTTTTTAAAAACCCGCATGCCCGATTGTTTCAATATCTGTGAATCATGTAAATGATTTCAATAAATATGTAACACATCCCGTCAGTAAATGACTCACTTTTGCATTATTGAAAATTTTCAATAATTAAAAAAATAAAATCATGGAACAACGAGCAACTGAAATGGTCACCTTGAGTGTCGTTTTAGAAAAACTACGCAAACAACGTCATGACAATGAATTTACGATGGAGGGTGAATGTTTTACAACTGCCAATGGCAATAAATATACACCTGAAGATTTGACAATTATCAAAACCTATCGGTTTGAAGGCGACTCCGACCCTGCCGATTCGTCTGTTTTGTATGTCATTGAAGCAAACGATGGTTTAATGGGGTATGTCATGGATATATATGGTGCCGAAAGTAACCATGATGCTGCCTTCGACGATTTTGTTCGACAAATCAAGATGGAGGATAGAGCTGAACAATTGATTTTTACGCTCGAATAAAGCACCCTTCAGTGTTTTTTTTGAAGTAGGATACGCAGGATGTTAAGGATTTAATAGGATTACACGACGTACAGTCATCCTATTAAATCCTTAACATCCTGCGTATCCTACTTCAAAACCAAAGCGGCGGAAATACTATTACGTCATCATTTCATTCAAAACCTTCATCACCCCATCAGTAATACGGTTCTTTTCTACATTGTACTCTCCAAAAGACAAAGTACCTTCTATACTGTTCTTCCGTTGCAACCCACTTAAACGCGACATCAGTTTTATAATATCGCTATCTTCTTTAAACTGCGCCCCCCTCAGTAAATTCAACGCTTCTTCAATTCTATCCCCAGCAATCAGATTTTCAATTTCTTCTTTTTTAAAAACCCGCACGCCTGATTGTTTCAATATCTCTGAAATATACACTTCGTCGGTGCTTTTTTCGCAATCCACTTTGGTATTGCCGTTGCGGGTGAGTTTTTTAATCAAAAAATTGTATTTGAAAAAGAACGGGTCTTTGTTGTTCGGGCGCGTACACTCGGCACAGGGGCAAGGCACCAGTTTCTCAACCCGCAAATTCGCCAATTGTGCGGTGTCGTGTATATCATCGAGGGTATCAATCACTTGATTCAAGAGGTCTTCTTTGCCTTTGCCGAAAGCATTGATTTCGATGGTGTGTTCGTTGTAAATCTCGCGGACAAAGACTTTGCCCGTGCCGTTTTTGTCCGTGAATTGCACGGCATCGCTCCACACTTGGTCGTCTTTTATCCGTTTGTGCAAGCGACACGTCAAGCGGGTGAGCATCCCTTTGGGCATGAATTTGTATTTATATCGCACTTGTGTCGCTTCCGCTTCATGGAACAAATCTTTGCGCTCGGGCAAACGTTGCTGGACGATATAACTTTTAGTGCCGTCCATCTGATAGCACAATTCAAAGATTTGCATCAAGCGCAACAATTCGCCTTGCAGGTCTTCGTATGCGTCGCCTTTCCATATTTCGGCGGCATCGTATTCGTCGAATCTGCCGTTTTGTTTTTCTATTTTGTCGTGGTACAAAAGACCGAAAAGCGCGTCAATAATCCATTTTGGGCGCAAAAACACTTGTCTTTTCAAATAAATATCTTCGTGAAAATGCAGCGCGATGCCCAATATCGTAAATGTCCGCGCATAGTCGTTCATCAAATCGGTGTTCTCAATGCCTTCTTCTTTGCAGAGTTTTTTAAATGCGGCGAACGTAATCGCTTGTTGTTTGGTCGCCAAAGTCTGCAATTTATCGCGGACATTGCTGAATGAAGTCGGGTATTCTTTCCGCACATGCGGCAACAGTTGCGCTTCCGAAAGCAGCATCTCTTTCAAAGGCGAAAAACGCGGGTCGGTGTCCGCCAATTTCAAATCAACGGGCTGAATAGTACGGATATTGCTAAACCGTTCTTGTATCTGCGCCGCATTTTTGAGTGGCTCGCAAGCCCCATCTTTTTCATTGCGGACGATGACAACGGGGCTGTCCTTGCCCAATAATTCAATGATATTGAGCCAATATTGAAAATTGGGATTCTGTTCCCGTTCATTCGACAGCAAAGCATAGACCGCACTATCGGACATAAAAAACTGATGGGCATAATGCTGAATGTTCTGTCCACCAAAATCCCAGATTTGCAGCGTAAAATCTTTCCCTTCCGTATCTTTGAACTGCAAAGGCTCGATGACAATACCGCGTGTCGTCGCATCGGGTGCGGGCATCGCTGCTTTGGGGTCTTTGAGTTTTTCTTTTAGGGTTGTTTTGCCTGCACCGCCTTGTCCGACGACTAAGAGGCGGGCTTCGTTTAGGCGTTTTTTGCCTGCACGTTCTTGTTCTGCCCAATAGCGGAGTATTGCGGCGTTGCCTTGTTTGGCTATTTCTATGGGTGGATTACTGAGGGGGGTGTTTTCAATTAAGATACCATTTGTATAGTCTGCCCATTTGACAGGAATACCTTTTTCTATTATTTTTCTTATTGGAGTTAAGTCTTTTATTTTAGTATTTCTAAGTACAAGGTCTTTTAGATTCACTAATCTTTCAAGTGGACCCAAGTCAACTATCTGATTATAAGAAATAGATAAATATTCTAATTTTGTCAAACCTTCAAGAAAATTTAATTCAGTTATTTTAGTAGTGGATATCGAAAGCCATTTCAAGTTCTGCAAGTCTTTCAAAGGGCTTAAATCTCTTACTTGTGTCGAGGAAATGTCAAGAAATTGTAATGTTGTTAATTTTTTCAAAGGACTTAAATCGCTCACAAAGGTCGAGTTAACTTTTAGCTCTTGCAAAGCCGTTAACTCTCTCAAAGGACTTAAATCGCTCACTTGGGTATTGGAAAAGCTAAGTTGTTGCAAAGCCTTTAAGTCTTTCAAAGGACTTAAATCTCTCACTCGGGTATCGGAAACGGAAAGGACGTTCAAAGCCGTTAAGTGTTTCAAAGGACTTAAATCAGTAACTTGGGTATCGGAAACGGAAAGGACGTTCAAAGCCGTTAAATCTTTCAAAGGGCTTAAATCACTAACTTGAGTCTCAAAAGCTGAAAGGAAATACAAAGTTTTTAAGTCTTTTAAAGGGCTTAAATCACTAACTTGAGTCGCAATAATTTCAAGTAATTGCAAAGTTTTTAAGTCTTTTAAAGGACTTAAATCAGTAACTGGAGTATGGGGTATAAAAAGATGTTGCAATGAAGTTAAAACTTTCAAAGGACTCAAATCTGAGATACTTTCTAAAGTTAAATTTAAGCTCGTTGCTTGGTCTTGTTTGGCTTTCCATATCTTTTCTAAATCCTTTTTATTTGCAGCAAAGGCATATTGCTCAAAGAAAGCGGCTTTTTCTTTTTCAGTCATAATAAAGTGCTTAATGCTTGTGAAACCGCTACTGTCCCACACGCGGCGTGAATGAATAAAAGTAAAAAGGCTTTTTTATCGTTAGTCATATAAACAAAAAGGTTAAAGGTGGATGAATGGTTGAATTAGGATAAGCAGGATTTATAAGGATTTAATAGGATTTCTGTATGTCGTACCCCATAATCCTATTAAATCCTTATAAATCCTGCTTATCCTAATTCAAATAACTAAAACGGCGAAATACTGAGGGGCTTAAAAAAGGCAAATCAGATCTCATTTGCAAAACATTGGAATAACTGCTCACTTGACTGATAATGCCAATCGAAAACCACAAACCTTATTCCATTCTGAAGGAAGCGTACGACCTCGACATGAAACACGACAATATTCTGCGCCATTGTTCCAACATCCACCTCGAGCAACTTTAAGCGTTCCTGTTTTAGGACCTGTAAGAATTGTACTGTAATCACCAAACCAATTATTACACCATTCCCAAACATTACCACTCATGTCATAAATACCCAATTCATTTGCTTTTTTAACACCAACAGGACGTGTTCTACGATTACTTACTTCTTTTTTATTTTGAACATTATTATTTCTTAGTTCAATATCACCAGAGTTTTCGTCAAACCAAGCAACTTCATCAATATTATTACTACCACTGTATTCATAGTTATTACTCAAATTGCCGCCTCTTGCAGCAAATTCCCATTCAGCTTCAGTAGGTAAGCGGTAGTTCTTTTTTGTTTTTTTATTCAGTTTTTTTATAAACTCTTGACAATCATCCCAATTTACTTGCTCAACTGGTAATGAATTTCCATCAAAAAATGAAGGGTTATCATTAGCTATAGCTTTCCATTGAGCTTGAGTAACAGGATACTTCCCAATACAGAAATCACTCACAGTTACGTTTTGATATTCTCGAATAAATGTTCCTGCCTTAACAAAAACCATTTTTGGTTCAAAATCAAATTTAGTTTTGGGAATAATAATTTTCGGTACTTTGTATTTAAGTGGCTTTTCTTTAATTATTTCAAAATTAATAGGGTCTCCTGCTTCTATCTTTATTGGCTCTTCTCCCACATTAATAATTGTATCTGTAATCGGAATGTTTGCAAAGACTATATTATCTCGATGAGAAATTGAAACATCTTGCCTTCCAATTGTATTATACTGAGGGGGCTGTTGAGCTATTAATTTTCTCATATCTTCAAGCTGTTTTTCCAATTCTTCAAATTTAGAAAGCGGTTTTTCTGTTTGTTTTGGAACGAAATCTTTCAAAGAAAAAACAAACTGCCCCCCATCATCGCCACAATCAAAAATAAGATTGGCTTTGGGTGTTTGCCGATACTTCCCTGCAGTGCGGTTGATAACAGGAATCGCTAATTCTTGAATATACACTTTGGGGCGATTATTGCGCTCCAATTCCGTAATCAAGGCTTCGGCAAAAGGGCTGTGTGTACCGATGGGTCCATCGCTCACTTTTTGGTCATGTCTGCCCGAACAAAATGCCCAACGAGAACGTTTTTTCTCAAAATTATCTGCTGCACTGTGGTCTTTAGTTTTATAATCAGATTCAGGAAAAAAAGAACCTGAAAAACAAGCATCGGCAATTAATAAGGTGTGCCATGTCGGAATTGCTTTTATCAAACCATGCAATTGTGCATTGGGGATATAGTTATCAATGTCTTCTGTATCGGCATTTACAGGAATCCAATAACCGTCTTCTTTGGCTAAATGTCCATGACCAGAATAATAAATGAGTAGGCTGTCATCAGCGGTGAGGGTTTGCAAAGCGCGGAGTTGTCTCAAAATGCCCAAACGTGTGGCTTTGTCGTTTGTCAATATATCAATGGTGTAGAAATCGTATTTGTCTTTAAGGATTTGCCCAATACGCTCCACATCGCGCACGGCATTGTTCAATATCGTCCACCCTGACGAGTAGTCATTGATGCCCACACCCAGAAAGTAGTTTTTACCTTTTTTTACTGAGGGGTCGTCTTTGGGTCTTCCTATGCCTTTCGCGTTGTCCATCGTCTTGTTATTTTGAGATGGGTAAAGATAAATAAAAAACAAATATGCGGGTAACTTCGGAAATCCCTATTTTCCCTGAATCTCTATCAAA
>JANOAU010000099.1:0-2609 GCA_031411275.1 Saprospiraceae bacterium | reverse complement strand
CCAGCACTAACTTGTCCATAATATGAACAATTTGGATTGTCGCAATATTGATGCGATTTCAGTAGTTCAAAATCTTTATCACTCATCTGTTCCTCTTTTGGAACAAATATAATCATAACTTAATCGTTCAGCTTCAAAATTTGGTTTTTCAATTTAAAAGATAGTAATTTGTTGCAAAGTAAATAGGGACACTATGATACAAAAAATCATCATCAACGACAAAGAAGTCACTATAACCGTTCTTGAGGAAAAAGAATATGTCTCTCTGACCGATATTTCTTATGCCTATGGTGGGGATCAACGAACCATCCAAAACTGGATGCGCACAAGGCAGGGCTTGGAAATATTAGCCCTTTGGGAAATTGACAATAACCCCTCTTTTAAACGCCTCGAATTCGAGGCATTTTTGAGCCAAGCTGGAAACAATGCTTTTCTGATGTCGCCTAAAAAATGGATTGACAATACCGCCGCCATCGGTCTTAAATCCAAACGCGGTAGAGGTGGTGAAACCCTGGGGCATAAATATATTGCGCTCGGTTTTGCCTCATGGCTCAATTCTGCGATACACTACCAACTTATCAAAGCATTCGACAAAATAAATGGCAACCATACATGGAATGCCATACGTGAAGCCTCTAAGCGCAATTATTTGCTCCATACTGATGCCATTCAAAACCATATTTTGCCAAAACACAATTTGCCTGTCAAAAGTCAAGGCATTGTTTATGCCTCCGAAGCTGACCTTTTAAACAAAATTCTGTTTGATTTGACCGCTTCAGAATGGCGAGAACAAAATCCCGATAAAAAAGGCAATATTCGAGACAATGCTTCTGATATTCAACTATCGGTATTGGCAAATTTAGAAAGCCATAATGCCGAATTGATAAAACAAAACCTTTCACAAGAAGAACGATTTGACATTTTAGAAAAAATATCGTCCGACCAATTGGCTGTCCTCTACCAAAAAAAGCAAAAAGAAATGTTTAAAAAATTGAAACCTAAAAGCTGAAAACGCTTTTAATTCCCCCCTGTTTGCTGCCGATAATGCTCCTTGCGTTGTTCATCTTCATTATCAAACTTAGCCCCTTGCTTGATGATGCGCCAATCAAAATCCCGTCCGTACACCTTCATGGCTTTTTCAGGTTGAAATACTGAGGGGTCATGCGGTAAAGCTTCATACCCTTTAAAATGAGGATTTTCAGTAAAAAAATCATCTAAAAGCGAAGCTGTGGCGTCATATTGATTGACATACGGCACGCCCAAAATATGATAAATTGTTTTCAGAATAGACCCAAAATTAGCATGTTTGTGGCTCACAAAACCTTTTTTGACATACGGTCCAGCCATCATCAAAATAGAACGATGGGCATCAATATGATCAACACCACCTTGTGGGTCATCTTCGGTAACAATGACTAGCATGGACTTCCAATAAGGTGTTTTCGATAAAAAATCCAACATTCTGCCCAACGCCAAATCATTATCTGCTACATAACTATGAATAAATGGATAACCATCTTCGGGGCGTGGTTTTGACGTATGGTCGTTGGGCAACTGAATACCGATAAAAGCGGGCATCGTATCTTTACCCGAAAGCCACAGGCGTTTAAATTCACGTTCAAATTGCTCTACCCTAAATTGGTCTGGAATACTTGTATTATATCCTGCATAATCCCGGCTGGTATTATCGAACAGCACTTTTGGCAATGGAAAAACAACAGAATTTGATGCGCCAAATGTGGTATCAAATTTCTCTTCATAAGAATTAACCGCTTCATTGCTTTCTCCAAAATTGAAAAATGAGACCTTATTTCTATACAAATTGTCCCAAATACCCCCTATTTCATTGTAATCTTCAGGGTCAACGCCCCCCGTAGTTTTAGGAAAACGCCGCCCTTTGGCTTTCGAAAAAGACATAAAACGCGCATCGGCTGCGGAGTTGGCTTCCACATATTCGTTCGGAATAGTCCCCATCATCCAATGGTGCCCATGAATAGACGCATCAGAATCGCAGTAAAAATTGTCTGAAAATGACCAATTTTGAGCAATTTTATGGTGGTTTTGCGAAACACTTACCCCCCTCAGTACCACGCTGTCTTTTACCTTTAAATCCACATTGACACCGAATCGAGCGAGCGATTCATCGCCATTGCCTTGTTTGAGTTGTCCGAAAACTTCATCATAAGTTCTGTTTTCTTTGGTGATATAAACCACGTGTTTAATAGGGGAAGCCCCGCTGCCCCCCAAAGGAGGGCAAACTGTATTTGTATTTTTAATTTCAACCCCTTTAAAAGTATTATTCAAAACCTGTTGCGTATAGGTTTTTAATACAATATCATTCGGAACTTCTATTTGCTGAAAAGTACCCAACTGAATATCGCCGACATATGTGCCTTGTATAGGTTTTTTAAAATCTTTACCGCCATTTTGCCCCGCGCCATATCCACGAGCGGAAAGTATTGCCAATTGAGTGTCATTATTAAAAAGCTGCACGCGAGTCGTCCCCCACCCTGTTGGAATTAAGCCTTTGGTTCTGCGTTTTTGTACATCTACAACGGCTACGGCATTGAAACCCAAAAGAGCGACATAAAGCGTTTTTTCATCTTTTG
>JANOAU010000098.1:0-83278 GCA_031411275.1 Saprospiraceae bacterium | reverse complement strand
CGTATTATCGCCCCGCCGTTGAAACGGCGGGTTACAAGATGTTAGATGTGGTAGAACTTATTTCTAAGCTGTTACTAAGATATGTGAATGTTTAAATAAAAAAAATTTTATTTTATATTTATGAATTCAAAGACAATTTATTGAATAAAGTCCATACGGATTTATATTACCCTATTAGAATTGATTTTCTATCTGTTTGTTTCGTAAATGTCGAAATCTTCAATACATTTGAACTCACTCGACCCCCTCAGTATTTTGACACTCTACTTATCGCTATTTGACATAAAAATAGAAAAATATGGAAGAACAAAAGGTCGCCCTATCAGAAATAACGAAAATGCTGATTCACCCCGATTTTCAAAAAACCTTGGCAAGTTTGGTGCCTCTCACAGGTGACAGCCTTCAAGAAGTGCATAAACAAGCGGAAGAATACTTAACAGAACTATATGCAGAACATCAACCTTTGTCGAATGTTGTGATGATGGAAGCAGCGCAATATATATTGAGTAGAGGTTATGACAAAACAATAGATGTGAATCCAGATGAAATGCAAAAGTTGACTAAACTGATGCGGACTAACTCCATTGCTTTTGTTTTGACGCATAAATCGTATGTGGATTTGCTTGTTTTATCCGTCGTTTTGGCGCGTCATGGACTGCCTTTACCTTTTATGTTTGCAGGTATTAATTTAGATTTATATGGTATTGGTAAGTTTGCACGTAAGGCGGGTGTGATATATATTCGGCGTTCTTTCAAGGATAATTTGATTTATAAAGCCACTTTACGCCACTTTATTGCTTCGTTTTTGGATAAACAAGCGCATTTTATGTGGGCTTTGGAAGGGACACGTTCACGAACAGGTAAATTGGTTTGGCCCCAAATGGGTATTTTGAAATACATTTTAGAAGCAGAAGAACACTCCACCCAAACCGTAAAATACGTACCGGTTTCTATTGTCTATGATTTGATTCCAGATGTCGCTGAAATGACCAAAGAAGGACGTGGCAAGAAGAAAAACCCTGAAAATTTGGCGTGGTTGATGAATTATATCCGCAAAATGAGTGGCAACTTGGGGCGCATTTCTTTGCGTATCGGCGACCCAATTGGCACATCTAGCATCCACAATGCACCCATTCCAGACGATGAAGACAGCCAACCATCGGCTAATAATGCCATTTCTCATTTTGCTTTTGAATTGGTGCATCGCATCAATGCTATTACGCCTGTGACGACAACTTCATTGATTTGCACGTCTTTGTTGAGCAAATTTGCTTTAACAAAGCGGGGCGTTGAAAGCGATATTGCTGACTTGATGCAACTCATCGAAAGTCATAAACGCGATGCGCTTGTGGATAGAGGTCGCCCGATTGGAAAAAGCGTTCAAGTTGCTTTGAATATGTTGACCGAAGCGAAACTGTTTTTGCAACAAGGCGATAGTTTGAATGCCAAATTCACGATTATGCGTGAAAATTATTTGTCGGCAACCTACTATGCGAATATGGCGGTGCATCATCTCTATCATCGGGCATTCATCGAATTGGCATTGATTCGCATTGCCCAATTACCAGCTGAAGAACGCATGTTGGTGTTTTGGACAGAAATTATGTCGCTGCGTGATATGTTCAAATTTGAGTTCTTTTATTCTCGAAAACCGCAATTTACCGAAGAAATTGAAGCAGATTTGAACTTTATTAACGCTGATTGGCAGACAAATATCATGGAAAGCGACAGCGATATTAAAGCTTTATTAGAAAAACAAAAGATATTGGTTGCCCCTGTTTTATTGTTCAATTATATCGAGGCGTATCGGGTCATAGCGCATGGTTTACAAATTTGGGACGTGCATCAAGAATGGAATGAGAAAAAATTTATGGATTCCTGCCTTTTCCTCGGCGAAGAAATGCACTGGCAAGGGCGCATCAGACGCATTGAAGCTGTGTCTAAACCCTTCTTACTGAATGGCATTTTGTTGGCAAAAAACCTTAAATTGATACCAACAGAAAGCGACCCTAAGAAGGCAAATATTACTCAGTTCATCCAACAGTTGGACGCTGTGGCACAGCACATCAATCAACTGCAAGGCATTATCTTAGCAAAACCTTTTGAAGACCTCCCCTCAGTACCTTTGGAGCGCGAACTCGTTCCAGGCTCGCGAACGGAAACCATCATCACTGAAATCATGGCGGGTGAAGCGGGCGCACACATTGGGGCGTTTTTTGATTTGGATAAAACCCTCATCAAAGGTTTTTCTGCCAAAGACTTTATGAAAGAACGCATACTGAGCGGTAAGATGTCTAAAAAAGAAATCGTAGCTCAATTTGCAGGTGTTATATCTTTTGCGACAGACAACGGCAATTTTGCCAGCATGGCAGCTATTGGCGCAAAAGGGGTACAAGGCGTCAAGGAACAAGTGTTTATAGAAGTGGGTGAGGAAGTTTATCACAAATATTTAGCGTCCGCTATATATCCAGAAGCACGTGAACTGGTGGCGGCACATATTGCACAAGGCCATACCGTTGCCATTATTTCAGCCGCCACACCTTATCAAGTCGACCCTATTGCGCGCGATTTTGGTATCAAACACGTCATGTGTACACGCATGGAGGTCGAAAAAGGTGTTTTTACAGGCAATATCATCCAACCCGCTTGTTGGGGTGACGGCAAAGCACACGCGGCGAAAAAATTAGCAGCAGAGTTCGACCTTGATTTGAGTAAGAGTTTTTTCTATACCGATAGTGCAGAGGACTTACCTCTTCTTGAAATCGTCGGCAATCCACGCCCGACGAATCCCGATGGCAAACTCTCTGGTTTAGCCTTCAAAAACGATTGGCCCGTGTATCGTTTCGATGACGACGAGCCTTCGCAAGTGGCGAATGTATTGCGGACGGGTTTGGCTGCCTCCGTCTTTGTACCAGCCTTCCTACAAGGCGTAACAAAAGGTGTGATGAATATGTCTTTTGAGGAGGGTATTGATGCCATGATGTCGGGTGTAGGTGATTTTGGAACAGCTGCAGCGGGTATTCAGTTGGCGGTAAAAGGCGAAGAACATCTAACCAACCATCGCCCTTGTGTGTTTATTTTCAACCACCAAAGCAGTGCCGATGTTTTGATTGCAGCTAAATTGATTCGCAAAAAAGCCCGAGCGATTGCTAAAAAGGAATTGCAAAAACTGCCTATTTTAGGACACATGTTGAGAGCATCAGGCACAATATTTTTAGACCGCACAAATCGTGAAAAATCAATCGAAGCCATGAAACCCGCCGTTGACACTTTGAAAAACGGCACTTCAGTCATCATATTTCCCGAAGGGACAAGGAGTTATGATTATACTTTGGGCAAATTCAAAAAAGGGGCGTTTCACCTCGCCATGCAAGCCAAAGTGCCGCTTGTACCTGTGGTTATCAAAAATGCCCATGATGCAATGCCTCGTGGTACATCTATATTTAAACCAACTTCTATTGAGGTTGTCGTACTGCCTCCTATTGACGTAAAAGATTGGACATCAGCCAATATGAATGAGCGCATTGAAGAAGTGCGTGGCTTGTTTTTGAAAGAATTAGGACAAACTGAATAGAAAAATAAAAAATCATGGATAAAAAACTACGCATCGGTTTACTCGGTGGTGGCTCTTGGGGAACAACAGTCGCTTCTTTAACGGCTCGAAACAGCCCTACACTTATGTGGGCAAGAGACCACCGTTCTGTCGAAGACATCAACAAATACCACCGTAACGAAAAATACTTGCCTGGTGCCGATTTAAATGAATCTCTAAAAGCCACAACGTCTATTAAAGAAGCAGTAAAAGATGCCGATGTCATTATTATGGGCATCCCTTCTCATAGTTTTCGCGATGTATTAGAAGAAGCTGCAACACATATTCGCCCGTGGGTGCCGATTGTCAGTTTGACAAAAGGCTTAGAACAAGGGACTCGTATGCGTATGACTGAAATTATAGAAAGCCTAATGCCCGGACATCCTGCGGGCATACTGACGGGGCCCAATTTAGCAAGAGAAATTATGGCTGGGCAAGCGGCAGCAGCGGTCATTGCAATGGTGGACAGCACTATTGCAAATGCCTTGCAAAAAGTCTTTCGATCGGGTTTGTTCCGCGTTTACACCAACGACGATGTAATTGGCTGCGAACTCGGCGGTGCCTTAAAAAATGTCATCGCCATAGCCGTGGGCATGGGCGACGGTATGGGTGCTGGAGACAACACACGTGCCGGTGTAATTACGCGTGGATTGGCAGAATTGAACCGTTTGGGCATCGAAATGGGCGGAAAATCGACCACTTTTGCAGGTTTGGCGGGTATGGGCGATTTGATAGCGACTTGCATCAGCCCCCTCAGTAGAAATCGGTCTGTCGGCGTTGAATTAGGCAAAGGACGATCCATTGAAGCCATCATCAACGATATGTCCATGGTGGCCGAAGGGGTTAAAACGTGCAGCGTTGTCGTCGATTTAGCGAAGCAATACAATGTTGAAATGCCTATTTCGCACGAAGTTTATAAGGTTGTGCATGAAGGCAATACAGCTATGGATGCTTTTAGAGGTTTGTTGAGGCATAAAATTGGGTCGGAAGCAGACCCAGGATAGACCCCTCAGTATAAAAGCCAAATCACCGTAATTTCAGCAAATTACAAGGCAATTTGCTCTTAATACATTCATTTATTTAACTTCTTCTTTTTAAAAATATAAAAAACCACAACGCCAATCCCTAAAAATACAATACCAGAAATGGCTTGAACAGGTTTTTCAATCAATGTATTGATGACAATAAACCCACTCATACCCATAAAAATCAAAGGCGTAAAAGGATAGCCGATTGTACGATAGGCTGATGTGGTCTCTTTTATTTTTTTTCTAAAAACAAAAATAGTAGCTGCTGTTAAGCAAAAAAAAGCAGTGTCAATAAACACCACATAAGTGATGAGGTCGGAAAAGGTTTTCCAAAAAAGAAGTAAAACAATCGTCCACAACGACTGAAAAATGATAGCATACTGAGGGGTCTTGTAACGCGGATGAATCGCAGCAAATTGCTTGAAAAATAAGCCATCATCTGCCATAGCAAAATAAATACGTGGTGCTGTGAGGATATAAATACCAATCGTACCTAATACAGAGAGAACAATTAAGAAGGCAATAAAAGTCGCACCTGCTGACCATACAACTGAAACGGCATCAGATGCGACACTACGAGATGTCGTTATTTGTCCAATCGGTATGAGTCGCAAATACGCCATATTGATAGTTAAATACGCCAAACATACAACTGAAATACCGATGAGCATCGCCCGAGGTACAATACGTTGTGCGTCTTTGACTTCTGCGGCTATAAAAGTAGCGTGTTGATAGCCACCATAGGAAAAAGTTGTCCCAATCAAAGCCAAGCCAAACGCCGATATGAGTGGTAAGTTTTGAGCATTGCCTGTCCAAGTCAAATCTGTATAATTTACATTGTTATAGCCTAAAAGAACACCAATAACCACGACGACAAATATACCCAGCAACTTTGCAGTTGTAAAAATACTCGCAAAAAGCCCGCCTAAACGGACACCTAAAACGTTCATAATCGTCAAAGCAACAATGGCAGAAATGGCGACAACGACTTGCATTGTGTCTGAAATCGGTATTAAAAAGTTGAGATAAGAAGCAAAAACCAAACTCAACGCCGCCAGAGACCCTGTATTGACGACCACCAACATCGTCCAACCGTACAAAAAAGCGGGCAGTTCGCCAAAAGCTTCCTTCAAAAACACATAAAAACCGCCTGCTTTTGGATAAAGGGAAGCAATTTCGGCAAAAGTCAAAGCACCGCACAAAGCAATGAGTCCGCCGACAATCCAAACAGCAAACATCCAACCTTCGACAGGCAGATATCCAGCAATTTCAGAAGGCGTTTTGAAGATGCCCGAGCCAATACTTGACCCAATAGCAATCATGGTGAGTGTGTAGAGCGAAATTTGTCGCTTGAATTGTTCGGGCATTTTATAATTGATTATTGTTGATTGCTGATTGATTATTGTCATTGCAAATTAAACAATATTCAATCAACTATCTGTATTAATCAATCAACAATAATCAATAGAAACGGGATTTTCTATTTCTGTTAAAAAGCGTTTTAAAGCGATTTTTTTAGCGGCATCGAGCGTATAAGAAATATTTTTAGTGAAATATTCTTTCAAATCAAAAGCAAAATATTGAGTCGGCAAAATATAGATTAATTGCGGAATATGCTCTAAGCCAATACTTAACGCTTCATTGAATTTTTTAATGAAGTCATCTGGTAGTTTTTTATTCGATACCCAAGCTGCAAAGACAAAAGGCAACCCCTCAGTATAATCAGCCCACATTTGACCCAAATCATAGACGTATTCAAATCGTTCTGACAAGCCGATTGTGCGGTCGCCAATGACCAAACCAGCCGTTTCACCTCCTATGTCTTTGATATAACCTTCTTGCGAATCCAATAAAATGGGGTTGAGTTGCCAATATTTTTCTAATAAAACCTTCGCTAATGCAACAGAAGTTTGAGAATGATAATCGAGGTACAAGGCTTTAACTTCTTCAATCGGCACATCGGAATAAATACAAACCGTTTTGACGCCACCGACTGCACCAATACAATAATCTGAAATAATATGCGGCGTGGATAAATGCGGTATCACGGCGACAGGTACAAGCCCTAAATCAGCTTCACCAGACACCAATTTGGCAGCGCATACTGAGGGGATATCGAGCGACATGTTGATGTCATTTTGCACATCATGTTGAAAAATACCGTACAAAAAAGGCTTAGTATTTAAGTAACTAACAGCCGAAACATTGATTTTTGACATATTTTATAACATTTAGGTTTCACTTTCTATTGAAACATTTGAATACTAAACAGCTTTTTGAAAAAGTAGTTGTGTCAGATACCTAATTTTATCAAAAGTTTCCAACAAAAAGTCTCAAATTTTATACTCATTTGAAAATGGATTGCCTAAATTAATAGACTCAAATCATTCATAACCTATGTTTTATATTTTTCACTATTCGTTTTTCACTTTTCATTTAGTAGCATTCTTTCGCCTATTATTCTCAAACCGTCCAGCGTCAAATTGCGGTTGATATCAATAAATTCTCCTTCTAAAGTGCCGATTATCGAAGACAATCCGCCCGTCGCGACTGCCACGCAATCGCCCTCTAATTCAAGGCGAATACGGGAAATCATGCCGCGAACAAGGCTTTCATAACCCAACAAAATACCAGATTGAATGGCGTGAACCGTGTTTTTACCAAACACCGATTTGGGAACGACAAGCGGTACTTCTGGCAGTTGAGCAGTATGTGAAAACAGCGATTTAACAGCCGTTTTCAAGCCCGGTGCAATGGCAACACCTAAGATAGTGCCTTCACCAGATACGGTCGTAAACGTTAGTGCCGTTCCGAAATCAACGACAACGACATTGCGTTTGTATTTCGTGTAAGCAGCCACCGCATTGGCAAAAAGGTCGGAACCGATTTCATTCACTTGGTCAATGGCAACCGTTAATTCAGGAAAAACATTGGGTGAAACCACAATAGGCGTTTTGCCAAAAAGCTCTGAAACCATAGTCGAAATCGTATCGGTCAGATGTGGCACGACACTGCTCAAAACGAGCGAATTTATTTCGTGGATACCCAGATTGGCTTCTAAAAACTGTAAACGCAACTGTTTTTCATAATAAAACGGTGGCTCATCGGGTAGTGAGCGCGTGCGAAAGATGTGTGTCCATGCTTCATTTTGTCCAATACCAAAAACAATATCTGTGTTGCCGATGTCAATAACTAAGTGCATAAGCGATTATTTTCGGGCTAAGATAAGTAGTCTGTTATTATTCATTTTATTTTGTTTGAAAAATCTAAAAATCTTTGTTTTTTTAGTAAAATTGCATAGATTTGTATAAAAAAAGAGCAATATGACGGCAGCATTAAGTCTATCACCCCCAAAGAGAAAAGCGGCTACACAACGCTTTGTTTCCCTCGAAGAATACTTTCGGGCGGAAGAAAAATCTCTTTACAAAAACGAATACCACGACGGTATCATTGTAAAAATGGCAGGCGCAAAATTACCACACAACCGATTGGCAAGTAGAGCCATCACTTATTTTGAGGTTTTTGTCTATGACAATGACTTCGATTACATCGTCAGCAACAGCGATACAAAAATTCGGATTGAAGACTATAACAAAGTTGTCTATCCCGATGCAGTTGTGATTTGCGAAAAACCTGACTTTTTTGAAGGACGTGAAGATACAATCACCAATCCGAGAGTCATAGTCGAGGTACTTTCTAAAAAGACAAATACTCATGATAGAACTTTAAAATTTGATATGTACAGAACATTGCCCAGTTTTAAAGAGTATGTTCTGATTTATCAAGAGCGCAAAAGGGTCGCTGTTTATACCAAACAAGCCAATAATACTTGGCTTTTAACGGATTATGAAGGCGACGATGCCATTGCTATTGTCCATAATTTACACGATTGCCCCTTGCCTTTGAAAAGATTGTATCATCGGATGAATGAGGAGAACTAAACACCCCCTCAGTATTTCATTGATTTTCAATGTTTTATATTTTTTTACAAAAAATTAAAAAGAAAAATCAACGTTTTCTTTGATTTTTCAACAAAAAGGAAATTTCTTTGCACCCATAATTTAAAAATAAAAAATAATGAATTCTTCTTTTCAAGCAAACAACTGGTGGTGGCACACTCAAACTCTCAAGGGTTGAGCGCACACCGTTTTGTTTCTGAAATCGTATTCATATCAAAAACGGCTTGTTGGTCTTAACCCAGCAAGCCGTTTTTGCGTTTATTTCAATAATACAACAATGTAACGCCAAATTTCATTTGGTGAAAAATAATGCGCTAAATACAATTTGGCGAAAAATAATGCGCCAAATACAATTTGGCGTTGCATCATAAAATGATAATCAAACAAGCAACAATAGAACATATTCAAGCCATTTTACAGCTTCAAGAAAAATATCATGTCAGCAATTTGACCGAAGTTGAAAAGCAAACAAAAGGCTTTGTAACCATGAAAGTTACGCATGAACAATTCAATGAATTGGTTTCAAAAGGTGGTGTTTTTATTGCTGTTGCTGATACAGGAGAGTTAGCAGCTTATGCCTTAACAAGCGATTGGGCATATTACAGTCAATGGACGATTATCCAAGAAATGGAAAGCCTATTAACCGATTTTTCTTTGGAAAATGTGGCTATCACAACAAAAAACTCGTTTCAATATGGACCCGTTTGTATTGATGAATCATTTAGAGGGCAAGGTATTTTAGGACAATTATTTAAGACAATACAAGAGATTTATGCACCACAATATGCCTTTGCCATCACTTTTATCAATAAACAAAATGAGCGTTCGATACGAGCGCATACACGACAGACCCCCCTCAGTATTGTAGGCGATTTTAGGTTTAATGACAATGAATATTGGGCTTTGGCAAGTCAAATTTAGAAAGGGTAAAAGATTTGCGAAATTTTTAAAATTTTGTAAATCTGTATTATATACTTTATAAATACTTATAAATCAATTAATTATAAAAATGCAAACTAAAATACAATTAAAAACGATTACCAAAAAACATTTGGCAGATACATTCACACCCGTCAGTATTTACCTGAAAGTACGCGACCAATATACCGAATCCGTATTGTTGGAATCAACAGACTTTAGGAGTGTCGAAAACTGCTTTTCTTTTATTGGTATTGAACCAATTGCACGTTTTGTCGCACAAGGTAATGATGTGACGGAAACTTATACAGATGGTACAAAACGGGTACAAAGACTGCCCAATTCTGCTGTTTTGCAAGAGTTTAAAAACTTTATCAGCCAGTTTAAAACAAGCCCCCTAAATCCCCCAAAGGGGGACTCACGGTCTCAAAGTCCTCCTTTGGGGGATTTAGGGGGCAACGGTTTTTTCGGTCATACGAGTTATGATGCGGTGCAATACTTTGACACAATGGTTTTGGACAAAACAAAACGGACAACGGAATTGCCCGATTTGCATTATGCTTTATATCGTTTTGTCATCGCTATCAACCATTTTAAAGATGAAATGACAATTATCGAAAACCTCGCCGATGGCATGACTTCTGAAATGGAAAGGCTTGAAACCATTTTGCACAGCCAAACAGTGCCTACTTTTGATTTTATACTGAGGGGGGAGGAAAAGACGAATATGAGCGACGAGGATTTCAAAAAATTGGTCACGATTGGCAAACACCATTGTCAGATTGGTGATGTGTTTCAAATTGTTTTAGCACGTAACTTTGCTCAAGCGTTCACAGGCGACGAATTTCAAGTGTATCGGGCGTTGCGTTCCATCAATCCTTCGCCGTATTTGTTTTATTTTGATTACGGTACGTATAAGATTTTTGGCTCATCTCCTGAACAACAATTGGTCATTAAAAACCGTATTGCAGGCGTCAATCCGATTGCAGGAACGTACAAACGGACAGGCAATGACGAAGAAGATGCCCGTTCAGCACGTGCTTTGGCAGCCGACCCGAAGGAAAATGCGGAGCATATTATGCTCGTTGATTTGGCACGTAATGACTTAGGAAAACATTGTAAATCTGTAAGAATCAAAGAATTGCGTGATATTCAGTTTTTCAGCCACGTCATTCACATCGTTTCAAAAGTTGAAGGTGAATTGTTGGATAATGTCAATCCTATTGATGTTTTTGCAGATACTTTCCCTGCAGGTACTTTGAGCGGTGCGCCGAAATACAAAGCGATAGAATTGATTGACCAATACGAAAAAACGAACCGTCATTTTTACGGCGGCGGCATCGGTTTCATCGGTTTCAACGGCGATTTGACCCATGCCATTATCATTCGTTCTTTCTTGTCAAAAGACAATGTTTTGTACCGTCAAGCAGGGGCTGGTATTGTTGTATCAAGCGTTGAAGAGAATGAATTGCAGGAGGTGAACAATAAGTTGAATGCTTTGAAAGTGGCTTTGATAGCTGCGGAAAATATTTCTTAATAGTTTTAAATCAATTAGTTATGAAAATATTAGTCTTAGATAATTACGACAGCTTCACCTATAATTTGGTGCAATATATCACCGAACTGACAGGCGAGACCCCCTCAGTATTTCGCAACGACAAAATCAGTTTAGATGCTGTTGACGCTTACGATTGCATCATTTTGTCACCCGGCCCAGGCTTGCCGAGCGAGGCAGGTATTATGCCCGCTTTGATTAAAAGATATGCTCCGACAAAACGGATTTTTGGCGTATGTTTGGGTCAACAAGCGATTGGCGAGGCGTTTGGTGGTACGTTGTATAATTTGCCGAAAGTCTATCATGGCGTGGCGACACCGATTCAGATAGTGGATAAAAACGAAGCGATTTTCAAGAATGTACCTTCTGAAATATTGGTTGGTCGCTATCATTCATGGGCCGTTGTGAAGGAGACTTTACCTGCCGAATTGAAGATAACAGCCGTTGATACTGAGGGGGTCATTATGGCGTTGAGTCATATTAAATATGATGTCAAAGGTGTCCAATTTCACCCTGAAAGTATCATGACTGATTACGGCAAACAGATTTTAAGAGACTTTTTGCAACCCGAAGCAGTGAAAAAAGGGAATGCAATTGAATATGTTTTTTAAAAAAAATCAAAAAATCATGGCAAACAAAAAGAAAACTAAGAAAAAACCAGTTGCGAAGCCGCAACAGCAGCTTACGCCTAAAAACTATATTCTAACAGGTCGTGCGCGCACATTGCCGATTTCAGAATGTTGGATTAGTACCGATTGGAAAGAATCAGGTATTTGTAGCGTTATTGTTGCTCGGCGACATACCTCTGGCAATATTACTTTTGGCATGTACTTATTAGATATTTTCTGCTTGGGTTTGAAAAATACAAACTACGCTTTTAACAAATCTGAGTATGAATATAAAGAGTTATGCGACAAAATTTTCAGCGTTCATGATTACGGAAAAATAGCCATTGAATATGTTTTAGCACACAATATTATATACGGTGCGATTGCGTATGCCGAAGATTTGGGTTTCAAGCCCGAAAAAGATTGGGTTTTAAGCCAAATGATTTTGGAAGAAGATACCGAAGATGTTGAGTTGATTGAGGTCGAATTTGGCAAAAATGGTAAGCCTTTTTTTATCAATGGCCCTTATGACAATGTGCAAAAAGTGGTTAATACCTTGAATAAAAGCGTTGGTGAAGGCAATTATGAAATGATGTATATGTTAGGAAACCCTAATAATTTTGATGAAAGTTTTGATAGCGATGACTATGAAGATGAGGATGAAGATGACGACGAGAATATGGATGATGCAGAAGATGTTGATTATGAGGAAGTTAAAAGTTGAAAAATAATGGCAACAATTATTGAACTTCTTGAAAAAATAGATGCGCTTAAAGAGGAATTGGACGCGTTACGCCCCATTCAGGCAGATAGAATGGCGCGTGTCTTGCAAAAATTGCGGCTCGATTGGAATTACCACTCGAACAGCATGGAGGGCAATACGTTGACAATGACTGAAACACGGGCATTTTTGTTGTATGGCATCACTGCAAAAGGTAAACCATTTCGAGATTATATTGAAATGCGTGGACACAACGAGGCATTAAAAAAATTAGAAGAAGTTGTTCATAAAGATTTGCGTCTGACGGAAAGGGTGATTAAAGACTTCCATAAAATGATGTTGGTTGAACCATTTCAAGACGAACTGGCAGAAATCAATCCAGGTGAATATAAGACTTTTTCTAATTATCTTTATTCACCACAAGGCGAGCGTATAGATTTTGAATCACCTGAAGAAGTGCCGCGATTGGTCAATGAATTAGTTAATTGGACGAATAATCACTTGTTTTCAGAGGAATTGAGTCGAAAAGCACAACGAAAATATGATTTTCACCCCGTTTTAGTGGCTTGTTATTTTCATTTGCGTTTCATTCGCATCCATCCTTTTGGTGATGGGAACGGGCGTATGGGGCGCATCTTGATGAATATGATTTTGATGATAAAAGGTTATATGCCCGCTGTTGTACGCCTTGAAAATAGAGATGAATATTATAATGTCTTGAATCAAAGTGATACAAATTATATTGAACCTTTAGCGACTTTTATCGCCCAACAATTGATTGACTCATTGGTATTAACCATTAAAGGCGCAAAAGGAGAGAGTATCGAAGAGATTGACGATTGGCAAAAAGAACTATCGCTTTTGCAGTTAGCGATGCAACAAAAAGACCGTTCAAATGCTATTACGAAATCTCCAGAGGTTGTTTTAAAATTGTATGAAACCTGTTTCAGAGCCGCTTTTCTAAGGTTTTTTGAAAAAATGGCTTCATTTCGTACATTTTTCGATTTTTTTGACAATTTGACTTTTATAGATTTAACTGTTTCACAAACTGAAAACAGCATAGATTTTTTAGATAAAAATTTAGCTAAAACAACCGAAACAACGTCTATCAAAGCCACTTGTTTAGGCAAAAATTGGGTACATAACCTTTCCGAAACAAAATCTTTTAGTTTGGATTTAATCGTAGAATTTCATGAGGCTGTTTATAAAATCAAAGCCAATGGTTTGTCTTTTGAAAAATCCTATATCGAATTGCCATCAGAAGAAGAAATAGAGGCTTTGATTAAAGCCATTGGGAAATTAGGCTTGGAGAAAATTAAGAATGTGATGCGTTGATACCCCTCAGTATTTTACATTAATTTTCTAATTTAACCAAAAAGTTAACCTTGAAAACGTAAAAAACAATCATTTTTAGATTAAAATCAAGTATTAATTTTAAGTTTAACTAAAAAGTTAAAACACAAAATTCGATAAAAAACACATTATGAAACAAGTTTTATCAAAACTTTTTGAACATAAAAAACTGTCAAAAGCGGAAGCGAAAGAGATTCTCGTCAATATCTCGACGGGTAAATACAACGACGCACAAATTGCGGCTTTCATTACAGTATATCTGATGCGTCCGATTTCGGTCGCCGAAGTACAAGGTTTTCGTGAAGCCTTATTGGAGTTGTGTGTCCCTGTTGATTTGGAAGGCGTTGAGGCGATTGATGTGTGCGGTACGGGTGGCGACGGTAAAAATACCTTCAATATTTCTACATTATCGGCTTTCGTTTTGGCGGGGGCGGGCTACAAAGTCGCTAAACATGGCAATGTGGGCGTGTCGTCAAACAGTGGTTCTTCTGATGTTTTGCAGCATTTAGGTTATCAATTTACGAATGATACAGACAAATTGAAACGACAATTAGACAAAGCAAATATTTGTTATTTTCATGCCCCGTTTTTTCATCCTGCCTTGAAAACCGTTGGACCGATACGTAAACAATTGAGTGTCAAGACCTTTTTTAATATGCTCGGTCCTTTGGTCAATCCTGCACAACCGAAATACCAGTTGGCGGGCGTTTTTAGCCTTGAATTAGCACGTTTATACCAGTATATTTTTCAACAAATACCAAACAAGCAATTTGCGATAGTTCATACGCTTGATGGCTACGACGAGGTGAGTTTGACAGGTGATTTTAAGTTGAAAATGAATCATTTAGAAGCCACTTTATCACCACAAAGTGTTGGAAAACAAATACTTACACAAGAGTCACTTTTTGGTGGCGATACAGTAGAAGAAGCAGGCGTAATTTTCATGTCAATACTGAGGGGTACAGGAACGACTGCACAAGTGGATGCCGTAACGGTTAATACGGGCATTGCGATACATTGCATCAAACCTGAAACGTCTTTGATAGATTGTATTGCAGAAGCAGAAGAGGCATTGGTTTCAGGAAAGGCGTTAAAAGCTTTAGAAAAATTGATTGCTACTTAATTGTGACACAAACTCAAGTTCGTGTTACAGTTTTATTCGGCTAAAACTTTACAATTTCTTAAACTTGTAAATGAGATAACCCTTGCGATTAAGTCTATTTTTGCAGATTATTTCAAAGGAAACACTTCCAATTAATAAAATTGTAAAACAATGACGAAAATCCTTATTGTGGATGATGAAGAGGACATATTAGACTTCTTGAGTTATAACTTAAAAAAAGAAGGCTTTGAGGTCTGGACGGCTTTGAATGGTATGGATGGTCTTGAAATGGCGAATAAAATACGCCCTCAACTCATTATTTTGGATATTATGATGCCCGAAATTGATGGCATAGAAGTCTGCAGACGTTTGCGTGAGCAACCTCAATTTCACAGCACCATCATTACATTTTTGACTGCCCGTGATGAAGATTTTACGCAAATAAAAGCCCTCGATGTCGGTGGTGATGATTATATCGCCAAACCCATAAAGCCACAAGTGTTGATAAGCCGTGTTAAAGCCCTGTTGAGGCGCAATAAGTTAGAAGAAGATGATAATGAAAAAATTATAGAAGTCTCTGATCTAAAAATTGACCGACAAAGGGTGCAGGTACTGAGGGGGGAAGAAATAATAGATTTGCCAAAGAAAGAATTTGAGTTACTTTTGCTCTTGGTTTCACGCCCCGGTAAAGTGTTTACGAGAGAAGAGATTTATCACAAAATTTGGGGCAGCGATGTTATTGTTGGAGATAGGACAATTGATGTCCATATCCGAAAATTAAGAGAGAAAATCGGTTCCGACCAAATAAAAACACTTAAAGGGATTGGTTATAAATTTGATTTTTAATCGTTTTGATGCTTTATCTAATTTTTTCAGTTTGCCAATAAAAAAGAGATGACAGCTCAAGACATTTGACAAAAATGTATGTTTAAGAATCCTACACCCAAACAGCTCGCCTTTTATGCTGCCTTGATTACCACATTAGTCCTATTCATTGCAGTCATTGGAATTAATTTAGAAGCCAACGAGATGAGTCGGGCTTTGAATATAGTGTTGCTGCCCCTACTCTGCTTCATTGTCTGTTTTTTTATAACACGCTATCTCATGAATGCTTTTATTTATCGGCGTGTAAAAGTGATTTACAAAAAGATTTCTGATGCTAAAAAAGGAGAAGAACAAACGCTTTCAGGGGGCGACACGCTGGAAGATGTGGAAAAGGAAGTCGAAAATTGGGCTGAAAATCAAAGCAAAGAGATTACTATACTCAAAGAACTCGAAGAATACCGTCGGAACTATATCGGCAATGTGAGTCACGAATTGAAAACACCAATTTTCAATATTCAAGGTTTTCTACATTCGCTTATAGATGGTGCCATCAACGACCCTTCCGTTAATATGGCTTTTTTGCAGAAAGCAGCCCGTAATGTGGAACGCCTCAGCATCATAGTTCAGGATTTAGATACCATTTCAAGGCTTGAAAGTGGTAAAATGACCCTTAATTTGCAGGTTTTTGACATTCAAAATTTGGTTTTTGAAGTATTTGAGGACATTGAATTGCGCGCTAAAGCCAAAAACATTAAATTATCATTCAAGGAGGGTGCCAATCACGGCTATCGGGTTCGAGCAGATAAAGAACAAGTTAGACAAGTTTTGACTAATTTAGTAGGCAATTCGGTCAAATATGGTAAACAAAACGGACAAACAAAGGTCAGTTTTTACGATATGGATAAAGTCGTTTTGATTGAAGTTTCTGACAATGGCATTGGTGTCGCTCGGCATCATTTGAAGCATCTTTTCGACCGTTTTTATCGGGTGGACAAAAGCCGCTCGCGCGATGTGGGTGGCACAGGTTTGGGCTTGGCTATTGTAAAACACATTGTTGAGGCGCATAATCAATCTGTTCACGTGCGTGCTACTGAGGGGGTCGGTTCCACTTTTGGCTTTACCTTAGAAAAGATTAAAGGTTTGACAAAGAATGTTTTGTCTTTGTGAATAATGGATAAGGCTTTAATCTTAGGAAAATTTTAAAATCTTCCTAAGATTCTAATTCATAACAAACCAAATTTTATATTTTTAGTAAAAATAAAATCATTTTTTTATTCTTAACTAAAACAAAACATTTTTATTAATTAAGAATAAAATTTGGTTTTAAACTAAAGATAAATGAATGGATTAATTCTCAAAAACGAATTGTAAATTTGTACTTCAATTAAAAAAATAGATAACTTATGACAGCTACGGAAAATAAAAAAGACGAAATACTGAGGGGTATGCCCGATACGGCGCGCGTTTGGATTTATCAATCCTCTCGACCTTTTACGGATACTGAAACCGTTGTTTTGACGAGTCAAATCAATGGTTTTGTAGGCGAATGGACAGCGCACCGCAAAACACTGTTGGCTGCGGGTGCAGTTTTTTACAATCAATTCATTGTCCTTTCTGTTGATGAATCACTGAATGATGCCAGTGGTTGCTCGATTGATGCTTCGGTTTATTTTATAAAAGACATTGAAAATCAATACGATGTGCAGTTGTTTGAGCGCATGAACTTTGCTTATTTAGAGGGTGATACCGTCAAAACGTTACCTTCTACTGCCTTTTCGCAGCATTATACGGAGGGCGCACTATCTGACGAAACTTTGGTTTTCGATAATTTAGTCAATACCGTTGGTACATTGAAAACAGCTTGGATAAAGCCATTGAAAATGAGTTGGCATCGCCGTTTTGTTTAATCGTAACTTCTTCCTAATTTTATGTCTATTCACTAAGACCTGATTTTATGAGTGCTTGATGTATCGCTAAGACTTGCGGTATCAAAGCCTGTCCTCCATCATTCCAAATCACAAAATCGGATTGTTTAATTTTCTCATCATCAGGTAATTGTTTAGCCATTCTGGCTTCTACATCGCTTCTTGCTAAAGTGCCGCCACCCCTCAGTAAAACGCGCGCTATGCGGGTTTCGAGAGGTGCAACAACCGTTATAATTTTATCTAAAAGAAAATTGCCACCACTTTCAAAAAGCAAAGCAGCTTCTTTGAGTGTATAGGGTGCTTGGGGTTGAGCTTTGTGCCACGCCTCACCGTCGAGCCAAACGGCAGGATGCACTAAGGCATTTAATTGATTCAATATCAATGGATTGTGAAAGGCAATATCGGAGATGTGTTTTCGATTGAGCGTACCATTAGGAAAATAAGCGGCTTCGCCAAAAAGATTTTTTATACCTTTTATTAAGTCTTCATGCTCAACCATCAAAGCTTTGGCACGGTCATCAGCATAATAAACAGGGATGCCCAGCGTCTCGAAGATGTGGCAAACGGTAGTTTTGCCGCTGCCCATACCGCCCGTGATACCGATTTTAAGTATTTTGTTTTCAGACATTTATCTTTGATTTTCTTAACTCTTATTCAAATACTGCCACATTAATTCAGCCGTCTTTTCGCTCGCTCCTGCATTGCCCAATTGACCCCTCAGTATAGCGTAGTCTTTTTTGATACTGTCTTGATTGTCAATTGCTTTTTGAAGTTCTCGGACTAAATTCTCTGTGGTCAAATTTTCTTGAATCAACTCTTTGACGATTTCTTTATCCGCAATCAAATTGACCAGCGCAATATATTTGACCTTAATTACCCGTTTGGCAATCGAATAAGAAAACTTTGAACCTTTGTAACACACCACTTGGGGTACACCAAACAAGGCCGTTTCTAAGGTTGATGTACCTGACTTAACTAAAGCTGCCGTTGCGTGTTGCAACAAAGCGTAAGTTTGATTTTGAACAATTTTGACCCCCTCAGTATTTTTTAAAAAAATATCGAAAGAAGATAATTTTTGAGCAGCAGCTGCCGCCACAACTAACTGAAAATCAGCGAAATAAGGTTGAATTGTCAACATGATAGACAACATTTTTTCTATCTCTTGTTTCCGACTACCTGGCAATAAAGCGATGATAGGGCGTTCATCCAAACCATTTTGCTGTCTGAAATCCTCAATCGTCGATTTGTGGGCGTTCGCAACAACATCGAGCAAAGGATGTCCTACAAAATCTACTTCGTAGTTGAATTTTTTATAAAAGGCTTTTTCAAAAGGTAAGATGCAAAACATTCTATCCACACGTTCTTTTATGCCATGCACTCTTGACGTATGCCACGCCCAAATTTGAGGTGAAATGTAGTAAAATGTCTTGAAATGCTGTTGTTTTGCCCATTTGGCTATCCGCAAATTAAAACCTGGATAGTCAATAAAAATAATCACATCGGGTTGAAATTCAAGTATGTCATTTTTACAAAAAGCAATATTTCTAAATATTGTTCCTATATTATTGATGACTTCAAGGAAACCCATAAACGCCAAATCACGATAATGCTTCCGCAAAACAGCCCCCTCAGTAGCCATCATGTCGCCACCCCAAGCGAGAATGACTGCGTCTTTATCCTTGATTTTCAATGCTTTAATGAGGTTTGAGCCGTGCAAATCGCCTGACGCCTCTCCTGCTATGATGTAGTATTTCATTTATTTAGTTATTGGTTATTGGTTTTCGGTTATTGGTTATTCGTTATTTGTTTGTATGAATAACCAATAACTAATAACGAATAACCAACCTACAATTTAAACCAATTCGCTGTTTGCCAATCAAAATATTCTGCCCCCGCAAACTGTTTTTTATAATCCATATAGGACGGTTGCAAAAACGCATAACCAGGGTAATGGAGTGTCTTTTTGTAGCTCAAAGCATACACCATTTCTAACAACATCGTAAAAATACCGAGACTGCGTTTCGATTCTTCAAGGTCGAACATGGCATACGTACTGCTCAATGTGTGGGGTGTGATGTCCACAAAAGTACAGCAGATGAGTTTGTCGAGTTTATATATTTCAAATTGAAAAGTTGGGAAAGGTTTGTTGGGAAATTGCGATACAAAATCGAAAAGAGAATAAGGTACATTATACTTAAACCGTTGGATATGTTGGTTAAACATAATGTGCATATTGTCGCTGATACTGAGGGGTACTAATTTAAAGGTTAAGTCTTGATTTTTGCGCCACACCTTACGTTGGCTTTTCGACATCTCAAATTGATTTAACTGATAACGAATGGGCAAAATATCCAGTTTATTACCCTCTTCATCTAATTGTGAACTCACTCGAAAAAACATCATAGCATTGTGCCGCCAGCCCGCAGCCAACATATTCTCCCACTCCAAAAAGGATATATCGTCTGAGTTAAATGCCTCAGCAATATTAATAGTATCAAACAAAGGGTCTTCCCAAAAAATAGCGTTATCGTCCATGAAAGTTTTTTTTAAGAAGATAGTAAAAAATAGAGAGTAATGAAGATTGCAGCGAAGAGATTGATAATCAATAATGTATAGATCTCAATACACACGTCTATTTACGCTATACTCTTAGTTACCATTCAGCCAAAATCTCCTTATAAAACCAAGCAAACCACACAAAAGCCATCACGACGGTTGCCAAAACAACGCCTCTGATGGATTCATTGGCTCTGTTTTTCCTAAACATCTGAACGAGAAGCATGTTCAAACAGATGCCTATTAAGGCTAAAGTTCGTGTTTTAAATTGTAAGCCCGAAAGGCTTATGATGCTTGATAATAGTCCAAAAAAAATAATGGGTACTATCATACCGAGTCCAATACCGATGTTAAGATTGTTGCGTCTGAAAAACATGCTTTTTTTATGGTGAATGGTGAATAATTTAATGGTGAGTAGTGAATCGTGAATATTTTAATGGTGAATGGTGAATATTTTAATGAGTAATAATTCACCATTCACCATTAAAATATTCACCATTATTTATAAACCTTCTTTTTCTTCATGAGCCGACCTTGCCACAGCATTGAGCCGAACAACGTGGTTAGAAGTTTTACGTAAACGCAAATTGAGCATCTCAACACCAAGCGAGAAAGCAATGGCGAAATAGATATATCCTTTTGAAACGTGCTGATGAAAACCTTCTGCAATCAACATAACACCTATCAAAATGAGAAACGATAGGGCTAACATTTGCATGGTCGGGTGTGTATTGATAAATTTAGAAATCGGTCCTGCAAACGCCATCATCACCAATATAGAAATGATAACGGCAATCATCATCACAGACACAACTTGCGTCATACCCATCGCTGTCAGGATAGAATCGAAGGAAAAGACGATATTGACAAGGCAAATTTGAACAATAACAGAGGTCATTGTAGAATTTGCTTTTGACTTAATTTCCTCGCTTTTACCTTCTAATTTATGGTGTATCTCCATCGTACTTTTGTACAACAGGAATAAACCGCCCGCCGCTAAAATCATGTCTTTGAAGCTCAATCCCAAGGGAACACCATGTTCAGAGATGAAGGGAATGGTCAGAACAGGTTCGTCAAGGGATAAAATAAAGCCGATACCTAACAAAAGTACCAAACGAAAAACCATCGCCAATATCAAACCGTAGTTACGCGCCTTCGCTTGATCGCGGTGAGGCAATTGATTGGCGACAATGGAGACAAAAATAATGTTGTCAACACCTAATACAATTTCCAAAAATGTTAATGTTATAAGGCTCAACCACACATCGCCAGATGCGAAATCGGGTAGTGACAAATCAACTAATAAAGTATTGAGTAACATAGTCGTAAGTTTGTGATAATTTTGTGAAATAATATACAGAAATTTGTATGGTTAATTTTGGTGCAATGTTAAAACAAGTTTGTTAGAGTACAAACACTCTTGCAAAGTTTGAACAAAACACACCCCTCAGTAATTTAGTGCTTTAACACTTTTTTTGATAGACAAAACCAAGTATTCAGACGATTGAACTTTATGAAATTTAGAAGATTAACGAAAGAGGAACGCGCGCCGCTTGAAAAAAAATTCATCCAATTTCTTGTTGCTAACACTATTACAGGCGATGATTGGGCTAAAATGAAAGAACGTAGACCCGAACAAGCCATGGGACTCGTAGATATATTCAGCGACTTAATGTTTGAAGAATCCTTGATGAAGGTACAATATCTGAAACAAGCGACACCTAAAGAACTACATATTTTTTATTTTGATAAAGATAAAATACACCTATTAGGTTTAGTGGCTAAGGAAAATATGTCTATTGATTTTACAAAAGATGACGAATGGCTCAAAAACCTTAAAAATACTGAGGGGGGTATTTCCTTCTTTCAAACAGAGAAAGAATATACGGATACACGAGAAATTGAGATTTTTAAGATGATAGAAAATGGCTGCCGCATTTCGGACAGTTATTTGTATGAGACGCTTAAAAAATTGGTAATGGCTTAAGTCAGACACGAATTCCAAAAGTTATTTAACGATTAAATTAAAAAAGATTAGGATGAAAAAATTATTGACTCTCTATTTGGCTATTGCCTTAACTTATTCAACCAGTTTTGCCCAAGCAAAAAAATATGTTTTGGTTGAGCATTTCACTAATACCTATTGTAGCATATGTGCTTCGCAAAACCCAGGATTCTTTTCACGTATAGGGGTAGAAACCAATACAAAAATCCATCACATAGCCATACATTCAAGCATTCCTTATCCACAATGTCCTTATTATCAAGCGAATAAGACGGAACAGGATGCACGTAAAGATTTTTATGGTGTGTTTAGTACGCCGCGCGCCAGCATAAATGGTGCGGCTCTGGTTGGTGCAGGAGATATTACAAGTGCCACCATTGACGCTGCTGCTGTCGGTACAAGCCCTATCGAAGTAAAAGTAACAGAGACGACAGGTACAAATCGGACTGCTACCGTAACACTCAAGGCTGTTGGTACTGTTCCGACTGCGAATTATAAGATGTATGCTGCTATTGTTGAGAAAAAGATAAATTTCAATGCCAATAATGGTGAAACCGTACACTATAATGTGTTGCGAAAGTTCATTTCTTATGGTGGCGAATTGGGTCAAAATGGTTTCGCAGTCACTCCTACCTCCACTTTACAAACGTTTAATTTGCCTTATACCATCACTTCGGGTTGGAGCGAATCCCAAATTTATGTGGTCGCTTGGGTTCAAAATGCAACAACCAAAGAAGTCCTAAACTCAGGAACGCGTTTCGATGTGCAATCTGCTACAGACGAGCCTTCAATAGATGCCTTCGTTAAAGTCAGCCCTAATCCGACATCAGGCAAAACGACGATTACATTCACGCAAGTAACCCCTCAGTATTTGACTATTCAAAATGCTGTTGGGCAGGTTTTAGAAACACGGAAATTGGTGAATAACGCGCCTATTGATGTGGACTTTTCAAACTATGCAAAAGGTGTTTTATTTATCAAAATAAAAGGCGTAGAAGGGACAGCGGTTAAAAGAATCGTTAAAAATTAATGGTGAATAATTTAATGGTGACTGGTGAATCTTAGCCATATTCACCATTCACCATTAAATTATTCACCATTAATATTATTTGTACAGCAAATATTTTTTTCTCATTTCTTTATAATTAGACAAGCCCGGTTCCCACGATTTTTGAATGTCTTCAACAGATTTACCTGCCTTTATTTGTTCTTTAAATTCAGAAACACCTGCCAAAAAATCTATGTTGCCCATTTGTTTGCTGAAACTTCTGTCAAAAAATTTATCTTTATCGGGATAAGCCTTATACATATCTATCATCCATTGAATATTGATTCTTTTAGTTTTACGCAACTGATTGACATCATAATTGCGTAAATCAATACCGTAACAGACTTCATTCATGTGAATCGGTGACTCGCTCATGCCCGGAATACTGAGGGGTGTAAATGAGAAAGTAAATTTATCCTTTAAAGCAGGGCTGCCTAAAATGGTAAAAGGAAATTGTGTACCACGCCCATAATTGAGAATCGCCCCTTCGAACAAGCACATAGACGGATAAAGGAGGATGCTTTGTTGGGTATTTAAGTTGGGCGAAGGTTTCACAGGTAAGGTATAAGGTAGGTCGTGGTTATAATGTGCCACTGGCACTATTTTGAGTTTACAAGTCATTTTGTTTGCCAGCCAGCCTTCCCCATTTATCATTTGAGCAAATTCTGCTATGGTCATACCATGGGTAATCGGAATCGGAAATTGTCCAATACCTGATTTTAATCGCATATCTAAGATAGGACCATCAATGACATAGCCATTCGGATTGGGTCTGTCTAATATCAAAAGTTCTTTATTGTTTTCGGCACAGCCTTCCATGACATCCCTCAGTACATTGATATAGGTGTAAAACCGACAACCCACGTCTTGAATATCGAACATCATCACATCCACATCAGCGAGGTCTGTCGCCGACGGCTTTCTTTTTGAGCCATAAAGGGAAATAATAGGAATACCCGTAGCGGGGTCTTTTTCATCAGCTACTTTTGCGCCATTGCTGGCATTACCCCTAAAGCCATGTTCGGGACCAAATACCTTTACGATTTTTATGCCTCTTGATAATAAACTATCAACAAGGTGCTTTTGACCAATGATAGTCGTTGGATTTGCCAATATACCTACCCTTTTGCCTTCTAAATCCTTAATATACCGCTCGGTTTGGTCAGCACCCGTGATGATTTTACCACTTTTAGCATTTGCATTACTTCGTTCAATGGTTGACGGACTGGTACAACTGAACGATATAACTGTTATATATAACAGTATAAAAACATTTATTATTTTCATAAATAGCAATTTGAGTTATCCAAAAATATCGTTTAATAAACCTGCCAATCTCACGCCGCCTTTTAATAATTGTTGATTTACCATAGCAATATAGTCATAATTGTAACGATAACCCAGTTTTTGGTCTGGTTGGGTGATACCACCATAAATTTTATCCGCTAATAGGTATGATTCAAAAAGCCACATAGAGAGAGGTTGTTTCTGCCATTCATTTCTCAAGGCTTTATTGGTATGATTGATGTTTTTGGTATATTCAGTATAGCTTAATTTTTGCATTTCAATTATTTTATCATCCCAAACGCTGTGCAAATTGGTTGGTTCGTTGAACCAAAACACTTTTATTCTATTTCCCCCTTGGTCTTCTGCACGACCGACGTGCATAGGTTGATGAATATCGCCGACAATATGAATCAGTAAACGGAGGTAAAATTGCTTTTTATCAAGCGGTAGTTGTTTGTTTTCTAATTCTTTTATCAAAAAATTAATTTTGGTATAGGCATCAGCTGTGGTATCTGACTTTAAGGAAGCCTCAAAATCTGAATATTTTAATCCTGTTTTAAGGTTTATATAATGCCACATATCTAAATATTTCATCGTCGTATCGGACTTAATAAAATCTGCCCAATTGCTTGAAATCGCTATGGATTCAGTGCCTAATATTTTCCGAATATTCTTTTTTGCCTTACAGTTAAGATAGGAATTGGCAATCTCACCTACGACACGATGTCCTGTGGCACCCCAAAAATAGGCAGCAGTACGTGCATCCGTTTGTTGGATAAATGACATCAATAACAGTGTCACACATATTTGTTTTATCATCTTTATAAATTATTTTTGATTGATTTTAACTACTTAGGCGACACGAATTTCACAAATTACACGAATTAATTTGTGAAATTTGTGTTTAATCTAAGTATTTACGATTGATTTTAAAGCCTTTTTACTGAGGGGGTCAGGTTTTAAGGTCTAACATCTTTTTTATTCGGAAACCATTTATTATTGGAAGCATTGATATCAGGTAAATTATGGTCTGGGTCAACAGTAACAGCTAAAATGAGTTTTGTTGAGTTTGTTTTCAAAGTCCATTTGCTGCCACGCTGCCAAATCTCAACTGGTAATTTTATACGTTCTTTGTCACCTCCTTCATAAACGACTTCAATTTCAAGCGGAAATGCCATTTTTTCAAAGTTTTCCAGGGTAATCAACCCGCCTTTTTCAGGTTTTTGGTCAACATACCGCACGTCTGTTGCCGCTGCATCAAATTTATAAGTGGTATAAAACCACCCTTTCCAAAACCAACCTAAGTCTTCACCGGCAGCATCTTCCATTGTTTTAAAGAAGTCATACGGTGTCGGATGTTTGAAAGCCCACCTTTTCACATACTCGCGCCAAGCGTAGTCAAATCTGTCTTCTCCGAGGATAGTTGCGCGCAATATTTGTAAACCCATTGCAGGTTTGTAATACACCTCCAAACCGATGTTTTCTCCTTGAATAACGTCAGGAATTTGCATAATGGGGTCAGCATTGTCTTTAAACATATATTTTGCAACTTCTTGCATATCTGTTTTTTGCTTAGCCGCATATTCACCTTTATTGAAGTCTTTGTCCGCTAAGGTATTGATAAAAGTGTTGAAACCTTCATCCATCCAACCAAATTTCCTTTCATTGCTACCAACAATCATTGGAAACCAGTTATGGCCAAATTCATGGCTGGTTACGCCCCATAATCCCGCATTTTGAGACTGAAAATGACAAAATACGATACCTGGATATTCCATACCAAATTCAGGTCCCGCCGCATTGACAGCAACAGGATATGAGTATTCATAAATATATTTTGAATAAAACTCTACCGCAGCCTTTGTATATTCTGTTGCTCGATTCCAAGAAGAATCGGTGGCACTTTCGACGGGGTAAGCAGACATAGCCAATGCTTTTTTGCCACTCGGCAAGTTTATCCGCGCTGCATCTAAAATGAAGGCTTTTGAGGTAGAAAAAGCCACATCGCGCGCATTTTTGCACCGAAAACGCCACGTCAAACGCCCCTCTTTTGACGGACGCGAATCGTCACTTGTAACCTCTCCTTTTGTCCGAACCATAACTGTTTTATCGCTTTCGGCAGCTTGTGCCAAACGGCGATTTTGTTCGCTCGTATAAACTTCTTTAGCATTTATCAATTCACCTGACCCCACAACAATATGACTGGCGGGAACATTGATGTTGTATTCAAAGTCGCCATATTCCAAATAAAACTCTGCCGAGCCTAAGTAGGGCATCACATTCCAACCCTCAATATCGTCATAAACACACATACGTGGGTAAAACTGTGCGATAGCATATATTTTACCATTTTGACTGTTCATCATGCCCATGCGCAAGGCACTGCCATCCGGTATTTTGAAAGAATAGGTAATATTGAGTTTAATCGTTCCTCCGCGTTCAGCCAAGGGATTGTCCAAACGGACTTGTAAACGGGTGTCATTGATATTAAAATTGCCGCTTGATTTTTTATTGTTTTGTTCAATTGTCATAGATTTAATATCATACCCACCGTTGAAGCCCATGGTGCGACCAACTGCCCCGCCGTCACCAGCGATGATAGCACCCCGAGAATGTTTATTGAACAAATTTTGGTCTAATTGCAGCCATAAAAACGACAATTTGTCAGGCGAGTTATTGATGTATGTAATCTCAACATCACCTGTAAGGAGGTGATTTTCATCATCTAAAGACATATTTATCTTATAGTTGGCTTGGTTTTGCCAATATTGTGGTCCCGGTGCGCCTGTGCCACTACGGGTCAACGAATTGGAAGAGTAATTGAAAAGTGGATCAAATAAATCATATTGATTGTAATTTGATTTGTTTTGAGCCATCAGACCCAAGAGGCAGTAGAAAAAACAAAAAGTAAGGATAGACTTTTTCATTTTTGACAAATAAGTTTAAAAAAACGTTTTGAAAGCAAACTTTACGCAATGTTAAAAAAAATATTACAAACCCAGCGACTGTTTTGCCTTTTTTACTGAGGGGTATGAAAAGTGAAAAATATAATACATTGGTTATGACTAATTTGACTCTATTATTTTAGGCAAACCATATTCAAAAGAGTATAGAAATAAGATATTTTATTTTGCAACTCTCTATGTATATGTATAACTACAAAATATAGCGTTTCGTTTTATTTTTTATAACCGTTCATTATTTTTAATTATGAGTTTTGTTTAGCTTTGTTGAATATTATATGTTGCTATAAAAATCTAATAAGTAATGATGAACGATGAATAATGTAAGAGGTTGATTATCTATACTTGTGGTAAATAAATTTCCACTTTATTTTTGTTCATTTACTTAAATCTTTCTATTTCCAAATCTCTAATAACATTTACTGGATGAAAAAATTTGAACAAGCCATTCAAAAAGAATTTATGATGCGTAAAGATGGCATTGACGGTGCCTTTAATATCGAAATGCCCGCCCTTGTTTCCATCAAAGGTGAACCATCGTTGCAAATGCAAGTCATAAAAGTGGCACCACAAAGCAGCAAACAAAACTTTTTCTACACAACTGAGTATCCTAAAACACAAATTGTCCTACACTTTACGGAAGGCAATATTCATGGTGACCTTACAGGATTGACAAAAGACGACCAGCATGTTTCGGTGGCGTTGGTTGTTTCACGCGATGGCGGTATTTATAGGTTGTTTAGTCCTGATTATTGGGCATTCCACATTGGAAAGAACTCTATTCAGGACAACACAGAAGCCAGCCGCAAAAGCGTTGGCATCGAATTGTCGAACTATGGGCCTTTGAAGTTGAAAGGCAATGACCTTTATAATGGTTATGGTGACCTCTATTGTTCATTGGATGACACCAGTGAATACATTAAACTCAATAAGCCTTTTGGGAATGATGGCGATTTATATACCTATTTCGCTGGCTTTACGGATGAACAATACGATGCACTCATCGTTTTGCTGCGTTATTTGACAGCCAAATACAATATTCCAAGGGCGTTTTTACCTGAGTCTGTGCGTTTTTTGCCTACATCGCAAGCAGTGACATTTAAAGGTATCGTCTCACATGTCAATTATCGGAAGGATAAAGTAGATATTGGTCCCGCTTTCGATTGGGCACGCGTCATTAAAGGTGTGACGGATGCAACATATACATCTTTGGCAGCCACACGAAACATGGGTACTCGTGGCTTAGATGACGACATTCGTGAAGTGGCATCAGAACGGGAGCTGGATGGTAAAATGTTTTATCGCAAACGTAAAACGGATTTCAAAGCAGGGGATGTTGAACCAGATATGTAGCATTTGATATTAATTGCCTTTGTATATTGTCGTAAAAAGAAAGAGACTGTTTCACAAAACTCACCATTTTGAAACAGTCTCTTTCTTTTTTATACTGAGGGGGTACTTCTTACGCAAAAAGGCGGAATAATAAGTACAAACCACCTGACAAAATAATCGTTGCAGGTAAAGTCAACACCCACGCTAAGGCGATATTGGTTATTGTTCCTTTTTGCAAGTTTTTGACCCCTTTTGAAGCGACCATGGCGCCTGCTACACCTGACGACAAGACATGCGTAGTGGAAACGGGTAAGCCATAATAAGAAGACAAACCGATGGTTGAAGCCGCAATGATTTCAGCCGTCGCCCCTTCCGCATAAGTCATGTGGCGTTTACCGATTTTTTCACCAATGGTAACAACAATACGTTTCCAACCAATCATCGTACCAAGACCCAATGCGACTGAAATAAGAATAATAGCCCAAAAAGGGGCATAATGCGTATATTCTGATAAAGTCTTAATTTCGCTTTTGATGATAGACCGTTTGGCATTGTCTGTGATGATATTGGGTTCGTCAAGTATTGTTTTAACGTTTTTTGTCAACAAATTAATACGTTTACGGATGCTTAAACGGCTTTTTACATCATTAGCAGCGTTAATATCTGTTTTCAATAGCTCAATGGTTTCGATTGTCAATGCCAATTCCTTTGGCGCAAATTGATTTTTAATTTGGTCGGAAGGGATAGCATTTTGAATAATGGTCAATGAGTTTTGAACTTTAGCAGCATCAAAATTAGGCGATAAGGAGTATTGCATGGGCATAAACGTCATCAAAGCGACCATCAATAAGCCAATACCTTTTTGTCCATCATTTTGACCATGAAAAAAACTAACAAGCGTACATGTTGTAATAAGAATAGCGCGAATCCAAAGAGGCGGTTGCGCATCGGCAGGTGGCTCTTTAAAAATCCCTTTAGCGGTATCACTCCGAATACTGGAGCGCAAAATGAACATCAAAACAATGGCCATGGAAAAGCCAAAAAGGGGTGAAAAAAGTAAAGCATTCCCAATTTTTATGGCTTCCGACCAATTGACACCAATTTTAGAAGTGTTTTCTGGTAAAGTGGAGAATACCATACCTACGCCCAGCAATGAGCCAATTAAAGTATGTGAACTGGAGCAAGGAATACCAAAATACCATGTCCCTAAGTTCCAAATAATCGCACCTAACAATACTGCTAAAACCATCGCGGCGGACTGGGCTGGTGCTTGCGACATAACGGCTTCAACAGGCAATAAATTAGCTATTTTCATAGCCACTTCAAAGCCCAAATATGAAGAAAAAATAACACCTGCAAAGTTCCATGCACCCGACCAAACAACTGCCGTCATAGGTTTCAAGCTTTTGGTGTAGATAACAGTGGCAACCGCATTGGCTGTATCATGGAAACCATTTACGAATTCAAAGAAAAAAATCATGACAAGGCAAGCAATAAATGCGATGAATAAGCCTGTCGAGAGTGCCGTAATTTCAATGCCAAACATGGGCAAAAGGTTGGTTAAATTGTTATTAAAATATTATTTACATACATTAATTTGAAGGTGCAAAGGTCTTACATTCCTATTTTTATCAGTCATTTTGACATTAAGTTAATGTTAAGTCTTTGTTCACCCTGCTTTGTCAAAAATTCAACTGAGCTCGTAATCGCAATAAATTCCCTTTCTGATGATTACTTTTCAATAACGATTTAGCAGTTCCTGAATTAAGAATTGTGGGTACAAGGACTTTATAACTGGTATCTGGTAGGACTGATTGGGCTGAAAGAGACTGATAACCACTTATAAATGAGCAAAAAAGGAGTGATAAAGCCGTTTTTTTAAAAAAAATACTGAGGGGGGTATTTTTAAATACAGCAACTACAGAGGCACTTAATGCACCTCTTGAACTGAGTGTTGACATATAATTTTTGAATTTAGATATTACAATTACATTTTTGAATATCGCAAATCTCTAATGGAATTGTAAGTCTAAGAAGTTTCCAATATTAAGTTAATGTTAAGTTTTTGCACATAAAAAAACCTTCCTATGCACATATAGGAAGGTCGCCAAATTATTCAAAAATGTATGTAACATGCACCAATGAAAATTGGGCGACGCAAAGTTGTCCTCAAAATCTAATTCCTGTGTTAAGCATATATTAAGTTATCATTAAGTTTGTAGAAATGGTTATTGGTTATTGGTTATTGGTTATTCGTTATTTGTAATTCCTTAATAACCAATCCCCAATAACCAATCCCCAATAACCAATCCCCACCCTATCTCTATTTCTCAATAGTTATAGATTGAGCATTTTTCTGTGCTTTCAATGCTAATTCTGTAGCCAAAAAACAATGTGCTTGAGGCATAGCTATTTCAGTGCGATTGAGAATATCGTTGACAAAAAGTTCGCCGAAAGGGAGTGGCTCTTTATTACAATCAAAATAACGGGTTTCTTTTTGATTGACGAGATAAAGATGATTGCCACCTGTATGTCCTGATGCAATATCAACATTTTTACGAATTTCAATAAATCCATCTGTACCCAAAATAGTCAAACGACCATCTCCCCAAGAACTTAAACCATCAGGCGTAAACCAATCAACGCGGATGTAGCCCGTGCCGCCATTCCCTTTTATCATAACATCACCAAAATCTTCAAACTCTGGATATTGCGGATGGTGGACATTCCCCACCTGTGAAGCCACAACATCCGCTTTAGTTGAGCCTGTAAAGAACAAAAATTGGTCAAATTGATGCGAACCAATATCTGTAATGATGCCGCCAAAATATTTGCGGTCAAAAAACCATTCTGGTCTTGAATTAAGATTCATGCGATGAGGCCCCATTCCAATCGTTTGTATGACTTTGCCAATAGCCCCTGCTTTGACCAAGTCCCCTGCCTTGACTGTAGCCCTATTTTCATGCCGTTCGCTGTACATGATTGAATAAATGCGCTTGGTCTCTTTTTGGACGCGGCGTACTTCCGCTAATTGCTCCAATGAAGTAATACCAGGCTTATCAACCAAGTAATCTTTACCATGTGCCATCACTTCTAAACCCAATGGCGCCCTCTCAATAGGAATGCCCGAACTTAGAATGAGTTGGATGGATTTGTCCTCCAAAATCTCTTGTTTGCTGCTCGCCAATTTTGCTTGTGGGTATTTTTTGGCAAAAGCCGCTACGAGGTCAGGTTCTTTGGCATAAAAAGAAACCAATTGACCGCCGCCTCTTGTGACGGCTTCCGTCATACCATAAATATGGGTGTGATTAATATTGATGACTGAAAACCTAATTTTAGGTTCAATCAGCTTTTCTGCCCTTGTGTTTTGCGGCATTGCCGACAACAAAGCCATACCTGTTGCCGCTTTGGCGGTTTGAGTCATAAATCTGCGCCTGTCAAATAGTGTATTTTTCATTCTTGTTATTTAGATAAAATGAGTAAATAATGTTTTATTCGTATTATTTTTGGCATAAATTTAATAAAAATGGATATACAAACAAGAGTACCAAACAAAAAAGGTCCGAAACTCAAGCATTTTCATATCACACCTATTGCCATAGTTGACCCACCCTTACTCAATGCCGCAGGTCTACACGCACCTTATGCCTTACGCACCATTGTCGAATTGATTACAGATGATGGTATTTCAGGCATTAGTGAAATACCAGGCACATTGGCTATTGATACGGCTTTGCATGAATGTAAACATTTGATAATTGGACAAGACCCTTTTCAAACCAATAAAATAAATGATACACTGATTGCACATTTTGGTAAGGATAACAAGGCAGAACGGGGTTTTTTCCCTTGGGATTCTCGCAAATTGGTTCATATTTTCAGTGCCATTGAAGTGGCTTGTTTGGATATTGTTGGTAAAATCATCGGTAAACCTGTAGTGGATTTGTTGGGTGGTAAACGGCGTGACAGTGTGCCTTTTGCGGCTTATTTGTTCTATAAATACGAAGGTGCAGGTGGTGCATTAGCTTTCGATATTGACCCAAATGCAACAGGTTGGGCTGCTGCCCGCCAAGCAAGTGCCTTAACTCCAACAGAAATTGTGGCGCAAGCCAAAGCTATGTGTCAAGAATTTGGCTTTAAATCCATCAAACTGAAAGGCGGTGTGTTTGAACCACGCCAAGAAGTAGATGCTATATTCGCCCTACGTGAAGCTTTTGGTGATACAGTCCCTTTGCGCATTGACCCCAATGCGCTTTGGACGGTTGAAACATCCATCAAATACGGTCTTGAAATGGAAGGCATCATTGAATATCTCGAAGACCCGACGCGTGGGCAAGAAAATATGGCGCAAGTGCGAAAAGCACTTAAAACACCACTTGCTACAAATATGTGTACGACTTCGTTTGATGACATGCCGCAAAGTATTGTCCTCGGCTCTGAAGATATTATATTGAGTGACCATCATTTTTGGGGTGGTTTAAGGGCTTCTATGACCTTGACAGGTGTTTGTGAGACTTTTGGACGTGATTTATCTATGCATTCAAACAGTCATTTGGGCATTTCATTGGCGGCTATGGTGCATCTCGGTGCAGCAATTCCAAAAATGACTTATGCTTTGGATACGCATTATCCTTGGCAATCCGATGAGGTGATTGTGGGTGGACGTATGAAGTTTGAAGACGGATCCGTGGCTGTACCTACAGAGCCAGGTCTGGGGGTTGAATTAGACAAAGAGGCATTGGCAAAACTCCATCAAAACTATGTGGCTTGTGGCTTGACAAAAAGAGATGATGAACCTGAAATGCAGAAAAAAGTGCCAGGGTGGAAGTTTAAGTCTGTTCGGTGGTGAAAAATATTCAGGGGTAACTCATTTTTGTCGCCTTTCCTTGCAACCAATGGTATCATCGTTGCAAAGAAAGGCGACATGAGTAACAAGCGGGGGGAATTAGTTAAACGCCTTTAATGTCCGACTATTTAAACTTTGCACGGGACGATAGTTTGCACCTTCGACGTTCTTGAAGGCTTGTATTTGTGCAGTAGAAGCTAAAATAGGTGTTTTCATGACCAACCAAGTGACAATTTCGGAGCAAGGTGGAGTTGTCAATGAGCCTGCATAAGTATAATAGCCTGTTGCTGTGGGTATCAAACTTGACGCGTTGTAAGTCGCAGCAGCATTGTAAGTGCTGTCTTTCTTCACGGGCAAATACGGTATAAACTTTTGAAGCGTTGCATTTTCTGCGCCTTCTGAAACCAATAAACCAACAACTGCCAGTTTGCCTGTTGCCGCATTTTGATGCACCAAATGAATTTCCATGGGATACGCAGTACCGCTCACTCTATGCTCACTTTGCGTATGCGTATGGAATTGAAGTAACGTGTAAGTCACTCCACCATAAGTCATGGTACTCGGACTAAGGGTGTCATAAGAAAAATACTCTGTGTGTCCATTGAACAGAATGTGTGTTGTAGAAGGCTTATATGTTACTTGAATCGCTGTTAACGTCACATCTGCTGTGGCATTTTGAATATTAATAGGCGATTGTGTAGTACCCGCACAGTCACTGTATCCTGTGCAAAGTTCACCCCAATGTAGCGGACCGTCTGCTCCATCATATTCCCAATGAATACCTGTACAGCTGGTGGGGATTTCAGTATCATTCTTACATGAGGTTGAGAGCGTGACGAGTGCAATAAGTGCAAGAAAGAGTGGATTGTTTTTCATTATTGTTGATTTTAAGACACGGCTATAAAGCGTGCTTTTTGTAAAAAAATAGGTTGATATTTTGTGTAGAAAGGTTTTGACTTTATCAATAAAAGCAATAGTTGAGTTCATTGGTTTAAGTTAGCAATAGATGTGTTTTAAAACAATAACAAATATACACGATTAAATAAAAACGCTCTACGCTTTTTCCATTTTTATCTTTTCGATAAAAAGTTGCTAGATTTTGCTCAGTATGGTTTAAACGGTAAGCAAATACACGAAAATCAATGGTGTACAAAATCCGTTGTTTTGTCCACTCTAATAAACAGCCAGTAAAAGTCTTAAAGCCTTTTATCGCATTGTCTTAATATCTTTTTGTACTTTTGCGGCGCAAATTCTAAATTTAACTTTTATAGTTATGTCTATGAAGCTGCTACGCCGTTTTTTCAGCGTTTTTGAAGAAAATCACTTATCAATACTGAGGGGGGTATAATATTATCAAAACCCTTATTCAAGATAGACAAATAAAAAAATGATTTCAGTTTCTAATGTCAGTGTTCATTTTGGTGAACGTACTTTGTTGGACAGTGTAAGTTTCGTTATTGGACCACGTGACCGTTTGGGACTTGTGGGACGCAATGGTGCAGGTAAATCAACAATGTTGAAAATTATTGCCAACTATCAAACGCCCAATGGAGGCGGTACAATTTCAAAGGCAAGTGATGCAACTATTGGTTTTTTGCATCAAGATATGACTTTGCCGATGGGCAGGACAGTGATTGACGAAGCCTTGTCAGCGTTTGATGAAGTCAAAGCATTGGAAAAGAAAATTGAAGAACTGAATCATCAATTGACAATTCGGACGGATTATGAGACAGATTCGTACATGGATTTGATTCATGATGTATCGGAAGCCACGGAACGGCATCATATTCTCGGTGGCGAAACGGCACAGGCGGATGCAGAGCGCATACTGAGGGGTCTTGGTTTCAAGACTTCTGACATGAATCGTTTGACCGATGAGTTCTCTGGCGGTTGGCAAATGCGAGTGGAATTAGCTAAAATGCTCTTGCAACGTCCCGATTTCCTTTTGCTCGATGAGCCGACGAATCACTTGGACATTGAATCCATCATTTGGTTAGAAAAGTTTATGGAAGACTACCCAGGGGCTGTCGTTCTCATTTCTCATGATAAACAGTTTTTGGATAATGTAACCAAACGGACTGTTGAGATTGAGATGGGGAAAATTTATGACTACAAAGCGAATTATTCGAAATATGTAGAAATGCGTGCAGAACGCCGTGAATTACTTATAAATGCTTATACGAATCAACAAAAAATGATTGCGGATAGGGAAAAGACCATCAACCGATTCATGGCAAAGGCGACCAAAACGAGTATGGCGCAATCCATGCAAAAGCAGTTGGACAAAATGGACAGGATTGAAATTGATGAAGCAGACATCAAATCCATGAATATCCGTTTTTCTCCCGCGCCGCGCAGTGGTCAAGTCGTTGTGGAAGCTAAAGGGTTGTCAAAAAGTTATGGCAGTTTGGATGTTTTGAATAAAGTAGATTTGAAATTGGATAGAGGTGAAAGGGTGGCTTTTGTGGGTCAAAACGGACAAGGAAAGACAACTTTGGCTAAAATCCTGATTGGTGAATTGACAAATACTGAGGGGGAGGTTATCTTGGGTCACAACGTTCAAGTAGGCTATTATGCTCAAAATCAAGCAGAAACGCTTTATAAAGATAATACATTGCTTGAAACCATGGAAATGCACTCGCCGCCAGAAATGCGTACAAGGCTTCGGGCAATCCTCGGGGCATTCATGTTTACAGGCGATGATTCGAGCAAAAAAGTGTCGGTACTGAGTGGTGGTGAACGGGCGCGTTTGGCTTTGGCATGTTTGCTTTTGAAACCTTTCAATTTGCTGTTACTCGATGAGCCGACGAATCACTTGGACATGATTTCAAAAGAAGTTTTGAAGGACGCTTTGATGCAATACGATGGCACATTGATTGTTGTGAGCCATGACCGTGAGTTTTTAGCGGGTTTGACAAACACCACCATTGAGTTTAGAGATAAAAAACTGTACGAACACTTAGGCGATGTCAATTATTTCCTTGAAAGAAGAGAATTGGATAATATGCGCGACGTGGAATTGAGTACGAAAGTAGCCCCCACATCTTCAAATGGAGCGACTAAAAATGGTGACGACAAAGACCGTAAAAAAGCAGAACGCACTGTCCAAACGGCTGAAAAACGCATTGCGGATTTAGAAAAACAAGTGTCTAATTTTGAAAAAGATATGGCAAATCCGAGTTTTTACAATCGTGCTGATGCTCAAAAGGTCTTGGATAAATATAAATCTGTCCAACAAGAACTGGCTATCGAAATGGAAAAATGGGAATTGGCTTTGGTGGAACTTGAAGGGTAATAGGGTCACTGTGAGTTAAAAAAACAAAAAGAGTTGTGAATTTAACTATTCACAACTCTTTGATTTTCAATCAAGTACCGAAGATGGGAGTCGAACCCACAAGCCTTGCGGCACACGCTTCTGAGACGTGCACGTTTACCAGTTTCGCCACTTCGGCAGCTTTTATTATGCTTTGCAAATATAGGAATTGATTGGATTTTGAGGTCTTTTTTTCAATCCTATTTTTAACTTATCGAATATAATGAGGGGGTAACTTTTCATCTTTTGCGAGATGCGATGTCGGTGAATACGCATATAAATATGACAACAAACGATTCAAATCATCTCTAAAATCCAAGTCATTATCGGGGTGCATTTTTTGTAACAGTTGAAGAACTTTTAAAGTCCGAGTCACTACATATTTTGAAAAAGTTTGTGATCGCTGTTTTTTCTCATTCAGCATTTTCCAAAAACGCTCAAAAGCGGTGTTAAGCAACAATAGAGTCATCTCGATTTCGCCATGTTTGTCTTTTGTCACTTTTACATGCTCTGTTATGCTCGCATTGAGCGAACGCATTTGCATCATCAACTCCCCGGGTGTATCCCAATGAACGTACTCTTTTCTAATGTATTTGTCAATACTCTGTTTAATGTCGTCTACCCGTTTTTTTAAATCACTTTTATCCTCAAAAAACTCAAAAGCGAGTTTTTCAACTAATAACGGGTCTTTACGAAACAGTTTCAGCAGCAATTTATCTTTTTGCCCTGCTGTCAACATTCGCAATACTTCAAAACGTGGGTCGGGTGTATCTGATGCTTTTTTTGCCATATTATATCAAGAATTTATGCGTAATCAGCACGATGTAAAGTCTTTTTATAATTACTTTCAATAGTTCCAACCTAACGAAGGATTGAAACCTTCAGAAGGTTATTGCGCTAAAAAAATTGTCAGAGAACCAAGTTTTTATAACCCTCAATAGAATGTGGCTTTTCATATATCACAATATCAATCGCTTTATCGCTTAGATTTATCACTTCAATACCCGTCTTAGCCACTTTAACTTCCATAATCGCCCCTCTAAAACGAACTTTGAAGGCTATGGACTGCCAATTTTCAGGCAAATACGGATTAAAATGCACCTGCCCATTTTTCACACGCATACCGCCAAAGCCTTGAACAACGGACATCCATGTACCCGCCATAGATGTTATGTGCAAACCATCTTCCGTATCATTATTGTAATCGTCGAGGTCAAGACGGCTTGTACGCCAATACATCTCCATGGCTTTTGGATAATTGCCGATTTTGCAAGCCAAAATGACGTGGACACAAGGCGATAATGACGATTCATGCACCGTCATAGGTTCATAAAAATCGAAATTGCGCTTAACAGTGTCCAAATCAAAATCGTCTTCAAAGAAATATAAGCCTTGTAAAACATCGGCCTGTTTGATAAAACAACTGCGTAAAATCCTATCCCACGACCATTTTTGATTCAAAGGACGGTCTTCGGAGCGCAAATCAGCGACATTCATTAAATCTTTATCCAAAAAATCTTCTTGTTGTAAGAAAACACCCAACTCTTTACTTTCAGGTAAAAACATTTTTGCTTGAATGTCTTCCCATTGTGACAATTCTAACTCAACATCAAATTTTGTCTTTTCTAAAATAGCTGCATACTGAGGGGGGGTATTGTCACGTACCCATGCCAAGCTTTCAGCCGCATATTTCAAGCACCAAACCGCTATGTAGCTTGTGTACCAATTATTATTGATATTATTTTCATACTCATTCGGTCCTGTTACGCCAAACATAACGTATTGATTTTTATGTTTTGACCAATGAACCCGTTGCGCCCAAAAACGGGCAATGCCAATCAGCACTTCTAAACCGTATTCAGATAAGTATTTTATATCACCTGTATAATTGATATAATTATAAATACCATAAGCAATCGCCCCGTTGCGGTGAATTTCCTCAAAAGTAATTTCCCACTCATTGTGACATTCTTCGCCATTCATTGTCACCATAGGATACAAAGCTGCTCCGTTTGTGAAGCCCAATTTTTGAGCGTTTTCAATCGCTTTATCAAGCTGCTTATACCTGTAAATCAATAAGTTACGTGCCACTTTTTCATCGGCATTCACCAAATAAAAAGGTAAGCAATATGCCTCTGTATCCCAATAAGTTGAGCCGCCGTACTTCTCTCCTGTAAAGCCTTTAGGCCCAATATTGAGCCTTTCGTCTTCACCTGTATAAGTTTGATTGAGTTGAAAAATATTGAAACGGATGCCTTGCTGTGCCGCCACATCGCCTTCAATTACGATATCCGATTTTGACCATTTGTCCTCCCAAGCTGCGGCTTGTTCAGCAAGTGCTTTGTCAAAGCCTTTTTTCTCAAACTTTTTGAGGACTTCTTGACAGTCTTTCAAAAGGGATTGTTTAGGATGATTTTCAGATGACAAAACAGCGGCATATTTATAAACAACCACTTCCGACCCCTCCGTAACAGGCACATCCACGGTGCAAGCCGCATATTTATCCCTTTTGCGCCGAAACGCTACAAAATCATCTATTTCTTTTCCTTTGTGAAAAATGCTGAACTTCATGCCCGTTGCTACTTGAAAAGCTGTTTTTTTCGTTTCAGCAACGACATACGCCTGAGCATTTTTCACCACTTTGGTCACTTCTTTCCAAAATTTTTCGTCCCAATTGGTATCTTTATTCGAAATATCGGCATCTACTGAGGGGGTCACAGACAATTTTCCTTTGAAATTTACGGCTGTAATCGCATAACGAATCGCGCCACATTCATCGTCTACAATCGAGCAAAAACGGGTCGAATCAATTTTTACAATTTTACCAGAAGGCATTTTAGCAGTCACTTTGCGTGTCAAAACGCCTTGTCTCATGTTCAAAATGCGTTCAAAAGCCATTACTTCACACTTGGCTAAATCAAGCATCTCGCCATCAATTTCAACATCAATACCTATCCAAGACGGTGCATTCAGCACTTTTGCAAAATATTCAGGATAGCCATTTTTCCACCAACCCACCTTCGTTTTGTCGGGATAATAAACGCCCGCCACATAGCTGCCTTTCAATGTTTTTCCAGAATATACTTCTTCAAAATTAGCCCTTTGGCCCATGCGTCCGTTGCCAATCGAGCAAAGGGATTCTGAAATTTCATTGTATTCAGGTCGCCAAACATCTTCGATGATTTTCCATTCGTTGTGGATAATATAATTTTTCATACACTTTTTTGATTGATAATTAAATGTTTAAGCCATAGTCCCCACAGAAGACCTCAATGCATCCAAAATTTCATCATACTCAATATACTCAAACCCCGGTATGACTATATGCGCCTCATCCAAAACATCTGGATGACCGACACCAACGGTATAAAAACCACCGCGCAAAGCCGCTTCAACACCTTTTTCGGCATCTTCAAATACAATACAACTTTTAGGTTTTGAACCAACGGCTGCTGCACCTAACAGAAAAACTTCTGGGTCAGGTTTACTTTTTGCAGTTGAGTTACCGTCTATAATCGCGTCGAAATAATCGGTTAATGCCACACGGTCTAAAATGGTTCTGGAATTTTTTGAAGCTGAACCCAAAACAATATGGATACCTTTACTTTTCAATTCATCGAGAAACTTTTTGACACCCGGCAGGATTTCTTCAGGTGTCATGCGTTGAATATATTCGAGATACCAGTTATTTTTCTTTTCGGCATACAGGGCTTTGACGTCTTCGTCATGTTCCACCTTACCGCCCCATTTGAGAATTAAATTGAGCGATTCAACTCGACTGACCCCTTTTAGTTTCTCATTGTCGTCTTCTGTAAAGTCAAATCCAAGTTCATTTGCCAATCGTCTCCAAGCCCTAAAATGATATTTGGCAGTGTCGCAAATCACACCGTCGAGGTCGAAAATACACGTTTCGATTTTGTTCATACTACAATATGAGGATTTTATACTACAAGGACTTCAAATCGTCCCATGCGGAGTATGTATTTATTTTAAAAAAAAAATGATTTCGTTTGTAAAGTTTTTTTGTACTTATTTGTTCTCGCAAATTTAGATTGTATTTCTTACACTTAGTCGCATTTTGTAGAAAAAGTCTGTTTAAAAAAAAATGAGCGTATTATATTTTTTGTTACTTTTGGTTTTTCAAACAAAACTCTTGAGCCAAAATTACAGATGACTTTCCGACTCATTGATGCTAAAGACTTATATACTTTGGTCGAAATCGCTTGCACAACATTTATTGAAACGTATGCAGACCAAAATGACCCAACCGAGTTTTATACTTATGTTGAGCAAACCTTCGCGCCCGAGCAACTACAAAACGAGTTAAATACGGAAGGTGCTATTTTTTATTTCATAGAACACGATAATTATAATATCGGTTATTTCAAAATCAATACCAATAAATCCCCCGCTCATGCCGATAGACCGCATTTCTATTTTGACTTTTCACCTTTTGAATCCTTACAAATGACTGAATTAGAACGCATTTACTTGAAAAAAGAGTTTCAAGGCAAAGGTTTCGCTGCTGAAATGATGTCTTTTATCGAATCGTGTGCGCGTCAAAAAAACAGCCAATATCTTTGGTTGGGCGTGTGGACTATGAACCCAAAAGCCATACACTATTACGAAAAATGTGGATTTGATACCATCGGTGAACATATTTTTCAAATTGGTGATGATGCTCAAAAAGATTATTTAATGTGGAAAAAGATTATTTAATGGTGGATGGTGAATAATTTAATGATGAATGGTGAATAACCATCATTTCACCATTAAACACATTTGAAAATGGTTTGCCTAAAATAATAGACTCAAATTATTCGTAGCCAATGTTTTATATTTTTCACTTTTCGTTTTTCACTTTTCATTTAGTATAAAACATTATTTAACTAAGCCTATTAAAGTACAGTAGTCATCAAAACGCGATTCTTCATTTTTCATTTCCAAGACATCCAATAGTTCCATGCCGTAGTGCTCTTCAAGGTCACGAACCGTTTTGGTCGTCCTGATTTCAATTTGCCCAGTGGTTACTTGATTCAATCGCCAAGTATAAGTTTTGAGCATTTTTTGCCATATTATTTCATTCACTTCAAAAGCATCGTCGGTTGTCAAGGGCTTAATTTCAGCAAAAGCAGCCGTATTACGGGCTAAAAGCCTTGCATTTTCGATGATAAAATAGCCTGTATGCGCCCAATCCTCAGATTCATTGAGCAGTCGAGCGTACATGACGAGTTGCAAATCCTCGCCGTTTTTTATCAGTCGTTCTCGATAAGAATGACCACTCCATTTTAAATCTAAAATGCAGCGTTCACTACTCTTTGTTGAAGAATCGGAGCTTAAGCGCACTAAAACAACGTCCGCTTTGCCCTTAACAGGCGTATCCGAGAACTGCCCCGCCAACTCTTGTTCAGTGGCTTCAACCGTCCATTTGTTCCGACGAATATGTTCAATTAATGTCCAAATAGCATATTCGATTTGTCGAATCAATTGCAGTTTTTGTGGTTCAAAACCGTACATCAACAGCGTTGCCGCCTCCTTCGATAACAGTTTTTTGCTGTGTTCGTCCACCCATTCTTTAATCTGTTCAAACGTCCAATCTTGAAAATTTTCTTTTAATATAAATTCAAAAAAACGATGCGAAAGATTGCCTTTAAGCGTATTTTCCTTGACAATACACAAAATTGAGGACTTATTGAGCTTCGCTTTGTGTTTAAAAACCCATTGATGCGGATAGTAAAAAAGGCTTTCGAGACTCGTCAAAGTCTCATGCGTTCGCCTAATCAATAGACGTGATTCAACCGTTATAATAGGTTGAACTTTGCCCAAACGATGCGGTTTGAGGTTCACCCAATGGGGCGTGGTTAAATTCGTTAAATCTTCAAAATTTGTCCAATCTTCTTTTGTACATACTGTTATAGGCGATAAATCGCCATAACACGCCCTCAAATGACTGAATAAAGGGTTTTCAGGTGCGTGTTCACCATTAACTTTTTTAGGATAAACAAAAATCAATTGATTATCCGTTCGCATCACACCTTGTATACGTTGCCACAGCATCAACGCATTTTCATCTTGTGGCAATTGCAACGTCACACCTTTTTGTTTCAGAAAAGTAACTTCATCAACATACCACCTGCTGAAAAAATGTACCCCCTCAGTATCTGTAAAATTCCACCAAATCATGGCATCAACCGATTGCATCAAACAATCGCCGTGGGTCACATAATCATAATGACCCAACTCTTGGGGACGTGGCGAGACAGGCGAAGGCTCATAAATCGTTCTGATAATGCGTTCTAATTCCAAATACATGAGCCATGATTCACTCGGTGGCAACTCGTATAAAAACTCTACAACACGACGCGCTTGTTCCGATAAAACCAATAGAGACGTATTTTTACTACCCGAAGCCTCAAATTCCGCAGTCGCCCATTCTTTCAAAAAATTAAAAATACTGATGACTTCTTGTTTAGGGGCAGAAGCTGCAATGTCATAAGTGGGGCGATGAAACCAAAAGTTAAATTGTTCCCTAATTTTTCGGACATTAATAGACGCATCACTCTGTGCTTTATCTTCTAATTTTTCAAAAAAACGATTCGTTTCATAATACCAAAGATCGCTATTTATACCTGGACGTTGGGCAATGACATTACCAATTACTGTACCTAAATCGGCATCAAGCGGCTTGACAGGCATGGTAACAAATTCGAGGATTTTATACAAATCTAAAGGCTGCCACAAGAACGCCGTTACCAATTTTAAGAGTTGCAAGGTCGGTCTGCCGAGCGAAGCAGAAGGCAAGCCAAAAGCAGGTAAACCATTCTGTATCAAGGCTTCATCAAGCGTACGATTTCTATCGGGAATGAAAAAGGTGGGTCGAAAATGAGGATTGAGACTCAAAATTTTAGCGATAAAATCGCCCCCCTCAGTGTCGCGTTCACTTTCTACAATGATGAGCGAACCATCTGCTTTGAGTGTTTGTTTTTCGCCACGCGGCAATTTATTGGTTATAAAATCTTTGAAGGTTTGAAGGTCGGTATCTTTGCTATTATTGCTACCAAGTTTAGTAAACTTTGACAATTTCCTAAACTTGTCATTACTCAAAAGCTCAATGTTTTGATTCGCCAAGACCTTAAAAAGGCGTTTGTACTGAGGGGGTAACAGAGTTATTAATTGTCCTTCTTTTTCATAACTTTCATTGACAATCAATTGATTAATCGGTACATTTTTATGCTGCAAAGCGGTTAAAATTTTCTCAAATCTATCGGCTTCACCTGCTGTCAGCTTGGAAATACCTTCTTCATTGACTAAAAAACGCTGTTCAATGTCTACTAAAACTTGTAAACGAAAGGGCAAATTATCTTTATGTTTAAAATCAAAACCTGCTAACAGTAATTCATCACGCCTTTTCAACAAGGCTTCGGCACAAGCCAATTGATCCGCTTCAAAGGATTTTTGGAAAAAAACGCTTGGATATTCATTGAGATAACGCCGCATGGCTTGCCGATACTGTTCAACGCGAATATGTTCAATGCGTTCTGTATGACCCGCCAAACCTAAGTGCATCTCTAACCAACGCAAAAAACCTTTTGCACCCAAATAGAAATGCCCCCCCTCAGTATTAGGACGAGGAAAAACACAATTATCATAGTTTAGACCGAAAAAAAGTGTATAGTGCATACCCGTAAGGATGAGTGTGATTAATGTATAAGGTATTTTTACAAATTATTTTTTTTGCAAAAAAACAAAAAGTTGTTCAAAAAACTTGCTTTAACAATTGTATTTCATAAAATAATTACAATAATTTGTGTCAAAATAGCCTTCTCTTCTTTAATAATGATACTCAGGGGTACCTCTTATTCCTAAATCAAAATATTTTTCTTTCCTATTAGATTTGATTTTTAAACAAACTTCGTTTGTGGTAGCTTTGCCACAAGCAAGTCATTAAAAGAGCAAAAAAGGCTTTTTCTATGCTCCGAATGCCTCTTTTCACTTGGTTAGCGGTCAATTAATTATAAAATCTAAACACTAACATATCATGGATAGTATAAAAATTTTGTTGTCTGATTATAGAAGTTTAATCACTTTCAGCATTATTATCATCTCAACAATCATTATCGCAACCTTTGTTGGGAAATATCTTCAAATCTTATTAGCGAAAAAATCGAAAGAGCAGAATGCTGATATAACAAGTTTTTTATTCATTAAACATGTTATCAGAGCCACCATTTACTTATTAGGTTTTGGTTGGGCAATGTTATCGTTACCGATTTCATCAAATTTTGGTCACTCTCTTTTTGCGGGTGCCGGCATGTCTACTTTAATTTTAGGATTTGCCTCACAACAGATTTTGAGCAATTTGATGAGTGGGATTTTTTTAATCCTTCAAAAACCCTTCAAGGTAAATGACATCATTGAAATACAAGGAAACAGAGGAAAAGTATTGGAGCTAAATCTTCACGATACGATTATTGAGGATACAGAAAATAACATCATCATTATTCCTAATGCTTTGATTTCAAATGGCATCATTAAGAATATTAATATGGATAAATAAACCCTTAGGAAATGATGAATTATAAATGATGAATATTGATTTTCAACACTTTGAATTCTCCATTATCAACTATCCCTTATCCATTAAATATATAAAATCTATTTGCGACGTTGCGCCAAACCCCGTAAACCAAGCGGGTCTTCTTTGCTGAACTGATACAGCGCGTTTTGAATACACGGGTCCGATTCATTCAAAATACCATAATAACCTTCATCACCAAACAGTTGCCGAGCAATACGGGCTTTTATCAAACGCCTTAAAGGTTCTTTGACACCTTGTATTTGATTCCAAATGCTTTGGACATTGTGGCGTTCAGCATATTTCAAAAATTCAGAAAATGAATAATCGGTTACTTTAAAATTGAATTGAAATTCTTGCCAGTTACTGAATTTCAATTCCTTGCGATGCCCCACATAATATTGAAAAGCGTATTCAGAAGCCCATGCTTTCGCATTTTGATAATATTCGTTTTTCAAATAAGGCTCGATTGGAATAAAAACATCAGGCGTGATGCCACCGCCCCCATAAACCCAACGCCCATTAGCTGTTCTGAAACGGGTCGTATCTGTTCGTTTGATACTGTCTTCACTGTTTAATTCGCCTTTACCATAGCGTTTGTCGAACTCTTGCTCGTATTCCATTCTGGTTTTACCTTTATAAGGCTTCTGAATACTTCTCCCTATAGGCGTATAATAACGTGCAACCGTCAAACGCAATTCCGAACCATCGCGCAATTCATACGGCTCTTGCACCAGACCTTTGCCAAAAGTACGGCGACCGATGATGATACCTCTGTCCCAATCCTGTATGGCTCCTGCAATGATTTCACTTGCAGAAGCCGAGCCTTCATCGGTCAAAATAGCGACTTTACCCACTTTATAACGTTGCCGACCTGTCGTTTTATATTCGTTTTGATGCACGGTTCGCCCTTTTGTCATCACCAATAGTTTGTCTTTTTCTGGAAAAAGTTGAGACAAAATGTCAACCGCTTTATCGAGATACCCCCCCGGATTGCCCCTCAAATCAATCACCAAGTCCTTGACTCCTTTTTTTTCAAAGAGAAATTCCATGGCTTGATTAAACTCTTGTGAGGTATTAGTGCTAAAACGAATTATTTTGATATATCCTGTTTTATCATTCAAAACTGAAGCGCCATCAATACTATGTACAGGAATACGGTCGCGTTCTACTGTAATGATACGTGGGCGTAACTCGCCCTCTCTCCAAATCGTGAATTTAAGTGGTGTTCCCCGCTTACCATGCAGCTTGCTATTGAGCCAACGTTGGTCTTTGCCTATTGCCACCGAGTCTCCGATTGCCAAAATTTTATCGCCTGACATCAAGCCTGCTTTTGACGCAGGACCATCTGCCAAAGGGGTCACCACGGTAATGGTATCATTAAAGTTTAAGGTTTCGATACCGATACCCTCGTATTCGCCATCCAGTTCTTCGTTGACCTGCGACAATTCGTTGAATGGAATATACACCGAATGAGGGTCAAGTTCTTGCAAAATATTGTTAATGGATTTATCAACCAGGAAACCATTGTTCACTTTGTCCACATATTTAGCCTCGACATAGCGTAAAATTTCTTCCATTCTACCCTTCCCAAAGTTTTCTTCGGCATCCGATTGTGTAATATTTTTCTTAGGCGATGAGTTTACAAGTGCTTCATTTTTCAATCTCATACCAACCAAAATGCCGCCTACCATTGCCAAAGACAACAATAAGGGCAACAGCACCTCACGTTTAGGGGGTTTTATGACTTGGGTAATTAGTTCTTTATTCTCAGACATGAAAACCAATTTCTTTCTTAACGTTTAATAAAATGGCAAATATACTGAGGGGTCTATTATTTGGTCGAAAACTTTTGAAGTTCCCCGAACGTAAAGTTCTATGATAAATACTTGCCACTCAATATTTTGCAAAAGTATAAAATTCATGGGCGAAAAAGAATATTGACATATTTTAGTTTCGACACGCAAAAACGATTTTGCTTCGAACTTATGATTCATCACAATTTTTGCCTAAAATTGCCCTTATTGACAATTATTTTTTTAATTTTTATTCAATTTCAAACAACAAGAATGATGAAAAAACACATTTTATCCATTTACCTAATCCTTTTTGCCATCATACTGAGGGGGCAACAAACCCATCCGTGGCACATTGTGGCAAAGGATATTGACGCTTCAAAATACTACGGCGTGACCGTTGCTAATGGCATGATTGGCATCATATCATCCGCTCAACCGATGCGCGTGAGCGAAGTGGTTCTCAACGGGGCTTTCGATACCTACGGACGGGGGCGTGTATCCAACATTATGAAGGTGTTCAGCTTTGCCAATATGAACCTTGAAGTCAATGAAAAAAGGTTAGGTCGTGCCGATATCTCAAATTATGTCCAAACTTTGGATATGAAAAACGCCGCTTTGGCGACGACTTTTGACTATTCTGACATGCTTTCTGTCAAACATGAAGTGATGGCGTTGCGCCAGATGCCGCATACGGCCATGATAAACGTAACGATTACAGCCAAAAAGGCGTGTGAAATCATGCCCGCCAGTGTCATAGAATCGCCCGACAACCTAAAAGATGTTAAAAATTTTTATGCCGAAATTGACCGCCCACACATCGTTATTCCCTTGATGACTTCTGTAGCAAAATCACCCACAGGACGTTTGACATTGGCTGTGTCAAATACCTTTCTTTTTGATGAAAAACATGGTTCTGAACCCCGTTTGATACATGAAGAATGGGATAACAATATGCACCTGTTGAAATTTAGGAAAAAATTGGCGGCTGGAGAAACGTATTCTTTCAGTGTCATCGGTTCGGTCATTTCGACAGCACAAAGCGCAGACCCACAAAATGAAGCAGAACGCATGACCATTTTTGCCGCTTTAGAAAAACGGGAACGCCTCTTACAACGCCACCGCGACGCATGGGCGAAATTGTGGGAATCGGATATCATCATCGAAGGCGACCCCTCCGTACAAAATGCTGTGCGCTCGGCTTTGTACCATTTGTACTCGTTTGTGCGCGAAGGCACGTCCTATTCGTTGTCGCCGATGGGTTTGTCGGGTTTGGGCTACAATGGACACGTTTTTTGGGATACCGAAATGTGGATGTATCCACCTTTATTGGCTTTGCATCCTGAAATGGCACGTTCGCCGATGGAATACCGCTTCAAAGGTTTGGAAGCTGCAAAAGCCAATGCCGTTTCGTATGGTTACAAAGGTGCGAAATATCCGTGGGAAGGCGACGACACAGGGCAGGAAGGCACACCCGTTTGGGCGTTGTCAGGACCATTTGAGCATCATATAACAGGCTGTGTGGGTTATGCGATGTGGAAATATTATCAAGTGACAAAGGATAAAAATTGGCTGCGCGAAAAAGGTTATCCTGTCATAAAAGGCACAGCCGATTTTTGGGCAAACCGTGTTGAAATGGGTAAAGATGGCAAATACCACATTTTAAACGTGGTTTGTGCAGACGAATGGGCTGAAAACGTAGATGACAATGCTTTCACCAACGGCATCGCTAAAACTGTTTTGAGCTATGCACAACAAGCTGCCGCCGTATTGGGTGAAACGCCCGACCCCTTGTGGAAAACGGTGGGCGATAATATCGTCATCTTGAAATTTGCAGATGGCACTACCCGCGAACATGCCTCATACGCAGGTGAACCCATCAAACAAACGGATGTCAACCTCCTATCCTACCCCCTCAGTATTGTGACCGATGAAGCGACGATTCGCAAGGATTTGGACTATTATTGGAAAACATTGGGCGATAATATCCCTGGCAGAAAAGGTTCTTCACCCGCTATGGCACAAGCCATTTTTTGCATTCTCAATGCCCGATTTAACAATACCGAAATAGCCGCCGCGCAATTTACAGATTCTTATAAACCCAATGAAGCACCGCCTTTTGGTGTTTTAGCAGAGACGGCTGGTGGTACAAATCCATATTTCTCAACGGGTGCAGGTGGTTTTTTGCAAACACTGATTTTTGGTTTTGGTGGTTTGGAATTTACGGACGCTGGTATTGTCCAAAAATACAAACCCAAGTTGCCAAAAGGTTGGAAATCATTGACGCTTAAAGGTATTGGCGTAGAAAAAAAGACTTTTACACTGAAAAATTAACATATAATCTTAGGAAGATTTTAAATCTTCCTAAGATTATTTAAGCATTGTTTTTAATTCTTATGAAACAGAATATTATTTAAAAAACTGTTTTTACTAAATAATTTTATTCTGTTTTCTTAAAAACAGTAGTTTTTGATAAGAATAAAATTTTGTTATCTTATTTCTTTAATGCTTTTTTCTTTGTATCATACATCGTAAAAACACGTGAAACATTGAAGCCAAAACGAACGGCGTTTTTACCCCAATTTTTTTCTGTTTGTGTAATATAACTGTATTCAGACATGGAAGTTGAATTTGTGAAATGTAGTTGGAAAACATGTCCGCCTGTTTCTATATCCACACCAATAGACAATGAATTTTTATAATTATCGCCTATTTGATTCGGCAACACATAAATGTATTCTGCATTAAATGTTGTCCGCCGATTAATCCGCACCCTGCCACCAATGCCCATAGCCAAAACTGTATTTTTTTCCGCTTTGGTTGCCACTAAATTGCGATGAACAACAGTGGGTGCCAGTTCTAAGGTGAAAACATCGTTGAATTTGCGACCAATCAATATCTGATTGGTATAAAAAAGACGCGATGAAGGCTTATTTTCACGGGTTTGGTCTGCCCATTTTTGTGTCTCAACCGCCATACTTGTAATCAAAGACAAGGTAATCGGCATATTGACTTTACCTTTGCTTTGGCGCAACAGACGGTATTTGATGAATCCATCTAACGCCTTTTTAACGCTATTTCGATTAACTCCGATGGTCAAATCATTCGTGATACCATAGTCAAAACCAATGCGTTGTGTGGATTGATCCATACCAAAAAGGTCGTAAATGCCTTCATCTATGACCCCAAATCGGTGAGAAATTTTCATATCTAACACACCTTCTGCGGTATTTTCGAGCGAGTGCAAATTGATGATGCGATTGGTTTTGAAGCTGTATTTGGCGTATTCGGTCGTCTTTTCGTCGCCACCGAGTTCGTCGAGTAAGCTGCTTTGTGCGAAGCTTATTTGAGCAAAAATACTGAGGGGTAGCACTAATTGTAGAAGTTTAATTTTCATATGTGCGTTAGATTTATGAATTAATATTTTCTCGTTTTGTAAACACTTAGCTGACACGAATTACACGAATTACACGAATTACACGAATGAATTTTAATGAATTTTAAAATATAACAATAAAAAAAATTATACTATAAATCCAACTTTAATTCGTGCAATTAGTGAAATTCGTGACAGTTAAGTAATTACGTCTTTTTAATGTATAAAATGCTGACAATCAATTATTTATTTAAAGATTGTAAAGTGCAATTGATGTCAATTTTAGCTTCTTTCGCAATTTTATCTCTGACGGCTGCTGGAATAGCGATGTTAAAATCAGACATGGTAACCGTAAAAGCCGCTTTTGCATTTGTGATGACGCCGCCTTTGATGGTCAGATTGCCCTTCGCTTCAATGGGTTTTGTGACACCGTGCATCGTCAAATTGCCTTTTACAGTCACGGGATAAGTGCCATCTTTTTTCAAATTAACGGAATTGAAATTAGCAATAGAACCCGCAAAAACTGCTTTGGGATACTTGCCCGATTCCATATAATTTTCGTTAAAATGTTCCTCCATCAAGGCTTTTTGAAAATGGAATCCTTTGACCAAAACAGCAGCCTCCAACTTTGCAGTAGCTGCATCAATAATCAAAGTGCCTTTATTGGTTTTGCCTTCAATTTTTTCGAGCGGGCTGTTGGCATCAAACGATACGTCAGCGTCTTTTGTGTAAAATTTTTGAGCCGAAACACTCATTGTCATCATTAAGGCGATGCAGCCCAACATTACTTTTTTCATTGTGAATTCTTTTTAATTTATTGTTTTTAAAATAAAATGAAACGTTACAGGCACACATTTGAGAAAGGATACGAATTAAAATTGAATTCTAAAGAATTGTTAATCAATGTATTAAAAATTTATCTTTCTTAATTTATCATTCATCAATATGTAATGACGTTGATTTTAAAAACACAAACATACCCCTCAGTAACTTTCACTTAACTTTAACTGAATCAGCCTATTATTCAACTTCAACACAACGGTCAATCACCACATCGCTCAATTTACCTGTGCAAAGTCCTTTTAATTTCACTTCCTCGCCGACCTTGAAATCGGTATGTGGATGTTTCGTAAAGCGGTCGAGGACACAACTCACACCGTTTAGAGGGTCGCCTGTTTCGAGGGCGATTGTTATGCCTGAAGTGTCGTTTTTAACATCGCTTATCTTGCCTGATACTTGCACAACGATGGTTTTACCGTCTTCACCAACGTATTTTTTCATAGCTTCGGCTTCGTCATTGTCAAATTCAGCCACAATTGAAGTAGCGGTCGTTATAAAATCAGGTTTGCCGATGGTTTCATGCGGTTTATTCCACATATAGTAACCAATACCGCCTCCTATAACAGCAGCCACGAGACCAAATTGGACGATTCTTTTTAACATAGTTGGTTGATTTTAAGTAAGAATTTATGGTAACACGAACTAAAGTTCGTAAAGCCTGGAAGATTTAATTATTTAACATTCCAGCATTTATCCATGATTCTATTTTTGATATGTCGCAAGCAGCTAATTTATTGCCACCTTTGGGCATTGGTGAAAACGCTAAATTATGCTTGATGGAGCCGAGAAAAGCGTCTTTACTATTAGTGACATAAGATTTAATAGTCGCATAAACACTCAAATTGGCACCAGCAGAAGCTGTTGCCGCATTGTGGCAGCCAGAAGTGGCACATGCGGTTGTCAGAATAGGCAAAACATTTTTTGAAAATGTACCTGCTGTGGAGTCACACGTTACTGTGGGTGTTGTGCCGTACAGTCCTTCTTCACTATCATAATAGCAACTTTGGATACTTGTTGACATAAAAATACTACTCAAAAGAGTGAAGGTGATAAAAAAGTTTTTTTTCATAAAATAGAAAATTACTGTTTTTTTAAAACGTATAAGTTATTGATTGTTAATGTGTTATTCAAAGGACTGGATTTAATGCACGAATCAATTTTTGCCAATTCATAAGCAGAAAGTTTAGCGTCCTTTGGCTGCACAAAAGTAGCAAACTTTGCACCACCTATAAACACGACAAAAATTAAATTGGGGTTGCCTTCGCATATTTTTAAAGAAAAAGACTTATTCATAAATGTAATTTTTTTTATTTGAAAAGAAGGTTGACGAAAATTCGAGGAAGGTTAGCCCTACACGCACGATTATTTTTTTTGATGTCAAATACTATACAAAAAAGGAATATTGTTTTCAATGTTTAAGCCCCCCTCAGTATATTTGTCATTATTTGGAATCATATATACTCATTTGAAAATGGTTTGCTTAAAATAATAGACTTAATTCATTCATAACCAATGTTTTATATTTTTTACTTTTCGTTTTACACTTTTCATTTCGTATAACATTTCTAATATTTACAGACTCTCACTTCCATCAACTAAATCTATAATTCTTATGGAAAAAGATAAATTTATGCAGTTCGCCATAGACCAAGCGCGTAAAAGTCGGAGTGAAGGCGGCATACCGATAGGCTCGGTATTAGTCAAAGAGGGCGATATGGTTGCCGCAGGGCATAATAAACGTGTGCAGGAAAAGAACCCTATTTTGCATGGCGAAATGGACTGTTTGAACAATGCAGGGCGCATAGGTTCCTATAGAGGTACGACGATTTACTCTACTTTGATGCCTTGTTATATGTGTGCAGGTACGATTGTGCAGTTCAAAATCAAAAAAGTCATTGTCGGCGAGTCTCGAACTTTCGATGGTGCCAGAGCCTTTATGGAGTCGCATGGCGTTGAAGTCATTGACCTTGATTTAGAAGAATGTGTGGACATGATGAACGAATTTATTGAAGAAAACCCAGAGCTTTGGAATGAGGATATTGGGGAGTTATAAATGACGAACTATGAATGATGAACTATTTCTAAAACCAAATTTTATTCTTAATTAATAAAAATGATTTATCTTAATTAAGAATAAAATTTTTAGTGAAAATAAATTTTTTAATTTAATTCTGTTTTATTAAATTTCATATTTCATATCTTATTTTTTTCAAAAATAGTTCCTCAAGTATAGGGGTTAAAATCTCATGTTTGCCTTCAAAAAGTGTATAATCCATCTCTATATTTTGATTTTTTGCAAAATCCAAATGTTCATCAATCCGTTTTTGATTGATAAATTCATCGTCATTGCCGACGATGAAATGTATTTTTTTATTTGACAAAAAATCTTTAAAAGGTTGATAATCAATGTCTTCTGGCAACAAACCGCCCCATAAAATTAAGTTGTCAAATTTTGGTAACCTCCTCAGTAACCAACGTATTTGCGTCGCACAACCTTGTGAAAAACCGAATAAAATGATTTTAACATTGGGTGACAGGTGTGCTTGAAAATGCTCAAACAGATCTGTCAAATAATTTGAATAATCCTCAATTTCGTCTAACCTATCTTCTTTAGTCATCCAACTCGCACCGACTTTATTGGTTTGAAACTGCCAATAAAAACGATTCAAGCCTTCGGGGGCGACGATAAAGTGTTCAGCAAAATCAAAAATCTCAAATTTCCTGATGATATGACTTGCTAATTGACCATACCCGTGCGTCACAAACCAAAAGTATTTGACCCCCTCAATAGGTTGACCCACTGTGTAGTAATGTGCTGTTTTTGATACTTTTAGCTTGTGGTGTTGCATGTTCTATTGGATAAATCGTAGGAAAATTCTAAAATCTTCCTACGATTATTTAGTCATAATTCATATTTCATCATTTATAATTATTTTATTCCAATCTTATGCCCACGTTGTCCGAACCACAAAATATATGCATAGCAAATGAGCATAATGAACAAAAAGGCAGAACGAAAATCAAGTCCTAAACCCGATTTTTCGTACAACCAACCATAAAACGGCGGAATTAAAGCCCCGCCGACGATACCCATGACAAGCAAAGCCGAACCTGTATTCGTAAAACGTCCTAAATCGCGGATGCCAAGCGGAAAAATAGCGGGCCACATAACTGCATTGGCAAAACCCAAAGCTGCCAAACAGGCCACAGCAACTGAATCGCTCGCAAAGTAAGAACCGATAGTGAGTACCATGCCCAGTATAGCAGAAATGGCTAACCAGCGTTCTTGTTTGACATATTTTGGAATCAAGAAAATGCTCAAACCGTAGCCCAACAGTAAACCAACAAGACCATAGGTGGTGAATAATTTATATTGATCGGTCTTAAAACCTAAGTTTTTGCCATAAACTGTAATCAAATCACCTGCCATGACTTCTGCACCAACGTACATAAAGATTGCCAAAGCACCGAGCCAAACGTGCGGAAATTGTGTAATACTTGTCTTTGTTCGAGACAAAGTAGTATCGCCATCTTCTGAAACTTGTTCTGAAATATCAGGCAACGATGAGCGTTTGATGACAAAGGCAATGATGAGCAAAAACACAGTCATAGCGGTGTAAGGTATGACGACACGTCCAGATAATTCATTGAGTAAACCTGCTTTTACAGCCGCATCTGCGGTTGTATCTATTTGATTTTGAATGGCATCTACGTTTTTCAGCAGCACCGCACCAAACATAAGATTGGCAGCAATACCTGCCAATTTATTGCATATACCCACAATACTGATACGTGTTGCAGCTGATTCGATGGGTCCAATGACGCTCAAATAAGGGTTAGAAGCTGTTTGCAACAAAGCTAAGCCCATGCCTTGAATGAACAAACCTGTCAAAAACATCGGATAACTCCTTGATTCGGCAGCGGGAATAAAGACAATGCAGCCAACCGACATGATGGTTAAACCGATTGCCATACCGTTTTTTGTGCCTAATTTTTGCAAAATCCAAGAAGAAGGGAGGGCTAAGAAAAAGTAAGCCGCAAAGAACGCCGTTGCGACAAAAAAAGATTGTTGGTCTGTCAATTCACACGACTTTTTGAGGAATGGAATGAGAATGCCATTGAGCCAAGTGATAAAGCCAAAAACGGCAAACAACATGCCGATGATACCTAATTGGTAATAATAATTTGATGATGATTTGGTCGTCATTTTGTCTTGTTTTTCAATAAGTTAGAGAATGAATGGAATGATGTTATAAAATTAGGTTTTCGTCATAACTGAAATAATATTCGTCGCCGAGGCTGACGTGAATGAAACCCGCTTTGTTTCGTTCACAAGCTTCTTGAATCAATTCGGAGGCAATTTTTATATTGTCATTATCTAAATGACTGAATGGTTCATCCAGCAAAATCATGTCAAAAGGTTGTGCGAGACCCCTCAGTATAGCGACTCTTTGGCGTTGCCCATAGCTCAGTGTCTCGCATTTTTTTTCTAAAAAATCATACACACCTAAGCGTTTTGCGGCACTTTCGTAGTCAAATCCTACCCCCTCAGTATTTAAACCCTTTTTTAATTCAATATTTTCTCTTGCGGTCAAATTTAGGAAAAGTCGGAGGTCTTGAAAGACAATGGCGAACTTTTTTTGTCGCAGCGTTGCCCAATCGTCCACTGTAAAGGTTTTTATGTTTTTTTTATCTAAAAAAATTTCGCCCACATAGTCGTTTCGTAAGCCATAAACCAAGTGAATTAATGTTGATTTTCCTTTGCCAGAAGGAGCGGTTAAAAGGTAGTTTTTATTAAAAGAAAACGACCCCTCAGTATTGAACACTTGAGAAGTCGGATTAAGTCCATTTTCTAAAAGCGGTAAAGGCGTGACATTTTTTAGTTCAATCATAAACAAATAGAAATTTTGACAAACATAAGAAAGGATTTTAGGATTTTTTAGAAAGTCATTCGTTAAAGCATTTTATTTCTGCAGACCCTGTCTTTTTTTATAAAAATGTTATATTTTTGTCAAAAAAATAATCAAAATGAATGTTTTAGAATTGGATATTACTCAAATGAATGACCTTGAAATTAAAGGCGCATTACATGGTTTCATTGAAAAAGCTAAAAATAGAAAGCAATTATTGCGTTTTATGGAAGCCTTGACAAATACCCTTGATGACGATACTGCATTTTGGCAGGACTATTCACCTGAACAAAGAGTAGAAATTGAAGAAGCCATAGAGGAAAGTTATCAACCCGAAAATTGGGTGCCACACGAAGAAGTTATGCAAAAATATGCCCAATGGTTAAAAAAATAATTTGGAATAAGAAAGGCTTGCTTTCCTTTGATAGTATCATTACTTATTTGCATGATGAAGCATCTCGTCAAAGTGCGGAAAACTTTTTCAATATCGTCTATAAAAGGATAGATGTGCTTGTTAAGCATCCTTATAGTGGTAGAAAAGTAGGCACTAAAAAACTGTTAGAGTCGTAAATCTTGATAAACATCGCCAAATGTTTTATAGAATTGAGGGTAAAACATTATTCATCACTTATTTTTTCGATACCCGCCAAAATCCTGATAAACGACCTTATTGAGGTTGATTCCCATTAAAAAAGCCATTTTGTCATTCCAAAATGGCTTTTTTAATGAAATAATAATCCTAAATCTCTTGCTTTCCCGTCTGCTGTGGTTCTGCTTTCATTTTAGCTTTTTCCGCTTTGTCTCTCAAATACCAACGATTTGCAGCTTTCATCAATGATTTCAAGCTGTTTTCATTGGCATCTTTCATTTTCATCGTGCCTTCGCCATGCGAGCCGTTCATCATCATTTTCAATTCCACCATTTCAGGATCTTTCATTTCCTCTATATTGGCAAATATTTTTGACAAATTGGCGTACAGACCAAAGATATTTTTATTTAGAACGTCTTTTACATCACTTGAAACGGTCGTGCCGTTTTTCAGATTGGCAATCGTTTCAGCATCACCCGCAAAAATAACATCGTCTACAAAGGCTACTTTTCCTTGGTCAACATAACTTTTGCTCATCATGTCTGCCATGCCGCCCATGCGATAGACGCCATTGCCTTCGCTCACCAAAGCATCTTGACTGATAAGAAAATTGACGAGTTTTTCCATAGTCGGTTTATCACTCAGTTTGAAACCCACCATGCCGTGCCATTTGTTATCACTCCCTACTGACGGGCCTGCAGCAATAATGAGGTCGCCGTCGAAGGCTTTAAATATATCGTCGCTTGAAAATTTGTCGCTTTTACTCGCTTCAATCATCATTCTGAAAGACGGATTGGCATTGATGATTTCTTTTACACCTTTCATATCAAGAGCCAATGTTGCCACAAAACCGATGTTATCGCCTTTCAAATACTTAGAAAAATCGGTTTTGACGTTGTCTTTAAACATCAAACCCCATTGTTGACGCAGTTCTTTGTTGATTTTATAATCGGATTTGCCAACGATTTGTCCTTTTTCAAAATCGGCAAAACCTGTTGCATAATTCCCTTTCAAAGCCTTTGGGTCAATATTCATCATACCGGCACTTGATTTGACCTGCGGATTGTCTGCCATTTTATCAAAATTGGTATAGCTGTAGATATCATGTGTTTCGCCAAAAAGCTTTGTGAAATTTTCGTTTTTAGCGATGCTTTGATCTGCTTTGTTTTTAAAAAAGGCAGAAAAATCAGCCCCCTCAGTATTACCGCCTAAAATAGCCATTTTGTCGTTCCAAGCGATGACTTCTGCATGGTTGTAATTTTGCAGCCCATCGTTGTCACTATTTTCTGGGTTTTTAGCTTCAAAAGTCATATATTTTATGCCGTCTTTAGTCTCCATTTTATGGGGTGTCTTGCCAGAAGACAACATTTTTTCAAAAGCTGATGCATCGCTCAAAGACAGTAAAACGGCTGCAGAAGCTGCGTTGCGATCGTCTGTCAAGAAATTGTAGTCTTGAACAACATAAATATTTTTTGTCAAATCAACGCCTGATTTTTTTGGGTCGCGCAGGATGTCTGCAATGACTGCATTTTCAGCCGAGGCACTGTCTACCATGTCTTTATAAAAATCCATTTGTTTAACAGATTCAAAATCAGCTTTTTGCATCATACTCGGTAGATTGATCGCGGTGACGCTTACGGCATCTTTTGGAATTGCATTCGCCGTTTCGTCGAGTTTGCCAGATTTCGTACAACTTGCCAAAAAGATAAGGACAAGAGAAAATAAGGTTGCGGATTTCATTGAAGTAGTCATATTAAAATAAGTTGTTAAGAATTTTTAAAAATACTGCTTTCATTCTTAGGAAATAATGATTTTATAAAACGTTGATTTTCAACATTATTGCAAAATAAAGTTAGACATTTTATTTTTTCACAATTCCTTATACTTGCTTTAGGAACACAAAGTTCGCTTAAATAATTCTTTTTCAGACCAAAACATGGACTAACGGGGTGTTCTGAATGAAGAACAATAGGTTATGAACGATGAAGGAGCGACGTTCTTTAGTTATCATTGATGTGCTTATTGAGTATTTTTAGGTTAAGGATAAAATCGGCCCATGGTGCGGTTGCGAAACAGTTATTTGTAATATCAAAGACCTGAAAGGCATTTTGGTTTTAATACTGAGGGGTAGTCGTTAAGCGAAAGGGAAGAACAACCACAGACCGACTGCCCAAAATAGGGGTTCAGTTTACTGACACAAAAAATTTCATATTAGGACTCATGTTACGCACCGTTGCGCCGTAGGTGCTGACTGCTTAACATGACATAGGATTAATATGCGTGAAATAATATCTTTCACTTTGAATGATAAAGCAGAGAAAGCATCGATAAAAAATTCACCTCTTTACCCTTCGTATTTAATCATTCATACTTCATATTTAAGCATTCATACTTCATATTTAAGCATTTATACTTAATAATTCATCGGTTATAATTAATCATTCATCCTTTTCTAAATGCTAATAAATTAATAATCAGTATTTTATAAAAATAATTTTATTTTATTAATAAAGTATATATTTTTTCTCAATAGTCATGAAAGAAATAGCTTCAATATTTGTTTCAGAATGCCTAAATTAAATCCTTTTTTATTACTTGCACTTAATACTTTTTTCATAACTTTGTATAATCACCAAACATTTTATAGATTTATCCTATCACAAAACCAAACTAAATAGTCCATTATAGCCGACTGTATAAAATTTCACTTTGAATAATCGCGATTTTTTTAAAGCTAAAAGATTTTCTTCACATTTTTATATAAACTATAAATTGGCAAATGGATATTAATTCATTTAACCTGCTTCTTGCTGATGATGATGCAGATGACTGTATGTTTTTTCAGGAAGCATTGGAAGAATTACCCCTTCAAACATCTCTCAATACTGTAAAAGATGGAGAACAACTTATGAAAGTCCTCACGTCAAATGTGGGGAAGCTGCCTGATATTCTTTTTTTGGATTTGAATATGCCGCGAAAAAATGGTTTTGAATGTTTATTAGAAATTAAAGCGCATAAGAAATTAAAAAAAATTCCCGTTATCATTTATTCTACTTCTCTTAATTATGAGGTCGTGAATCAACTTTATGAAAAAGGGGCGTATCGTTATATTCGGAAGCCTGGAGGATTCTCCAACCTTAAAAAAGTTATTTATGAAGCATTAAAAATCGCTTCTTTGGACAAAGTACAAAAACCCTCAAAGGAGAATTTTGTAATACAGGTTTAAATAGATCCTACATGGAAAATACACAACATGATAATAATATTTCGTTCCTGAGAGGTGGCGGGGAAATGGGTAAGCTTACGAGAGAAAAAGATTGGCGAAAAACAAGTTTGGGTGAGCCGTCCTTGTGGCCTCAAAGTTTAAGGACGACCCTTAATATTATTCTTAATTCAAAATTCCCCATGTTTCTATTTTGGGGTAAAGATTTGATTTGTTTTTACAATGACGCTTACCTTCCCAGTTTAGGTAAGAATGGCAAACATCCATCCATTCTGGGGATGAAAGCAGAAGAGGGCTGGACGGAAATATGGCACATCATAAAACCGTGGATAGACCAAGTGTTGAAGGGCGGAGAAGCTGTTTGGTTCGAAAATCAATTAATTCCGATTTACCGCAATGGACAAATTGAAGAGGTCTATTGGACCTTTAGCTACAGTCCTGTGAATGACGAAACAGGAAGTCCTTCGGGAGTAATTGTTACGTGTCATGAAACAACTCATCAAGTTATTACACTCAAGAGTTTAGTAGAAAGCGAAGAACGATTTAGGGCTATGGCAGACAATATCCCTAACCTTGCATGGATGGCTAAAGCGGATGGTTGGATTTATTGGTATAACAAAAAATGGTATGAATATACAGGTACAACGCCTGAACAAATGGAAGGATGGGGCTGGCAATCCGTTCATGATACTGCCCTATTGCCGAGTGTTTTGAAAAAATGGAAAGAGACGATAGCCACGGGTGAGGAATTTGAGATGATTTTCCCACTTAAAGGTGCAGATGGCAAGTTTAGGCAATTTCTTACACTGGTATCACCTCTAAAAGATAGTGAAGGCAACATTTACCAATGGTTTGGCACTAATACAGATATCACTAATCAAAAAGAAATAGAGGACGCTTTAAAAGCAAGTGACGAGCGTTTCCGTGATACGGTTAGACAAGCACCTGTAGGTATAACAATACTGAGGGGTAAAGATTATTTGGTAGAAATGGCAAATGATGCTTACTTACAGTTAGTAAATAAAACGGAAACTGATTTTGTAGGGAAACCTTTATTTGATTCGTTGCCTGAAGTAAAAGAAACCGTTCATTCTATATTGGATAGTGTATTAAATACGGGCGTTCCGTATTATGGCGATGAAGTTGCTGTACCGATTAACCGATACGGAAAAGAAGAAGTCGGTTATTTCGATTTTTTATATTATCCACTCAAAGAAAAAGACGGAAAAATTTCAGGTATTATAGTAACTGTTAACGAGGTAAGTGAAAAAGTACATGCCAGAAAAAAAATAGAAGAAAACGAATCACACTACCACAATCTTATTTCCTCTTCGCCCTCGGCAATTGGCATTTTGCATGGAGAAGAGATGATTATCTCTATTGCCAATGAGGCTATCCTAAAAATTTGGGGTAAGGGAAAAGAGATAATAGGGCAATCCTATTTTGAAGCACTTCCTGAATTGGCAGAGCAGGGATATAGAGAAATTTTTACGCAAGTCTATAAAACAGGTATGCCTTTCAATGCTGCTGAAACACTTGTTGAGATTTTACAAAATGGTGAGAATATTTTAAAGTATTATAATTTTCTACTTTTTGCACAAAGAAATATAAATAATGAAATTGACGGCATAGGCATAATTGCGACAGATGTAACTTCACAAACATTGTTAAACAAAAAAATAAAAGAAAGTGAAAAAAGGTTTCGCCTTTTAGCTGATTCAATGCCTCAATTCATATGGACAGCCGACGCGGAAGGAAATCTCAATTATTTCAACCAATCGGTTTTCAAATATTCTGGTTTGTCGTTAGAACGAATAAATAAACAGGGATGGATAATGATAGTGCACCCTGATGACCGTGAAAGAAATATAGAAGCATGGATGAACGCCATCCAAACTGGAAAAGAGTTTTTGTTCGAACATCGTTTTAGAAAACACACAGGTGAGTATCGCTGGCAGTTGAGTCGGGCTATTCCACAAAAAGATGAAGAGGGAAATATACAAAGTTGGGTGGGTACCAGTACGGATATTCAAGACCAAAAAATGTTTACGGCTGAATTAGAAAAGCAGGTTCAAGAACGTACAAAAGCATTGGAAGAAAATAATGTTGAACTGCAAAAGATAAACAAGGAACTCCAATCCTTCGCTTATATTTCGAGCCACGACTTACAAGAACCCTTAAGAAAAATTCAAACTTTTGTTACGCGTATTTTAGAAAAAGAAATCAATAATTTATCTGAAAAGGGAAAAGATTATTTCAAACGTATACTTATTGCAGCCAAAAGAATGCAAACCCTTATTCAGGATTTATTGGCATATTCCCGAACCAATACAATCAATCGAAAATTTGAAAAAGTAGACTTAAATAAAATTATTGAAGACGTAAAAGAAGAGTTAAAAGAAGAGTTAAAAGAGAAAAATGCGACGATAGAAGCCAATGAATTGTGTCATGTTCATATTATTCCTTTTCAGTTTCATCAACTCATGGTTAATATTATAAGCAACTCATTAAAGTTTTCTAAACCTCATACACCGCCACATATTAAAATAAAAAGTACCGTTTCTTCTGGGGTCAGCTTCAACAAGGAAAAGCTTGCGCCCCATATAAAATATTGTCACATCCATTTTTCAGATAATGGTATTGGATTTGAACAACAATTCAGCGAAAAAATATTTGAACTTTTCCAACGGTTGCATACCAATCAAGAATACAGGGGAACAGGTTTGGGGTTGGCAATTGTAAAAAAAATTGTGGATAATCATAAAGGAATAATTATTGCGACAGGCGAGGTCAACAAAGGTGCCAATTTTGACATTTATATTCCCCTCAATTAACAGATTCTACTAAATGAAAAGTGAAAAACGAAAGTGAAAAATATAAAACATTTTTCAAATGAGTATAGCAAACGTTCCCCCCTCAGTATTGAACGTATTTTTGAAATATTTTAACCAATTCAGGGGGTGCTGTCATGTCATCAAACTTAAGTGAAACGGTTTTGCCGTCTTTTTTCATCGAAATAGAATAACTAAAAGCATCGCGCATCATACCGTTTTGGGTATTGTGATGATAGGGATTTTCAGCTACTTCTAAGCCATTTTGAAGGTTATTTGACTCATCAGACTCTAAATTTCTTGTTTTAGAATCCGATTTTACATAATCTGACTCTTTCGATTTTACCTCTTTTGTCTCAGAAGATGCGGCATTATTATCTCTCTCACCATTCGCTTTATCATCACCTTGTAAGGATTGTTCTGCAAGATTGTTGAGTGCAGTTTGTTCTGCTTCAGTCAATTCATCATAATCCAAATTGGCTTTGCTTGTGATGCCAATAAATCCACCTTCTCTTTTTATTTTAATTTTCATTGCGTGTAGCTGTTTTTAAAGATGATAATTTGTAATGGATAATTGTTATCCATTATCATTTAATAATGCCCACTTTTCTAAAAGCAGCATTTAAATTTACTTGAGTTGATGGCGGTACTTTGCCAACTATAACGAGCGGTTTAGCTGCTTTTGTCAATGCTTTATATAAATCTTTAAACTTTGATGTGGGTTTCAATAACTTCAATGCTTCGAACCACAATAAAGCAGCATTTTGCGTACCAATACCCATGGCCGTTAGATAGAACGCATAATTGGGTATGCCTGAATTGATATGAACGCCATAATTATCTGATGCGCCTTTAAATATTTTAGCATAATGGTCAGGCTGTGGCATCATAACTACTGAGGGGTCATTCGGGGTTTTCATAGAGCGAATGGCTTTACCTTGAAAACGACCCGACAAACATTGTTCACCAATAAGCCAACTCGCCGTTTTTTCATTTTGCTTGAAAAAATATTGCTTTATGGCAGAGCCAAAAACATCTGCAAAATGTTCATTGAGTGCACCAGATTGCGCTCTATATTCCAAATTAGCCGTGTATTGCACAACACCATGCGTGAGTTCATGCGCTGTAACATCTAATGCACGGGCAAAGTTTTTGAAATTAGCCCCATCACCATCGCCAAAAATCATTTGGTCGCCATCCCAAAAAGCATTATTGTACTTCACCATATAGTGTACATTTGAAATTAAATCCAAAGCATTGCCGTCAATCGAGTTCCAACCTAATATGTTTAAAAAATACTCCTTTACAATAGTTCCATTATCAAAAACGGCATTGACATCGTCATCCAAACTGGGGGCATCGTCGTCTTTACGCACAAGTTTTAGCTGCGTACTTCTGGAGTTCTGACTATCATACACCAATATCCCGTTGTTACCCACCTCTGGCATGGCTCGCGCAAAAGCCATCAACCCTTGACGACGTGTACGCAGGGTCTTGTCGACTACTTCTTGGGCAGGCTTTTCAACATCATATCCATCCTTTTCCATCTCTTTGAAAACGACATCCGGTATAAAATGACAATGGCAAGGGTATTTGTTCATAAAAAGTGAAATTTTAGTAATGATTTTTAAAAATGAAGATTCTAAGAACAATTATACGGCGTTTTGGGAAAGTATAAAAATTTTTATACTCAAATTCGTCTTCATGTAAGTTTCACCCCCTCAGTATAAGCACATTTTTTCGATATAAAAACCGACCTCCTCAAAAAATTGACCAAACTTTAAGATTTAATTAACAACAAGTGTTTAGCTTTGCAACGAATATTCGCTCCTCTTTCTCTCACCAGATTCGTTAAATTAAAATTTCGAACGACATGAAAAAAGTTATTTTTACTAACATTAAGGGTCTGCGCAAAGCAGCACTTGCACTACTCGTCGTGTTGATGAGTATTATTTTCTCACAAGCACAAGTTACTACCTCTGGTTTATCGGGTGTTATTACAGATGCAAAAGGCGAAACCCTTGTTGGCGCATCTGTTGTTGCCGTTCATACACCCTCTGGCACTCGTTATGGTACGATTACAAACGAAAGCGGTCGTTACAATATTCCTGGTATGCGCGTTGGTGGACCTTACGACATCATGGTGACTTTCGTTGGCTATGCTGACCAAAAACGCTCGGATGTCTATTTGAGTTTGGGTACTTTTGGCAGCGAAAAATTCACAATGTCTGAATCTGCTAATACGCTTTCAGAAGTTGTCGTCACTTATGACCGCAATGCCCTCATTGGTGGCAACAGAAAAGGTGCTTCTACTTCTTTTACGCGTGAAAACATCAATTCATTACCTACTTTAGGACGTACAATCAACGATATTACAAAGTACAACGCTTACAGTAATGGTCGTTCATTTGCGGGTCAAGACAGCCGTTTCAATAGTTTCACAATTGATGGCTCTGCTTTTAACAATGGTTTTGGATTAGGAAGTCAAGCACAAGCAGGTGGTCGTACAGGAACAACAGCTATCTCTTTAGATGCGATTGAAGCCCTGCAAATAAATATTGCACCTTTTGACGTGCGCCAATCTGGTTTCGGTGGTGCGGGTATCAATGCGGTGACGCGTTCTGGTACAAACGAGTTTTCAGGTTCTATATTTGGCTTTCAAAAAAACAATAACTTGATTGGCAAAAAAGCCAATGGTATTGAAATCACGCCTAAACCTAAATTTGAAGAACAAACTGCAGGTTTCCGTTTTGGAGGCCCCCTCATTAGGAATAAGTTGTTCTTTTTCGTAAATGCTGAGTTTGTTAACAGCTCAAAACCTGCTTTGGACTGGCAAGCGAATCGTCCAGGCGCAACGGGTAATGTTTCTCGTACATCGGCGGATAGTTTAACTGATTTAAGTTCTTTTTTGAAAACAAACTTTGGCTATGATTTAGGTGCTATTGATGGTTACAATAACGAAATTGCCAGTAAGAAATACCTTGCTCGTTTTGATTACAATATCAACGACAATAACAAACTAACTGTTCGTTATTCTCACCACGACTCTCAATCTGATGTCATTATCAGCAATAGTAACAGTAGTAGCACGGCAGGAAATGGCAACCGTAATAATTTAGCAACAGCCATTTCGGGTCAAAATACAGGCTATATTATTCAAGACAATACCCGTTCAATTGTTGTAGAATTAAACTCTAATTTCAAAAATAAGTATTCAAACAATTTCCTTGTTTCATACAACAAGCAAATTGAAGATAGAAAATATCGCACAGAGTTATTTCCAACAATTGATATTTTGAATGCTGGCTCGACATATACTTCCGTTGGTTTTGACCCCTTCACACCCGATAATAAATTGAATTATTCTACCTTGAATATTGGCGACAATTTCTCAATTTACAAAGGCAAACACAACTATACTGCGGGTATTCAGTACGAATATTTCAAGTCTAACAACTTGTTCTTTTACGCGTCAAATGGTGTTTATACTTTTAACTCTATTGCAGATTTCAAAACGGCTGCATTAGCTTACAAAGCAAATCCTAATTTAACTGTTTCGCCTGTACCATTGGCTCGTTTCAACTATCGGTATTCTTTGTTACCCGATGGAGTTAAGCCTTGGCAAACTTTGGAAATCCATACGATAAGTGCTTATGGACAAGACGAATATCAAGCATCAGATAAATTGAAAATTACTTATGGTGCGCGTGCTGATTTATCAGCAGTTGCTCAAACAGCTACAGATTACTACAATCCTGTTGTGGCATCCATTAATTTTAAGGACGAAACCAATGCTGTTTACAAGGTGAATACGGGCAATATGCCTAAGTCGAGAGTGTATATTTCTCCAAGAATTGGTTTCAACTTAGACGTATTTGGTAACAAAATGACGCAAGTGCGGGGTGGTACAGGTTTGTTCTTATCTCGTATTCCAAACGTTTTGATTTCAAATCAATTGGGTAATAATGGTGTCAATATTGGTGCAGTCAATGCCACTAATACAACTGCATTTCCTTTCACACTTGACCCAACAAGATACAAACCTGCTGCAACTGACATCACAAAGTTGACAAACTACGGCGTGAATGCGAATGATGAAAATTTGAAATTCCTTCAAGTTTGGAAAACAAACTTAGCTGTTGACCAACAATTGCCTTTAGGTATTGTGGCTACTGCCGAGGTTTTGGTTAACAAAAACATCAATGCACTCCGTTATATTGATGTCAATTTGAATGCACCTACAACTAAATTCACGGGTCCAGATACACGCCCGCGTTTTCCAGCATCAGGTCTTTCAGGTACGGCAGTTAACCCTGCGCGCTTAGTCAATACAACTGTTAATGGCGTCTATGTCTTGACCAATACAAATCAAGGTTATTCTTATACTTTTACGGGTAAATTGGAAAGACAAGCCGCTCAAGGTTTAGGCGGTATGTTGGGTTATACTTATGGTTTAGCAAGAGACATCGCATCAGTTGGTAGTACAGTAGATGGTGCTGTCCCCACAACAGATGGTTTAAATTTCTTAAAAGCCGCTTATTCTGATAACGATTTGCGTCACCGTGTCGTCGGTTTCTTGAACTATCGCATCGGTTACGGCGGAAACTTTGGCGGTGCGACCATGTTTACCCTTGGTATGGTAGGTAGAACAGGTGGTAAAATCTCTTATACTTACAGTAATGACCAAAACGGCGATGGTCAAATAAATGACCTTTTGTACGTACCAAAAAGTGCCTCTGAATTGACTTTTGCGGCACTTACAGTCGGTTCAGGTACAACAGCTGTTACTTATACACCCGAGCAACAACAAGCAGCTTTTGATACTTATATCAGCAAAAATCCTTATCTTTCTGAACGTAAAGGTCAATATGCTGAACGCAGAGGTGGTCAATTCCCATGGTTAACACGTATGGACTTTACAGTGGCACAAGACATCTATATCAAAGTAAAAGGCAAGAAAAACACAATCCAATTACGCGCCGATATTTTCAATGTTGGAAACTTGTTGAACAATAAATGGGGTGTTGATAATGCCATAACAACCGACCGCCCGCTTACTTTTGTAGCTGTTAGTGCCACAGGCGTTCCTTCTTACCGTATAGCGACACAAGTCTTGAATGGCAGTACCATTCTTTTGCAAGATACATTTGTGAAATCTGTTACTACGGATGAGGTCTATCAAATTCAATTAGGTATTCGTTATATCTTCAATTAATTCATAGTCAATTAATTAATAAACAAAAACCGCGTTAAGATGATTCTTGATGCGGTTTGTTGTTTATTAACTCTTTTTTCGTATAAGTAACGAGCAAATAATAACATGGTTAAAATGGTAGGGGCACCTTTTACGGTTGCCCTCCAAACAATAGGGATTGTTTATTTAAAATTTGCCGATTTAGAGAGCGGGCAACCGTAAAGGTTGCCCCCTACCAGAAAACAAAAAAGACCATGTTATACCCATTTGAAAATGATTTGCCTAAAATAATAGAATCAAATCATTCAGAACCAACGTTTTATATTTTTCACTTTTCGTTTTTCACTTTTCATTTAGTATATTATTTGCTCGTTACTAAAGCGATATTTCTACAAAAAAAAGAAAAATACTGAGAGGGGTATAATAGAAAATATTTTCTACATTCAATAAAAACGAAGGGCAACCAAGATACTTGTCTTGATTGCCCCTTGTTTTTACGCGCTAAAAAATTAAGCGCGTGTCACGTTTTTCTTTTTACCTTTCATCTGTCCTGCCAATTTTACTGCATTATAGACATTGACAACACCGCCTGTACGGCTCAAACTGCTGAAAGAAACTTTCTCTTCTGTGCCCGGTTTTTTAACTTTATAGTCTTGTTTTACAACCGACTTTTCAATACACTCTTTCACTTGTTCCGCCGTCAATTCAGGATAATAAGAACGTATTACGGCTGCAACTCCAGCACAAACAGGCGAAGCCATAGACGTACCTGACAAATTTTTATACTGATTTTCTGGCAATGTGGAATAAATATCAACCCCTGGAGCGAAGACGTCTACATTGTTATGTCCAAAATTTGAAAAATCGGCAACGGCATCCTCGTTCTTTTTCCAAGACAAAGCACCGACTTCTATCCAGTTTTTTGCTTTTTTAGGACGAAACAAACCTTTTTTCTGAAAACGAGCATTTGGAAAGTTCGTTTCACCCGCATCATTGTTTTTAGCATCGTTACCTGCTGCATGTACTAGAAGCACATCCTTCGATTGAGCATATTTCACAGCTTTATCTACGGCTATTTTATCCCACGATTGACTTTTTCCAAACGACATATTAATAACAGAAGCCCCATTATCAACCGCATAAATAATTGCGTTTGCGACATCTTTATCGCGCTCGTCGCCATCAGGCACACAACGAACACCCATGATACGCACATTGTCGGCTACACCTTTCATACCTACGTTATTGCTGCGTACTGCCCCAATGATACCCGCAACATGTGTTCCGTGTAAGGCGTCGGGGCCTTTAACGTCATTATTGCCATAATTACGCTCATAACTATCTGCATAATTGTCCTTAACAATTTCAGCACGTGGATTAAATTCAGGATTGTATTGATATTTAACTTTTGATTCATAATATTCAACACCTTCTTGAATAGGGTCTATTAACTCTGTTTTAATCGCTTTAAAACTCGATACATCTTTACCTAAACTTATCATTTTTGTTAAAATATTTTTACCAATGATAAGATTTTGGTTTGTACCAACTTTTATAGCTTCTACATTCGCTTTTGTAACAGCTTTACCATTCAAAGCCCCTTCAACCGCATCAAGGGCATTGGAATAAGTCGTTTTCATGCCTTCATATTCAGCCAAGGCTTCTTGACCTTCTTGAAGTTTTGTTTCTACTTCTTTTTTGGCTGTTTGATACTGCTCATATTCGACTTTCTCTGATTTAGACAGTTTTGCAGGGTCAGCATTCTCATATTTAGGCTTGAGTTTGCCATAAATTCGTGTAATCTCTAAAGTCTCATGGTTCACACTACGACCATCTTTACCACCTAAAAAATTCCAGCCATAAACATCATCAATATAACCATTTTTGTCATCATCCATGCCGTTACCCGGTATTTCCCCTGGATTGTGCCACATAACATCTTTTAAGTCATCATGCATATAATCCACACCGCCGTCAATAACAGCAACCACGACCATTTGCCCTTTTTTGCCTTTTAAAAGATCAGAATAGACTTTTTCTGTACTCACACCATTTACGTTATTTTCAGTTGGGTCAAGGTTGAACCAGTTATCGGGTGCTTTAGTCTGTGCGTCCATTGATGTACTAAAAACAAGGATACTCCCTGCGAACAATAAATTCTTTAATCTCATTTTTACTATGATTTTTTTTTAAATTGAAAAGTGATAGGATATTTTGGTTTGAAAATTTGCGCCAAAATTACCATTTTAACGCAAAAACCAAACCTATTATTTATAGAGAATAGATAAAGTACTCAATTATAGTGATTTAAACACGCTTTTAAACGATAAATTAACACGTAAAAGGTTGCATATATCATTTATGAAAAAAAGTAAGGGAAATCTGGTTAAAGTGTAGAAAAACACCTTCTAAATTAAGTTATAATTAAAATTGGAATTATTTTTGGTAAATATAAAAAAAATAAATTCAAATTGTATTTACATTTTCCAACAATAAAATAACTCAAAGCATGAGAAAACTGATCACCCTCACTTTTATCCTACTATTTACACTTCAAACCAAAGCACAATATTTTGAAGCTGGTCTAACAGGTGGTGCGACAAGTTATATTGGCGATCTTCAACCTGAAAAACCCGACACCCGTTCATTTGGGAAATCAGGTGGCGCTTTTGTTCGTTGGAATTATTCACCCATTGTGGCTGTCAAAGGCTCCGCACTATATGCCAATTTTACTGCTGGAGACAAATATGCTTCAGGTTCACGTCGAAGTCGCAATTTAGAATCCGTCACTACTATTTATGAAGTAGCAGCAACAGGTGAAGTTAATTTGACAAAATTTGATATTTTAGATGGTCATATCAGCGCACCTTACTTGTTCGCAGGTGTTGCAGGTATATATTTCAACCCACAAGTCAAAGTCGGTAACACCTTAACAGATTTACAGCCCTTGGGTACTGAGGGGCAGTTTCTGGAAGGTGGTAAACCATATAGCCGTTTTGCCTTGGCTATTCCAGCAGGAATTGGGTTCAAATTGGCAGCTACAAAACGCCTAAATTTCGGGTTTGAACTCGGTCTGCGGTATGCTTTTACGGATTATATAGATGATGTAAGCGGTAATTATCCCAACTTGGAAGAATTAGCCAAACAAAGCGAGTTGGCTGCCAGCCTTTCTTATCGGATGCCAGAGTATTTCGGTCAAAGACTTGAAAATCCAGAAGGACGACCCAGAGGTAATAAAGTTAATAATGACTTTTATTATTATGGTGGCGTCACTATTTCGTACAACTTAGCATCAAAAGAAAAAATGGAGTTCAATAAAGAATTCAAAGCATTTTTTAAAGCTCAATAATTGTTATTTAATATGAGACATGATTAGAAAATCTGTATTTTTTGTCCATAATCTATATTAAAATGTGAAAAAATTTGTTGATTAAAAGGTGTTGCTTGTATTCAGGCAACACCTTTTTTTGAATAAACCAAAGTGCATTTTTTGTCAAAACAAATAAAAGTGGCATTATTGCACATCGAAACTAATATCTTAAAATAACTCCCCATTCACCTTTACAATATTCACCATTCACCATTACAGTATTCACTATTAATTATGCCAATAAATATCTTAAAAAAATTACTCACGCAAAACCGCAATTTTTGGCAAGTTATCGGTGCCGCCATCGGTGCTTTTATAGGTTTGACACTCCTCTTGTTTTCACTACAAACATGGTTTGATTTACGTAAAATACTGAGGGGGTCGTCAGAAGGCGATAACTATGTTATTCTCAACAAACCTGTCAGCTTAGCGAATACAATTTTTGGTAAATCCGTATTCAAACCCGATGAAATAAAAGATATTGGTAATCAACCTTTTACAAAATCAATCACCCCATTTGTCGCCAACCGTTTTAAAGTAAGTGCCTCCAGCAGTGCCATAAATTTATATACAGAGCTTTTTTTTGAATCCGTTCCACCTGAATATCTCGACCTTCAAGACCCCGATTTTCGTTGGCATGAAGGACAACAAGAAGTGCCTATTATTATGTCTAAAGATTATTTGGCACTCTACAATTTTGGTTTTGCCATCAGTCAAGGCTTACCACAATTTACACCTTCGACTATTCGTAAAGTTAGTTTTGACATCAATATTCGTGGAAAAGGCATCGAAAAAACGTTTACCGGACGTATTATTGGTTTCAGCAATCGCATCAATTCCATACTTGTTCCAGAAAGTTTTATGTCTTTTGCTAATACGCAATTTGGCGATCAACCCGATTTAGGGGCAAGCCGCATACTTCTAAAAGTAGCAAACCCATACGATAAAACCCTTGGAAATTACCTTAACGAACATGGCTACGAATTGAGTACAGGCAGGCTTATTGGCGGCAAACTTGGCTCTATTCTCAACGCCACTATTGTGGCACTTGCTATTATCGGCATATTACTTATGTTATTATCAACACTTGTGTTTGTCCTTAATTATCAATTAATTATATCAAAATCAGCCGCAGACATCACTCTTTTACGTCAAATTGGTTATCGCCCAAACGATATAGCCCGCATACTGAGGGGGTCACTTTTGAGACTCTTAAGTATCATTTTTGTCACTGTTATTGGCGTTCTCACATTCACACGGATAGGCGTTATTGGTTGGTTAGAAAAACAGGATTTTACAGTCACACAAGGCTATGACTCTCCCGTTATATTGATTGGTTTATTGTTGATAACTATAATCGTAATTATCAATATTTTAAATATCAAAAAGCAAGTGTTGTTAAAATAAAGACAATCATACACATCACTATATTTCAATTACTTCAATCTTTTCCAAAGACCTCAAAATCGCATAATAAAGCAACAATTCATGCCGCCCTTGTAAGCCCAATCGTTTATTGCTGCTCTCAAAAAGTTTAGCAAAAATCAACCAAATGGATGAAAATGTAGGCTCAACATCAAGGCTTCTCTTACGAAAAGTAAATTTCAAATCTTCGGAAGTATAATAGGAATGTTCAAGATACTGATTGTAGTAACGTTCCTTGAACAAAGTACCTTTCTTCAAAGAGACCCATAATTTTTCGGTAAATTCAACCAAAGGAGCTTCCTGTTTTTTGAATATATATTCAAAAAGTTGCAAGGAAAAAGGTTCTTTAACGTGTCGCATGAGGCAAAAATCAAACAATTGAATTGCTTCTTCTTTTTTCATTCCCGAGGCATCCGCAAACCCTAAGTGCAATTCCATTGCTGTCGCTAAGGCTTCAACAGGCGACCATTTAGCTCCTTTAGCAGCCATAAAACTCAAAACAGCATCACTCGACGCTTGTTGATATCGCTCAATTATCGGCATGGCAATAGCGCCCCCCCACTCTTCTATATTAGGTTGATACACAGACGTTTGTATAGAATCATTAGGTTCAAAATCTGGATTTTCAAAAGGTCGGACGGATGGCAAATCTTCAACATAATAGTTAAAATGGTCATTCAAACTTGGTAATATGAGTTCGTTGAGGGCTTGTATTTCTGCTCTCATGCACAACACAATGTGTGCGCCTTTCTCATAACCTCTTTGCCAAAAATATCGCTCAACGATACCCGCCTGAATGAGGCTATTCACAAATGGTTTTAGGGATTTCGTCAAAAAATGCTCAAAAGGCTCTGCATAATTCAGTCGCACAACACCCCATTCAGTTGTCTGTGTTTTAGTTTCTTCTGTCATGGTATTAAATTGTAAAATTCGTATTCGTTAGTTCTTTATACATAGTTAGGCAAATCATCAGCCAAAACAGGAGGGTTGCAGATAGGGTATTTACATTTTTATTATAGTATTTTATAAATATTTATTTTTAAACAAACTATAAATAATTAAATAATTATGTGTAAAAAACAATTATGTTAAGGCTCAAAACGACGCAAGGAATTTTTATCAAAATCCCATTCAGGCGTTTGCAAAATTGCTCCAAAATCCTCGCTATACCATGGTGATAAAATATTGTCATTGGGATTATTCAATATATGTATATCCTGTGCTGGCATATAACTTTGAGCTAATAAGAATATTTTTTTACCATTTGCCTTGTTAATCGCTACATCCATAACAATAATGGCATGTCCAGGCGCTCCACCTTTTATAAACACATCTCCTGCTTGAATATCATGCGTTTTATGGAGGGGTATCAATTCTTTTTCCAATGACAATGTAGAAGCATAAGCAAAAACAAAGTTCATGTATCTCAAAAAATTGGCGTACGTTACATCAGCATCTGCATTCAGTTTTTGTGATAAGTTACTGTTTTTCAATAAATTATGATTGCCATTTGCCCAATCTACAAACTGCATTAACTCACCGCTAACTGCATGAAAAGCTATTGCATCAAATTTTTTTTGTTCAAATAAATACTCTCCGCGCAAGCGCATTATTGCATCTGCACATTGCTGTAAATCTCCATTGCCGACAGATACATCAAGTATCGCAAATTGAGCCGTTTGATTACCCTTTTTTCGACCATCAAAGAGATAAACGGTCTTATCTTTTTTCAGTTTTTGAAGGCTCAAAAAAGCATTAAACGACCCCTCAACATGAGATAGTCTTTCATAACCACGCGGCACTAAAATATCTTTAACATATTGAAAATCAACGTTTCTCGTTATTTCAGTGGTTTTTGTCGGCTTATACTGAGGGGGTGCTTTAGGTGCATTTTGACAACACAAAACGCTAATGATAAATAAGAAAATAATTATGTTTTTCATTTCATTGATTTAGTTTTATATTTTGCAAAAAATTTCTAAAACCTAACTCTTTTAAAGATGAAAAAAGGACTCATTCTGGCGTGTATCTTCTATTTAAACACGGTTTTATCGCAAGAAAAAACAGATAATTTGTTGATCAGTATTCTGAAGAAACGACCTGACTTGTTTGGTAAAATCCTTGCTGAACCGTCGAAATATCGCGTTCAAATCCTCTACACACAGATAGACAGAGATAAAAACAATGTGCCAAGTTTCAAAAGTTATGCTTATCGTATCAATAAAGATGAGTATTTCTATCCCGCTTCAACTGTCAAATTTCCCGCCTGTTTGTTGGCTTTAGAAAAACTCAACCATTTGAATATCAAAGGTTTAACACGCCAATCTTGGATGTTGTCCGATTCTGCTTTTGAGGGTCAAATCAAACAAATGACCGATGAATCAAATTTAGGAAACGGCGGTATGCCGACGATTGAGCATTATATCAAAAAAATTCTTTTAGTGAGTGACAACGATGCTTTCAACCGCTTGTATGAATTTATGGGGCAAGAGGCATTTAACGAAACGCTTTACAAAAAGGGCTATAAAGACCTTCGTATCGTTCATCGGTTACAGATACCGATGTCAAGGGAACAGAACCGACGGTCAAATCCCATTATTTTTAGAAACAAAACAGAAGGAGATGAAGTGTTGATAAGCGACATTTATCGACAACCGATGCTCGTAAATCCAAAAGTTTATGAACCTTCTGCGCCTATTGGCATTGGCAAGGGGTATATGCGCGGCGATAAATTGGTAAATGAACCATTCGATTTTACTAATAAAAACTGCTTTCCACTCAAAAATCAACAAGCGATACTGAGGGGAGTCCTTTTCCCTGAAAGTGTGCCGAAAGAACAACGTTTTGACCTGACAAATGATGATTACAAGCTGATTTACAAGTATATGTCTCAATTTCCAACAGAAACAAGCAATCCGCCTTATAAAAAAGATACTGCGATGTATGACAGTTATTGCAAATTTCTAATGTTTGGCGATTCAAAAAAGCCGATTCCAAATTCGATTCGGATTTTTAATAAAGTAGGCGATGCTTACGGCTTTTTGCTTGACAATGCGTATATTGTTGACTTTGAAAAAAAGATAGAATTTATGCTCACAGCCGTTATTTATTGTAATTCAGATGGTATTTTTAATGATGATAAATACGATTATGACGCTGTTGGCTATCCTTTTATGGCAAATTTGGGGAAAACAATTTATGATTATGAACTCAAAAGGACACGAAAAGTGAAGCCAAATTTATCGAAATTTGTTATCAGTTATGACAAATGAGCGACGAATTACTCTAATACCTTAAAGGTTGTCCGACGATTCGCCTGATGTTGATCTTCTGTACATTTTGCACAATCACAAACGACAGCAGGTTGCGACTCACCATAGCCTTTTGCAATCAATCGCTCGGCAGCAATGCCTTTTGAAATGAGGAAACTAACAGCTGACTCTGCTCTTTTTTGGCTTAAAGTGGCATTGTAATCGTCTTTGCCACGACAGTCTGTATGACTTGATAGTTGAATTTTGATGTTTGGATTTTCTGCTAATGTTTGAGCCAATTTTATTAATGTCGGTTCGGCATCCGTCCGAATGTCCCATTTATCGTAGTTATAATAGATATTTTCAAGCGTAATCTCTTTATTTTTATAGATTTTATCCAACACAATCTCTACTTCAAATTTCTGAATCGGATTTGCAGGGTCTTTGCCCAAACCTTTGGAAGAGAATTTTTCTGAATTATTCAAATATCCATCATGTGAAGCGACAAATGCATAGTCCGTATTGTCATCCAAATCAATCGAAGCGACCCCCTCAGTATTGACGGTCATTTCTCGTTTTTTACCATTGATGGTTATGCTTATCTTAGAATCTGCCAAGGGTTTGCGACCCAAAACCTTTGAGTTAGGATTGTCGTTGACTTGAAATACCTTTTCTAAAACAATAATATCGAGGGTGTTTTTATAAACAATTTTTGTTTCTTTTGGCTTTTCTGGCACAACCACAACTGGGCGTGGTGGCGGTGTACGGCGTTCAAACCGATAAATATCGTCGTTGCCTTTTCCGCCTAACCTATTCGATGAAAAATAACCTTGTTGAAACACATCTTCTTTCTTAACTGATTGATTATCAATAACAAATCCAAAATCGTCAGAGCCTGAATTCATAGGCGGTTTCATATTCAAAGGGCTTGCCCAAGAGCCATCTTTGAGTTTGTAGGTCTTAAAAATATCATATCCACCCATACCTGTATGAAAATCGGAAGAAAAATAAAGCGTATCACCATCCATATATGGATAAGCTTCGTTGCCTTGCGAATTGAGGGTGCGCGGCATCAGTTGGGGTTCAACAAAACCTTCGGTAGTCAAGCGACATTCATAAAGGTCGAAGCCGCCCCAACCTTCAGGATCATTAGAAGCGAAAATAAGCCTCTTGCCATCGGCAGATACTGAGGGGGTCGAATAGCGCACTTTTTCTTTACAAAAAGGTAAAACTTCAGGTGTTGTCCACGTTCCGCTTATTTTTTTTGAATAAAATATTTTTGAATAATAAACAGTTGTATCATTGCCTGATTTGATAAAATACATTTCGTTACCATTGGCTGTGAAAGTAGCCGCCGCTTCATTGTCTTTTGTATTCAGTTGTTTATCAAAGGCTTTTGCATTATTATTTTCAACAATAAAAAGGTCACTAAACTTATTTCCCGTCCAAGCATACAAGGCTTCCCCTGTTGCAGATGTGCGATCGCTTGTGAAAACGACTTTTCCATCGCTCAATACTGAGGGGGCATAATCGGCGGCAGCTGTATTAAATTCCGATGGTTCGACTTTAAAACCTGAATATTTTTGATCCTCAATCCAACCCACAGCCACATTACAGGCGGTGATTTCACGCCGATATTCGTAAGGCGCACCGATTTCTAAGCCCAAAGTTTTAAAGGCTTCAGCGGCTTCTTTGTAATTTTCGGAACGTTTGAGACAAAAAGTATATTCACGTAGGGCATCGAGGTTTGAGCTGTTGTCGTAAGCGGTTTTGTACCATGTTTGTGCCTTTGTATCGTTGTGCAATTCACGATATGACTCGGCAATGAGAAAGGCAATTTTACCTTTTTCAACTTTCGTTTTGGCTTTTGCATATTCTTTTTGTCCAAAAGTGGTAGCATTTGCATATTGTTTTAAATCAAAAGCCGTTTTGCTGTCTTTGACTTTTAGGGTATAATTACAAGCCACTATTGCAAAGCAAAACAATGAAAATAAAGAAGTTATAGATATATATTGGCGCATGGTCTGCAGTTTTTTATAAAAAATAAAGTGCTTTTTTAGTTCGTAAACCTAACGTACTGAGGGGTGTGTTTGTTATAAAAAAAGAAAGTCTAAATGTATGAAACCTCAGCAAGCCTTTGTTCGATTTTCACTCTTTTTTAATTTTCATTTAGTCCAACTATTTAATTCTATCCAGGTGTGTGAATTTAGCATTTTCTATGCATTTTAGAAAACAGGCGGTTAAATGTTTATTTATTTTCGTATTTTCTATTTTATTAGATAAAAGGATAAAAACAAACAAAAAGCGCAAAATCATGTCTTTTATCAAAAGTAATATTGTTTTTTTGATAATAAATGAAATATTATTTTATTAAATGTTAAAGTTTTAAAAATTTTCAATAACACAAAAGAGGTATTTTGGTTAAATATTCGTTAAAAAGATAAAAAAAGGGAATAAGTAAGTTGCACCTGTCGGATATTTGGCTTTATCTTTGACCTATATTAAGAGGTCGAACAGACAAACTTTCCATTTTCTCGAAACTTAAATTTCATAACTAAAATTTTATTGCCTATAGATAGTAGCTTCTACATTAAATAATTACGAGTATTCCTTCACAAGTCTGATAAAATTATTTTAAGTATGCAAGCTACGCACACCGCTCAACTCGCAGATCAAGAGTTGATAGACCTTTACCTCAACGGCAATGAGAAAGCATTCGAGATTTTACTTCGCCGCCATAAATCACGTATTTATACGTCCATTTACATCTTCTGTAAAGATTCGCAGTTGGCGGAAGATATTTTCCAAGAAGTCTTTATCAAAATTATCAATACACTCCGTTCAGGTCGTTACAACCATGAAGGCAAATTCCTTCAATGGGCATTACGTATCGCACACAATCTTTGTGTGGATTACTTCCGCCGTGACAAACGCCGGCCAACAGTAGGTGAAACTGATGAGTACGACATTTTCAATGTCATTGGCTTATCGGACGAAAGTGCTGAACAAAGCATCATGCGGAGTCAAGTACATGAACGTATCCGTCATTTGGTTGATTCACTGCCCAATGAACAACGTGAAGTCGTTGTTTTGCGTCACTATGCCGATATGAGTTTTAAGGAAATTGCTTCTTTGACGCGTGTTAGCATCAACACAGCTTTGGGTCGCATGCGCTATGCGCTTATCAATATGCGCCGCATGGTGGAAGAAAAAGATTTGATTCTTCAATAAATTCATGTATTGTTATAGTGCTGTATTACTAAATTGCTAAAAAGCAATACAGCAATTTAACAATAAATTTTTCATACATTCTAAGTTTATTTACTGAGGGGTTACATTCACTTTTGTAAAGCGAGTGATTAACCCCTCCGTTGTTAATAAAAAGCGTGATTCATAATATGCTCATAAAGAAAGATATAACTACTACTTTGCTCGATTGTTTTACCCGATTTCAAGAATCCACTGAAGCCTATACCCTACCCGAGCGATTCACTTTCCCATTTTATTACGAGCCACATTCTTTAAGTCTTTTAGCAACAAAGGAATTACAAAACTATCTCGAAAACCACAACGATTGGCAACATAATTTTGGTTTTGAAGCAGGTTTGTCAGGTATTGGCAAAATGTTTGGCATTTTAGTGGTTCAAAATCAACAAAACGAATTGGGCTATTTAGCTGCTTTTTCAGGCAAATTAGCAGGTGGCAATCACCACAGGCGATTTGTGCCACCCGTTTTTGATATTTTGGAAGAAGATGGATTTTATAAAATAGGCGAAGCAGAAAACAATCACATCAATCGCCAAATTGAATTATTAGAAAACAATGCACATTTTATAGACCTTAAAAATCAACTTAATACACAACTTAAACAAGCAGAACAAGACACAGCGAAACTAAAAAACGATATTAAAGAGGCCAAAATGGCTCGTGATACACGTCGTCAACAAGGTAAAGAAGCACTTTCTGAAATGGATTTTGAATCACTGAATACCGATTTGAATAAGGAAAGCGCGCATTATTTTTATCAATTAAAAGATTTAGCCAGGTCGTGGCATCGTCGTCATGCAGACGTACAACACCAAATTGATGTTATGCAAAACGACATCAATGCCTTGAAAACAAACCGTAAAAACAGGTCAAATGCTTTGCAGCAACAACTGTTTGAGCAATATACTTTTCTGAATCAAAAAGGTGAAAGCAAAAGTCTGTTCGATATTTTCTCTTTTACTGAGGGGGGGATTCCACCGTCAGGCGCAGGAGAATGTGCGGCTCCTAAGTTGCTGCAATATGCTTTTTTACATCAATTCAAGCCTATAACAATGGCTGAATTTTGGTGGGGACAATCGCCGAGTTCCGAAATCAGAAAACATGGTCAATTTTATCCCGCTTGTAAAGGTAAATGTGAACCCATTTTGGCACACATGCTCGAAGGCATCGAAATGGATGAAAACCCGATGCACATCAATCCTGCCGAAGGAAAAGAACTCGAAACCGTTTATGAAGACGATTTTTTACTGGTTGTGAATAAACCCGCTGATTTTTTTTCTGTGCCTGGTAAAAATATTGGAGATTCAGTATTGAGTCGCATAAAGAAAAAATATCCTCATGCGACAGGCCCATTAACGGTTCATCGTTTAGACGCAGCGACTTCGGGTTTGATGTTGATTGCAAAAACGAAAGAAGTGCATCAAAATCTTCAAAGCCAATTTATTAAACGTAAAATAAAAAAACGATATACTGCTCTTTTAGATGGCATTGTCGAACAAGATGAAGGATTTATTGACCTTCCCTTGCGTGTTGATTTAGACGACAGACCCCGACAATTGGTCTGTTACGAGTATGGAAAACCTGCCCAAACCGCTTGGAAAGTCGTCAGTCGTGCAGACAATCGTACTAAAATTCATTTTTTCCCGATAACGGGTCGCACACATCAACTGCGTGTTCATGCGTCGCATCCCCTTGGTTTAAACTTGGCGATTGTTGGCGATGATTTGTATGGTCATAAAGCGGATAGGCTGTATTTGCACGCGGCTTATTTGGAATTTACGCATCCGATGAGTGGCGAGGTCATGAAAATTGAGTTGGAAGCAGGGTTTTAGGATTTAATTTACACCCTCTCAGTATAAAGCACATAAAAAACCGCTAAAACCTTTACTCTACACCCGTCTCAATTGCCTTCATCTTTAGATGGAGAGATGTTAAATTTTTGAAAAAACCATATCCATCACCGTCATTTCTAATTGTTCAGCCTGGGCAACCATGTCATCTGCTTCCGCTAACACCTGTTCTATATAAACCTTATCCTCAAACCCCGAAGTATTGATTTTAACATTCAGATAAGCGCCCCGCACAGCTGCCCTTGCACACAGCGCACCGACTCCTGCATCTGAAACCGAATTAGGATTGCCAATGTCCGCCATTTTTTCAATAATATCAAAACTATCGAGAGCCAAACGCATGGTACTGAGGGGTACTTCAATCGCCAATTTCGTAGCAGCAGACATTGCTTCTCTGCGCACCAATCGTTCATTTTCAGAGCTTTTTGGCAAATTCATGGCTTGCATAATAGCATTAAAAGCGGCTGTATCTTCATCAACTTTTTGTAACAGCGCATCTTTTAGTCGCTGCCCTTCTTCTGCGATTTCGCTGAAAATTGCCCATTTATCATCCCAACCCCGTTTGTGACTGCTCAAATTGGCAACCATCGTTGCCAAAGATGCACCCAACGAACCGAGATAAGCCGCAATAGAACCGCCGCCTGGTGCGGGGCTTTCGGAAGCCGTTTCGTCAGCAAAGGCTTTTAAGGTCATTTTACTGAGGGGGGCAGCATGAGCATCTACAAGCAAATATTCAATCACGCGCTTTTGTGGGTCAAAAGGTGATAATTCGTCCAAACCGAAGGTTTTTACAGCAATTTTAATTAATTCTGTTTCTGAAACGCCTGCTGAACGTTCTTGTTTTTTCAAAAAATATTGACCCGCATCGAGCAAAACCTGCTTCGGTACAAGCCCGACGAGTTCAGAACCTGTCACCCGCATACCCCGTTGTTCAGCAGATTTACAACATTCATCGAAAGCAATATGCAACGGTGTATCCTTTAAATTGGTCAAATTCATAGACACTTGTGCAATGCCATATTCTTCAATAAACCAACCAATACCTTTGACCGATTTGCAAGCACCCGCCACACGTTTAGGTTCACCCGAAGCATCAAGCACCTTTTTGCCTTTTTCGTCTAACAGAACGCGTCCTTGCTCACGGACATCAAAAGCCACTGAATTGGCACGTCGAACGCTTGTTGTATTCAAATTGACATTATATGCTACTAAAAAATCTCTTGCACCAATAACGGTTGCGCCCGCTTTGGCATTAAAAACGGTAGGTCCAAAATCGGGCTGCCATTCCGTTTTTTGTAGTTTTTCCTTCAAACCTTCGTATTCCCCTGCCCGAATGGTTGCCAAATTGCGCCGTTCAGGTCGTGTTGCAGCGGCTTCGTACAAATAGACAGGAATACTGAGGGGGTCGCCGACCATTTCACCCAGCCTCCTCGCCCACTCTGCCGTTTCAGCCATTGTAATATTAGCAATAGGCACAAGGGGACAAACATCAGTGGCACCCATACGCGGATGTTCGCCTGTGTGCCGAGACATATCAATCAATTCAGCTGCTTTTTTAATAGCTTTATAAGCCGCTTCCACGACTGCGGCAGGTTCGCCAACAAATGTCACAACAGTTCGATTGGTCGCTTTACCGGGGTCAACATTTAGGAGTTGAACACCTTCAACGGCTTCGATTTCATCTGTAATTTGACGAATAACTGAGGGGTCGCGTCCTTCGCTAAAATTAGGAACACATTCAATGAGTTGTTTCATATAAAATCTCATATCAAACACAAAGCCACATAAGTAGTTATTGGTTAATAGTTATTCGTTTATCGGTTACGCAAATAATTGAAATTCAAT
>JANOAU010000097.1:0-5217 GCA_031411275.1 Saprospiraceae bacterium | reverse complement strand
ATACCGAAAACCAATAACGAGACTTTCAAACTATGTCCACTACTGACCATGAGTGTAAAAACGAAACTCAAACCTACAAGGGTCAAAAAGCGTCCTTTCGATATTAAAAACGCCGGTGGGCGGAAAAAAGGCAGCACCGTTGAGTACGAAACAAGCAGCGATAAAACGATAGCAATTGCCATAGCTTCCAAGCATAAACCAGTACTAACAAAAAGTTCACGCACCAAATCGCCTTCTTTGAAAAAATTGCCTAAAGCATTGATGACTTCGTGAGGCTTGGGAATCAGCTCACCTGTGGAATACCAAGCCAGTAATAAAAGCACAATTTGAACACCAATAATCATCAAAACAGTCGGTTTGCTGACCGTTTTGTTAGGGCTGAAAATATATTTTAGGTCTTTAAACATGTGGGTTTTTAATTTAAAAATTAGTTGCCTCCTTTAATATAGCCTACTTTTTTAAACCAAACAATGGCTTTGCGAATGGCTTCTTCGCCGGATACTGAGGGGGTATAACCCAACTCTTTTTGCGCTTTAGAACCGTTGAGGAATTGACCGGCTGACATGATGGCGATGGTTGTTCCACTTAATTTGGGTAATTTTCCACCTAAATATTGGTATTTAAAAGCTTCATATTTTGAAACCATTTTAGCAATTTTCAAGGGAATGACCTTAGTTGGCGGTTCTACTCCAGCGACTTTGGCAATCAACCGAACAAGGTTATCCATATTTGTATTCTCTCCTGTCAATAAATAGCGTTCTCCTGCTCGACCTTTTTCAGCCGCCAATAGCAAGCCACGACCAGCATCTCCGGCATAAATAATGTTTCTTTCGCCTTGGATATATGCGGGAAGATTGCCGTTAACTAAATCCATAGCCAGTTTACCTGTTGAGGGGCCGAAATCATATTCACCGAAAGTCATGCTTGGAATGCCGATAATCAGACCCGCTTCACGCGCCATTTTATCCATCAACCATTTCACTTGAACATAGGGTGTTTTATTCTCAGGAGCATGGTCATAAATCAACGTTTCATCGCCTATGCCTGTTGGGGATTTGGGCAAAGCGATAGAACCACCCAAATAAAGTGCTTTATTAATGTTCGCTTTTTGCACCGCTTGGATATAATTTTCCATCTGAAGTCGTGCTGTCATCATTTCTTTTTCTAAGGGAACAGGTACAGTAGGATAATAAGCGCCACAATTCAACACCATATCCAAGCCTTTGAAGGACTCAATCAATGTCGTTTTATCGTTCAAATCCCCTATACGGCTTGTAAAATTAAGCCCATGAATTCTGTCTAAATCTGATTTCGGACGGTGAATCACTACCACTTCATGACCTTCTTCAATCGCCCCCCTCAGTACATGGTTGCCTAACATGCCCGTTGCGCCTACAATCCCTATTTTCATAAATTTTTATTTAAAAAGTGTTCCCTCTTTGGGGGTTAGGGGCTTAATTACCCATTATTATCTCTACCCGGCGATTTTTAGCCCGGCCTTCTGCCGTTTCATTCGGCACAGCAGGGTTTGAAGAGCCATGTGCTTTGACACTGATACGCCCTTCGGGAAAGTTAGTAGGAGATTTTCTCTCCAACCAGTCTTTGATAGCGAAAGCTCTGCGCTCCGAAAGTTTCATGTTTTCATCAAAATTACCGACGTTATCGGTGTGTCCATGCACTTCTACTTTCAAACTACTGGCAATCACCAAGTCTTCAAACAAGCGATTTAAAGCCGATGTAGCACTGGGTGTAAATGTGCTTTTACCATTATCAAATTCAATTGACCATGATTTTTTACTCACTGTTTGGCGAATATTATCATCAGAATTGAACTTGGTTTCGTCAGCACTTGCCATATTTCCACCTGCTTTTGAAGCGACATTTCTCAAGAAAGAAACATTGATAACATCATCCGCCGCAGGATAAGAGGGTACTAATTTAGGGTACAATTTTTTAACAATATCGCCGAAAGTCGTGTAAACAATTTTCACAATATTGGTACTGCCTGTGTTGATACCAAACATTTCAAGGTTGTCTGCCAAGTTGTTCACGCGCGAACCACCAAGTTCGACAAGAATGCCTTGTTTATCTGATTCGACTGTTCCTGTGTAGTATTTTTCCCAATAATCTGCATTTTCTTCTTTGTAAACCGCTGCACTGATTTCAGCCGCTTTCTTCAAGCTCGTCGAAAAACTTTTCACTTGGTCGCCGCCCATACCGATGGCTTGAATCATATTTTCAACCGTTGAGCGGTTGTCTTCCATCCATTTTTTAATACCAATCAAAACACATGGCATTTGACTACGATATTCTTTTGTAGAAACAATGGATACCAAACCGCCTTTTTTCTGAGCCACCATCACGTCGCCGGGCGTCCAAGTTGTCACAGCAGTGACCGTTATTTTCTTTCTACTGCCTGTGCGTTTACCCGCTTTTACTTCGTCGCGCTCTTCAGTATAGCCATTGATATACTTTTCGGAAGCGTCCAAATAAGTGTCGGCAGCAATGAAATTCATCGCATCTGGGTCGTAAGTTGTTTCATCAGCATTGACTGGGATACCATTATCAGAACACCATTTTATGACGATATTCCAATCGCCATCGCGTAAAACAGCCGTGCAAACGCCGCCTTTTGCCAATTGAGGATTCTGCTTCCAAGCCGCCGGACCCATAAATTTGTCCTCACCCAACGAACGCCCACAGGTATAAACGATTTGAGCGCGGTAATCAGCACCCAATTTTTCTAACTGCGGATTCACACCCGCTAAGAAAGCCGCCGCACCATCGCCCATAATGGTGACAAAATGCGCGCCGCCCGTAGCATTTGAAGGGTTTTCTTTATATTCTTGAGCCAATTTTATCAAATTCGCTTGCATTTGAGACACATCATCTTGACGAGAGATTTTCAAATTGACTTTTTTTGAAGCCATGATAGACCCCTCAGTAGTTTGTGCTCCACCGTTCGCCAATAAAGCCCCCATTTGAGCGTTCCATGCCCACATGAGCCAACGCACTTCGGGCGTACCCACATTCGCAGGCTTATTGCTTGGTAAGGGAATTGTAGCCACAGACGAACTGGCGTTTTTAGGCGCATCAGGCAAATCAATTTTATTAATAACAGTGGATTCGGAAGTGGAGCGAGAGCCGATTAAACCATTGCTTTGTAGCAATTTATAACCGCCGAATAAGCCAAGTACAATGGCAATGGTTACAGAAAGTCTCCCAACGGGAGTAAGTCGTGATAGCATAATTAAGTTTTTTTATACTGATTATAAAATGATTTTATGGGAAATAGCCGACTATTCAAATCGTAAAGCTAACCACTGAGGGGTCTTACTTTGTTCAATACAGGTGAAATTTGTGGACTAATATTAGGCATAAAGCGACAAGAGAGAGTTTTCATCGGATGAATAAAATTCGGCTTTTCGATTTAAAAATACACCTTTTTTTGAAAATGAAGGGCTTTTTCATTTAACTTTGTAAAAAAATAAAAGATATGACTGTATTGATTGGTGATAGAAAAATTCGTATTCCAAAGCCCAAGTTGTTGACTTACGACGACTATGCGAAACTTACTCCGCCTGATAATGGCAATTATGAACTACACAAAGGTCAAATTATATTTATGCCGACTCCTATTCCAAAACATCAAGAAATATCTGGCAAGTTGCACTACTTGCTATTTGGCTACACGCTTTCTCATAAAAACGGAAAAGTATATGCTGCGCCAATGGACACTGAATTTACGCCTAATGATACGTTACAACCTGATATTTTGTTTATTTCTAAAGATAGGTTGACAATTATTGGTGAAAAGAAAATAGAAGGCGCACCTGATTTTGTAGCTGAAATTCTTTCTTCAGGCAATACTAACAAAGAAATGAGCTACAAAAAGTATATTTATGAAAGTTGCGGCGTCAAGGAATATTGGGTCATTTATCCTGAAAAAAAGACTGTGAAGCAATACGAAAATCGAGATAATGAATTTGTATTAATCGGTGAATTTGGTATAAATGACCAGATAAAAGCAAGAGTTATCAAAGGTTTCACAGTAAAAATCGCTGATATTTTTGAATAAAAATAAGACATTAAAAATTATATGACCATTTTTGAAAATTACGAGCGATTACAAAAGTACTATCAAAATCTTCATGCTGAGGCTTCTAAAACAGGGAATATTATTGCAGCTTTAAGGCTTTTCTCTATCTTTTTACTCATTTATAGCAGCTACCATTTCTATAAAACGGAGCAAACGGCTTGGTTATTCGTCGCAGGTATTTTGCTGTTCTCTCTTTTCCTTTGGCTGGTTTCATGGCATTTAAGATATAAGGAAAAAGCGCAACTCTACACGTCTTTGAGCCTTATTAATGAGAATGAATTGGCTTATTTGGCAGGTAATTTGACGCCTTTTAAAGCAGGTGAAGCCTATATTGAGCCGAATCATCCCTATTCCTACGACCTTGATATTTTTGGAAAATCATCCATTTTCCAGCATATTAATCGAACAACAACGGCTATTGGTGAAGCACAATTGGCTAATTGGTTGAAGAATGCTGAGGGGGTCGATATAAAAGCACAACAGGAAGCTGTTAGAGAATTGGGTTTAAAATTGGATTGGCGGCAAAATTATTTAGCAGCAGGGCAGATGCATATTGATGAAGATTTGTCCATTCCAAAATTTAAAGAGTGGCTTTATGCGCCTTTGAATTATCAAAATGCCAAAATACTGAGGGGGGTGTCGTTCATTTTACCTGCTATCACAATAGGCATTTTAATAGCTAATTTTGTATCCGATGACCCTATTTTTTTTACACTTTTAAAGGTATTATTTTTCCTCAATTTAGGTATAGTCGCGTCTCAACAAAAGCATATTAAAGAAGAACATCGCTTGCTCAATAATACAAGTGGTATCCTTAAAAAATATAGCAAACTCTTGCAACTTATTGAAAATGAAGCATTTAGCTCAGATTTACTGAGGGGTATTGTAGCGCGTAATGCCAGTTCCACTAACAAAATAGGTAGTGTTTCAATTAATCAACTCGCTAAAATTCTCAATCAGTTCGACACGATTCTCAACCCTTTCGCCGCCATCTTGATGAACGGCTTTTTTCAATACCATTTACACGCTCTTTTTACTTTAGAAAAATGGAAAATTGAGAATAAAGAAGCTGTTTTTAATTGGTTTGAAACCATCGGCACTTTTGAGGCATTATCGAG
>JANOAU010000096.1:0-47172 GCA_031411275.1 Saprospiraceae bacterium | reverse complement strand
CGGATGATAGGAATTGCAAAGACAGCGTCACAGCTACCGTCCGCACCCCCTCAGTATTGACGACAAATATTAATAAAACAGAGGTGACAACAGTAGGTGGTGCCAACGGGCGTATAAGCGTAACCGTTTCAGGTGGTACGCCCAGTTTTGAGGTCAATCTCAGTTTAAACAATACGACAATTGTTTTGACTTCACAAACAGGTAATACATTCACTTTCAATAACTTATCAAAAGGCACGTATATCGCTTTGACAACGGATGCACACAGCTGTTCCAAAACAGATACCATCCGCATCAATGACCCAAATTGTAATTTTATCATCACTGGACAAGCCGATTCCGTTAGTTGTTATGGGGGCAATAATGGTAAAATTATGATAAGTCATAACGCTCCAGGCGTAGGCGTTAATTATGTCTGGAGTGATACAAATATCAGTAATACAGCCACCGCAACAGGCTTAAAATCAGGCATTTATAGCGTAACAGCAACGACCATTCAAAACTGTTCAGATACTTTAAGCATCGAAGTTTTTCAACCCGATTCGTTGGAAGTATCCGCCTTTCCAAATGACGTAACCGTGGTCGGTGGCGCAAATGGCAGTATCCAAGTCAACGTGGTCGGTGGCACACAACCTTATAGGGTTATGCGTGGGAATATTGCCGCAACTCGCCTAACAGAACGGTCTTTTGTCTTCAATAATTTGTCAAAAGGCACTTATACCTTCACCGTAACGGATGCCAAAGGCTGTTCAAAAAGCCAAACATTGACCATCAATGACCCTGTGTGTAATATGGTTATTGATAGTCAAATAGACTCTGTTACTTGCAAAGGCAGTGCGACGGGGCGCATTATTTTGACAGTCAATAACAGTGTTGGTACACCCATTTTCACTTGGACACCCCCCTCAGTAAGTAACTCAAATATCGCCAATAACCTAACCGCAGGAACGTATTCTGTCACCGTTACAGATAGTCGTCGTTGCACCGTGTCCACAACCCTTCGTGTTTTTGAACCTACTGCTTTGACCTCCACCCATGCCGTTGTGGATGTGACTACGGTTAATGGTTCTAATGGGCGTATAACTGTTGTTGTCAAAGGCGGTATAAAACCTTATGTTGTTAAACGTGATTCAACAGCTGCCACGTCCAACAACGACTCTACTTTTGTTTTCAATAATTTAACAAGTGGTAATTACACTTACACCGTAACAGATGCAAACGGTTGTACCACAAGCCAAACGGTAACGGTTGGTAGTCCAAATTGTAATATGACCATCAGCGCACAAGTCGTTAACGTGTTATGCAAAAATGGCGCAACAGGGCGTATTACTTTGACCATTAACAACAGCATTGGTACACCCATTTTTGCGTGGTCACCCCCCTCAGTAAGTAGCTCAAATATTGCCAACAATCTAACCTCAGGAACGTATGCTGTAACTGCAACAGACTCAAGACGTTGTACTATTGATACAATCATCAGAGTTTCTGAACCTAATGTATCTTTAAGTGCCATTCATTTAGCCACTTCTGTAAGTACATTGGGTGGCAGCGATGGTAAAATTGACGTAACCGTTAGAGGTGGCACATCGCCTTATACCGTAGTGCGCGGCACAACAGCCGCAACACGTCTGACTGATTCTACTTTTGTTTTCAATAGTCTGACAAGCGGCAACTATACTTACACCGTAACCGATGCAAACGGCTGTAACACAAGCCAAACGGTAACAGTTGGCAGCCCAAATTGCAATATGACCATCAGCGCACAAGTCGTTAACGTATTATGCAAAAATGGTGCAACAGGACGTATTACTTTGACCGTCAATAACAGCGTTGGTACACCCATTTTTGCGTGGTCGCCCCCCTCAGTAAGTAGCTCAAATATAGCCAATAATCTAACTGCAGGAACGTATGTTGTAACTGCAACAGACTCAAGACGTTGTACTATTGATACAATCATCAGAGTTTCTGAACCTAATTTACCTTTAAGTGCCGTCCACATAGCTACTCCTGTAAGTACATTGGGTGGCAGCGATGGTAAAATTGACGTAACCGTTAGAGGTGGCACATCGCCTTATACCGTAGTGCGCGGCACAACAGCCGCAACACGTTTGACTGATTCTACTTTTGTTTTCAATGGCTTAACAACTGGCAACTATACTTATACTGTAACCGATGCCAATGGTTGTACGACCAGTCAAACCGTTACCGTTGGTAGTCCAAATTGCAATATCACAGCTGACATCACTATTACACAAGCCATTAGCTGTTTTGGTGCGTCTGATGGGCGTTTGAATGTTGTGGTTCAAAATGCACAGACCCCTCAGTATCGGTGGCTTCCAGACTTAGGCAATACCCAAAACCCAAGGGATTTAGCGGCGGGTACTTATGCTGTGACGGTAATGGATGCGCGGGGTTGTACCGCCACAGCACAACGGCCCCTCACCCAACCCTCTCAAATATTTGCTTCGCTGCTGGGTGATACAGCTGTTTGCGGTGGACAGTCTGCGAGACTGCGTTTTTCAGTTCAAAATTCAACGACTTTCACTTTAACCTTTACAGATGGTCGTGATACCTTTCAAAACACGACATTGGAAAAGATTGTAACGCCTACAATATCAACGACTTATCGTTTATTTCGGGTACAATCAGGTGTTTGTACAGGGTCTATATCAGACAATAACCGCACTGTTGTCACCGTCACGACTCCCTCTCTACCGACGGGTTTAAAAGCAGAAAAAGACAGCCTTTGTGCTGGTTCAGATATTCATTTGACCCTCAATGCAACGAGTTCAAATCAATATATTTGGCAAACGCCGTTGGGAGAACAGACAACAACAATCCCACAATTAGTCATTACAAATGTAAAAGCGGCGAATAGTGGCAATTATACCGTCAAAACGATGCAAAATGGTTGTTTGTCGGCAGCCGCCACACCTATTGTCGTGCGTGTCATCACTGTGCCAAACGAAAAAGCCAATGCGGGTTTGGATAAAATTGAATGTGAGCAAGCGGCTTCTACTTTAAATGCCACGCCAATTGCGGCACAAAACATAACAGGGCGTTGGTTGGTTGTTACGAATGGCGTTTTGACAAATCCAACGAATAACGTCACGACAGTCAGCAATTTGACTATCGGTGCCCATGCTTTTGTCTGGATTTTATCCAATGCTGTTTGTGGCGAAGTCTCGCGTGATACGGTTGTTATATCTGTCAGCACAAAGCCTGAATTGGCGACAACGCAACAGATTAATTTAGACAGTAAACTCTCTACGCTCTTGATTAACACCCGCGAGTTGCTGAAAAATAAAATTTTAGACCCCTCAGTATTCAACATCAAAATATTGAAATTTCCAGATAAAACGACCGTAGAAACACGCAGCAACGGCATCTACTTCAACCGAAACGACTTATTTGAAGCGCAAACCATAGAGATTGAGTTTGAAATATGCGCTAAAATTTGTCCAACGGTCTGTACAAAAGGTAAAATATTGATTGTTTTACGAGCCATGAACGATGAAACAGATTTCACTGTGCCAAAGGTTTTTGCGACTAATAGCAGCGGTGGTTCTTCTTTGGAGATTAATGGGCTTGACTTTTTTTTGGACAATGAAATAACGATTGTCAACCGATGGGGGGGAGCGGTTTTTGGACCTACGGTTTATAAAAATAATACACCTGAAAAATCGTGGGATGGTCGTAAAAATGGGAATCTGTTGCCGACAGGTGCTTACTATTATTTCATTCGCTACAAGAATAAAGACGTTTTAAAAATCAAAAAAGGGATTATTTATTTGATTGAAGAGCTTTGAATAATGGTGAATAATTTAATGGTGAATGGTGAAATTTGTGTAATAAAATATTAAAAAAACCAAAATGAAATCTTTTAGCCACATATTTCTAAGCGTAATCGGCATGTTAAACTTGTCCGTGTCGGTTTTTGGGCAGTGTTTGACCTTATCCGAGCCGCTTTTTCTACAAGCACCTGACAGCATTTGTTCAGAGAAAAAGGAATTGGTCATAAAGGCATCGCGGATAAAGGAAAGTGGGGTGAAGTATTTTTGGCAAACCCCTATGAAAGATACGATAACGACCGATTCTATACTGCGGATTGCACATCCTACTGTCCTCAATTCAGGCGATTATTATGTGGCTATCCTTGTAGATACGTGTCGGACTGCATTTTTTGGACCCATCAATGTGCAAGTGATAGGGGTGCAGAAGACGAAAGCGGATACCGTAAAGACCTTGATTTCATGCAACAGTGCCGAAATAACGGTCGCCTCTAAGCATAAAACAAACCATTCAGTCTTTGGAAAATGGATTGGTACTGAGGGGGTCACTTTTGAACAACAAAATGCACCAATGACTGTGGTGAAGGGTTTGAAAGAGGGAGAAAGCATGGTTGTCTGGATGTTGTCAACCACTATTTGCCCTTTTTTCGTCAAGGATACTTTTATCATTCAGCATGAAGTGGCGCCTGTTTTACAGACAGATGGCGTGAGTTTAAAAGCAGGGGAAGCGAGTAAGACGATACATTTAGGGCAAGTAGCGGGTTCAAATTTGAACCTTATAGACGAGGTTTCAATCAATATTACGAAGCCGCCTAAAAATGGCACATTAGAAATTTTAAGCGATGGTAAACGATTGAAATACAATAGAGGCGATGATTTTAGAGGTAGAGATGCCTTTGAGTTGAAGGTGTGTAATGTGCGTTGTCCGAACCTGTGTTCTGCGGCAGTACCTTATACCGTTGATGTGTTTTTTGATGAACGTTACCCCAACGTGACGATGCCGAAATTACTGACACCCAAAGAAATGGGGGACGCAGGGCTGTTTTTGATTGAAAAAATAGAGGATTACCCCGAAAACGAATTGCTGATTTTAAATCGGTGGGGCAATACGATTGCAACATTTAAAAATTATAAAAACCAAACAGCTTGGGATGGTCATAAAGGCAGTGGTTTGTTGCCATCAGGTGCTTATTACTATTTGTTTAAAGCGCATGACCCCAAGGGGAAACCGTTGAAGCCCTTGGCGAGCATTTTTTACCTTATTTATTAATGTCAAAACTAAATGGAAATGAAAAATTTAGTCATTTTATGCCTTTTAACAACGGCTATACTGAGGAGTCAAACACCCGTCTATACGGTCTATCGCGAGCAAACGGCGACAATCAATCCGGCGATGCCAAGTACCAATTATTTGATTAGTGAATACAACAACTCCATCAGTGCTACCTACCACTATCAATGGATTGGGGTGGAGAGTGCGCCTGTAACGCAAGTGTTAAATTGGGAATGTTTGCCCATTGATAAAAACATTTTGATAGGTGGCCAAGTGATAAATGACAAAACAGGCGACATCGGTTTGACGGGTATAAATGGTCAATTTGCCTACAAAATGGCGTTGAGTCGCATGGATAATCAGTTTTTGAGCATCGGTTTAAGCACAGGCATTCAATCCAACTATGTCAACCTCGCTGCCGTTGCTGCTGCCGAAAACAAGGCTGTTGAAAATACACGGCGTATGATTATGGATTTAAGCATTGGTGCTTATTATCATCATGGCAACCAATTTTATGTAGGTCTTTCCATGCCGCAGTTATTGGGCAACCGCATTTTTTTGAATACAACCGATAAGATCGTACAGCCCTCAATAAAAAAGGCGCGTGAAATCCATGCGATGGGCGGCATGTATATTGATGCCCCTTATTTTGGCAACGATGGAGCCTATTTAGAGCCGTCTTTGTGGTTGCGTTATTTGCCGACTGCCCATATTATGAGTTTAGATGCCAATTTACGCGCCAAAATCAGCTCCACTTTTTGGGTGGGTATGGGATATAATTATGCCCAAACCCCAGATAATAGACCGACCCACACACTCAATATTGAAACAGGTTCCATTTTGGCTGAATCCATCGGTTTAGATGCTGGGCAATTAAAAATAGGCTTGGGCTTTGGTATTCCGATAGCGGGTTATTTGTCAGGTTTAGGGCCTATTGGCGAAGTGCATATCAGTTATGCGTGGGGTGGGCGATAAGGCAATTTGACAGGACTTGTACAGCTAAGTATTTCTTTATCAAATAGTTAAAAAGAAAATAATTCATAATTCATAATTCATAATTCATAATTCATAATTCATAATTCATAATTCATATTCCATATAAAAATAATCAAAAAATGAAAAAGGTAATGTATTCACTCGGTTTCTTCGTCTTGGGTTTAGGCTTTTTGCAGGCGCAAACACCAACGAACGACAGTACGACTCCCATATCAACCAACCCATCGAATGCGCAATCAATGCAGGTAGGCAATGCCATTCAAAAGTTTAAAACCAGTGATTTTATGGTGCGTTTCAGCGATTTTAAAAATCAAATGGAAACAGATGCCCGTGACTTTATAGCGCGACAAAATGCCTACAGTGTCAAAGACGTGCGGCGTGTGCAAATGGCGTATGACAAAACAGGGGCAAAATTCAATCAAATCATGCTTGAAATAAAGCAGGATTTTATGGATAAGGAGAAAGTGAAAATGATTAATAAGTTCCCGGATATGTATGCCAATGGTCTGAAAGGTCAAATTGACGGGTTAGAAGATTTTTACAAAGCCAATTTTCAACAAACTGTTGCCGATGTAACTGAAAAAGACGGGAGTGCGCTGTTGTTGGTATTGATGGATTTAATAAAAACAGCAGGTGAATTGTCTCAATATTTTAAGACAGCAAAATATGAAAAACAATATATGAACGACCAATACATCCAACAAAATTTGGTTGCACCTAATAAATTGCCCACATGGCTGGAGTTGAGTGGTACGACACAGTTGCGAACAGATGTCAAGATGCACCCCTCACGGGATGGCAGTTTGAACAATAATAATAATAACAACAACCAAAACAATAACAATGATACCAACCAGAACAACAATAATGGTAATGGAAACAATGGTAATGGAAACGGCAATGGTAATGGAAACGGCAATGGTAATGGAAACGGCAATAATAACGATGACAATATACCCCTTCCCTCTGCTCAAAAAGAAAAAACAGAAGGGGGAACGCCAACTGACAACACTACCGATGGTAATACGGAATTTGGTGTAGAAGGTAAATCAACCATAAAACAACAAAATAATCCGAAAGATGTGAAGCAAAAACCTGTTCAAAATCGCCCCAATACTGAGGGGGTGAAAAAAACGATAAAACAGGAGAATATGCCTCATTAAATAGAATCTAAGTAATGATGAACGATGAATGATGAATCACAAAACATTGTAAGTCAATGTTTAAAAAATTCATCATTTATCATTCATCACATCATTCATCATTTATCATTCATCATTTCCTTAAACTCTAATAAGCATGAAGTGGAAAGATGTAAAAATAGCCCTTTTCGTTATGTGCGTTGTGATACATCCTCTTGTCGTTCAAGCGCAATACGGAACAGGGTTGGGGGACGACGATGCGGGTTACGATACAATAAGTACAGTCTTATTTCCAAACAGCAAAGCTGATTTGCCGCGCAGCGTTGATTTAAAACCCTATTGCCCGATGCCTGGCAATCAAGGACGCATTTCTTCATGTGTGGGTTGGTCAGTCGGTTATGGTTTGATGACGATAGAAAAAGCAATACAAAAAAATGAAACAGACACGAGAAAGATAACGGATGAGGCGTTTTCCGCCCTATTTGTCTACAACCAAATTAGAAGCAGCGAGAGCAACTGCCAATCCTTGACCAACATGACCGAAGCCTTAGAATTGCTGAAAACAAGAGGGAATTGTTTTGCCAAAGAATTCGATTTTAAGGTTGAAGATTGTTATGTTAGACCTGAAAGCGGCCTAAGGGAGAAAGCTAAAAACAATATAGTCGCCGATTACAGCCGTCTTTTTGATAAAAATACTGAGGGGGGTGCAAAAATTGAAGTGATTCGGAAACTACTGGCACAAAGGAAACCCGTGGCCATTGGATTGAAAATCAATAGTCAATTTATGACGTTGCGAGAGACCGATTATTGGAATCCGAACTTGGGCAAAGAACCTGTTGAAGGTCATGCCATGGTCGTTGTGGGCTACGACGATGCTGCGGGTTGTTTTATACTGATGAACAGTTGGGGCAAAGTGTGGGGGCGTGAGGGTTTTATAAAAATCAAATACAAGGACATGGGCGCGTATTGCCGATATGCTTTTGTGCTTTATTTGGACAAAAATGGTACAGCAAACGCGCCGCTTGTGGTGACAGAAACAGGGTTTGAAAAGACAAACACACGTTTAAATGTATCTCCTTCATTACCCAAAGAAAAGCCTATAAATGCAACCGTTTCTAATCAAATTCCGCCTAAAATGGCGGAAAAATCCCTATCAAAAACAGATAGTAAAGAGCTTAAAAAAGAGGAAAGTGTAGGCGTTCAAACGCCACGTGAGTTGATTGAATTGTCTGGCAGTTTTGACATAAATTACTTTACAGGCAGATGGACGGACAACAGTGAACCGATTTTTGAAGCCCTCGGGGTCGAACAAATTGGAGACCATTATGCCCTTTTAAAAAAAGATTGGCGGGTCGGTGATGCATTTCAATTGGCATTGACCTCGAAGTTAAGTGGGGCATATGTATATATCATCAGCGTCAATCCGCGCAACGAAGTTAAGATTATGTTCCCACGCCATGAAGAATTTGGACGGCAATATAAAGGTTTGTACGAATCGCCTTTGATGATGTTGGATGGTGCTTATGTCGTTTTACCCAACCCTAAAAAGGTGATAAAAGTGGATTATGCGGGTACAGATAGAATTTGTATTCTGTTTTCGACACGCAAAATATGGGGTTTTCAAAAATTGTGTCAAAAAGTACAAAAATGGAACGGCGATTTTGATGCCTACTTTTACAAGCTGCTCGGCGACATTATGATACCTACGACTGATACCAATTTTTCAATGAATAAAGTGTCGTTTTCAACGGCAACAAGGAGTGAAGGCTCGATAGTGCCACTTATTATTGAATTTCATTCGCAATAACCATAAAAATCAAGTGAAAAATTTAAAAACATGAAAAACATCATCACATTCCTCGGACTCATGTACGCCCCCTTTTTGATGGCGCAACAACTCAACAAAAGTGCTGAACGCATCATAGGCGGCACAGAAAACGAAGTCATTTACCAAGCCGTACAGGCTCAAAATGGCAGTGTGTATGCTGTTGGTGAAACCTATTCGCAAACGAAAGGCGGTTCAGATGGCTATTTAATCATACTCAATGCTTTTGGACAAGAATTTACGGAACGCCGTTTTGGAGGCGAAGAGGACGATAAATTGGAATCTATCGCAGCTTTGCCAAACGGAAATTTTGTGTTAGCTGGCAGCACAAAAAGTAGAGGCAATGGCAGAGTAGACGGGTGGGTACTGTATGTGGACGACAAAGGAAATATGGTGAGTGAAAAAACTTATGGAACGCCAGGTAATGATGCATTTAATGTGGTCGTGGCAACTGCTGATGGCAGCGTCTTTTTGGCAGGTTTTCGGGATGACCAAAAACAATCGGATGTGTGGGTGGTCAAAGAAACTGATGAAAAAAAAGTGTTTGATAAATTCTTCCAGATTGGGCTACATGTCAAAAACATTAAAAGTGGCGTGGCGGATACTGAGGGGGGGCTTGTGTTGCTCGGTGATACCAAAAAAACGGCGATGGTTAAAGGCGAGGATATTTGGCTCATGAAAATTGATAAAATGGGTAATACAACTCCTATCAATAAGCGATACGGCGAAGCCAACACGTATGAAGAAGCGGCGCAAATCATCAAAACCTCGGATGGTGGCTATGCCATTGTAGGCAGAACAGACAATACACGCGGCAAAAAAATGAATATGTGGCTCTTGAAACTGGACGCCGCGGCCAATCAGCAATGGCAGGAAAACTATGGCGGTGCGGACTTTGATTATGGTACATCGGTGGTGCAAACAGCAAATGACCAATACGTTGTGGTCGGTTCCACGCTGTCTCATGCGCCTGATGCACGGACGCGACAAATTTATATTGTTCGGACAGATGAAGGTGGGAAAATGTTGCGCGAAGCCAATGACGGCGGCAAACAAGACGACGATGGCAGTCATATCATTGCTTTATACGATGGTTCGTATGGTTTATTTTCAAGCACAACAGGGCTTTTCAAAGGAAAAGGTGGCAAAGATGTGTTGTTTTACACCTTCAAAACAAATGAGGACAATGGGTTTGAGCAAGCCCCCCTCAGTGAAAACACGTTTCAATATCGAAATTGGAGCGTCAACGGTCGTGATTTTTTGGAAATCAATCAACAAACTTTTTTGAGTGTGGATATTACAAACACGACGCCTTTTGTCATTAAAAACGTCCAACTGCAACTGAAAAGTTCTGTTCCTGAAATCGTCGTGCCGCCTATGGCTTACCTGGGTTTTATGAAAAAAAATGAAACTCGCCGCCTCACGCTTCCTATGCGCTCGATGATTGGACTGCTTGATAATCAATACATTATAGAGATACAGTTGTTGGTCAACAATAAAGTGTTTTCGACATTTAGCAAAACCATTAATATCAAAAAAGGTGCGTCAAAAATGGTTTCTATACGCCCTATAGCACAGGTGGCGAGCGATACCGCCTTGACGTTCGTGTTGGAAAATCCCACCACGCAACCGACTAAAAATCTAAGCATTGCTTTTGAATTACCACCTGAGTTGATGGCGACCAATCTTTCTGTTTTTTCAAATATGCCGCCCATTCCTGCTGGTAAAACCAAGGAAATGACGCTGCAATTGAAGCCACATACTGAGGGGACGCGTTTGAAAACAAAAATAACAGGTATATTACTCGAAGAAGGGGAATTAAGAGATAAAGTTATTTTTGACATCCAGTCCAAAAAACAACAAAGCATGGGCGCACAAATCACTTGGCATACGCCCGATGAATATCGGTCGAATATCCAAAATGTCGTCACCAATAAATCTGATTTTGACATAGAATTAAATATAGATGCTTATGAGCCTTTGCAACGCAACCAATTTAGGATTTTTGTGGACGACACGCCTATAGAGGGCAGTAAAATGGATGTTGCCGATTTGTCCCCACCGACTGAAAAAGGCAATATTTATCGGCAAACCTACAGCGCAAAACTGTCTTTTAATACCGCTAAATCGTATAAAGTACGGGTTGAATTGGTGACGAGTAAAGAGCAAGTGAGTAGCACAACAATGATTGTGCGTTACGATCCCGAAAAACCGAATTTGCATATTTTGAGTATCGGCACAACAAATAAAGATTTGAAATACACGGCAAAAGATGCCAAAGATTTTGCCACCGTATTGACCAATCAATCGATGGGTTTATTTAAACAAGTTTATACAACCGCTTTGATTGATTCACAAGCGACCACAGAGCGAGGCATTCGGAAAGCTTTTATTGATTTAGCCAAAGGTTATGAAAATCCAAATGTCGAAAATCGTATTTTCAGCAAAGATTATTTGGTTGTTTTTATTTCCAGCCATGGCAAAACGAGTGCAGATAAGCGTTTTAAACTCTTGCCTTCAGATTATAATCCCACCGATGGCGATGATTTTGCCATTGATTATCAAGATATTGCGCTCAATGCCTTGGATAAAGTAAAATGTCATAAATTGGTTTTTATTGATGCGTGTCACAGCGGCGCAGCCCGTGGCTCTAAAGAAGGGGCTGATGCCGAATCCCTTATGAAATTGAGCAAAGCGGCTATTGGTACAACAACTATTGTCTCCTGCCGCAGCGATGAACAATCTTATGAAGACTATGATTGGCAAAACGGGGCATTCACGGAATCCCTTCTTGAAGCCTTTACAAATAAAAAATGCGCCGATGAAAACGGGGCATTCAGCAGCGATATTAATGACGATCGTCATATAACCATTAAGGAATGCTTTGATTTCATCAAAAGGCGGGTGCCTAATTTGGTTAAAAATCAAAAAATAAGCCGTGTAACAGAGCAGAATCCTGTCTTAACGGAGTATGATTTGGACTTAGATCTTCCGATTGTCAAGCTGAAATAAGCATAAACAATAGATTCTAACGTCGGCGCGGTTTGAACCGCGCCGACGTTTTTTTCGTTTTTTTTGCACAAAACAAACATAACTACCATTATAGTTTTAATGAATAACTCTAAAATACGTTGTCTTTAGGCAGTTAAAACTATGACAATTAAAGCGTTAAGAAAACTATCATAAGGACGCCGGGAGGGCTTGATGAAGTGGGTTTTTAGATTTTCCACCCTACCCTACCCCCTCAGTATGACGCTACATAAAAATTTTAGTTCTCACCTTTCCCGTAAATGCGCCTTATAGGTGTAAGACAACTACCTAATACAGGTTTAATGTCTTTTTTCAATTAAATTTCAATTAATAAAACATTATTTAGGTATTATTTTTCAATTAAGTATTCATGCGTTAGGTTTTTAATAAAATACAATCTTATCTTTCGCCTTCAATTTTTTTCATTGATTATCACAAAAATTCAAAAAATGATTATCTCTTTCGTGAATGAAAAAGGCGGCGTGGGCAAAACAACCCTCGTGACAAATGTTGCTGCCTGCCTATCTATACGGGGCTACAAAGTATGTTTGGTAGATACCGACAAGCAACAAGCCTCTACGGTATGGTACAACAATCGCGAAAAGCAGGATATTTTTATCAGTAGTTGTACAGAACCAAAAGTGCTGAATAAACACGTCTCTCAATTACAAGACCAATACGATTTGGTTTTGGTAGATGGTCGTCCGCACATTGACGAGATGTTGGATAGAACAATGTTGGCAAGTGACGTGGTCGTCATTCCCGTCAAACCAAGTTTATACGATTTCCGAAGTTTTGAAAACTTCTTCGACCGATTCGAACAAGTCAAAAAACTCAAAGAAATGAGCGAAGGAAAACTTTTAGGGTTTGTCTTATTCAACGAATACAAAGACCGTAATATCCTATCCCGCGAGTTGAGAGAAGCTATTGGAGACTACGACATTGCCAAATTTGAAACCACTATATCGCCACGTGAGGCTTATAAACAAACGCCAAAAGCAGGGATTGGGGTAACAGAATATACCGATGAAAAAGCTAAAAATGAAATCGAAAGATTATGCGATGAGTTGGAGCGTGTTATTAAGGCATTTTAAATTTATACTAAGTGAAAAATGAACCTTTTTCACTTTTCACTTTTCACTTTTCACTTTTCATGGTTTTACTGAGGGGTACAAAAAGTATAATTAATGTATTTTTAATTGAAAAAATCAATTAGATTTGCATTAATTTTCAACAATATCATCTTTTTGACATAGATTTTACCGAGATACTGTGGGGGGATATGAATGTAAATCCATTATGGAACTGTATCAATAGAAATACTATGACAGCACACTTTTCGAGCGCGGCTATGAATTTCTATCTTTTGTAAGTATCTCCTTTTGATTCAAAAAAAAACACATACCCGTGTTAAACTTGTTTTGACGAGATAATTGAATACGATACCTAAAATCGGGCTTGACATTTGTTTGAAAGTTAAATAGGACAATTTTTAAATTAAATTTCAATTAAAAATACATCAAATTTCAATTAAAAATACATTTACATGGCACAAAGTCTGAAAAATTTGAAATTAACCAGTCGGAAAAATCTAAGTGCCGACGAACAAGAAGCCGCTCTTCAATCGCTTCAAAACAAAACAATCGCTGTTGAAGAAGCACCTGCCACAGCGGTCGAAAAAGACGTGGTTCGTATTTCTATAGATATTCCACGCCCTTTATATGAAAAAGTAAAAAAAGAATCAAAGCTGCGGGGCTACAGTATGCGGGCATTTTTTGTCCAACGTGGGTGGGAGTATTTTGACAAGTCGTAAATTATCCTAAATGAAAAGCGAAAAATATAACAAAAGGAGAGGGGGCGGCGCAAAAGGGAGAGGTTAAAACAAAACAAATATTTACATTGAGTTTTCAAAAACACACATCTCTTTTTTGTGTGTGTTTTTTGAAAGGTTTTTTAAAAGGTTTTTTAGCCTACTCCTATCTTATTGATTTTCAATTAGTTACAAAGGTATTATCAAACCGTATTGGGGTATTTATCAAACCGTATTGGGGTATTTATCAAACCATATTGGGGTATTTATCAAACCATATTGGGGTTTATCAAACCGTATTGGGGTTTATCAAACCGTATTGGGGTAAAATGTCCTGTATTGCCTCCCTTTGACCTTCTGAATTATAGGGTAAAGGGCTATTTATAATGTCCTATAAGTTATTAATTATGAATGGTTTATCTACAAAATGTGGGAAGTTTAATTTTTATCAAACTTAATAATTTTAAGTTTGATAAAATGCTGTATCTTGCGCAAAGTTGGAAATTGTTGGTTTATTTAGCTGTGAATAGATAAAAAAAATGACGAAGAAAAATCAGTCTGAAGTTATACATGAGTTGCAAATCAATCCAGATTATATCATCCTGAATAATCCTATGGCAACGCCTAAATTTGTGCGTCAAGTGGGCAAAAAAGGGAAGGAACAGCAAATTACGGAGATTTACACGCCGAAGATTTTTTTCGAAATCGTCTCGCGCTTAACCCCACAGCATTTGGACAATGCAGTAGGAAAATACGTACAAATTAACTTCAATGTTGGCGATTTTTTGCGTGAATTGGGTCTAAAAAGTTCAAAAAACTACTATAATCACATCATTGATTGTGTTGACGAAATGCAGCGCATCAATATCAAATACGAGGACGATGAAACTTTGGGCAGTTATTCGGTCATTCCAGATTACAGTTACGGGAAGTCAAAAGGCGATATGGTTTTGGATTTGAATGTGAAATTAGTCAAAAAGATTTTAGAGGTCAAACACGATGAAAATTTCAGTTTTTTGAAGAAATATCTCTTCAAATTGCAAAATGCCCAAGCCGTTAAGTTGTTCCCATTTTTTGTTAGTTGGAAAAACAAAGGGATGGTGGAGTTGACGGTGGATAATTTTAAGAAAAAATTTGGTTACGATACTGAGGGGTATAAGTTTTTTACGAATCTTAAAAATAAAGTGCTGGACCCCGCTATCAAGGAAATCAATGAAAAAACGGAATTAGTCATCAGTTATACGCTGCTTGGGACAAGTTTAGAGAGCCAAAGACCGCGTGTAACGGGATTTCGGTTTTTTATCACCGAAAAAAAAGCTGCTAAGCAACTATCCGCCCCGCTTGCCGATTTAGAGCCGATAAAGCCTGTAAATGAATCCATAGACGATTATGACCCCGATCTTATCCGCATTTTTCACATTTTTGAACCTTTGGCCGATGAAGCAGAAATCAGGGGTTTTGTAAAAAATATGGAAGGTTTGGGTGATAGATTGGCTGTTTTAGAAGCGTGTTTGTATGCCGAAAGTGAGCAAGAGAGGCTAAAAAAATCGGGTAAATCCATTTTGAGTTTTAGAGGTTATCTTATCTCGGGCTTGCAAAAAGGCATGGGCCGCGGTTTGTGGGCGCAAAGGAAGGCAGCAAACCAACAGAAACAGGCATTAGAGAGCGTTAAAAGAACGACGATACAGAAAGCCGAGCAGTTAGAAAAATGGCTGACAAAGGCGAAAAACATACGTGAGCAGTATCAAACCATCGTGAATGAGATTATCAAAAAGACCGCGACGAACGAAGAGAAAGAAAATGTAGCGGCCATACTGAGGGGTCAGTCTTCTATTTATGCCAACAAAACGGTCAGTGATTTTAGGCATAAAATGTTTTGGGTCACCTTTATCAGCCTGTTTATCAAAACATATTCTGATCGATTTGAGGAAGCCACCACTCAATTTTCTGCCCAATATGAAGAAGCGATGCAGCATGTTTTGGCTTTGGATAAATCAAAATACAACAAACTCATGTATTGAAAAAAGGGTAGGGCTTAGGGTCAATAAATGGATTTAATGGATATTTAATGCTAAAATAATGTTTTTTTAATTGAAATTTAATTCATAATTAATTGAAAAATGGAGAGTAGCCAGCATATCATACTTTTTGAAGAAAAACAAGTTCGTCGGGTTTGGCATAATGAACAGTGGTGGTTTGTGGTGGAGGATGTGGTCGGTTTATTGACGGATAGTAAAAATCCAAAGAAATATTTGGCAGCTTTGAGAAGCCGAGACAAAGAGCTTGCCAAAGGGTATCCACAACTTGTAGATACCCTTGCCGTCACCACTGAGGGGGGTAAACAACGGATGACTTGCTCTAACCGAAAAGGGATTTTGCGTATCATTATGTCTGTGCCTTCACCTAAAGCCGAGCCGTTCAAACTTTGGCTGGCGCAAGTAGGGGAGGAGCGGATGGAGGAAATTGAGCATCCTGAATTGGCTGTGGAACGTATGCGCGCCCTCTATATTGCCAAAGGGTATCCAACCGAGTGGATTGAAACACGTATTCGGAGCATTGATATTCGCAAGCAATTGACAGATGAATGGAAAGCGAGAAAAGTAAAAGAAGGAACAGAATATGCCATTTTAACGGCTGAAATCGCCAAAGCAACTTTCGACCTAACGCCCTCTCAACACAAACAATTTAAGAGCCTCGAAAAAGAAAACCTTCGCGACCACATGACAAATCTGGAATTGATTTTTACGATGTTGGGTGAAGAAGCGACGCGGCATATAGCGGTCGAAGAAAATGCACAGGGTTATGAACAAAACCTCGATGCCGCTGTACAAGGTGGACGTTTGGCTGGAAAAGCCCGCCGAAATGTGGAAGAAGACAAACGTTTCAAAATAACGTCATCAGAGAATTTTCTGCACTTGAAAAATAAAGGTATAAATGAACAGATAAGTAATGATGAATGATGAATGATAAATAGCGTAAAACGTTGATTATCATTCATCATTCATCATTACTTAGATGGAGAAGAACTTTAATAAGGAGGCAACAAGCACGATGTCCTACATAAGATGCAAAGGCTTTATTTTACAAATGCCAAGCCCTATTTCAAATCATTCATAACCAATATTTTATATTTTTTACTCTTCATTTTTCACTTTTCAGTTAGTCTATATTATTGCTCATTCACCTTATCAGACGATTTTCCCCTTATAATCAGACGATTTTCGCACCTGTCGGACGATTTTCCTACCACAATGATACACCTATCCCATTGCCTTGCTTGCATCTTTGGATTCAAGCGGGGCGGTTCTGTAAAATTCTTTTTCATAGTAGCTGCCTCGCTCTTTGACAATCGGTCAGAATAAGTAACGATGTCGTAGATACTTTCGGAGCTTCTTTAACACAATATAGTTACCTCGACGGCATGGTTTACAGCCTCGACGGCATGGTTTACAGCCTCGATGGCATGGTTTGCAGCCTCGATGGCATGGTTTACAGCCTTGACGGCATGGTTTACAGCCTTGACGGCATGATTTACAGCCTCGATGACATGATTTGCAGCCTCGACGATATGGTTTAAAGCCTCGACGGATTTACCCCTCAGTATTTTTAACATCTTATATTTAAACAATTAAAATATTCAATTATGGAAAAGATGATTACACCATCCATTAAGATCCAACTTTCAACACAAATGACTATCCTTTTGAAACTTGCAGCTGTGTTTTTGTTATTGATAGGACAAAATACAAGCCTTTCAGCCCAAAGCAAAGCCATTACGAGCTTGACGGGTGGTAGCAACTTTGTATTCAACAATCAAGGCTTTACAGTGGGCTATGAATTTACGGCAAACCAAACAATGACCGTGAGTGATTTGGGCTTTTATGATGCCGGCAGCGACGGCTTGGCAACGGCTCACAATGTCGGTATTTACAATCTCTGCGGGACTTTACTAACCTCCGGAACTGTCGCTTCGGGTACAACTGCCACCTTAGACAATGGTTTTCGTTATGTTTCAGTGACGCCTATTGTTTTGGCTGCGGGTACGACTTATCGTGTGGGTGCCGTTGTATTTAATGGCGGCGGCAACGATGCTTTCCTTAATGGCGTAACGACTATCAACACAAACGCCGCTATTACTTTTAAAAAAGGGGTTACTAACAATGGCTTAGCTGGTTTGCAATACCCCTCTTTAAATGCGGCTGACATAGGATTAAGTGCAAATAGCTCTTTTGGACCTAATTTTATTTTTGCAACAGGCGGTACACCACCTTCTGCTCCCGAGATAGACATCTTAGGCAATAGCGTCTCTATTCCCTTAGGCACAACAGCGACTTCAACAAGCAATCATACAGACTTTGGTTCTGTTGCAAACGGCAGTTCTTTTGCAAGAACATTTACTATTGACAATACAGTCGGGACAGCGACTTTGACCATTAGCAGTATCACATCGAGCAATACCAAATTTGTTGTGTCAAATGTACCCCCCTCAGTATCGGCGGGTAGTTCAGGCACTTTCACTGTTACTTTTAACCCAACCGCAGCTGGCGCACAAACAGCAACGATTACGGTCAATAACAACGATTGCGATGAAGGAACTTATACGTTTGCGGTGACGGGTACAGGTTTTAATACCTATACTTTCAACGGCACAACCAACACCGATTGGGCAACGGCATCGAATTGGAGTCCTGCCATTGTGCCAACGTCTTTGGTAAGTGGTCATGCGGTGGTGATTGCTGCCAACTGCGTGATGAATGATGTGGTGATTAGTTTCCCTTCGGGTACTTCTCTGACTGTTAATAGCGGCATCACATTAAGTCCGAGCCTTAATACCTTCATCACTATTGCTTCGGGTGCAACTTTGACGGTCAATGCGTCGGCTTCGATGAGCCAAGGGCGCATTACGAATACGGGTACAATGGATATTTATGGCAGCTATACCGCTTTTTATATGACCAATAACTCAGGGGGTGTGATGAATATCAAATCGGGTGGCTCATATTCTTGTCCCGCTTGTGCCGAAACGATGAATGCAGGTAGCACCATCAACAATACAGGCACAATGCACCTCGGTACAGGTAGCACTTGGCAATGCACAGTCAATAACAACGTAGGCGGTACGATTACCGATGGTGATAATGGCGCACAAATCCAATTAGGCAGTTCGAGTTCAGTGGTCAATGCAGGAACATTTGTGAGTAGAACAGCAGGTACGGCAGGTAATTTTACCAATTCGGGCATCCTTTTGACACCTGGTACTTGTAATTTCACCATTAAAACAGGCGCAACAATGACCAATTCGGGCAATATGACTTTTGCCAGTAGTGATAATGTCTTAAACATTCAGTTAGGCGCAACGCTCACCAATACAGGTACAGTCACCAATAACGGTACAATGTCTGTCGCTGGTACATTTACCAACAACGGCACTTACAAAGGCTCGGGAACTTATTCGGGCAGCGTGTTTACAAATCCAAGCGGTGCGATTGTAGCCCCTGGCAATTCGGCGGGTTGTACAACTTTCTCCAACGGTTTCACCAATAATGGTATCCTTCAAATTGAGTTAGGTGGCAATACAGGTACTTGCCCTTCAACTACTTATGATGTGGTCAACGTCACAGGTACAGCCACATTAGGTGGTACGCTCGATGTCTCTTTGATTAACGGCTACACCGGCACAGGCAATCACCAGATAACTGTCATCAATGCGACTGCTTTGTCGGGTATATTTGCTTCAGTTTCTTTGCCGCCCAACTGGTTTCGCAATTACAACGCACCCGCCGCAGGACAAGTCACTTTATCTTTCAATGCCGTTCTACCTCTTGAACTTTTGAATTTCACAGCGACCCCCTCAGTATCGAGTGTCAATTTGGATTGGACAACCGCTAATGAAGTCAATAATAAAGGTTTCCAAATAGAAAGGCTAAATAGTTTGGATAATAAATGGGAGATTCTTAGTTTTGTTTCTACCAAAGGCAAAGCAGCAATTTACACATTCGTAGATAAAGCCCCCCTCAGTATAAACTATTATCGCCTTCGGCAAATAGACACTGATAGTAAAGAAACACTATCCAAAGTGGTTTCTGTTTCGCTGAAAGACAAAGGCAGCTTGAAAGTCTATCCTAACCCTGTAACACATCTTTTGACCCTTGAAGCCCAACCAAATGACGTAACGGGCTATCAAATCTTCAATCTTTTAGGTAAACAAGTACTCAATGGTAAAACGATGCAACAGATAGATGTATCTGTATTGCCACAAGGAGCATATTACTTAAAAATAGGAATAGAACAAGTGAAGTTTGTAAAGCAGTAGTAAAATTCTTTTCATAACAGAAGCCGCCTGCGCGACATACTAAACTCATTTACAGAAACCAGATTCTTTAACAATTTAAAAAACAATCTACAATGGAACCATTTATTGGTGAAATCCGAATGTTTGGCTTTGACTTTGCCCCCCGAGGGTGGATGCTGTGTCAAGGTCAGTTACTACCCATTGCTCAAAATCAAGCCTTGTTCTCTATCTTAGGGACAACTTATGGTGGCAATGGTGTAACTACTTTTGGGCTGCCTGATTATCGCGGGCGTGTCCCTGTTCACCCCAGCCCCAATATTGCATTGGGGCAAAAAAGTGGGTCAGAAACATCTCCTATTACGGTGATGAATATGCCAGCCCATACGCACCCGATTGCTGTAACGCCTGTCAAAGCATCGAACACCGCTACGGGCAACACTGCCGATCCTACGAATGTGTATCCGTCTCATTCAGGGTTTGATTCTTCGTATTCAGCTACTTCAAGCAGTACGGACTTTGCGGCATTCGATGCCATCAGTGCCGTTGTTACGCCGACTGGCGCAGGGATGCCTTTGATTAATGTGATGCCTTTACTGAGCGTCAATTATTGTATTGCCATATATGGCATTTATCCTTCACGTTCTTAAATTTAATCAATCATTATGGAACCATATCTTGGTGAAATCCAATTATTCGCAGGCAATTTTGCCCCTTTGGGTTGGCTCAAATGTGAAGGTCAACTCCTCCCTATTGCTCAATACGAGGCTTTGTTCTCGCTGCTTGGTACCCTTTATGGCGGCGATGGTCAGACAACTTTTGCTTTGCCTAATTTGCGCGGTCGCGTGCCAATAGGTTACAACAGCAATTACCCAATAGGTTTAACAAGCGGATCAGAAACAGTGACAATGATGACACAGAATATGCCGCCTCATACGCACCAAGTTTCTGCTCAACTCAAAGTCAGTGCCAATCAAGCGGATAAAGCAGACCCTAAGGGCAATTATTGGGCAAGAGTCGTCACAGCAGCCAATCAGCCCGACAATGAATATACGACAAGCGCACAAGCTGGTATTACGATGAATCCGCAAGCAACGACTATGACAATGGGCGTATCAGGTGGCAGTCAACCCATTGATAATATGCAACCATTTTTAGCACTGACATTCATCATGGCTACTGAGGGGATATACCCCTCTCGTCAGTAAACCTCTTTTTTCACTCTTTAAATCAACAAAGAATCATGTCAGAACCATTTATTGGTCAAATCATACCCTTTGCGGGCAATTTTGCGCCCAGAGGTTGGGCATTTTGTAATGGACAACTTATGAGTATTGCTCAAAACACAGCTTTATTCAGCGTACTTGGTACAACTTATGGCGGTGATGGTAGAACCACTTTTAGTCTGCCTAATTTGCAAGGTAATACCCTCCTACATGCTAATGACGATTATCCGTTGGGTACAGAAAGTGGCAGTGCCACCAAGCAACTCACGGTTGCCAATCTGCCAGCACATACGCACGTTGTGACGGCAGGTATTAAAGCCAATACCGCATCTGGTACGACGAATACACCTGTTGGGTCTTATCCTGCAAATACAGGTGCCAGAGACCCAGAGTATAATGCCACAGCCAATACCGCTATGGCAGCCGACTCTGTTACCCAAGCCACTGTTTCTATTCAGGGGGGCAGTCAGCCATTCAGCAATATGCAGCCTTATTTGGCGGTCAACTTTATTATTGCTTTGCAAGGGATTTATCCGTCGCGGGGGTAGTATTAAAATGCTAATAGCAGGGTGAATACAGAAAACATTCATCTTGCTATTCTTTTTATTTTCAAAAAGCAACTTGTAAGTTGTTATTATTTAACTCATTCAAACACATTTGATATGAATGTTTTTAACAATTTTAACTTTAGCTCTTTTCTCTTTACAATAGCATTCCTTAATGTCATACCCGTTTTAGGACAAAGTATTCAAATAAGAGAAAGCCCTGCCAACTGCTACTCGACAACTGTACAAACTTTCAATTTTGCATCAAGTTCTGGTAGTCCACTAAGAAATACTTACACAGGTACAAATTCAAATGGTGGTAATCCAATGCGTGTCATTTGGGTAGCAGGCTCAAATCGTTGGGAAATTCAACAAGATTTTGGAGGATTTTTGACAGACTATTACAGCACACTTGCCTCTCGTCCCAATCCGCCAAGTTTATCTGCTGGGAACTGGCAACAAGACGCTGCTTGTGCTGGTGGTACATTAGTTCAGTTTAATGGTACTGGTACACAGACTGTTCTCCCCGTCGAACTCACCCAATTCGATGTCCATACTGAGGGGTCAAAAAACATCCTTAACTGGGTAACAGCCAGCGAAAATGACAACAAAGGCTTTGACATTGAGCGCAGCATAGACGGCAATACCTTCCACACCTTCGCCCAAGTGAAAGGGAATAACAAACCGAGCAGCTACCAATATGTGGACAAAGTGCCATTCAACACCACTTACTACCGTCTCAGACAAGTGGACTACGACGGCACAACCACCTACTCCAAAGTCATCAGCATGACACTATATGGCATGGGCAAAGGCTTAAAAGTCTCTCCAAACCCTGTATCCCTCCTTTTAACCATAAATACTGAGGGGGGGGATTTTCAAATTCTCAACCTGTTAGGACAACAGGTATTGCGTGGTAAAACCGCACAACAAATAGATGTATCTGCTTTACCAACAGGGACTTATGTAATAAAAGTGGGGGCAGAACAAGCAAAGTTTGTAAAACAATAAGTCAAATTTATAACAATCATTTTATCACATTCTAATCATAGTTTGGGTATGAATTACATCATAGCTTTGGAAGGTATTTATCCGTCGAGAAACCGACAATGCTTTGCATAATAAAAGAAAACCACTGTATCTATTTATTTGCTTTATTATGATAAAATAACTTAATTCATTGTTTACCATAAAAAGGGGTTTCTTTTCTAATAGAAGATAAATTCCTTTTATGTTTATTGTTATAACAAAATAAAACATATATATTTGTCCTAAACAGGGCGGATTTGCCATTGCAGCTATCGTATCCTGTACATTATAACAAACTAAAAAATATGATACAACATGAAAAGTATTTTACAGAAACTATCTCTGCTCGTCTTCTTGAGCTTTTTCACAACTCCTCTAATCCAATCGCAAAATGTTTTAAATTTTGATGGCGTTAATGATTATGTAGATTGCGGTAATATATTGCCCATAAGCTATACTAAAGAGGCATTGATTAAGATTACGGCACTAGGTGCCAATAATATTATTTCTGGACCATTGACGGCTACTTCACAGCATGTTTTTTGGGCATCTGATGGCAATGGTGGTAAGCTTTCAGCAGGGAATGGTACGAACTATGCACAAGTAATAGACGCTACTGCTCTTCAGATAGGACAATGGTATCATGTGGCTGTTACTTATGATGCGGCTACACTGACTATGCGGCTATATAAAAATGGCTTAGAGGTTTCTGCTGCAATTGGCTCTGTCAGTCCTGTCACCGATCCCATTCCTCGTGTTTATATTGGTGCATTTGGTAGTAATTTTGTCTTTGCAGGCAATATGAGCAATGTTAGAATTTGGGATATCGCAAGATCTGCCGGAGATATAGCAGCCAATGTCAATACGACTTTTACTACGGCACAAACCAATCTAATATGCAACTACACTTGTAATCAAGGCGCTGGAACGCCCCATATAGGTGTAAGCGATTTAGCAAATATACCAAGTGAAACCAATAATGGTATTCTCTTTGAAGCTACCTTTATTACGGCAAGTGTTGTTTTGCCCGTCGAGTTATTGAGTTTCAAAGCGGTACCCCTCACAGGGTCGCCAAGCAACTTGTTGAAATGGCAAACAGCTAATGAATTGAACAACAAAGGCTTTCAAGTGGAACGCCTCAAGGCTTCGGGCAGCGATTGGGAGATATTGGGTTTTGTGGCGGCCAAAGGCAAACAAGCCAACTATGAATTTACAGACAACACCCCCATCAGTATGAGTTACTATCGCTTGCGTCAAATGGATTATGATGGCAAAGAGGTCTTGTCAAACGTTGTTTCACTCGCTGTCAAAGCGGCAAAAGGCTTAAAGGTGTATCCAAACATCATTTCCAATGGGTTTTTGACTGTTGATGGCTCCACAACGCAAGATAATACTGAGGGGGCTATTTATGGCATTTACAACCTGTTGGGGCAACAAATCCTTAAAGGTCAAGTGACACAACAAATTGATGTATCTGCTTTACCCACAGGTACTTATGTGATAAAAGTTGGGACAGAACAAGCGAAGTTTGTAAAGCCATAGTGCTACCATATATTAAAACAACTCCATTCGTTATCTGCCTTAAAAAAGGATTTCTTTTTTAATGAGCGAGAAATCCTTTTTTATTTATTATTACAATTAAATAAAACATATATTTTTGCATTCCGTAGGACGACTTGCCATTGCAACCACCGTACCTTACTATTTTTAAGAACTTACAAATTCTATGCAACATGAAAGATTATTTACACAAACTCCTCGTAGTCGTCTGTTTATGCTTTTCCTCGACTTCTTTTATTCAGTCTCAGAACAATTCCTTAAATTTTGATGGTAATAATGATTATGTCTATGGTGGCACATTAAAACTACCTCAAAGTTATACGAAAGAGGCATGGATTTATATTACCGCATTAGAAAACCACAATAATATTATATCAGGAGGGGGTGTGGGGACCTCGCATGCCTTTTGGGCATCTACTGCGAATTCTAATAAACTTTCGGCAGGACATAATGGCTTATATACACAGGTCATAGACGATCAGCCTCTTCTTGCCAATACTTGGTATCATGTAGCCGTTACTTTTGATGGCATAAGTACTATGAAGCTTTATAAAAATGGCGTATTAATATCTGGCATAAATCAAATTACAGGAGCAAATGGCACTAATACATCAGTAGGACCAATTAGCAATGATAATAATGTTTACATTGGTTCTTTTGGTGTTGGTTTTTACTTAGCAGGTAATATGAGCAATGTGAGAATTTGGAATGTCGCAAGAACTGAAGCCGAAATTGCAGCAAATATGAATGTCACTTTTACCACAACCCAAACCAACCTAATAGCCAACTACACCTGTAAACAAGGGATAGGCGGCGGCGATAATACCGCTATTACCCAATTGTTAGATGTACCAAGTGGCACTAATAATGGAACGCTTGTCAATTTTGCGCTTATGGGTTCTACCTCTAATTTCATTGGGTTGTCGCTTGTTTTGCCTGTCGAGTTATTGAGTTTCAAAGCCATACCGCTTGCTTCTGCTCTCGGAAGTTCGTCCAGCAATTTATTGACATGGCAAACAGCTAATGAATTGAATAACAAAGGTTTCCAAGTGGAACGTCTCAAAGCTTTGGGTACCGATTGGGAGATATTGGGTTTTGTGGCGGCCAAAGGCAAATACGCTAACTATGAATTTACGGACAATACCCCCCTCAGTATGAGCTATTATCGGTTGCGTGAAATAGACTATGATGGTAAAGAAGTCTTGTCAAACGTTGTTTCACTTGCTCTTAAAGGGTCAAAAGGCTTGAAAGTCTATCCCTCTATTGTTGCCAATGGTTTTTTGAGCGTGGAAGTCATCACTGCCAATGAAATGCCTGAGAGACCTGATTATGGTATTTTCAATCTGCTTGGTCAACAAGTCCTCAAAGGTCAAGTGACACAACAAATAGATGTATCTGCTTTACCCATAGGTACTTATGTCATAAAAGTTGGGACAGAACAAGCGAAGTTCATTAAACAATAAGATATTGAATGTCGCGTGTATGCTATTATGTGCCATACGACAACAAAAGGACACCTGTTTTAGGTGTCCTTTTGTTGTGTTGTAGGTAATTATAATTTGATGCTTAAAGAAATGAAGATAGATCTTTTATATTCACTTAAAAATGATTTGCCTAAAAGTATTGTAGCAACAAAGGGGATTCTCGATGCTTTAAATTATCCATTATCAACTATTCATTATTCATTAAGTATAGAATAAGAAAGATACTGAGGGGTAGCCAACAATCCCCACGAAAATTGACTACCCATCTCCCCAGTCACTCCAAATTAACGTGCTAATCTTTATTTGTTTAGGTAACAAAATAATTGAGGTGCAAAAAGATAAAAAAAAAGGAGGAAATTCAAATATTAAGTATGGACATTTTATGGACATTTGTGTTGATTGTCAATGTTCACATAAATTTTACGCTCTACAAGCTCATTTTCCTATGTCCACTTTCAAAGGTTTGTACTATTTAAGTATCTTTTTAGCTTTAATGACTGGCTATGGTTGTCAAAAGGTAGAGGAATCAAATCCAGACGTTTTCTTCACCCGTAAAGAATTTAATGGCAATTTTTGTTTAACGGCTTCAAAGTTGTCACCTGATTCTGCTGTTCGATATATTCACGATAGGATGCTGCCTAAATGGTATGGTAATGCTTGTGAAAGCATTTATTACCACTTCAAAGAAGGTACACCCGACTCGCTCCTTTTTAGGTATATTGACTTATGTGAGCAAACATTTCCACACGATACTATTTTGGTTTTTACGAAAGCCTTGCGTGGGAAACTTTCTTTGCGTCGAAGCCAGTATGATACGGCTTTAACTTGCTTAAAAGAGGCTTACAATATCAGTATGAGAATTCACTCAGATTTGCGTACGGGCGATACAAAGGCTGTTATGGGTGAGTTGTATTCGCGACAGGGTAATTACCCGGAAGCCATAAAGATGTTGTTGGAGGCTTATACTATTTATTATCCTTTACCAATAACTAAAATAGATGCACGACTTATTGAAAATATTATGGATATAGGGAATGCTTATAGCAACAGCAACGATTTTGTTTCGGCACAGGTGTGGTATCAACGCGCTTGGGATTTTATTCATACATATCCAGTGGCTAACGGCTATTTAGTAAGGACATCCGCTGCAATGGCTAACAATTACTTGCATCTCAATCAGCTCGATTCGGCAAAAGTGATGATTGATACGGCATTCTATTTTCAAAACCTTTACCAATATAACTACGATGAGGCTTTTCGGTATCTTATACGTGCAAAAGTGCTTTTGAAACAGGGTGATTGCCACAATGCGCTTGCCAATTTTTGGGTTGCTCAAAGCCGAAATTTAAAAACAAGCGACCTTGTTATCGTCAATCGCTTTGTGGAAGGCATTGGCGATGGCTATTTATGTCTCGGTCGTTTGGATTCGGCTATTTGGCTTTATCAAAAAGCACTGATCACACCTGATACAGCGCATCAAGCTGTTATACATGCACAGTTGGGTATCGCTTATGCACAACAAGGCAATTATGGGCTTGCCTTCAAGCATGAGCAAGAAAGTAATCGCTTATCAAATAGGGTATTTACACTCGAAAAAGACAAGGCAATTGGTCAATTGCAAGCCCAAAATGATATAGAAAGACGTGAACGGCTATTTGCAGAAGAAAGAAATAAAAATAAAATAACCCGTTTGCTCTTAATCGTGGGTATGTTGCTGCTTTCTTTATTAGTTCTGATAGGTTTTAATCAAATTAGGAGACAAAAACAAGCGTGGTTATTAGCAGAACAAGACAAAGTGCTCTTGCAAAAGGAAAAAGAACTTGTCGAAGCCCGAGAAGCCCTCAAAACCAAAGCATTAGTCGTTGCAGCCCAAAAATTAGATTCAAAAGAGCGAGCATTAGAAGAGTCAAACAAACAACTTAACCTTAAAGATTTAATGATTCAGGAATTGGAAATGAGGTTGACAAAGAATACTCAAAAGGAAATTGACCTGATTGAAGACAATAAACTACAAAACTTGAAAATTCTGACGACGGACGACTGGCGGACTTTCCGCAAACTGTTTGAACAACGGTATCCCGACTTTTTTGATACCCTTGTCGCTCGTTTTCCTAAACTGTCAGCGGCTGAAATACGCTTATTGGTACTGATAAAAATTGGTTTTGATGCCAACGAAATGGCGAATATACTCGGTATCTCATCATCAAGCGTCTATAAAAGCCGCTATCGGTTGCGAAAAAAATTAGGCTTAGTTGAAGAAGATGATTTAGAAATGTTTATTAATGCGTTTTGATACCCCCCTCAGTATAATCGTAAAAAAAACGTCGGCAAGGTTTTAAGCCTTGCCGACGTTTTTTTTACGATTATACTATTTCAATTTTGAGAAATCAGTTGGATACATCAAAATAGACTCTACACTGGTTGTTAAAGAACCGCCGCCTTTGACTTCCGATGCTTTGCGCGTGGCAATCCATTCGGGGTCGCTGCGAAATTTATCAAAAGCGACTTTAGCAGCTTCGGGCGATTGGTGCGTCAAAAAGTAATAGAGCGTATTGTCTGCCCCTTGTGCGGTGTCGGTGGGTGTCCAATAAAACTTATTGGTCATGCCGTATTGTTCAAATCTTTTGACCGTAAAATCCCTGAAACGGCTTAATAAATTGTCCAAATTATTAGGCGTTACATGATAAATTCGAAATTCCCATACGCTACTATTTTTACTTGAAGTAATGTTATTAGGTGAAAAATCAGTTGTTTTCAAGAAAATACTTTCTATTTTGGTCAATATTTTGCCATTGACTTCACTTTCTTTTGCCACCCGTTGCCAAGTCGTGTCTGCTGAAAAGGCTTTCCAAGAAGCATCTCTGGCAGCCCGATTCGGATACGAAAGGATATAATACAATTTGCCGTCGGGATTGTCCAAAGGTGTCCAATAGCCCACATTGGTCATCCCGTGTTTTTCAAAGAGCTTAGTTGTATGGTCGCGGAAGCGTTTCATCAAGTCATTCAACTTGCCAGGGGCTGTCGAATAAATACGCAATTCGTAGCAAAGTGTATCTTTTGCCCGTTTATTCGTTGGGGGCAGTGTGATTTCAGTCGGTTTTTGACCTGATTTTGCCCAAGCTCGTAGTGCATCAAAAGCAATGGCTGTTTGTTCATTTGAGAAAGCGCAATGCCCTTGACCATCGGTAAAAAACGTCTTCAAATTCTTTTCTTTGTGCATAGCGTGTACCAAATTATCGTATTTTTCGATACCATACTGAGGGGGTATGAGTTGGTCATAAGTCGTGTGCATCATCAATAAAGGTTTATCAACAATGCCTGTACGGTCATAAGTGGTGAGTCTTTGGTTAGATACAGTGGCAGCGACACGCTCCACTTTCTTATTGATTTCTAAATCATTAGGAAAACCTGTATAAAAAGTATTGGTGTTGTCAAAAGGATTGCCACCCGACTGCGCTGCCAAATCCCTTAAAATGCCTTCTGAAAACATCAAATTGAAAGGTAAGTCTTGTACTTTCAAATCATAATGGTCGGCAAATTCAGCGAGTAAGCCGTCTTTATATTGGATTTTTCCGATGATTTCGTAAGCCTTTTTCATTTTTTCACGACCATCGCCTGTAAATACTGAGGGGGCTTTGCCACTCATCACATCGGCAATGGGTGGCAGTAAATCGGGAAAAAGCGCATTAAAAACCACGTAGGAATCAAAGGCTCTTTGCATCAATTCATACACTCGACTCGACACAGGACACAATGCCAAACCGCCATTATATTCTTTAGGAAATTTCTCAATTGAAGCAATAGTAATGCCACCACCCATCGAATGACCCGTTATGAAAGTGGAATCGGGCTTGCCATATTTTTTAATAAAAAGTTTTCGCAATTCCTCTGTATTGTCCACGCCTTCGGGCAAAGCCCACCCCACACGACTATACGATGAACGGGCTGTGGCAAAGCCGCGTTCTAAAAAAACGTTCAACATATCATTGCGATTAAGCTGATTACGTGGTGTAGCAGGGTTCTCATAACCATGCGCGTACATGACGAGTTTTTTGTTCCAATTAGCAGGCACTTGGATTTCGTAAGCAGCTCCACTAAGGGTACCTGTATCACGTTTGGCAGTTTGGCTGAACAAAGGAAAGGACAAGCAAAAAAGTAAAAATAATGTTGTATAGTTTTTCATTCTTATTGTTTTTAAAATATAAAAGGTGTTAAAATACTGAGGGGGTAAAGAATTGTCAAAATTAATTATTTCCCAAATACAGCAATATTTTTTTAGACAATGATGCTTTTATTAACTGATAAGACTGATTGATATAGAAAATCCACTCTTTTTCAGTCAAATAATCAAAATCAGCGACTTGCACCCACTTAAAACGCACACCACCATAAGGGGCGGGTGAGATGCCTTCTTTTTCGCAGAGTTCTTCAAAATCATCATCAGGCACTTTGAATTTGATGCGTTCCAAATATTTGATATCGGCGGAACAAAAAGCCTTACCCGCCACCATGAAACACAATTGGTCGCCATATTTTATGCCTTCGGAAGTATGTGGCAATTGAAGGCAGATGTCGCGTATTTGTTCAATATTCATACCTTATAATATTGCTTTTAATCACCCCAAACCGTTTGTGCTGTTTTCACAAGGCGTTCAAATTTTGCCCATTGTTGCGCTTCTGTCAAGGCATTGCCGTGATGTGTGCTTGAAAAACCACATTGCGGACTCAAACACATATTCTCTAAGGACATATATTTAGCGGCTTCTTTGATGCGCTCGGTCAAAAAATCAGTGGATTCTAAATCTGCCAATTTTGAAGACATAATGCCCAAAACGACGACTTTGTCGTTAGGAACAAATCGCAACGGCGCAAAATCGCCTGACCGTTCATCATCATATTCCAAAAAGTAAGCATCTACATTAATGCTGTTGAACAACACTTCTGCCACAGGTTCATAGCCACCTTCGGCAAACCAAGTTGAGCGATAATTGCCTCTGCAAAGGTGGATACCCACCGTCAAATCTTCTGGGCGATTGTCAATAACGGCATTAATCAAAGCCGCATAAGTGCGGGGCAATTCATTGGGGTCTTCGCCGCGTTCTTGGGCTGCCGCCCGCATTTTAGGGTCACAGAGATACGCCAAATTGGTGTCGTCCAATTGAATATAGCGGCAACCCGCCGCATACAAAGCGGCTATTTCAGCGCGATAACAAGCGGCTAAGTCTTCAAAAAACTCTTCCATATCGGGGTAGGCATCAATCGCTATGGCTTTACGCCCACCTCTAAAATGCACCATCGTCGGGGAAGGAATAGACACTTTTGGCGTTTCAGTTGTAACGGACTTTAGAAAATTAAAATCATCCACTTGGATATTTCGGGCGTGTTTCAACTTGCCAGTAACGCTCAATTGGGGTGGTGTGAACTTGTCTTCAGCAACCTTTGCATTCGGATTGGCACTGATACCGCCTGTGACGGTTACGCCATCTAATTGTTGCAAAAAATCGAGGTGGAAATAGTCGCGGCGAAATTCACCATCCGTTATGGATTTCATGCCTGTTGATTCCAAGCGTTTGACCGTTTCGGTAATTGCTTGGTTTTCAATGGTGCGAAGTGCTTCATCAGAGATTTCACCGTGTTTCCAGCGCAAACGGTTTTCTTTAACGGCTTGTGTTCTTAAAAGACTGCCTACGTGGTCGGCTCGGAAAGGAGGATTTAATTTCATTGTTCTTATTGTTTTATAATTGAAAATGAATGAGTTAGTAATTGGAAAATAATAACATGGATATTTTTCTTAAACATATAGCCTCATAGTCCACATAGTTTTTTTTATAAAAACTTGAAAAACAACTAATTGCAAATAAAGCTATGTGGGCTATGAGGCTATGTGTTAGGAAACAAAAAACCATGTTATTATTTAATCATTACTTAGAACATTATTAATTCTATTGAGTAAAAATACTCAATGTATTGAGTAAATTACTGAGGGGTCATTTTTGCACCTCTAAAACAGGAGCAATCAGTTCTTTTTCATAAATCATCTCTACAAATTCTGCTCGATTTGCCAATATCATCCGTTGATTGATGGACCCTTTGTCCGTTATTTCACCTTTATCAATTGATAAATGAAAATCGGCAAAAACGGCTCGTTTTATCAGCGTCGAACTGCCTGTACTGTGTTGTGCAAAATTGTTCAAAACGGCTTGTAATGCCGCTACTACTGAGGGGTGGTTGACGATGGTTTTTAAATCTGCATCGTCGCTTAAACCTGACAGTTTTTTACAAAAATTCAATTCAGGAAAGACAATAGCCCCTAAAAAAGAACGGTCATGCCCTGTTATGGCAGCATCTTGTATCAAACCACGACCTGCGGCTATGAGTTTAGCTTTTAAAACGCCAACGCTCACCCACGTACCTGTATCGAGTTTAAAGTCTTCGGCAATACGTCCGTCGAATATCATACCCTTGTTGGGGTCGTTTTCATCTACAAATTTGAGGGCATCGCCTGTGCAATAATACCCCTCCCTATCGAAGGCTTTTGCGGTGGCTTCGGCGTTGCGCCAATAGCCGGGTGTCATGTTGTCGCCCTTGAAACGGGCTTCCAATTTGCCGCCATTGGGTATCAATTTTACTTCCAAATGAGGTACAGGTACACCCAGCATACCCGCAAAACTACCCATTTGCGTATTGAACATCGCCGAAGGACAGGCTTCCGTCATGCCCAAACCAGAGGCAATTATGAGGCGTTTACCCGTGGTTTCGTAAGCCAATCGTTCCAAATCGTCCCAAACGTGTTGCGGCATTCCTGCCCCTGCGTAAAAAAGTAATTTCAAACGACTAAAAAATTTACTGCATAAGTCTTTGTTATCCTTTAAATAAGGTATCAAATCTTCAAAACCTTTTGGCACATTGCAGTACATCGTGGGCGCAATGTCATAAAGGTTTGCAACGGTTTTATGGATGCCGCGCGGCGTTGGATTGCCGTCGTCAATGTACAAAGACCCGCCGTTGAAAAGCGTTAAACCAAAATTGTGGTTGCCGCCAAATGTATGATTCCACGGCAGCCAATCCATAAAAGTCAAGCCACCATTTTCCATAAATGGGAACGTTTGGGTTATTTGTTGCCAATTCGTCGTGATGTTGCCATGCGTATTAATCACACCTTTGGGCAAACCCGTAGAGCCAGAAGTGAAAAGGATTTTGGCAATGGTGTCGGGTTGAATATTTTTAAAAGCATTATTAACAACGATATTTCCAACAAGTTCTAAGAGTTCAGATGGGTTACGTGTCAGTTCGGTAAAAGGGGTGTGATTACTGAGGGGGTTGGTGACAGCGACAATTTCAACATCTTTAAGGTTTAAAGCTGCCAGTGCTTTTTCATATTGTTTGCCATCTTGAACGAAAATAATTGAGGGCGTGAGTAAATCAATCGTATGCCGCAATTTCTCATAATCCGTTGATTTTAAAGAGTATGCGGGTGCAATCGGCGAATAGGGTATGCCAATATGCAATGCGGATAAAGCGATTAAACCATGTTCGATGCTGTTTTCAGACAAAATGGCTATCGGTCTTTCAGGCGACAGGTTTGCGTTGAATAAATAATGAGCGATTCTTTTTACCTTTTCGTACGTTTCAGCGTAGGTTAAAGTGCGCCAGCCCCCTGCCCCCGGAGGGAGATTTTCAGCGTTAATCCGTTGACCGATAAACACTTTATCAGGTGTTTTTTTTGCCCAATGAATGAGCCGTTGGGTCATGCGGTGTGGCGGCTTTTTGAGTTTGACTTTAGATTTTAAAATAATATTCCCTTCCCTATTGACCTCTTTTGTGATATCAACTTTGATGGTTTTTATTTTTAAAAAAGGCGTTTTTTTTAATTCATATTTCATAACTCATAATTCATATTTATTCTCCTACTTTTTTAGCACGACCTTCAAGGAAATCATGCAAACGCGCCTTTGCTTCGGGCGCATCTTGGGCTATGGCTGCCATGAGGGATTCCATCATTAGACCATTGTCATGCCCTGCGTCAACGATGCGTGGGAGGACGTGCATAAGAGCATAATTCGTCATACCCGCATTGTTACTTATTTTTTTAGCCAATTCTAAGGCTTTTTCCATGCCTCCACCATCGCCAACAAGGTATTGCGACAAGCCAAAAGTGACCCCCTCAGTAGCCGTCAAAACGCGACCCGTCAACATCATATCTGTCATACGCGCCATGCCAATCAATTTTGGCAAACGCACTGATGCGCCACCGCCTACGAAAATGCCGCGTTGTCCTTCGGGCAAAGCATAAAAAGTGCTGTTTTCAGCGACACGGATATGACAAGCACTCGCTAATTCTAAGCCGCCGCCGACACAAGCCCCATGTAAAACAGCCACCACAGGCACAGTACCAAACTGCACTTTTTCCAAAGCCCGATGCCACATACGGGAGTGATAAACGCCTTGAACGGCATTGCGTTCAGTGAGTTCCGTTAGGTCAAGTCCTGCGCTGAAATGCTTGCCTTCGGCAGTAATAATCGCGCATTTTATGCCTTCGGGTATGTTAGAAAAGACTTTTTCGATGCTCAAAATGGTCTCGTTGTTGATGGCATTGCGCTTGTCGGGGCGGTTGAGGGCGACGATGAGAATATTGTCACGTACCACCACTTTGAGCGTTTCAGAGATATTGTCGAGAGCAATATGGTTAGTCATTTAAATGTTTTTCATTGAAAAAAATAGTCTGACAAATATAAGGCTACCTTATATTATAAACAAAAGTTTATGAACGATTTTTGAAAAAAATGAGCTTACTGAGGGATTACTCCTTCAAATCCAAAGCCTTTTGGTAGTTTTTCATACCCCACAAAAAGCAAATTATTGTCGCTGTACCGCCTACTACATAAAGCGCGACGAGCGAATATTTTATCATTTTTTCATCATGAAAAATAGAATCTGTAAAGAAAGCCACCAAAAGAGGACCCAAACCCATACCTATAATATTGATAAAAAACAAGAAAATAGATGTTGCTAAAGCCCGTACTCGATTAGGCAAAATCTCTTGAATTGCTGCACCCGCCGCACCCAATGGAAAGGATATAAAAAACAGAGGTATTGCCAAAGAATATAAAATCATGGTTGGGTCGCTCAATAAAAAATTGCAGCAGGAAGCCAACATGCCGATACCTGAAATAAAGCCCACACGCACTTTTCCATCAATTTTACCTTGTTTTGAATACCAATCGCCTAAGAATCCGCCCGCTAAAACGCCTAATGCGGAAAAAATGGTGAGGATAATGCCAAATTGAAAACCCGTTTTTTGTATCGTCCAGCCGAATGTGCGGACAAAATAAGTGGGTATCCAAGCCGAAGAACCATAGCTGACAAAAGCGGTAAAAGCCGTACCGATGCTAATGGGCAAATAGGCTTTACGTTGCAACCAAATGATGTTTAAGGCTTCTCGAAGTGTCGGTTTTTCAAAAAGTACCCCCTCAGTATTTAAGGTCTCTTTTCGTTCAGGTTCTTTAATGGTTAACATCAATAGGGCAATGACAACACCGGGCAAACCGATATAAAAAAACAGCATTTGCCACGGAAAAATATCGCCAAAAATAGGCACATGCACCAAGCCACTTGTAGGCAAAGCGGAAATCAAAACCGACCCAAAGACAATGGCTAAACCCATACCCATAAAAATACCCATGGAATAGGTACTCAAAGCCGTTGCTAATTTGTTTTTCGGAAAATAATCGCTGATCATCGAATAAGCAGAAGGTGATAAGGTGGCTTCACCCACGCCGACACCCATACGTGCCAAGAAAAATTGACCATAAGTATTGATGCCGCCACACAAAGCGGTCATCACGCTCCAGACCGCTACGCCGCCAATAATGATGTTTCGACGGTTGAATTTATCTGCCAAATGTCCGATTAAAATGCCAAAAATGGTATAAAATAAGGCAAAACTGAAACCCATCAGTAAGCCCATTTCCGTATCGGATAGGTGCAAGTCGCGCTTGATGGGACCCACTAAAAGGGATAAAACTTGTCGGTCAATGAAGGAAGAAATATTGGCAAGCATTAATATGAATACGACATACCAAGCGTAACCCAATGATTTTTCGTTCCCGATTGCTTCGGGTTGCACCATTTGTTTTTCCATTCTTGTTGTTTTTGCTATAAAATGAAGCAACAATGTAAGGCTTCCTTATATCAAAGCACCTGTTTAAGCCTAAAAAATAATTTATTAAAAATATTTTTTCATTGGCTACAAAACTTTATAAAATTTTAGCAACACATGGTCGCTCATACGCGCACCCGTTGAGATAACAACTGCTTTATTAAGCCACGCATATTTGCCCTCTGCCACCTCAAATGAAGCAGCCGTCCGCATATAATATTCAGAAGGATTAACCTTTTCACCCTTTGCCATACGCGCTAAAACGTCGGGTTTGGCATGACGAATACCTTTGTTTTGGATATAAATCAAGACGCCATCATCGGTTTTCAAGGTATAACGCGCTTCCAAATCGGCTGTGCCATCTGCTCGGACGGTTTGCCAATCTGCGCCGCCCGCTATGACAATGCCTTTCATGTTCGGGCCTACAAACGTCCCGCCTGTTATGGGAATGATGCGCCGTTTGCCATAAGTTGTGGTGCCGATTTCTTGCGCAGGGTCGAGGGTGACTTTCGCTTCGAAAATGAATTCGAGTTTGGGTTCTGGTAAGCCGTTTTGAGCGACTGTTTTTGAGTGGGTTATAAGGAGAAAAAAGACTAATGATGTAATTGAAAATTTCATTGTTATAGCTTTTTTTTATGCCTAAATAATTTTATTTTGATACTGCGTTGTTCACCCTAAATAATCGGAAGGCAGTTTCCCAAATCGCTTTTTAAATAACTCTGAGAAGTAACGTACGTCCTTGAAACCGACAGAGAAAGCGGCTTCTTTGACGGTCGTCACACGGCGGTTTTCTAAAAGTGTACGGGCATGGGTTAGGCGCATTTCCTGCACGTATTCGTTGGGCGTAATGCCAGTCAGTTGTTTCACCTTTTTGAAGAATTGGCTGCGCCCCATAAACATCTTTTCGGCGACCCCCTCAGTATTAAAGTCAAATTGGGTCATGGTGGCAGCGACAACCTTTTCAAGTTCTGTCAACCATTCCATGTCTTTTTGATTGATTATTGTTTCAACATCGTCTTCACTCTGTGAAGATTCATCATTCATCATTCCTAATTCATCATCCCTAATTCTGTTTTGGTAATTACGGAGTAGGTTTTCGACCCTTGCCAACAGCTCTTCTTCCTCAAAAGGTTTGAGCAAATAATCGTCCACACCGATACGCAAAGCAGTGAGTTTATCTCGGATATCCGCCCTTGCCGTCAACATCACGACGGGAATACCGCTAAAATAATCTTGGTTTTTCAAGACTGTGAGCAACTGAAAGCCATCCATGACGGGCATCATAATATCCGACAAAATCAATTGCGGTATTTGCTGTTTGTTGTAAAGTGCTTGCAACAAATCAAGCGCAGCTAAACCATTGTCAGCTTCGAGGATATTGTATTTATCGCTCAATATCAAGCGAATATAAGCGCGTAAGTCTTTGTTATCTTCGACAATGAGAATTGTTGGACGTTGTTCGATAAGTGTTAGATTTAGTAAATTTTCAAAATTTACTAAATCTGTTCTATCTGTTCCCACACCGCCCCCCTCAGTATCTACCTCATTTATCATTTCTAATTCATCATTTCCAACGCCTAATATCTCTTTTTTAGGAAACTCAAAATAGAATTGGCTGCCTTTTCCTAAGCTGCTTTCCACCCAAATACGCCCTTGCATGACCTCTGCAAACTCTCGACACAAAGCCAAACCAATGCCTGTACCCCCTTCTACAGGCGCATCTTTTTGATTGGTTTGATAAAAACGGTCAAAGACATTTGGTAAGTCATCGGGGTGAATACCTCTGCCCGTATCGCTGACGGTTAGGCGCATGTTTTGGGCAAAATCCTCAACTGTAACGACAATTGTCCCGCCTTGCGGCGTAAATTTCAAGGCATTGGACAGCAAATTATTGACAACTTTCGTGATTTTATCGGTATCAAGCATCAAACGAAGGTGCTTATCAGCTTTGTATTGAAACTGAAATACAATATCCAATCGGTCGGCATGGCTCTCAAAAGCACTGACCAGACGGCGCATAAAAGATTGAAAACCAATGGTCGTTTCCTGTACTTGCATTTTGCCTGACTCCAATTTACTCAGGTCGAGTATTTCATTGACCAATTGCAACAATTCTTTGCCATGTCCTTGCGCCATTTGCGCATAAGTGACATCGCGTGTGTCTAACCGATTGCGTTTCAGCATGGAGGCAATCGGGCCCAGCATGAGCGTTAGAGGCGTCCGCAACTCATGGCTGACATTGGTGAAGAAGCGGGTTTTGGCTTCGTCGAGGTGGCGGAGTTTATTGGCTTGTTTTTCTATAATATTTCTTTGTGCTTCAATTTCTTCATTCGCCTTTTTCTTTTTCAAATAGGCATACACGGCACCACCACTCAGTAAACACAGCACAATGATCAGACCCAGCAACAACCACCGTTGCTGGGTTTGCTGTTCGAGTAAGATTTCCGTCTCGCGTGTCCGCATACGGGTTTCCATTTCGGTCAACAGTGACGAATTGCGGTTGGTATAGCCTTTCACTTGTTCCTCAAAAGCCCTTTGGTAATATTGGATGGCTTTGTCCTTATCGCCTTTAGCTTCATAAATATCGGCATAAGTGCGGTAAAAATAGCCCAACTCTGACTTAAAATCGGAGTAAATACTCGCTGAATCCATCATCGCTAAGGCTTTGTCATATTGTTTTTGTTCAAAATAGATACTCGCCACTTGCTCGTAAGTATTTTGCGTTAAGCCCTTATCGCCTATACTTTTCATTAACTCAATAGCATACAAATAGAGTGGCACAGCCCGGTCAAAATCTTTTTTGGTGTGTAGGTAAATGGCGAGCATACGGATACAGTCTTGCCTATCGCCTAACAGCGCGTCGGGTGTCAACAACGCCATAGCCCCCTCAGTATAATCGAATAATGTATTGCCTTCTGGCTCTTGATCATAGCTTAGTGCCATAGAAAGCAGCTCATAAATCATGGCACTGGTATCCTTCAATTCTTTAGCAATGGCTAAGGCTTTTTCATGAAACGGCACATTTTTTTCAGGTCTGACCATATAAATATCCCTTGATGCGCCACCCATCAAGCTCAAAGCCTTCATCTCTAAGCGTTTGTCTTTGTCTTTACGTGCAAAATGGAGTGCCTTTTCGGCTAACTGCATGGTGGCATCAAACTGTCTTTTGGCATGAACGGCACGGGCTTTGGCGAGGGCTGCCCAACCTTGAAAATGTCCAGCTCTATTCGCTTCTGCTTCTAATTGTTGTGCAATAGTGAGGGCAGAGTCTTTGTATTCAAAGACATTTAAAGTCTTGGATTGCTCAAAAAGCCATTTAAGATAAGCCGTTCTATCTTTCTGAACAAGCGGTTCGAGGGCTTTGAGCATATTGAAACAACAATCTTTATGACCATTATCGCGCTGCTGTTCAAGGGCAAGCCACCACTCATCGAATTGAGGTTTACCCGTCGACATTTCTTTGAAGGTGCTTTGTAGATTTTCTAAAGGGCAGGATACTGCAACGGGTGGTCGAGAGATAAATTCCGTTTCTACTTTTTTATACAAGGCATTCACTCGTTCACGATAGGGTGCAGGGATGTTCTTATCCTGCCCGTAAAGCACAGACAGACATAAAAACTGCAAAGCAACAAGGGCAGGCAGAAGAAATGTAGAATTCCTTTTCAAAGTGTTTAAATTACTTTGTAAAGATATGCAAAGGATTGATTTGTTAAGGTTTTCTAAAAAAAACAATAGCTATTATCCATTTTCTATCTCTTTAAAGGGTCTTATCTCATTGCTTTTCTAAAACTATACCTACCTAAAAACTTGATTATCAAATTGTTATAAAAAAACGTTTCATACTGAGGGGGGTAACAACATCGGAAAAAGTTTATATTTTTCTAATTTACTATCATTCAGTCGCCACTTACCTTTGTATCATCAAACACCGAAGGAATGATGAATCATAAAGGATGAATGATGAATTTGCAAAACCTTGATTTTTAACAGCTTTGCAATTTATGGTTGGGCAATTTATCTTTCATTATTCACAAGGGGAAAGAAAATTTTTTATTTCTAAAATTTATTTCATTTTTTCATTAAAAAAAAAGAACCCACGAATACTATCAAATCGAAAACAATTTAAGCGACCAAATGAAGACTTTACTATAAGGGCATGACCAAGTGAAAAACAATTACTGTAACAATCGAATAAAGCTATTTCTGTACCTATTGATTTTTTATTAACCTTAATGACAGATTTTTTAATGCCCTCAAACTCCAAATGATAGGCAAGCCACCCCTCAGTATTTTTTTACAAAACCCTAATGGTATAAGTGCTTAAAACAAATTAAATCATTCTATTTTCAAATTCATTTATCACAATTTAATCCATTCAATCAATGAAACAGTTTAAAAATTTCAAATCATTCTGTGTTCTCGTAGCCGTGGCTGCAATGTCTTTATGCCAATACACAATCAACGCACAAGACGTGACAATGGCAGCCCAACGCGGTGGTCCAGAAATCATTCCCGGTCAATACATCGTTAAGATGAAATCTACAGACGCAGACTTGGCTATCAGTGCGGAAAACGCAACAACCCGTCCAACAGATGATGAAGGTCCTGACCTTAAAGTGAAACAAACACGCATATTGACTTTAGGAAAAGTGCAAAAATTACAAGTGCGTGGGGGTGTGGGTAAAGCTAACGTTATCCATGAATACTCTAATGTTCTGGTCGGTTTCTCTGCGAGACTGAATGACGACCAAGTAAAAAAGTTAAGAGCAGACCCAGACGTAGAGGGCGTGTATCCTGACTATGTGATTAAACTTACACCGACGATATCGGAACAAACGCCAACGGCGGCTGCACAGTATTTGCCTTGTGGCATCACCTTAGCAGGTGGTCCAGTTGATGGTTCAGCTAAAGCGACTTGGATTTGGATTCTTGACACAGGTATTGACCTTGATCACCCAGACCTCAATGTTCAGACGAGTGCGACGTATGCCAAGTCCTTCATCTCTGGTCAAACCATAGAAGATGGCAATGGTCACGGTACACACTGCGCGGGTATTGCAGCAGCCAAAAACAACAGCTTCGGTGTAGTGGGTGTATCTGCTGGTGCTAAAGTTGTACCTGTAAAAGTATTGAATAATGCAGGTAGCGGCTCATTCTCTGGTATTATTGCAGGTTTGAACCATGTCGCTTCTAAGAAAATCGCTGGTGATGTGGTCAGTATGAGTATTGGTGCGTATCCGCTTGCAAACTGCGAAAATTCAAACCCCGTTTTGAGAGATGCTATCAGAAACCTCGGTAATGCAGGTGTATGGGTTGTGATGGCAGCTGGTAATGATGGAGATGCCAACGGTACAGGCAAAAACCTTCCAGGTTGTGTGAATGGTAATCGCATCTTGACAATTGGCTCTATCACTTGCCAAAAAACATGCTCTTCTTTCTCTAACTGGGGCATTGGTACAGATTGGGCGGCTGTGGGTTCAAGCGTTTACTCCACTTACAAAAACGGGACTTATGCCACTTTATCAGGAACTTCAATGGCAACACCAACGGTTGCAGGTATCTGCCACGCTCGTAACAACTATCCGCTTAGTGGTGGTACAGTGAATTGTGGAGGTCGTACATTCAACATTGCAAGGAGATAAGGTAATATTTTAATGGTGAATGGTGAATATTTTAATGGTGAATAATATTCACCATTATCACCATTCACCTTTAAAATTGTGGAATTTCAAGTATTTGTAACTCTTAATAAAGAGTACCTTATGAAGTGCTTGAACTATTTATTTTATCATTAAAAATATCCTACAATGAAAGTTCTTATTTTTCAATTGGTCTTGTCTTCAATGCTCATGTGTACCTCTTGTGCAGAGTCTAATTCTCAGTCTAACACACAGTCTGGTTCACTGTCTTCCGAAAACTTAAAAAAAGCAGATATGAATTGGTCGGTTATCACTGCAGGCAATCAATGTGGTATTGAAGAACCTAAACAAGTTATCATACAAACTCAAGAAGCGTTTGATAGCCTTTGGCAATCCTGTTTTCAAAATATGCCTGCACCTATTGCCAAGCCGACGATTGACTTTTCAAAGGAATGGGTGATGGCCTATTTCCAAGGTTACACTAAAAGTGGTGGTCACAACCTCACGATTGACAGCATAACGCCGTCTGAAATAGGCGCAAAAGTGGCTATAACACATAAAAAACCAGGTAAAAATTGTGTATCCACGATGGCTGTTGAGTTTCCTTATGTCTTGGCACGTATAGAACACTTTAAGCCGATTAAAGCAGAATACAAAGTGACAGAAAAAGAAGTGGATTGCAATTAAATCTTAAAAGCCTTATGATTCAGTTTTTCAATCAGAGCTTAGGTGCGATACAAGGCTATGCGCTTTGTTGGGCATTCTGCTTTGTATCGCAACAAGCTCATACACAAACCTTTACGTTTGATTTTGAAACAGATGCACAAGGTTGGCAAGCAAACTGGGCGGACTATCCCGTAACAGATAGCATTTTTTATGAACTGGAAAGTAAACACACCAGTTTGCCTAATTACATCGTACCCAATCAAAAAGGCATTTTCATCCAAGGCTTCAATCGCAGCGATGATTTGTTTATGTTTTTGAAAAAAAAACTAACAGGACTGCTGCCTAACCAAAGATACGCTATACAATTTCAGTTAGAAATGGCTTCCGATGCGCCCACCAATGCAGTGGGTATAGGAGGCAGTCCAGGGTTGACCATCAAAGTAGGTGCTGTCCCTTTTGAACCCATAAAAGTGATAGAACTTGTTGGTGGCACACGTTTTTATGTGATGAATATTGACAAAGGCAATCAATCCATCCCCGGTTCGCAGATGGATACGATTGGCAAAACATCAGTTAGTGACACCACGACAAGGTTTACATTGATAAATCGGCAAAATAAAAAAGCCTTTTTTGCGACGACCAATGCCAACGGAGAACTGTGGACAATAGTGGGTACAGAAAGCGCATTCGAAGGCTTGTCTGCCTTGTATTACAGTAAAATTGTTCTCGTATTAACCGCCACGACCGCAATTGAAAAAACACCCCATGAAGTTGATTTCCCCATCTATCCCAACCCCACAACAACAACTATTTTCTTAGAGACTGCCGAAATATTCGACACTTATACTTTATACGATTCAGCGGGTCGTTTGATCAAAAACGCCCCCCTCAGTATAAAAGCCATAGATGTCTCTTTTTTACCCCAAGGTGCTTATGTTCTCATTTTAAAACAAACAAATGGTTTTATGAAATACACTAAATTCATTAAAATCAAATAATTATACATCATAAAAATTTTAAAACAATGAAAAAGACGCATTCATTCTTCTTTTGCATTCCCTTACTGATTGTGGCATTCACAACTCAGAAAGCCTGTAACCAAAAAACTACCACCGATTCAGGTTGTATTGACAAATCTAAAATCAAAGACATGATCTGCACGGCTGACTACAATCCCGTATGCGGTTGCGATGGCAAAACGTACTCTAACGCTTGTGTTGCCGAGCGTTCGGGTGTGACAAAATGGGAGAAAGGGGAGTGTAACAAATAAGTAATGATGAATGATGAACGATAAATGATGAATAATATAAGGCTTTGACTATCAAATAGTTGCAAGCAATTAATTGCTCGTTTATTGTCATTAGCAATCATCTTTTGATATTAATCAGCACTAACCAAACTCTTAAGTAGGGAGTATAAAGTAGTGAGTAGTGAGACTTAGAATAAGTAATTGATAATCAACAATGTATGAGTCTCAATACACACGACTACTTACTCAATACTATTAAAAAGCGACAACCACTATTCATGCATCTTTATTTTTAACGTTGCAACCATGAAAACCAAATTGAAATACATATTGATCGTGATTCTATCACTGCTGTTATGGTGTACCTTATCCGCTCAAACGACCAATTTCGTTGTCACCAATGTCAATAACAGCGGCACAGGGTCATTGCGGCAAGCGGTCATCAATGCCATGACCGTGAATGCACCCACAACGGTCACATTCAGAATTCCAGCAGCCAGTGGCAACGTCATAAACCTGACTTCTGAAATCCCCATGCGCAGTGTCTCTCGCACCATCACCATCAATGGCTTCAATCAATCAACAGGTACAAATAATATTATTCTGCGTGGTTCAGGTACGCAAAGTATCAACTGTTTCAACGATTCAACCGTCAATTTAACCGTTTATGGCCTTCAATTTGAGAATTTTTCTTATGCCATCCGCGCTTTTAGCAATGCAACTTACTTAACCAATACCACCATCGGCGGAACAGGTACAAATGGCAACGTATTTATAAAAAACTATGTCGCTATTGGTACAAACGGCGGCACAACCATCACTGGAAACTATATCGGAACAGACAGAAATTTTACGGCGGGTGTCGGTAATACTTACGCCATTTACACCACCACTCCTTATTATTCCGATTATAATGGCAACCCTATTACGGTCAACAACAATTATATCTGTTCCGCTTATGTCGGTGTTTACCTCAATCCTCCTGCGGGCAACAACCCTAACCCCTTGCTTTTGATGAACAATAATATTGTGGGTACAAATAATGCGGCGGCAACCAGAACGGATTTAGCCAATACTTACAGCATCTATACCAATGCGGCGACTGCCAATGCTTTTTTGCAAGGCAATACCATCGCTTATACGACCCATGCAACGGGTATGACATTTGGCGGCTTTGAGTTTGTCAACAACTCTTTTTATTGTAATGCCCAACCCATTAACAATTTAAAATCCCCTTATCTTTTACCCATTATAAGCCAAATAACACCCAATCAAAACGGTACAGTGACCATCAGTGGCACATCTAACAAACCCAATGATGTCCTTAATATCTTTCAAAAAGACTCATCTGCTTGTACAACATTGCCTTGTCAAGGCTTTTTTGCAGGGACGACAACAGCCAATGCCAATAGACAATGGACGATTACTTTGTCCTTAATACCCGGAAAAATCATCACCGTCAACAGCACATCAGGAGGTACGAACTATACACCTATTGGGCGTATTGCCGCGTATTCCATCGGCTCATCTTCGTTGTTTACGACCTGTTACACCATTCCTTGCCCAACCGTTAATATCAGTTTTGCAACAACAAAAAACAATCTTTGCTACGGCAACCGCGAAGGAACAGCACAATTGACCATCAGTCCGGTGGGTACAGGCGGCACTTACGCCTATCAAATCATCAACGCCGCCAATAATACGGTTGTTACAAAAGGGGCTATAACGGCAACTGTATCTATTGGGCAATTACCCGCAGGTACTTATCAAGCCATTGTGACAAACAGTGCCACAAGCTGTAGTTATACATCAAGCAAAATAACGATTACACAACCCGCAGCACCCCTCAGTACTGTGTCTTGTAAAGAGTCAACGCCTGTTTCCACCTCAACTTCATCCGATGCTGTCGCACAAGTCGTTGTGTCAGGTGGCACACTGCCCTATTCCTTAACAATTACACGACCCACAGGCGCAAACTTTACACTCGGGCCTCAAACGTCTGGCACTTTCAATATACCCAATTTAGCACCCGGTAACTACAATGTAACCGCATTCGACGCCAATTATGCCACTGGCAACCCTCAAACAGCTTGTACCGCTACGTGTATTTTTACCATCAATACCGCTAATTGCACGGCTTTGAAAGTAAGTGTTAAAACCACCAATAATGTCCTTTGTTACGGCGGTGCAACAGGTAATTTGGTCATAAAATATGCAGATATAGCCAATAATTTACCGCTTACATTGTCCGCAAGCAATGGTTTTTCGCAAACGATAACCGCATTTTCAAGCGATTCTACGGCTGTAATACCCAATTTAAGGGCAGGTTCTTATACCATAACCCTTAGAAATAGGTTGAATTGTACGACAACAACAACAGCCACCCTTACTGAACCACCTGCTTTAACGGTCACTTGCGATTCTGTCGCGGATGCCAAAAGGGTAGGAGAGGCAAGTGGGCGTGCCAGTCTCACCCTACGAGGCGGAACAGCGGCTTATACTCTGGTGATTTCAGGGGCCATGAATCGGAATTACAACCGCACAACACCCAGCACCCTCACCATTGACAGTTTAAAAAAAGGGGTTTATATCGCTACCGTTTATGACAACTACCAATGTTTTGACACCTGCCAATTTACCATCAACGAACCGACATGCACGGGTTTTGCCGTCCGCGCTACAACCGATTCTATCCGTTGTTTCGGTGAAAAAAATGGCACTATTACTTTGACAACACTAAATGGCTTAGAGCCATTCAATTATACATGGAGTAATACCGCTATTGGCAACCAAGACATCGCCGATAATTTAGATATTGGCACCTACAAAGCCACCGTGACGGATGATAGGAATTGCAAAGACAGCGTCACAGCTACCGTCCGCACCCCCTCAGTATTGACGACAAATATTAATAAAACAGAGGTGACAACAGTAGGTGGTGCCAACGGGCGTATAAGCGTAACCGTTTCAGGTGGTACGAGCTCACCGCGGCGGACGGGCTGGGGGTCGGTGACGACAAAATCTGGAATGGCTGGACGGAGTCGCTCACGTGGCAGCTTTACCGGCAGGCGACGGTCTGCCTCGAGGACAGCGAGGGCTTCCGCAAGCAGCGGCACGTCGAGCGTCTGCAGCTCAAAGCCGCGGTGATGGAACGGTTGCCGGCGGATTTCGAGATGGAGGTGGACGCGCACTTCGCGTCGCTCCCCGAGCGCTATTTTCAAACGCACAAGGCGGAGGAGATCGTGGCGCATTTGAAACTCGTGCGGGAGTTTCTCGAAAAGCATTTCGCGACCGAGGAGGGGACCCTTGCGCCGGTCGTCCGCTGGGTCCCGCGCCCGAATGCCGGGCACAGCGAACTGTGGGTTTGCACCTGGGACCGTCATCAGTTGCTCGCGCGCATCGCGGGTGCGCTGGCGGCAAATGAACTGAGCATCCTGAGCGCGGACATTTTCACGCGGC
>JANOAU010000095.1:0-50318 GCA_031411275.1 Saprospiraceae bacterium | reverse complement strand
GCATTTACCAACATCGGAACAGTAAAAATTAAGGAAGAATTGGCTTCGCAAGACTTGCCGATGCTGCTCAACTCAATGCCTGGGGCTTACGCCACGCAACAGGGAGGCGGTGATGGCGATGCACGTATATCCATACGTGGTTTCAACCAAAGGAATATCGCTGTTATGCTTGATGGTATTCCTGTCAACGACATGGAAAATGGTCAAGTTTATTGGTCAAATTGGTTTGGACTCAATCAAGTGACTAAAACCATGCAAGTACAACGGGGTTTGGGTGCGTCAAAAATTACGATTCCTGCTGTGGGTGGTACGATTAATATTTTGACAAAAGGTTTTGAATCAAAACCTTCCTTAGAAATCAAGCAGGACGCAGGTTCGGGCAGTGCTTTTCAAACCTCTATTGGCTTTACAACAGGACGTTTGAAAGGTGATTGGGGCATTACAGGCGCATTTTCTTCCAGAAATTCTGATGGTTGGGTGGATGGCAATTACTCAAAAGCCTTGTTTTATTTCTTACGAATTGACAAGGAATTTGGTAAACATTTAATTACACTTTCAGGTTTTGGTGGTCCGCAAGAGCATGGTCAAAGGGCTTTTTCAACGCCGATTGCTTCCACAGATTCTAAATTAGCGGCTGAATTAGGCGTACCACAAAAGGATATTGATAGGCTGAAACCACGTATTGACAGAGGCTTGCGTTACAGCGATGCTTGGGGTTACTTAAATGGTGAGCAAAAAAGTGTGCGGTTCAATTATTACCACAAACCGCAGTTCAGTCTGCGTCATTCATGGCGTATTTCTGATAAAACCTTTTTGTCCAATGTCACTTATTTAAGTATTGGTAAGGGTGGTGGCACAAATATCACCTCGACACCCAGTTTCGATTCCTTGAATCAACTCAACTTGGCGAATGTTGTGTTGGGCAATAAAGGCACATTTGCGACGACTTCAAACGTCATTCGCGCCAGCGTTAACAATCATTTTTGGTATGGTTTGTTATCTACTTTGCGACATGAATTTACTAAAAAAACGACTTTTTCAGGGGGTATTGACTTGCGTTCCTACAAAGGTGAGCATTATCGTACAGTCAAAGATATGTTGGAAGGTCGGGCATATATTGGCTCACGCAATGCCCGTATTGACGAACAAACAACGATACTCGGTGTGGGTGATAAGTTTTTCTATAATAATGATGGTTTTGTTCGTTGGGGCGGTGCCTTTGGCTTGTTAGAATATTCCGAAAAGAACTGGTCCTGGTTTTTGAATGGCTCAACTGCTATGTCTCAATACAAATATCACGACAAAATGTATGCTGAAACATTTGACCTCAATGGTAAAACGTATTATACGTCCAATGTATCCGTCCGTGCGCCTTTAAGCTCCGAAGCGAATATCAAATTGCGGGTGCCTATCATCAACGGCGTCATGTACACCGTTGACCATCCAACGCAAACGCTTTATAATTATGCAAAAACCAATGGTTACAAAATAGACTCAACCACAGCCCAAGACCAAGTCATTGGTTGGCTCAATTTACCTTCCTTTACCTTTAAAACGGGCTTTAATTATCGTTTTAATCGCCAAAACAGTCTTTTTGCAAACGTCGGTTGGTTATCAAAAGCCACACGTTTTAATAATGTTTTTTATTCTGCTTACAGTTCTGGAACAGCTACAAAAGGCGAATTGGGTCGTGTGTTATTGGCGCGTAATTATAAAAATGAAGACATTAAAGCCGTCGAAGCGGGCTACCAATATCGCAGCCCTAATTTTGCCGCCAATGTCAATGCCTACTATACGCTTTGGAAAAACAAACCCGTTGAATCTCAAATACTTGTATTGGAAGACCCTGCCGATATAAACTCTGACCGTGTACCAATTGCTGTCAATGGTTTAGGCGCACGACACATTGGACTTGAACTTGATTTTGCCTACGAAATAACACAAAAATGGAAAGTAGAAGGTTTAACATCTTTAGGTGATTGGATTTGGAATTCTGTGGGTATCTTGACACAACCTGATGGTACAGTTCAAGAATTTGATGCCAAAGGCGTTCATGTAGGTGATGCGGCACAAACTCAAGTGGGCGGCTCATTGCGTTTTGAACCCAAACGCGGTACTTATATCATGGCTCGGATGACCTATTTTGGCAAAAATTACTCGAATATGGACCCTGAATCACTGCAAGGTGCAAACGCCCGTAAAGATTCTTGGAAAATGCCTAACTACACTATGATGGACATCAATATGGGTTATTCTATACGTCTAAAGAAAAGTGGCTCTATTGATTTCCGTTTCAGTTTGCTCAATGTTTTCAACACAACCTATATTGCCGATGCTCGGAACAACGATACGCTTGGCAATGTCATAGGCACAAAAGATTTTGATGCTAAATCAGCCACCGTATTTTTTGGCTTAGGTCGTCGGTTCAATGCCTCGATGGAAGTCTCTTTTTAGTGGATAATAGGAGAAATTATATTCTTAGAAATAAGTAGATGAACAGAAATAAACGGGAAATTGATTTCGTGGAGATATTTGATAATCAACGTTTTACGCGATTCCTCGTTCATCATTACTTATATAATATATTGGTGTTTAATTTCTATGCAAATCATTCTTATTTATACTCAAAAATAAAGCAGGATATATGTCAAACCTACTATCACCCATCATAAAACCACATGAATGGCTGGCTTTGAAACAAACCAACTTATGCGTACTGGTAGATGCCAGAGCAGGTGCGGGCGCAAAGGAAAGATACGCAACCAACCATTTAGAAGGCGCTAGACATGCCGACTTAGACAGTCAATTAGCAGATATTAAACCTAATGCAGCTGATGGAGGTAGGCATCCATTGCCCAGTTTAACTCAGTTTGCTGAGGTTTTAACGCATTTAGGCATCACACCTAATAGCCATGTTGTTATTTATGATGATAAAAATGGGGCAAATGCGGCCGCACGTTTTTGGTGGATGCTTAAATCTATTGGTCATAAAGCGGTGCAAGTGCTGGACGGCGGCATGGACGCAGCGATTAAAGCAGGACACCCCCTCAGTAATCAAGCGGCAACGGGCAAAGAACAAGGAGCAATAACTAAAAACGCTTTAGTCCAAGTACCTTATTTGATACAGGCATGGCAGTTGCCAATGGCAGATATTGATGAAGTAGATAAAGCTACCCATGATAAAAACAGTCTTATTATTGATGTCCGTGAAGCAGGGCGATACAATGGCGAGTTTGAACCGATTGATTTGATTGCAGGTCATATACCCTATGCCGTCAATATCCCATTTAGTAGCAATTTAGATAAAGAGGGCTACTTTTTGTCTCCTTCTGAGTTGCGTGTTAAGTACGAAAATGCACTCACTGATAAACAACCCGAGCAAGTCATTGTGCATTGTGGGTCAGGGGTGACTGCTTGTCATACCCTCTTGGCAATGGATTATGCAGGTATGGCAATGCCTAAATTGTATGTAGGTTCATGGAGTGAATGGTCGCGCAATGATCGCCCCTTGATAACGAAGACAAAAGATTGACATACAAGTATTTATTATAACCTCATAAGTAGATGAACGGAAATAAACGAGAAATAAATTTACTATAACTATTTGATTGTTAACACCTTGTATTATTCATCCTTCATCGGTCATCATTACTTAAATTACATTTTGGGGCAGTTTTTTGTTTCTTCTTCCGCCGTATCGTCACGTAGTTTTTCGAGAATACGACTCACTTCCTCCGCTTCTTCAATGCTGATTCGGCTAAAAGCAGCTAAATTGATGCCTATTGTTTTATCAATTGCGGTTAAAATGGACAACCCCGCTTCTGTCAAATGAACGAAAACCACACGGCGGTCAGATTCACATTCAACGCGCTCAACATACCCTTTCTGTTTCAGTTTTTCAACCAAACGACTGACATTCGACATTTTGTCAATCATACGCCGTTTGATGTCGTTGACACTCACACCTTCTGGATATTGCCCCCTCAGTATGCGTAAGATATTGTACTGTTGATGCGATAATTGATAGGATTTGAAAAAATTATCTTGGATATTGCATTGCCAACCGTTGGTCAACTCAATATTGATAATCGCTTTTAAATGAGGGTCTCCAATTTGACCAAGTATGGCGTTTTCTGCTTTCATGCTGCAAAATTAAGTGTTTAGACATATTTTTGCAAAAAATATTGAAACCCTATGAAAATGAAGCGTATCGCCTCCATTTTTCTTGAAAAATGCCGTAATCTTGTTTTTTAATATCAATCCAAATAGAAAATTTAGGGTATGAACCGTTTGAAAAATCTGGCACAACTTGAACACGAAGAATTTGACATTTGCATCATAGGCGGCGGTGCAACAGGGTTGGGCTGTGCTTTAGATGCGACTTTACGTGGCCTAAAAGTGGTGCTGATTGAACGTGATGATTTTGCATCTGCCACATCTTCTAAATCCACAAAATTGTTTCATGGGGGGGTTCGTTACCTTGAACAGGCAGTTAAAAAATTGAGTTTAGAGCAATTTCGCATGGTCAATAAAGCCTTGAATGAACGGAAAACGCTTATCAAAAATGCCCCACATCTCGCCCAACCTTTGGCTCTTTTGACCCCTTGTTACTCTTGGTGGGAAGGACTGTATTACAGTATAGGTCTTAAAATTTACGATTGGTTAGCTGGTAAAACCAACCTCGCACCAAGTGAATGGCTGTCCAAAGCCGCTACTTTGCGCCGCATACCTGAACTCAAAGGAGACCGTTTGCAATCGGCTGTTTTGTATTTTGATGGTCAATTTGACGATGCGCGTTATGCTTTAGCGATTGCTAAAACGGCAGATATCAAGGGCGCAGTGCTGATAAATCACGTCGAAACGCTTGGTTTTGTGCAAAATACTGAGGGGGTGCTGACGAGCCTAAAAGTACGCGAAACACTCCAAGATGAGGATTACACCATCAAAGCCAAGCTCTTTGTGAATGCCACAGGTCCCTTTTCTGACCATGTTAGGCAGTTGGCAAACCCTAAAGCCACACCAAGAATAAGAGTGAGTAAAGGTGTACACATCGTTTTGCCAAGAGATTTGATGCCAGGCGATACGGCTATTTTGATTCCCGAAACTGACGATGGACGTGTTATTTTTATCATTCCGTGGCAACGTAGGCTTTTGGTCGGTACAACCGATGAGGAATGTAAATTAACTGAAAAAGAAATCTCTCTGGAAAAAGATGACGTGGCATATTTGTTAAAATATGTCAATCGTTATTTCAAAACAGAAGTAAAACCCGAACAAGTAAAAAGCGGTTTTGGTGGTTTGCGCCCTCTTTTACAAGCGGATACTTCCGAAGATGCCAAGAGTCTTGTACGTGATCACGAAGTAGAAATGGACAAAACAAGCGGTCTCATCAGCATTATGGGCGGTAAATGGACGACTTATCGCTTGATGGCAAAGGATACGATTGACACATGTGAGCAAATACTGAGGGGAGCTGTTTCGGATTGCACGACCGACGAACAATTGCTGGAAGGCGCAGAAGGTTGGATAAAAGAGGATTATAAAAGGCTGGCACGAAAGTTTGGCGTGCCTGAATACGCGACTCGGCGGCTCAATCGGCGGTATGGGACAGAGGCTATAAAAGTGTTGATGATGATATGGAAAGACCCCACACTGCGGCATCCGATTGTACAAGGTTCACCTATTTTGAAAGCAGAAGTGCTGTATGTGGCTGTTCACGAAATGGCGTATACTTTAAAAGATATGATGTCCCGTCGGCTTGGTTTAGAAGTCACGGATTGGCAACAAACCCTTGAAGTGATGTCAACGGTGGCGGATTTGATGCAAGAAGCCCAGTGGTTTTCGACAACTGAACGTGATAGAATGGTGGCAGATTATCAAAAGGAAATTCTTGAATTTCAAAAAATAGCATTCGGGGAGTAGTTATTGGTTATTAGGAAATTGGTTATTGGTGTGGAATAAATTTACCCATTTCCTAATAACCAATAACGAATCCCCAACTATTTAACCCGCATATTGATCCCTGCGCCTGTAATAAACGCCATAGCAAACAGGAGGACGGATAAAATCATCCCAAACATAAAAATATTGTAGCAAATAGTGAGATAGCGATATTTTTGAGCCAAAACCTTACCCAAATAGTACAAATCACGGGTCATAGAGCTGTATTGAAAGTCTGAATCTTTTATCATTTCCATCATGCCCCATTGAAAATCCTCCAATTTCATATTATAAAAATTGCCAAAAAACAACAAGTTTGAGCGTTTGTTGCGAATGTCGTCAAGCGTTACCTCGCCTGTTGTGACTTTCGGTCTTGTCGAAAGCGTTGCGAAAATGATGGAAGTTAAACAAACCGTTAACAACACCACTGTCGGGAGAATCAGTTGAGGCGAATTATTCAATTGTGGCACCAGCATCGAAAAAACAATAGAAATCATAATGGTATTGATGCTCAACATAAGGTTTGCTTTATGATCGGCGAGCGCAGAAAGATTGTTATGGGTATTGTATGTCGTCCGATACATCGTTTCAACACCTCGTCCAACATTGATATGTTTAATTTCTTGCTTACTTTGTTTCGCCAGCGATTTCCATTTTTCTTTTTCTTCTTCTTTTTCAAATATAAAAATCTCGTCCACCACATTACTTAATTCTGGATTCAACCGCATTTGTTGTTTCCGCAATTGAGCAATATGCTTCATTTTGCGCTTTTGATACATGCTTTTGGCGACATCTGTGTGGTAGTTTTGTGCCAACATAAAAGCCAACTCAAAGTCAATCCACTCTTCTTCTGTCATCAATTTATTATGTGTAACTATCAACTCTTGGCGCACTTTGGATGTCCGCATCCAATACGATTTTTCGCCTAAATGGCTCAAATCGGCATCGCAAATTATTTGTTGAAGTAGTCCAACAGGACGTTGAGGAATTTTTGTCGCTCTGATGCAGTCTTTAATAACATCTATAACTTGAGGCGGATAATTGTATTCTTCGAGAAAAGCTGCTGCATACGCCGCCGACCTTTCTTCATGGTTTTCAGGACCTTTGTCATAGCCGGAGTCGTGAAACCACGCCGCAATTTGCAAATTTTCCAAATCATCCATAGGTAGCGCAAAAGCCCCACCTATTTGGCGGCAACTCCTGACCACGTCTTGTGTGTGCGTGAGGTCGTGATAAACGTATTTTTTCGGCACATTTTCCTTGAAAAATTGCGTAATGTATGCTTCGACGGTCGTAAGTATGTTGAGATCAGTCACTTATATTAAGTCAGAGTTTAAATATTAAATTTTATATAACGACTCTATTGTAGGTACATTCAGTTATTGGCGTTATAGACCCCTCAGTATGAGTAATAAAATGAGACAATTAATACGCCAAATTTACAGGAGGAAAATCAGCTTTGAAAATATTATCACCTTTAAAAGGATTTTAAACAAAAAAAACCGCCATAACTCAAACAGAGTTCTGGCGGTTCTAAGTGTTTTTGGAGGTCAGTAGCGGATTCGAACCGCTGTAGCAGGTTTTGCAGACCTGTGCCTAACCACTCGGCTAACTGACCTTATGTCAAATCGGGTGCAAATATAGGAGAAATTTTTGTTTCAATGCAAATTTATTTCTTTAAATAAAAACATTTGATAACTCCTTTAAGCAACTGATTCATGTATGTCTTAAACTGAAAGGTCGGTATTTTGTTTCAACGGACGGACATTTTTAGTAACAATCACTGTTAATTCCTAAAACATAGTTCTTAACAATATCCAATTCTACTGCCGTTTCTGCTCCTTTGAAGCCTGTAATTTGCTCATTTTTTAAGTTTTTAGCAGCAAATGTCGTAAATTCTTTCGACAAAGGCATATAAGTCCAGTGCCATTTTTCCTCATTATAGCCCGTAGGTCGCCCCTTAGTATAAGGTTGACAAAAACCATATTGTAAGGCATTTTTTTTCATCCAATCGTAAATACGTTTGCCCTTGCCTTTCTCAAAATAAGCATTTGTCAAATTATCAAAATCTATATCCGTTCCCCAATGATGCCGACTCGAACTGGGCATGGCACTAAATTGCAATATTTTTCGAGCTATGACTGAGGGGTCGGAATTTTTCTTTGACAAATCAGCCCATTTTCTTTCCCAAATACCTTTTTGATACTCAAAATTGCGCGTAGCAGAGATAATCGTCAGTTTCAATCCTTCTTTTTTGGCAGCAGCATACATTTTTTTGAACGCTTCGTAAGTCTCTTTCCGTAGCAAAAGGCTGTCGCGCTCAGCGTATTTTTTGTCAACATACACAAAATCGGCGTGAAATTTTGGCTCAAACTTACCAGTAATGTATTCAATCGTCAGTGGTGTTTTCACTCCTTCATTTTCAACAGCCGTTGATTTAGCTTGCCTTGAAAAAACCTTTTGGGTGGGTTTCAAAAATTGAAAACTTAATAAGCATAGAAAAAAAATACTCGCAATAATTAATATTTTCCTCATAAAAAAAGATTTTTCAAAAGTGAAGAGGGGTAGAAAAGACAGATTTACAAATTCTGTAAATCTTTAAAACCAAGCAATCCTTTCTACTTAAAGACTATTGACAAATTTATAGGTATGGAAATCTTGTTAATCTGTTAAATCAAGTCATCCTGTTTCAAAACGGCAAAAATCTAAAAAAAACATCAATTAGGCACAAAAAAAAACTCGCAGTATGTGTGATACTACGAGCCTCTTAAAACGAATCTTACAATTTTTAACCAAAACTTACAATCACATTTTAACAATAACTATGCCAAATTCTTTTAATTTGAATTATTATAATTACATAATCACCTGATTATTATTTTTTTAGACAATTAATATTTTTTAATTTTTATAAAAATAAATATCTTTTAAAAAATACAGCGTTTTAATAATATCGTCACTCAATATTTTGTCCCCCCTCAGTATCGGTACAGTTTTTCGATAATTTTCTAAAATTGTTTCAATAAACGGCGATGATTTTAGAGGAAGGCGAAAATACATGGCTTGCATCGCTACCATAAACTCAATGGCAAGCAACCGCTCTACATTTTCGACGACACGGTAGCATTTCGTCGCTGCATTTGCCGCCATACTCACATGGTCTTCTTGGCCATTCGACGACACGATGCTGTCTACCGAAGCGGGTGTTGACAACTGCTTGTTTTGGCTCGCTATCGAAGCCGCCGTATATTGTGCTATCATCATACCCGATTCAATACCCCCCTTTTCAGTCAAATAAACAGGCAAACCGCGTTGTCCACTCAATAACTGAAAAGTACGTCTTTCAGAAATACTGCCTATTTCAGACAAAGCAATCGCCAAATAATCGAGTGCCAAAGCCAAAGGTTGTGCATGAAAATTGCCGCCAGAAAGTATGTCATCGTCGTCAGGAAAAATCGTCGGATTATCTGTTACGCTGTTTATTTCCGTTTCAAAAACCTGTTCGATGTGCCGTATGGCATCGAGACTGGCACCATGCACCTGCGGAATGCAACGAAAAGCGTAAGGATCTTGCACCGCCATCTTGGTTTGTACCGCTATTACCGACCCCCTCAGTATATGTCGGATTTCGGCAGCCACTTTAACTGCGCCCAAATGAGGACGCACCTGTGTCAAACGTTCATCAAACGGTTCAAGTTTACAATCGAAAGCATCGAGTGAAATAGCCGCATTGAGGTTGGCTTGTGCTAAAAGCCGTTGCGATTTCAACAAAATATAGACACCGTAAGCCGCTGAAAACTGCGTACCGTTGAGCAGAGCCAAGCCTTCTTTTGCTTGTAAAATCAAGGGATTTAAGCCTTTTTCAGCTAAATACTGAGGGGTCTCTATTATTTTATTTTTATAAAAAACACGACCCTCTCCAAGCAGTGGCAGGCTCAAATGCGCCAAAGGTGCTAAATCGCCCGATGCACCCAACGAACCCAATTGATAAATAATGGGCAAAGCCTCATCATTATACAGCTGAATCAGTCGCTCAATTGTCTCGACACGCACCCCGCTATGCCCATAACTGAGGCTTTGGATTTTGAGCAAAAGCATGATTTTGACAATCTCGGGCGGCACTTCATCCCCTACGCCACAAGCGTGAGAACGGACGAGGTTTTGTTGCAACTGCTCGATTTGGTCAGTCGTAATGCGGACATTGCAGAGCGAACCAAAGCCCGTATTGATACCATAAAAAGTTTCTGTCGTATTTTTCAACTTTTGTTGCAAAAATTGATAGCACCCCTCAGTATCTTTGCGGCTTTCTGTACTCAATGAGAGTTTTTGCTTGTTTTTTAAAATAAAATCAAGCTGTTCGAGGGTTAATACCTCTCGGTTTATAAAATGTGTGGTTGACATTAAACGTTAATAATTTGGTTTGAAGAATTTGGTTGAACGAAATTTGAAGGGCGAAATTCGCCAATTAGCTGTATTTTTCTTAGCATAAAACAAGTAATAGTCGTCTTATCCGTTAATTACCCTTTAAAGTTGCGTTAAATCGCTGTTAAAAATAAAGTCTTATATAAGAGCTACTGGAGACAATAAATTGATTTACAGTTATTTATATTCTATGACTTTAATTTAAGCATAGAAACAGGTATGATACTGAGGAGTCATTTTGTAGTCTTAATATCAGTGCAGCATCGAAAAACCTTATTTTTGTGAATAATTATTTTAAACTCTTTTATAAAAATCTTTTAAAATCAATTTAAACTTTCGGAATATGATGAAGAAACTTTTCCTTTCAGTCGCAACTATGTTGTTCTTAACTTTGTCGTTGGAGGCACAGAAAATAGCTATTATTGATGTCAATCAAGTTTTAAATGCCTTGCCAGAATACAAACAAGCGCAAGACGAATTAGATAAAGTTGCCCAGAAATGGCGCGGTGAGATAGCACAACAACAAGATGTTATCAAAGGTATGTACAACAAATACCAAGCAGAACAAGTCCTGATGAACGATGAAGCCCGTAAAAAACGTGAGGACGAAATCATGGCGAAAGAAAAAGAGGCGCGTGAAGTCCAACGGGTTAAATTCGGTGCAGATGGGGAGTTGTTTAGAAAAAGACAAGAACTTGTAAAGCCTATTCAAGATAAAGTGTATGGTGCTATTGAAAAATTTGCCAATGAAAAAGGTTATGATTTGATATTGGATAAAAGCAGTTCAGCGGGTTTGATTTTCGCCAACGCGACTTATGATAAGACCCAACAGATAGTAGATATGGTTAAAAAGATGTAATATTTAATGGTGAATGATCAAGGTGAGTGGTGAATTTTTTAATCCTAACCTTATCAAATTTCTTATAAAATCTAAATTCCTCACATTCCCCAGTCACCATTCACCATTATTAAATTATCTTTGCGCACTTTTTTGAAAATTTTTTCAGACATACATTTTAAAAACGTTAATTAGACAATGAAAAACGCAGTAAAAGCGATAATTTTTATGCTTGTTAGCTTCGCAGCCACAGCACAGGCACAACAAAAAATAGGTTACTTAAATGCACAAGCTATCCTTGCCGATATGGCGGAGATGAAAGCGGCAGATTCACAACTCGAAGCTTTTGCTAAGGCTTTGACAAACAAAGACTCATTGATGGTCATTGCTTTTCAAGCTAAAGCCCAAGCTTTAGGTGAAAAACAACAAAAAGGTGAAATCGCTCCGATTGAATTGGAAAAGCAAAAGAAAACTTTGGAAGAAGAACAATCTAAAATTCAACAATACGAGCAGGAAATGCAGCAACAAATGGCTACAAAACGCAAAGATTTGTACCAGCCACTTCTCGACAAAGTGAATAAAGCTATTGGTGAAGTTGCCAAAGAACAAGGCTACACTTATGTCGTTGATGTCACTTCAGGTTCTTTGCTCTATGCTGATGAGAAAAATGACTTGCAAAATGCTGTCCGTCAAAAACTCGGCTTGCCTGCTATCAAAGTTACGCCTGTGGGTGGTAAATAAGGAGAAAAAGATGTATTATCTTTAAAATACAAAGCAGTAAGTGGGGTGTTCCGCTTACTGTTTTTTTGTTTGAAAAAAATAAAATACTGAGGGGTAGTTGGTAGAAAAAAATGAAGGGCAAAACGTGCTATTCACGTCTTGCCCTTTTTGAAATTTTGTTCTTTATATCCTTTTAAGCACCCAAATAATGCTTCAATAGCTTGCTTTTAGAAGCAGAACGCAATTTATTAATAGCTTTGTCTTTAATCTGACGAACACGCTCACGCGTTAAACCAAATTTGTCGCCAATGTCTTCTAAGCTCATTGGATGTTCAACACCGATACCAAAATAAAGGCGAATAACATCACTTTGACGATCAGTCAAAGTACCAAGCGAACGCTCAATTTCACGGCTAAGAGACTCTCTATATTCGAGATTGGTATCCGTACCAGGGGTTGTGCTATTTTCAAGTACATCCAGCAGCGAATTGTCCTCACCTTCTACGAAAGGCGCATCCATAGAGACGTGCCGAGCCGCTACACCGAGGGTTGTTTCTACTTCATCGGTGGTGATTTCGAGCATCAGAGCGAGTTCATCGGGCGTTGGTTCACGCTCGTACTCTTGCTCCAATTCAGAGAAAGCCTTGTTAATTTTGTTAAGTGAACCTACTTTATTCAGTGGCAAACGAACAATACGGGATTGTTCAGCCAAAGCCTGTAAAATAGATTGCCGAATCCACCACACAGCATAAGAAATGAATTTGAAACCACGGGTTTCATCAAATCTTTGAGCAGCTTTAATCAAACCCAAATTCCCCTCATTGATGAGGTCGGAAAGGGAAAGACCTTGATTCTGATATTGTTTTGCGACTGAAACGACGAAGCGCAGATTAGCTTTGGTCAATTTTTCAAGAGCAATTTGGTCGCCTTGTTTGATACGTTTAGCTAAATCAACTTCTTCTTCGGGTGTTAGGAGATCCACTTTACCAATTTCTTGCAAATATTTTTCGAGCGATTGACTCTCTCGATTGGTAATGGACTTGGTGATTTTGAGTTGTCTCATGCCGGAGCAAAGGATTTATTTTTATTATGCCAAAATGAATGTTAGTTTATAGTTGATTGTTCTCGCATATTCTTAATGTTTTGCTAAATATATCATGGTAAGTAAAATATATATAGGTTTTTATGCTTATTTTTAACTACATTAACTGGCTTTTTGTGAAAAGTGCGGCAAAGATACGCATTTTTGGACAATTTGTCAATATAAGTTCAGTTCAAAAGACTATAAAATGACATTTTGGTCACAAAATTTTATTTTGAAAAAGGGGAAAAAAGTCGGCGCGTTCTTAAATAAAAATTCTTTTTTTATGATTTATCGAAAAAAAAAAACCTTTTCTTTGGCGGAATCATCGAATTTATTTTTATTTCGCCGATATTACTCAAATTAGGCATTTTTAGCCTCAAACCCCCGTTTTCATTTATTTGAACCGACCTTAAAGGGTCACTAACTCGATATAATTATTATGGCTGCAAAAAGAGTGATGTTTAAGATGGAATTCATCTTTCGCGCTTCGCCGACAATTGTTTATCAATTTTTAACCACACCTGCTTGCTTAGTTCGTTGGTTTTGCGATGAAGTGGATATCAACGGCAATGTTTATACTTTTTATTGGGACGGCGACGAACAAGTTGCGACACTTGTAGAAGATTGGGAAGACGAACTCCTTCGTTTTGAATGGCAAGATGCGCCTTCACCTAACGAATACCTCGAAATGAATATCTCCAAATCTGGTATTACCGAAGAGACCGTACTGAATATAACAGACTTTTGCGACGTCAATGATGACAAAAATGCGCGTATGCTTTGGGAATCTCAAATCGCCCAAATGCGGGTGGCAACGGGAGGGTAGTTAATGGTTGTTTAGTTATTGGTTATTCGTTATTGGTTATTCGTTATTGGTTATTCGTAAAACAGTAAAACTAATTTACCAATAATCAATTTACCAATAATTAATAACCATTAACTAAACAACCAATAAGTTACATCCCCGCATATCAGAGTTGTCTAATCTACCTAATACCTCGAATTGCCCATCTGCAAAAACGCGACCTAAATCATCTGTGGCAATAAAACTACATGTATCTAAATTACCTAAATCAATGACGTTTATTACGCCTAATTGACCATGTTGGGTGGTTATACTGAGGGGGTCGTTTATTTCTCTTGTTACAATACGTATCGTTGGCGTGGGTTCAAAAATACCCTTGTGTTTGGAATAGCCTTGTGAAAACAGTTCTGTCATCCCATATTCTGAATGGATATCAAGGCAATTAAACCCTTTTCTCAAAACTTGATGCAATTCCGCACGTATCATTTCGCGCCGCCTTCCTTTCATACCGCCTGTTTCCATGACGATTAAGTTTGGAAAATCAATGTTATAGGTTTCAATAAAATCCAATAAGCCGAAGGTGACACCAATTAACATTGTCCGCGTTTGGTTGTCTCGACACCCCCTCAGTATTTCGGCTAATTCGGCGTGGTTATTTAGGAAAAAACCACTTTCTGGATATTTTGACAACTTGATAAATTCCTCAACCATGGTGATCAATGACGACCCTGACCTTTCCAAATAGGAGGGCACAAGACCTAAAACACAGTAATCTGAAACTTTGCCATATAGTTCTTCAAAACCCCGTATTGAAATATCTTTATAAAACCTCAAATCACGGACGAAATGTTGACTTGTCGCCGCACCAGTCGTTCCCGAACTGGTAAAAACCGTTTCGCTTGCTGTCCAATCCCCTGTTTTAATTGTTTGATTTTTAAAAAATTGAATAGGTAAAAAAGGGATGTCTGTAATGGTGGAAACTTTTGAAAACTCTTTGCCCAACAGTGAACAATACTGCCGATAAAAGGCGTTATATTTGTACTGGTACCCGAATACCTCAAAAGCTAATTCGTCAAATACCTTTTTGGAACCCATGTCATCGGCTTTATGGCTCCTTAACGACTTGATTTTTTTTTGTAAAATATCTCTCAAAACAATAAATTTAACATTCGGACAATGAAAATAAAAAGATTACTTTATCTTGTTTTGTTTGTGGCGTTTGCGACCTGTATTCGCCCACCTGACTATCCTATTGAGCCACAAATTGAATTTGTAGGGATGACTAAAACAACCATGCGGCAAGGCTTCGGTTCGGAAGATTCCGTTTATTATACGCTGTCTTTCACAGATGGCGATGGTGACTTAGGCGGTGTGAGTGGTAAAGATAGTCTCAATGTCTTTATAACAGATAAGCGCAGTAACAAACCTGTTGAACAAACTTTTAGGATTCCCTTTGTGCCAGAAGCAGGCGCAAAAAACGGCATAAGTGGTGAAATTCGTTTCTTGATGTTCACAACGTGCTGTCTTTCACTCGAACCTTGCATTGCTACTCCTTCGCGCCCAACGGATACACTGTCTTATGATATTTATATTAAAGACCGGGCTGGACACAAAAGTAATGTGATTCAAACAAAACCTATTATTTTGCTGTGTAAATGAGTTGGTTATTGGTTATTAGGGATTGGTTATTAGGCTCTACCAATAACCAATCCCTAATAACCAATATCAATAATTCACAAAACAACGTTCAAAGCTGCCATCATCATAGTAGTCCACAATGGCATAAGCAGGGGGGAAGTCTTGAAAAGCACCCCGCCACCAAGCACCGCACACAGCACCATTGCAATAATATGTAATACCCAGATATTTGACTTCATCTTGCAGATGCACATGTCCACTCAGGCAAACACGGATATTCGGATAGTTTTTGAACAGATTTTTCATTTTAAAAAAATCGTTGTGCATTTGATTCCGCTTGGTCACAAGTTCGCCATTCGGTTCGGGATGACCATAAAACAAGGCAGAACACATTGCCAAAATAGGTACGTGGCTGACAATACTTATATGCGTTGTGGGCAAACACATTTTTAGTTCATTTTCGAGCCATGCGTACTGCTCCATATCTAAGTAGGCAACATAACCGCCCATTTGATTGAGTTGAACGGAATCCAAAATGATGAATTTCCAACCTGCTCGTTCAAAAGCATAATAACGTTTTGGCAAGCCCAACTCTTCTATTGCCCATTGTTTGCCATACCATTTATCTGCTTGCAATCCATTAACTTTACTGAACCAGCCCCAAATATCGTGATTACCAATAGCATGGACGACAGGCAACGAATTGTCTGCCTTCAAAATCGTTTTATATACTTTCCATTGTGCAGCGGTCTCCTCCTTCGTTTTTTCAAGTGCATCCATAATACTATCACCTCCATTGATGATAAAATCAGGCTTTGGATTGAGGGCATTGGCATTTCTAAAGGCACGCGACATGCCTTCTTCTGCTATTTTATCAGGTTTTACGTGAATATCTGTAAGGTGGGCGATGCGTATAACATGTTTTCGCTCTTTTTGAAGGGCATTTTGGCTCGAACCCGTTTGTACTGAGGGGGTATTTGCAGACGCCGCAGTAGTCACTAAACCAGTTGTAGCAGCGGTAGAGAGTAAAGTTTGAGAAATGAAATCTCGACGTTTCATAGGATGAGGCTTTGAATTTTATCAGAAAAAGTAGGTCTTAACTCAATATGGAACGCTAAGAACGCTAAAAAAGTCCAAAAAGTTACTGCTATTTCCCGTTTCCTTTATGCATTCTTTCCCTACATGATTCTCTGCTATCATCCATACACCCTATGCTTCTCTTATAAATGAGAGTATTTGATTTTAATGTTTTAGAAAAATATCCCTTTTAATCCGTCCTATCAACTGTATAAAAATCATCTTTTCAACGTGGATTGATATTTTTGATACCCAATCACACGGTCATAACGTACACCAAACGGACGATAATAGATTAAAAATTGATATTCATTTTCGGTTGCAAACCAATTACCTTCGAGCTTTGTGCAGTCAGGTTGAGCCGCTTTTCCTTTTGGTACTACGGCATAAATATAGTTGTAGAATCCTTGTTTTAGCATGACTTCTCCTTCATACCGTCCTGTATTGTCATCAAAAATCATTTTAAAACGCGGGTCAATTTTCCAATCAGACAATCTGCCAAACAAATACACGTCCGAGCCTTCTATTTCGTCGTCATATTTCAGAGAAAAATAAACGTTTACATAGTCTGCCGATACTGAGGGGTCAATATTTTGGTTTGGATAATCGGATGTTTCCGTAAAAAAACCGCCGTTTATGTCAGGATAAATCAAATAAGGTTCGCGGAAACGGTCGAGGTCAGTTCTCAAAACATAATCAAATGTCTCGTCCCCTTTGTCAATCGTCGAGACCCGTTCAGAACGAAAACGGGTCGAGCGCAAATCCACATAACGCCACTCCTTTCCAGCGGGAAACGTGACTGAATCAAGGTAATCATAGACAATTTTATCGCCCATTACGAAGGTCGGCGGTACATTCATACGAGCAATATCCCAACGAGCATTTTGCAAAACGGTTACTCGAATATCGTTCATTGGGTTCTGAATCCGAAAGGTTTTAGGGTCAAGTTTGAAGTCCAATTCATGGTGAGAATTAAATTTAAAGGCATTAGACGTAACAAATTCATTCTCTACGGTCAAAATTTGTTCATAAACAACAAAACGGCGGGTCAAAACGGGTGTTCTATCGCCATCGTCTTCATATACTTTTAATATATAATTGCCTGATTTATTCCACCGCATGACATCGTTTGGAATCGTCAAATTGAAGTGAACGTATTGAATATTAGTGGCTTGGGAATTTTTATAATTATTAATACGGTCTTCGTTCAATCCTTCGAGATATTCAAGTTTAGACAGTTTTGTCGGTTTCCAATCGCGGTCACATTGTTCAATGGTATAATTCATATTACGTAACTCGCCACCGACTTCATCAAAATTAAGCGTTAAAAAGCCTTTTTTCAACTCAACAGCAGGCATATTTTCCAATTTATTCCCATTCGGGAAAAACTGGACTGAACGAATCGTTTCTGAAAAAATAGTGTCAGTATTTTGTGCTTTAGCCAAAAGAGGACAAAAAAAAGTAACTAATAGGAGCAATCTTATCATACTTAGGTTTTTATTTATGACTGAAATATTCAGCAAAATAACGTTTTTTTTAGGTGAAAAGTATGATAAATACTGAGGGGTATTTTTGAATCTATTTCAAATAGTATTATCATTGTTAATTTATTAAATAATTGAAATTCATCTGATTAAATATTTATTTAAATTCTTATTGTTCGCTTTAAGTCATAAAATAATGTAGATAAAGCGAGCAATACAAATTTATTACTTGTTTTAAGTGTATAATTACAAGTATGTAAAGCGATTAATCCATCCACAAAAAAAGCGATGGCAAGACTTTAAGTCTGCCACCGCTCCATTACACCCTCTATTATGAAAAATCAAACTATTATTAATTTTCAGAAAAATCCAATCTCGCACCTTGCTTTTCGTAGGCTTTGCCCAAATTGTCATATCGGGCATTGATTTTATCTTTTAATTCTTTGCGCGCAAAGAAAATGCGACTTTTAACTGTACCCAGAGGCAATTGTAAATCATCAGCAATTTCTTGGTATTTGAAACCTTGATAATGCATCACAAAAGGCACTTGAATACTCTCATCGAGATTATCAACCATATTAGTGAGTTCTTGCATCATAATATCACTTTCTGCACGATTGGGCGTAGAAACATTAACCGAATTAATGAAATACTGGTTGTCAGTGCCATCCATAATCGTATTAGATTTTACTTTTTTACGATAGTTATTGATGAAAATATTTTTCATGATCGTAAAAAGCCATGCCTTAAAATTCGTTCCCGTTTGAAATTTTTCGCGGTTTGTAATCGCTCTGAAGGAGGTTTCTTGGAACAAGTCCTTAGCATCTTCAACGTTTTTTGTCAAATTGTATGCGAAAGAATGCAACATCGTTGACATTTTGTTTAAGTTGCTATCAAATTCTAATGTTGTCATATTTATGAATTTTTAATCAGGTGATTGATTATGAAAGCTTTGTTTGTTGGTGGTAATATTTTTATTTTTATGTATTTTCCTCTTGTTTTGTTAATTATTAAACAAAGATAATAGTCTGTTTAACAATAAACAAGTCTTCGTTAAACATTTTTTATTTAGGAATTTTAATTTTTAACAATGTCGTTCGTCGAAACATATCTTAACTGATTGATAATCAACAAAATAATACTATTTAGAATGATTATTGTAGTGTTATATCTTTCAGAAAAAAGTGAAAATTAATTTATTTTAGATGATTTTTTTACAGTATTCTGACAATACTATAACTTTGTTTAACAAAAATGACCCCTCAGTAAAGAACACGCTCAACAATATCAGACAATATGGAAATGGACAAAAGCCTATTATTTCAAAAAAAACTCCTCTCTTGGTTCGCCACCAACCACCGCCCCATGCCTTGGAAAGGCGTGCGCGATCCTTATATAATATGGTTGTCTGAAATCATTTTGCAACAAACCACCGTCGCACAAGGCACAACCTATTTTGAAAAATTTCTCCAGCGATACCCTTCCGTAAAAGACCTCGCCAAAGCCCCTGCTGATGATGTGATGAAATTGTGGGAGGGCTTAGGTTATTACTCGCGGGCGCGCAACCTACATGCGACGGCTAAGTATATCAGTGAAGAGTTAAATGATTTATTTCCAATAACTTATGATGACATTTTAAAACTCAAAGGTATTGGCCCTTATACGGCTGCAGCAATTGCTTCCTTTGCTTATGACCTACCTCATGCCGTTTTGGATGGTAATGTTTATCGGGTCTTATCCCGTTTTTTTGGCATCGAAACACCGATAGATACCACTGAAGCAAAACATATTTTTACGGAATTAGCCCATCAAGTTTTAGACAAAAAACGCTCCGCAGATTTCAATCAAGCCATTATGGATTTTGGGGCAACCCTTTGTACACCCGTGAAACCGAAGTGCATACAATGCCCTCTGCAAACAGAATGTTCGGCTTTTCAAACAAATAAAGTAGAGACTCTACCCATAAAATCGAAGAAAATGATACGCCGTACTCGTTATTTCAACTATTTAGTTGTTAATGAAGGCGATTCTGTTTATATTAGAAAAAGAGTAGAAAAGGATATCTGGCAAGATTTATACGAATTTCCAGTTATCGAAACGGATAATTTGGTCGAAATACTGAGGGGTATAGAGTCGTCTCATTTTTCAATTGACTTGTCAAAATTGCGTCTTTTGAAGAAATCACAACCTTATCAACAACTTTTGACACATCAGAAAATAGTTGCTACATTTTGGGAGTTTGAATCGTCAAAAAAGTCAGTTATACTTATCGAAGATCCCAATTTTTTCGGGCGGGCGGGCGATTTTCAAAAAATGAAACGCAAAGATTTAGCGCATTATGCCTTTCCAAAAATAATTGACATATATTTAAAAGAAAAAGTTTTGACTTTGTTTTAAATTCTTTCTTTTTTGTTGCAAAATTAAAAAACCTTTTTTTACTTTTGTGCTATACTCAACCCTTTTAGAGGGAATCGAGAAAGCTTTTTCTTAATCATTTCAAAATCCAAAAATCATGGTAAATAGAGCCACTTTAATTGGGAATTTAGGCAGAGACCCTGAAATCCGTCGTCTTGAAAACGGTACTGCCGTTGGAAAATTTAGTATCGCAACAAATGAAAGTTACAAAGACAATAATGGTGAATGGCAAACCTTAACTGAATGGCATGAGATAGTCGTATGGCGCTCATTAGCAGAACAAGCTGAACGACAGTTAAAAAAAGGTTCATTGGCTTTCATTGAAGGAAAAATTACACATCGAAAATACACGGACAAGAATGGCATCGAGCGTACAACAACAGAAATCGTTGCAAACACCCTACGATTATTAGAAAAAAGAGATAATAACGCACGTGAAGCCGCCTTTCCTACAGAGGAAACGCCTTACGCTAATAGTCGTGGTACAACAAATAACACAACGACAACAATGAACGACACTTCTAAATCTGTTGACTTTGAAGTCATACCACAACACGAAATGGCAGACGCACCGAGTATGGAAGGCGGCAATGATTTGCCTTTCTAAATACTTGATAATGAAAGATTTAATAAAAAGAACTTTCCTTCTTGGTCAACTAAGATGGAAAGTTTTTTTATGTATATGATAACACCCCTCAGTATTTTGCGTTTAAAGACGGTTTAATGTTCGCTTCTAATAAAAAAATAATGACATTTCAGAAAATTTTGAGATTTGCCCTTTTGCCCTTTGCCCTTTGTCTCTTGTTGATTGCTTGCGGTGAAGACTCCTTTACACCCAAACCAAGGGGCTACCCGCGTGTCTTTTTACCTGAAAAAGCCTACCGGCAGTTCGATACAAATTTTTGTGCCTTCACATTTCAGTACCCCACTTATGCCATTTTTGAGCAAAAATCCTTGTTTTTTGAAGAAAAACCACCGTCTGATTGTTGGTTCAATATTAATGTACCCAGTTTGGATGCAGAAATCCATTTCAGTTATTACGATATTCATGGCAAAGCAGAGTTTGAAAAATTGAGAAAAGATGCCTTTGAATTGGCAGGAAAACACGTCGTTAAAGCCGATTATATTGATGACCGACCTTTCCGAAATGCCCAAGGTGTTGGCGGGTTTGCCTTCGATATCCAAGGGCCTGCGGCTTGCCCTTTCCAGTTTTATATGACGGATAGTACACGGCATTTTCTGCGGGGTGCTTTGTATTTCAACGCTAAAATACAGCCCGATTCCCTTGCACCGATGATTCAGTTTTTAAAACAGGATTTGAATAAAATGATAGAGACGTTTGAATGGAAGAAATAAATCGTCAGTTGTCAATTGATTATGAGTCACTCTCCCTATTCGATATTTTTGAAGTTGAATGAAAGTAGATTAAATATCAAAACGTTGAACCAAATTGGTATTTAAGCGTTACTTTTGCAGAAAATAATTTCATTACTTAATTTGCAATCATTAAAAAAAATGGAAGTAGCTACGAAAACGCCGGTTCTTTTATATACCGAGCAAACACCGAATCCCGAATCTTTGAAATTCGTTACGAATCGGATGTTGTACCGTGGCACGGCTGATTTCCGCGATGAAGCATCCGCTCAAGATTGGTCGCCCTTGGCTATCGCTCTTTTTGAGATGCCTTTCGTGAAAGGCGTGTACATCTGCAACAACTTCGTGACCATTTCGAAAGAATTCAACTACGAATGGGCTGAAATTATGCTCCAAATCAAGGACTTTATCAAGACTTACGTTGAAAATGACGGCTTGGTATTGAAGGAAGGTTTTGCGGAACATATCGCATCGCAACAAAGCGATGTTGAAGAATATACGGGCGACAATGCTGAATTGGTAGTCCGCATCAAAAGTTTGATTGATACATATGTCAAACCTGCTGTGGAAATGGACGGTGGTAACATCGAATTTAAGTCATTCGACAAAGGTACGGTCAATGTTATTTTGCAAGGCTCTTGCAGTGGTTGTCCGTCCTCGACGGTCACTTTGAAATCGGGCATTGAAGGCATGTTGACGCGTATGATTCCAGAAGTCAAAGCCGTGGAAGCCGAAATGGGTTAAATTGCCATAGATAATAAATGAACAAAACCTCGTAGATGCTTTTCTACGAGGTTTTATTTTTTATTTCAAAAACTTAACGCTCAAATGTTTGTTTTTAAGTCACTTTTGACGAATATTGTCTTCTTAAAACTGTATAAACAATTTATTTTTCAATCAAATCTCCTTTCTATACTGAGGGGGCAAAAACATAAAATATCATGGCGTTAAGTGATTTATTAAAAGGTGCGGGCAATATGCTCACCAAAGCTAAAGAAGCAATTGAAGAAACAACAGGCGTTGATTTAGATGCCCTCAAAGACACTGTGGCGGATAAACTTGAACACGCAAAAGATTATGTGTCGGACAAGGTGGAGGACGCTACTGAATTTGTTTCAGACAAAGTAGGTGATGCTAAAGAATTTGTTTCAGACAAAGTAAGTGATGCGAAAGAGGCTGTTTCTGACAAAGTGAGCGATGCGAAAGAGGCTGCTACCGATGCTAAAGATGCTGCTTCTGACAAAGTACAAGATGCAAAGGAATTTGTTTCTGACAAAGTAAGCGATGCGAAAGAGGCTGCTACGGATGCTAAAGATGCTGTTTCTGACAAAGTACAAGATGCAAAGGAATTTGTTTCTGACAAAGTGAGCGATGCGAAAGATGCTGCTACCGACGCTAAAGATGCTGTTTCTGACAAAGTAGAAGACGCAGAAGACAAATTGAAATAGTGTAAGTTTGCCATATGCAAACAAAAGCCCCAATTTCTTACTAAGAAGTTTGGGGCTTTTGTTTTTCCTAAAAAAACGTCCCGAATACTTACTGTATCGGGACATCGCATCAAAAAAACAGCAGGATATTAAAACGAGAGAAAAAACATTTAGGTAACAACAGGGATTGTTCTGTTGTTATTAGTAAGTTTTATATGGTGTATGCTTTTTACGAGTTGAAACCCGTTCTACGCATAACAACAAATATTAAAACTGACTTATGCGACGAATGACTTTATACAGTCGAGTAAATTCATTGACCTCTTCATTAAAAGGATCATGTTCAAGGTAATTGGCAGAGATAAGTCTCAGATTCGTAATCCGCCCTCCTTTGTTTTTGATGCACTTTACATACTTAACCCAAACAGAACCATTGCTGCGAACAGCATAAATATCATTCTCTTTGACATCTTGTACGCTGTTAATTTCGCGGCAAACCACAATATCGCCGTTGTTGATGACAGGTTCCATTGAGTTACCATTGATAGGAAAAGCGACCAAATTACCGCCAGAAATACCTGGAATGGCAAAATGGCTATTGGTTTCACGCGCAAAACTACCGACATCAACGGCTGTACCTGCGAAGGCTTCGACGGTTGTAAAGACGATATTACCTTTCGGTCCTTCGCTAAAAGTGTACATATCGTACATTTTTGAAGCTTGTGAATCGTCTTCAAAAGGCTGTCCAGCACCTTCAATCATAAAGGATTCGCTGATATTGTAGGCGCGACAAAACTGACGTGCTTGACCATAATCAATCACACGTTTACTATTGGGGTCAAGGTAAGCCCGAATAATATGTCCATAGCTTTTGTTCCCTAACACTTTTTCGGCAACATCACCAACGCCCCGGCCATTGCGGTCATTTTTGATGATGGTGCCTTTATCTTCAAGTTGTTTGAAGATTTTCACGAATCGGTCATTGAGCATGACTCTATCTTCTCTTATCATAGCATTTCAGAATTTTAAATTAAGAAAAATCTTTTTCCGTAGTGATTTAAAACATTTTCACTAATTAAGTGTCAAAGTTAAAACAAATGATTTTTATAAACAAATTTTTTGAACAAAAATATCTTCTTTGTTTCAAAATTTTTTGTTTCATCTTATAAAATATTGACTATCAATACATTGAAAGAAGAGTGTTGTTAACACTTTACATATAGTTTCATACAAAAAAAATCAATTTGTTTTACCCCCCTCAGTATTGAATCAAAAATGAGTACCATATCTGCTTATATTTTACAAAAAAGTGTGATGAAAAACGAAAATAACAAGCGAGATACAAAAGTAATAATGCTAAAAATATCATCCTTTTGATATAATCTCTATTTATTTTGTTGGAAAAAAAAGAGGAAAAACGTACTTTTACGCGAAAAAAAAATCATTTCATCCTGAATTTGATTTTTTTTTTCTATTTTCACAAATTCAAAAAACAGTAACTCGAATCTTTATCTATGGGAATTATCATTTCTCTACTTAATCATAAAGGAGGTGTCGGCAAAACAACAAGTGCTATTAATATTGGTGCTGGACTCGTCGAACTCGGTAAAAAAGTGCTGCTCGTTGACCTCGACCCGCAAGCCAACCTTACGCTCTCGCTTGGTATTCCCCGTCAGCGTGTCACGATTTATGAAGCCTTGCGCGGTGAATCAGAGCCTGAACCTTATACAGTTCGTGAAAACTTGGATGTCATCACTTCGTCTCTTGACTTGTCAGGTGCTGAAATGGAACTCATCAATGAGGCTGGACGTGAGTATATACTCCGGGAAATGTTTGAGCCATTGACGGACATATACGATTATATCATTATTGACTGTCCACCTTCGCTCGGTCTTTTGACTTTGAATGCCTTGACGAGTAGTCGGTACGTCATCATACCACTTCAAACAGAGTTTTTGGCTTTACAGGGTTTAGCTAAAATCAAACAGGTCATTGACAAAGTAAAGTTTAGATTGAACAAAAATCTCGAAATCGGTGGTGTTGTAGCAACAATGTACGATGCACGCCGTATTTTAAATCGAGATGTTGTTGAGACTATCTTTAAGTATTTTGGTGAAAAAGTTTTTAAGACCCATATCAGAGACACCGTTGCACTTGCGGAGGCACCTGCTCAAAGGAAAGATATTTTCATGTATCAACCTAAGTCGGTGGGCGCAAAAGACTACATGAGCCTTTGCCATGAAATTTTAGAACGCATGGAAAATGTAACCGTTGAATGACAGGAGCAAAGTGAATGAGAGCCTATTAGTGACAAATTTGAAATCATGGAATCATGAGTAAAAAAAGATTTTCAAGCGGACTCGATTCGCTTTTCGATAGTCCTCGCGACGAACAAGACTTTGCCGAATCAGCAACAGCGAATCAAGCACCGCCCCCCTCAGTATCTGAGCTGGAGGCGGAGGTCAAAGCTGTGGTGATGAAACGGACAACGACTAAAAACTTCACAAGCGACCTCGATTCCCTTTTTCAAGAGGCTTTTACAGAAGCTATTGAAGAAAAAGCGGACAAATTGCGCCGTGATATGGACGTGGATGACCCGTTTAGTTCCAAACGAAATAAGTATAAAAAACCTTTGGCGGGACTTGATGCACTCATTCGTGAGACGGTTGATACGTCTCTCGTTGGGCTTGAACATGCTCCGATTAAACGGTTTACGATTATGTTTGAAAATAAAAAAATTGAAAAATTGAAAAATATTGCCAAGCAAGAACGTGCCTTCGTCAAAGACCTCGTTGGTGATGTTTTGACTGAGTTTATTAATAATTATGAACGGCAGCATAAATAAGAGGCAAAGTGTACAAAACAAAGGGCAGCAGTTATTGTAATTGCTGCCCTTTGTTTTGTACCCACACATCATTATATATAAGGTTCAATAAAACAGATATGAAACAAAAAAATCTAATAACAATATTAGGAAATATAAAACAATACATTTAGATTTGTGACATGAGGTTAAAAAATTAACTACTTCTACTTCTACTTCTACTTCTACTTCTACTTCTACTTCTACTTCTACTTCTACTTCTACAAATTAGAAAATAGAAACAAACTAAAACTGAAAAACCTTTTTGTAAACAAAACATTCGGAAGTAAAAATGAAATTAGCACTAAAGTTTCTTTAAAATTCATGTTTAACTTGTTCTAAGTTAAACCTCATTCTATTTTAACTAATTTTGGATGTGTCCATAATTGGTCAGCTATTTTATTGTTTTCTCTAAACTTTTATTCTTTAACCTTTAAACCAATGACTCATGTTTGATTCTTCTTAATGCCTATCTCACAACTTTGATTAAATTGAATCACAATTCCTTTTTGCTTAAAAACAAATCAGGCGCACACTGTACGCCTGACGAACTTACCCACGATTTGCGGTCAGGTGGTAAGTTGATATTTCTATCACAACAAAATTAATTTATTAAAATGAAAAATTTTAAAATTATTGGTTTTTCTTTATTGCTTATCCTTTTGGGATTCAGTTCTTGTCGCAATGAAAGTATTGATGCTTCGATGCCACAAACGACAGTTTCGGGTAAAAAACTCGCTTTTGACCCCAAACCTCAAAAGCATGATGATGTGTATGCCAAACTTCGAGATTTTAAGGAAAAACTTAGGTTATTCCAAGGAAATGCCTCGTTACGCAGTATTCAAACCATGTCTGTTGATAAAGTTGTTTGGAATGTAGAAGCCTATTTGAATGCTGCTTATGGTCATTCAGATAAGCCATTTGCTGGTCAAAGTATTCACCAAGATTCTTTTTTAATTTCTATCGCTGATGGAGAAGTATCTGGGTCTGAAGTTTTATCTACTTTAGAACGTGCCAAAGGTTATGTAGCTGACCAATACAGGCGTGTAGCTGAATCGTCAAAGCATATTGTTTTTATTGATATTGCTGCTAAAGAAATTGGTGGAAATCAATTACAATTCAAGGTTTCAAGTTTTATTGGGCTGAATCCTTTACAAATGCGAACCGATCCGTATAGTGCTACTGATGATTGGATATATGGTTTTCAACTTGGAAAATGTGATGAAACTATGGTTGGCAAAGATGGTACTGATAGGTTGAACGAAGAATTAAATACTCGGTATATTGTACCTCCTACCGTATTCAATCCACATCACATGTTTTTTACAGATATTGAAGACATTTGGATTCTTTCAAACCAATTTACAAACTTTGCAGATGATACACCAAGTGATAATAAAAGAGATTATTTACTTTTTGTTTCAAATCCTAATATTTCAACCAACTATGATGATTGTATCTTATATCAAGATATGAATTGGTACTACAATAATCTCTACAATATCGTTACCAGTAGTACACTTCCTAATGGGATAAAACCAGCAGGTAAATATTTTGTAGCAAGTAATATTTGGGGAGATGCAATAGAGATAGGTAATAATAGAGGTCCTTACCGTATGCAACGAGGACCTATTTCCTTTGGTATTCCACATTTTTGTTGGGTATCTTCACCTTGCAACCCAACAATTAACTGTTACATCATTTGTGATGGCGAAAATGTGAATTAACACTCGTTTGTTGAATAAGAAAATATAAATATCCAATATTAGCCCAACTTCATTTAGGGAGATGGAGTTGGGCTAAATAAAAAACCCGATAATGAAAAAGAGCTTAATTTTATTAGTATTTATGTGCCTCTATAAGATCTCATTTGCTCAAATAAATGTCACTTATGCCACAGCAAATAATAATCTACTATGGCAAATTATCAAAAAAAGTAACGGTAATTACTTAGTTGTTATAAATGGAACAGATAAAACACAACTTCCAATAATTGATCTAACTAAAATTTTTGAAATGAATCCTCAAGGTCTATTTATTGATAGTACAATATTAAAAAAAAGCAATCAAGATTTATTTATAAACAGATTAATACCGATTTCAGATGGTTATATCGGTTTGGGTCAAATTAAAAACAAGGTTGATTCTCACCCTTTTTTTTGGGTTATCCGTATGAACAAACAATTACAACCTATTCAGGATACAATTATATCTGTTGCAAGAAGTATTGTAGCTCCTTCTGTTGCTTTTGATAGAGATAGTAATATAATTTTTGTAATTAGTGAGTTATCACGGACTAACTATTTTGGGAAAATAGATAAAAGAGGTTTTGTCAAATCTTGGAAAATTGACACTAATGCACTTGGTATTTCAAGTAATTCACTAATCATTAGAAAAGATAGTACACTTTATACTGCCTTTTTTGATTATAGGTTTGTCACTTTTGATACAGCTTTTAATAAAATTCATGAGAGTAAAACTGTTTTCAATAGAACAATTATTGGATTAAACTCTACTATTACATCACTAAATGATTCAGTTGTTTCTATTGCGGGTAAAGGTGTTCCTAATCCAACGACGCTTAACGGTTTTAGACATTTTTTTGGCATAACAACACTTTCGGGAAGAGAGATTTTTAAAAATATTTACTCAACAAGTAATGATACGACCATTTGGGGCGCATGGAACTACAATTCAGATACGACAAAATTAGGTGAATGGTATTGGGGTGGTACACATAATTATATATACGGTGCATCGGGTCGTGCTTTTTCCCAATCTTCATTTCTTTTACACAAACTCAATAAAGATTATTCAACAAAATGGACAAAAAAATACGGTGGCGATGCTTATTACGAATTGTATGGTGTACTCGCAACCGATGACGGTGGCTGTTTGATATATGGCACACGATACGATTATAACAATACACCCAAATATGATGCTTATATCCTTAAAGTCAATGCAGATGGTTTGATAACAAGCGAATCGTCTATTCCGCTTAGTTTAAATACCGTTCATATTTATCCAAATCCAAGCAATGGGTTTGTGCATTTTGACTACAAAGAACCGCTAAAAGATATTCAAATACGTGTTGTTGATACAAAAGGCAGTTTGGTTCATCAGGTAAAACTATCCGATGGCGTTTTGCCTACGCTTGATTTATCTTTTTTGAATAATGGTGTTTATTTTATTCAAATTATGGAACAAAATCAATTGTTTGCGGTGTGCCGTTGGGTCAAAGGATTCTAAACATGAATTCTTACCAATTTTACATTTTCGTTAACTTCAACCGATACATCCTCCTTTCCGTTTGAACTTGCATCAAATACACGCCCGCAGGTTGATTATGCAAATTCAAAGGCTCGTACAAATCGCCTACGACTTGACCCATTTGTTTTGAAAAAAGCAGTTTGCCTGTGGCATCTAATACTTTGACATTCAATAATTGAGTATCAAAATTTTTCAACGCTAAAGTGAAAATGCCATTTTCAGAAGGGTTGGGGAAGGCTGTAAGCATCGGAATACTGAGGGGGGTGTTTTCTATAGCCGTTGGCACACTGCTCTCTATATTGATGTTGTCAATATATAAACGATTGTCATTTTCAGGATAAAAAACCAAACCCAACATAACGACACTGTCTTTGTAAGCTGCCAAACTGATGGTATCGCGATGCCAATGACTTGTGCGGGTCGGTTGCCACAACTGTCCTGTTGTGGTGCTGTTGGCAAGGTCAAAACGGGCTTTAGTGTAGGATGTAGGGCTAAAAGTACGCCCACAATCGGTTGACACAATAACGGATAAACTCGGTGAACGAAAAAGATTTAACAACTGAAACGACACATCAAAACTCAATTGTGGACTGCGAACACCTGCTAAATCGCATAACCACGTCAGTAAGGTATCTCGAACGCCCTGTGTGGGGTACAACTGCCCGTCAAAAAGTGCTGTTGTCGTGGGCAGGCCATCACTGCCAACTATGTTTATGGCTTTTGCCCATGTCGTTGGACCCAAAGAAGAAGCCACTTGTAAGCCATCTGGAGGAAAAGGTTTGTTGTCAAAAGTCTCCTTTAAGGGCGCACGGAAACGGTCACGGACAAAAACATCGGTGCTTAAAGTGTCATTTGCTGGGTTTGTATCACCGTCTAATTTTGTCCACACTTTAAATTTAAAAGTTCCCACGGACGGAAAAGTTACTTTTTGCGGCAGTACATATAATAACGAGTCATCTGATTTTATTTTTTGTCGAACAGAAAACTGGACAGCGGTATTTATACCCACTTGATAACCCAAACGGAACGAATCAATATCAGCGGTACTAAAATTTTTGACCCAAATACTGAGGGGTCTGTCAAGCCCATCTCGACAAGCATAGATTGTGCCGCTGATACTCTGTGCCATCCGCAAGGCTTGTAAATCTTTAATGCCCGGACAGGCTGTCAAATAACGCGGCTTTGGAATCGCATTCACGCGTCGACCTAAGCCCCCATCTGGCAAAACAGGACGAACGCTGAACCAAGCCGAATCGTTCCAATTGATAGGCACAGCTACGAAATTGCTACTCGTCGTCATTATAGAATCCATATATTTCGCACCTAAACGACAGATTTGATAGGCTTTTGCGCCTGGAACAGTATCAAAACTCAAGTACGAGGAATCTGTGCATATATACTTGACTTTCAAGTTAGTAGCTAATTTTGAGACTGTAAATACATCGTCGCTGAGGTCGCTGATGATGGTATTGTCCAAAATATGACGCACCCGCACACACGCCTTCCCTGTTGTTTCATTGGGAACAGTCCAACGCAAAACGCGGATATTACCTGGTATATCTGTGGTAATCGGTCGCCAAGTAATGCCGCCATCGTTTGAAAAATCAACACCGAAATACCCCTCAGTACCAAAGGCTTCCCAACGAATATTTTCAGTGCCATTGGCTGCAATAGACTCTCCACCATTCGGATAAGTGACGGTAACATCTTGTTTATTAAACTCATAAACCACATAAAAAGACTGACTATCGCTTGGCATACTGAACGCTTTGATGGTCAATTCAAGCGTTGTTGTTCCCAAAGCGGGCAATGCTGTTGCGTCAACAATGACTTGTTCCACGTTGTTGATGTGGTCGTTGCCCCGTGTTGCGGGCTTAGTCATACTGTCCGCATAGGGCGAGGTATTAAGCACCCACGGCAGCATAACCTGTCCAGTTTCCGTATTTTTGACCGTTAAATCCAAGTCATTGACTAAGGCTTTTGAAGCATTGGACGCACCTGCGGGGTCATGCCAATAGAGCATAACCTTTACCTGTTTGACACCTGCCGGAATACTAAGGGGTATGGTTTTGATAGAATCCGTCCTTGAAACACTGCCTGTTATGTATTTTTTATCTTTTAAGGTCAAATAAGCTCGTCCCGCATTGAGCCGTCCCCAACCATAATAAAAGTCGGGACCGATATTGCCCAAGTCGTCAGCCGTGTTCATCATGGCTGCTTTTATCAAGGCGGCATCTGGAATCTGACCACCATTTAAGTCGCTGTAAGCATGATACAATTGCGTTGCAACGGCTGCGGTTGCTGGGCAGGAAAAACTTGTACCACTTATTGAAACTGTTTGGTTATTGGGCAGTGTCGAATAAACGCTCGTGCCAATCGCACAGACATCGGGCTTGATGCGTCCGTCCACGCTGGGACCTCGGCTGCTCGAACTGGCAAGACGGTCGTTTACGTCCAAATTGCCTACTGTAACAAGGTTTTTGCCCAATTTATAACCGCCCGTAATGCTACCATAATTTGTAACGCCAATGCACGTACTGCCGCCACTATTGCCCGCCGAAAACACATGAAACAATTTCGGATTCGCAAAAGCCTGAGCATCAATGGTATTGGCAAATGAATTATATACGTTGCACCCCGACTGACCAGGTGTTCCTTGACCATAACTGGTGGAAGTTACATAGGCTTTGTATGTTGTCTGATTGGCGATAGCATTCTGAATTTGAGGATAACCATTAATAATTTGAGAAATGACGGTCGCACCCGAAGCCCCACTTTTCAAGGCAGGGTCGAGGTTGCCCGCAGCAGCCCCTGCTCCTGCTGTTGCATCGGCGTGGTCAGAGTCGCCACTGATACTAAAATTCTGTACTTGAACCAAACGCCCTTGAAAATCAATATGTGGGCCTACGGGGCCATCATCGGCATAAGACAAACCGAAGCCTGTGCCATCGTATTTTAGTCCCGTTTTACCATCGGTATTGAGGGTATTGCCACGGTGCAGTTGATTGCTTTTTTCGTCTTCCCGTTGCGGTGCGCCGTCTATGAAGTCAATAAAGCGGACATAAGGCAAGGCAGCGACACGCCCCATATCTGCTTTTTTAACCCTTATGGTAATGGTTTGAAAGAAATCACTGGGCAGACCGATGGTTTCAAAACCGCGTTTTTGGAGGTCAATAGCGGCTTGTTCGAGCGTCACATTGGCGTAAGGTTGAACAATGAGGTCGTATGTGCCAAGCATTTTTTGAGCAAAATCGGGGAAATTACCTTCGCGCAAGCCGTTACTCATTTTGTCTACCCCCCTCAGTATCATGACCGTTTTGACATTATATTTTGATAAAAAAGCAAAATCAAAACCCTTTGGAAACGACATTACAAAAGCATTACTGGGTATATAATCCATAAACCCCATGCCTTTTTGTGTCATTTCTGCCTTGTCAACAGGCATCGGTAAAGTTTGAAACTGAACGAGGCGATAAAAATGATTGTTAAAAACCTCGGAATCGGTTGGCACTGCTATTTTTTGAGCCTCAAAATCGGTAGTGGTTTCAATCGTTCTTGCGTTGAGATAAATCGTATTTTGAGCTTGTATAGGCATAGCTAATACCCATAAAAAAGCTATAGCTACAAGCGAATAAAAGTATTTCATGTAAATGCTTTAAGTGATAAATGATGACTTCAATTACGATTATTGAAAACGTAAAATTAGAAAAAAATTAAACATTATTTATTTGGCATAAGTCCTCATACTGAGGCTTTCCTATGAAAGAACCGTTATACCATTAAAAAAAAATAAAGTTGATGAACCACCCCAAAACCACACAAAATTATTGATATAAGCGAAAAAAAGTTTTATCATTATCGATATTCCGCACAAAACGCTCTTTTTTACCTCGAACTTTGTAGCATCCCAGCTTCTCCAAAGGAATCCTAAGGACAAAACACTTTTTTAACACTTACTAACACTTTTGCCCTATGACCTTTCTTTACCATCTGCCACCTTATCGCCGACGACCCTGTGGGGTTCATCCTTTTATCTATTCGGCTTTTTAATCTTCTTTTACTTCATGCCGCTTTAAAATCCCCTCTGAGGATTTAGGGAATTAAACTTTAAAAACAATGAAAAAGTACATCATTCTCCTTATCCCACTTGTGTTATTGCTAACACGATGTCGAAAAGACGACAAAACCACTTTTATCAAAACAAGCGGCAAAGTCCTTGAGTTTGGCTCAAACAAGCCCATTAAAAATGCCAAAGTCGGCATTTATGAAGAAGGCGGCGAGTTTTTGGGCAGCACATGGACAAAACTCGTGGATACAACCCGCACAGATGCCACAGGCTTTTACCATTTCGACATAGGCGATTTGGATAAAGGCAGCTCCTTCTTTATCTCGGCGGCTGCCGATAAATACTACACCTACGACCCGAACAACTACCTCGTTACAAAGCAGGAGGTCTTGAACAATGATATTGTCCTTGACCCTTTTGCTTGGATTAAGGTGCATGTGAAGAATGTAAGCCCGTTTGATGATAGGGATAGCCTTATTTTAGGCAATGTAGTGGGAACAATTCCAAGCATTCAAGTCGGCAAAAAAATAGAACTAAATTTTATTAACAAGGTAACTGGTAATCGAAATATGCAAGCAGACTGGGCGGTTAGAAAAAATGGTATAGGTCGGGTTTACCTTGACACCATAAAAATCAACGCCCACGATACCTTAAACTACGAAATTCTTTATTAAACTTTAAAATCTAAAAAAAATGAAACAATTTATAACTCTGGTAAGTACGCTGCTACTTACCCTAACACTTCTTTGTGTCAAAACCACTGCACAAACTCAAGGTATGTACGATATACCTATCTTTTCTAAATTAATCAACAATGGAACGAGCTTTGATATTTGGATAGAACGTAAAACTACAATTCATCGTCAAGTTCGCTTTACAGTACCCGCTGGCTCACCTTGTTCCCTCCTCACAAAAACGCAGATGCTCGTTAGCGTCTTCTGACGCGACACGGACTACTTTTTGGGTCTTTGACCCGCGAAAACTGTTTAAAAGTGTTTAATGAACCCCTCAGTATAAAAGTGTTTCCAAACCCCAGATCGGGTCAACTTTTTATGACATACGAAGCCATCCCTAATGAAACTCAAGCCGATATTCGAATCTTTGATTTAGTCGGGCGAATTGTTTTTCATACAAAATTAGATTTCTCTATCACCCCCCTCAGTATAGATGTATATGATTTACCTACGGGTTTATATAATCTTGTTTTTTCTGTCAAAGACAAATTGCCAATTATCCAGAAGATTGTGGTTATGAAATAAAATGCTTTTAATAACTTCTACTTTGATACTTTAAAAAAGTGTTTTAGTGTTTGGAAAAATGACTTTTCCGTATGGAATAGCGACGAAGCTGTTTGGAAAAATCACTTTTCCGTTTGGAATAGTGACGAAGCTATTTGGAAAAATGGCTATTCCGTTTGGAATAGCGACGAAGCTGTTTGGAAAAATCACTTTTCCGTATGGAATAGTGACGAAGCTGTTTGGAAAAATGACTATTCCAGACTGAAAAGCGACAAAGCTGTTTAGAAAAATGACTATTACGTATGGAATTGCGACGAAGCTGTTTGGAAAAATCACTTTTCCGTTTGGAATAGCGACAAAGCTGTTTGGAAAAATGACTTTTCCGTTTGGAATAGCGATGAAGCTGTTTGGAAAAATGACTTTTCCGTATGGAATAGTGACGAAACTGTTTGGAAAAATCACTTTTCTGTTTGGAATTGCGACGAAGCTGTTTGGAAAAAGGACTATTCTGTTTGGAAATGCGACAATGCTGTTTAGAAAAATGAACAGTCAATAAATGCGGAGGTCATACATTTGGCTTTTTTTAAAGACGGGCAAAGTACATTTTACAAATATACATAAATGCAATATCTTTGGCATTGTTATTGATAAAGAAAAATTGCAATATAATTCCATATTGCATAAATCAATGACAATGAAAAATGTTGCGCTTAAAACGTACAGAAAGAAGGCACAGCCCCTGTTGTACACCTTTGCTACCATCATTCATCAACACTTATCAAATGATGAGCGTTTCATTTCTTTGAAGCCCGATTATGATAGTTTGAAAGTGGAAAATGATGCCTTTAATGTCGCTCTTGCCAATGCTTTACGCGGTAGTGAAGCGCAAACCCGTATCAAAAACACCTGTCATCAAGTGGTTCTTGACCGTTTAGACCTATTGGTTATGGGTGTGAATATCCTCGCCAAAGGTGATTTAGAGATTGGGCGTGCCTCTGGTTTTGATGTACCAACTGAAGCACAATCCATTGACGAAATCAACAAACCAACTAATTTGGAGGTCAAAAACAATGAGGACGCTACGGGAGAAGCTTTCGTCAAGTGGAAAAAAGACAATACTGTTATCACCGTTTGTCTTGAGTACCAAAAAGTAGGCGAAACCACTTGGCACAACGGTACCTACAGCACAAGCAGTTCTACTATTTTGACGGGTCTTGAGGCGGGTTCTTATTACAATGTGCGTATTTATGGCACAGGTCGTAAAGGACTTAAAAGTGAACCCACGAATGCTGTCATGGTCTTGGTCAGCTAAATTTTATCTTCAACAACGCTATTATACTAAATGAAAAGTGAAAAACGAAAAATATAAAACGTTGGTTATGAATGCTTTGATTCTATTATTTTAGGCAAACCATTTTCAAATGAGTATAAATGAATGATGAATGGTGATTTTTTTTATGCGTAGCTTTATCATTCAAAATGATAGATTTTATTTCATTCATTTTATTAAAAACCAATGGCGGGTATCTTTTCTTAATGCGAACAAACCTTAACTTTATGAAAGCGTCTGTTATAATGTGAACAAGAGCCATCTATAATTTTGTAACAAAACAAATTTTATGACTTTATTACAAAAACGCTCTAAACTAAAATAGGAAATGCCGTTAGGCATGGTCTATCGGTAGAAAAAGGAGTTGTATTACAAGAATTCCAGAGGAATGACATATTGAAAATGTATTAAAATATGCCGTACCTATGGTACTTGGAAAATGACTTAGCCTGTTTTTCTACCGATAGACCATGCCTAACGGCATTTTTTACTTGATTCTTCTACTTTTAAGTGCCAAAATCATCAAATTTATTTTGTTAGAAAATTCGGGATGGCTCATGTTTTCTTTGGATTATTATTACAAGATGAGTGATTCACAAAAGTGTCTCTAAATAATGCGTTTCGATGCCATAATGTTTTTTTATGTCGGCTACTTGGGCGGCTGCCGTTGCCTTAGGTTTATCCATTTTTGTACCAACAATCATCACATTTTTAGGCGTATGTTCCGTCGAAACGAACTCAAAAACCTTGGTTTTATAACCTTTTGACTCCAAAAGTAAGGCGCGGATGCCATCCGTCAAGAGTTCCGCTTGGCGTTCTTCAAGGATGCCGTGTTTCAAAATGGGCTGCATTTCGTTTTTAACATTCAGTTCTTTTCTTAATTGTTTATGACAACAAGGCGCGACGACGATGACTTTTGCTCCCGCTTTTATGCCTTTGGCAATGGCAATATCGGTGGCAATGTCGCAGGCATGAAGGGCAATGAGCATGTCTAATGCCTTCATTTCCACGGTATTAATGTCTTGTGCAAAAAATTGAAGGTCCTCAAAATCACATTTTTGTGCCAGTTCGTTACAAAAAGAAACCAAGTTTTCGCGCAGTTCATAGCCCGACACTGAGGGGTTGGTTTTTAATGTATTTTTCAAATAATCGTACAACGCAAAAGTCAGATAGCCTTTGCCACTCCCAAAATCGGCAATTTGAGCATCATCGGGCAAGTCGGCTTCACGCAACAAGGCGGCGATAATTTCGATATACTTATCAATCTGTTTGAATTTCTTTTGACCTTTTTGCGTGATATTGCCTTTTTCATCCGTGATGTTGAGGGCATTAAAATAAGGTTGAGCAGGGTTGAGCAAGCGTTTTTTTTCTTGATTGTGCTGCAAAATGCCCCCCTCAGTATGACGCGGCTTTGCGGCTGATTTTTTGATGAAAAACTGCGCATTATCTGCTTTTTTATTGAATAACAGAGAGAAATCATTTTCTGTGGTAAATAAATCAGCCGTCAAAAAGGTTTCTCCTAATTGTTGCTTGATAAAAAGCACCCCCTCAGTATAATCGTAATTTTTGACCTCATCGCGGGTCGCAAAACGAAAAGTGAACTGGATTTTAGGCTGTTTTTTAATCATCACCAAGCGCGCATAAATGTTTTTGACATCGGAATGATGGCGTAAACGCGACAAAGTGAGTTTCAGCATGGTTTGGCGTTCCAAACTGTCGCTTAGTTTTTCAAAAAATATCGGGACGGCTGTAATATCCATAAGGGAATGATAAATTATGAATGATGAATGATGAATGGTGGGTATGTAATAAATTGGCTTTCACCGTTTTACATATTCATCACTCATCATTTATCATTCATCATTATTGAAAAAAGTTTTGTTGTAAAATTACAAAAGTAATTGGTATATAATAACGTGTGTTTTTTGTCATTCTGAACAAAGTGAATGAATCTGTTAGTTTCCTACGGAATGACAAAAAAGATTCTTTCACTTTGTTCAGAATGACAAAAAAATCATGGTGACAAAACTAAAAACGTTTGCGCTAAAAAGGACTGACTATAAAAAAAAATCGCATTTTTATTCATGCAAGCAATATGATAAGTTGGAATTATTTTTGCAGCTAAAAACAAGATTTTCAAGCATTTAAGAATCTAAAAATAAAATTATGACTCGTTTCGTTGGCATTCTTTTCTTATCCATACTTTTTTCAACAGGACTTAAAGCCGATACGGCTTCGCAAATCATTATGAATAGGCGGGCGGCTGTGACGGTGAGTGCAGTGCGCCTTTTTGCAGATTCGAGTTATACGAAACAAACAGAAATGACTTTTACTGAGGGGGAGCTTTTTGAAGTCATCGGCGAGTCCACTCTTGAACATTTTGACAATACACAAAATCAGACCTTCAAATGGTATAAAATTAAAGCCGCTTCGGGCGTAACAGGTTGGATTTTTGGCGACAACTTAGCCGTTGTGCTGCCAGAATATTTGGTGGATGCGCCGCTGCGCCCTTTCTACAAAAAATCGGCTCATTTTGACAATGGTTTTGAAAAAGCAACCGTTTGGGTGGCGGGTACAAACGGGCATGATGTGAAAGACCCCAAAGCCCCTCAGTATTTTCCTGTCTACAAAGAATTTTATTTGGTGGTGACGAATGAGCGTGGCAAATGCGTTGTTTTAAACTATGCCAATGCCAGTGAAACGGTCAAAAAAGGTGTGCAAAGCCTTTATTTTCAAGATATTACGGAAAATAAAATAGACGACATCATCATAGAAACAACCAGCCTGTCCGCAGGACGAACTGTCGGGGAAAGGATGCTGGAAGTTTTCAGTTTTCAAGGCGGTGCACTTACTAAAATTTTTGAGGAGCGGTTGACTTTACTTTGGGAAAAAGATATGCCTTCACCCGCCCTGTCAAAATTTGTCGAAATTGAGGGGACAACGATACGGGTTGCCTATCTCGATTTTGTGGAATGCGATAAATATACCTTAGGCTTGCCAACCGATATGCGGACTAAAACACAAGAGCGGTGTATGGAATATGTGACTTATAGTTTTGTTTGGGATAGAACGATGCGACAATTTCGAGAACTGTATAAACCCAGTCGTCGAACTGTGCAAGCCGTTGTCAATCAATCTTTTACACTAAAATCTGCGCCAAGTCTTTTGGCTAATAATACCTTACTGATTCAACCAGAAGACCGTTTACAAGTCATCAAACATTACGAAAACATAAAATTAGTAAATGGGAGAAAAGTGATTGAATCGTGGTTGTATATCAAGCATCCTGCGGGCGTATTTGGTTATATACTTGCCAATCAAGTGACTTTTAGGAATACCGAGCACGCTGTCCTTTTAAAATCTTACTACGCAAAAACACCCCTTATGAAACAAGATTGGCATAGTGCCAATGGGTTCGTTTTTGTTAGAAATCCATAGATTAAAGGGTGATTTTTATTAAAACATTTGAAATCAACGATTTATCCTAACTTTTTTTTGTTAAATAATAAGAAATAGCTGAGATAAAAAGGTATCATTAAAAAAAAGTTTGTAATTTGGCTCGCTGAAAAAAAGTCCATAAACAGCACTGTAATTTTCAAACTTATCAAACTTTTTTATCTAACATTTTAATTCTGCCACACTATGGGACCTAATTCATTCCGGAATCTCACCTACCTCGCCGTTTTAGCGGTTGTAGGTGCCTTGGTCTATCTGATTTATCAATCAAGTAAAAAGAAGCGCGAACACCTCAACCCCAGCATTGAAACAACGGGTGGGTTGAGTAGTTATTCCGACACACTTGGCAGCATTGTGGGTTCATCTACAGCAACCTTACCTTCGTCCGCCGCTTTAGCGGGCGATACGATACAGGAATCTGTTGATGGGACGCTACAAAGCGGCTCAGGAACGTCATTGGCATCTGATGTAAAAGATGTTACCGTGAACGATCCAGGTAGTATCGTTGGCTCAAGTTCAAAGAATGCTTCAAGTAGTAAACCCAAATCGCCCGCTACAAAGTCAAAAAGCGTAGTGGCTGCACCTGTCAAATTTGATGCAGGAGAAACTAAAGGCGATTATATGGTCATTACGGGTGCCTTTTCAAGCAAAGACAATGCAGAAGCACTGGTAGCTAAGTTGAAAAAACTTGGTTTTACACATGCGGAAGCGGTCAAACTTGAAAATTCCTCAAGCACCTATGCCATTGCGGGTTACTACAAATTTAAAGGCGGTGCAGACGCTGCGGTGCGTACTTTGCAGGCTAACAAAATCAAAGCGTATGCTAAAAGGAAAGCTGGTGAGATTTATAAGCCTTCATCCGTACCTGCTCCAGTTAAGCCGAGTACCTCGAAGCCTTCTGCTCCATCACCTAAGCCCAGCTAAGTGTTACGGGTTGATAAACCATGCAGGTCAAAAAAAAACAGTCTCAAATACGGGTATGATTTTTCAATAGAAAGAAAAATACCCCTATTTGAGACTGTTTTTTTTTGACCTAAGTAGAGAGTAGAAAGTAATAGGGTAGATAGACAGTAGATAAAGGCTTAGTTTTCAATATTTTACACATCTCTCTACTCTCTACTTACTACTTAAAATGCTGTGAAACGCAAATTGGTAGAATAAGTGAAACACGTTACCCACCCCGTGGATAGATATGTTCTTCTTCTTCTATATTTTTTGGAGGCGTTTTCAGCATTTTTATAAAGAAATAGAATGTGAACCCAGCAATTATGCTGTTTGACAATAGCATCATAATAAGAGCAGAAGTTTCCATATATTTTGAATTTAGAATTTTTCAATAAATTTGATTACCGATTTAATAGATATGATTAGAAGACTTTACATATTAACATGATTTGCCCACTCGTATTTTTTTCTCAATAATTATTGAGCCGCTACAGTTTTAGCCTTTCTTTTTTTATTCGCTAAAAACACCAAATAACAAATGCCTAAGAAAACACTGACCAACAACAACCGCGACCAATTAAGATAGCTCATTTGCGTTTGTAGGGCGGCTATATCAGCTGGATTCGTGGCAGCGGCAATTTTTTCATAGAGTTTTTTATGCACCAAATTGTCATAAATATCGGGCAAACTGCCAATAAAAACAAAAGCGATAATAATGGGCGTGACATATTTGAGAACAAATTTGAAGAAAATCGGCAATTTGATGTCAGCTCCTCTATTGATTTCTGCCCACCCGCGTTCGATGCCAAATATCCATGAAAACAAGATAATTTCTAATAAGCCTGCCAATACTAAGGCGACAGTACCGACCCAATAATCAAATTCATCGAATACACCTTCGTTGTAAAAAAGCACGGTTGGTAAGCCCAACACTAAAATGATAGCGGCAAATGATAAGGCAGATTTGTTTCGAGACCAATTAAATTCATCACGCATAAAACCCATCCACGGCGTACCCATTGCCAAAGACGAAGTGATACCTGCAAAAAACAATAAGCTAAACCAAGCGATTCCTGCTAACATCGCTAAAATGGGTCCCCATTGTTGAAAAAGAAAAGGCATGGTACGGAAACCGAGTCCCAAACCACCACTTTGAGTGAGTTCAACGACTCTTTCAATACCCAAATAACCAACTGAAATAGGTATAACAATACTCGCACCCAAAACGACTTCTACAAATTCATTCGTCCAACCCGCAGAAAGAGAATTGAGTACAATATCTTCATTGGGCTTAATGTATGCTGCGTAAGAATGAATCATACCCCACCCAACCGATAAGGTAAAAAATATCTGTCCAGCGGCCGCTAACCAGACTTTGGCAGTCCAAATCGTCGAAAAATCAGGTTTCCAAAGAAAATTGGCACCCACCAAGCCATCATTGACAGCTCCATCAGAACCTGCTGTAATGGTTAAGGCACGAATCGCAAGGAAAATACCGAACAAAATCAACAACGGCATACCAATTTTTGCAGCCACTTCTACACCCCCTTCAAGTCCACGGGACAGAATCCATGTGTTGATAGCCAAACAGAGAATCCAACAGACCCAAGGAATATTACCCGATAAACCGACATATTGCGTAAATATCGCATTGACACCATCAGACGATTGACCCGAAAATGCACCTGTAACGGAGTACCATAAATAGCCCAAAGTCCAGCTTTCGAGATAGCAATAATAGGCAGCAACACCTATATTGATGAAAATACCACACACCCCGATGTATTTCCAAAACGCCCGTTTACCCATGCGGTCAAAAATAAAAGGGGTGGCATGGTCGCCATATTGACCCCCAAAACGGCCCATTGACCACTCAACGAACAGCAAAGGCATGCCCAAAAGTAAAAAACAAACCATATAAGGCACTATGAACGCCCCGCCACCATTCTGAATAGCCTGTACGGGAAAACGGAGAAAATTGCCAAAGCCCACGGCATTACCTGCCATAGCTAACACTAAACCCAAGCGGGAACCCCAAGATTCTGTATTTGAAGACATTTGATAGTATTAAAGTTGATCAGATGAATTGTTTTAATGTTGAGCAAAGATAATCAAAGGATTGATAAAATAACTACCTGCCTAAAAAGGTTGTGCTGTGATTGTTACGTACTGGATATCTATGAAAAAGTCTTCCAAATTCGACTGTCCGAAATTTGGAAGACCCCTCAGTATAAATACCTTTTATTTTTGATTCAAACTCTTGTTTAACGGGCAATTAAGCATTTTTATCGTTTTCAAACTTTTGCTTTAAAGACCCTCCCCCTTGGTAACTATCAACTAAGTATAATTTATTGCAAAATTATTTTGTACTACCAAGTAAACTTTGCAATGCACTCAAAGCATTCGTAAAATTGAATTTAAAGCCTTGATTCTCAATCTTTTGTGAAGATACATTTGTGCTGCCCAATACCGTATCCGCCATTTCGCCCATTGCTATTCGTAAAGCGAATGCGGGCGCAGGAAGCAACAAATAACCTCCTCCTTTTGCTTCGGCAATGGTTTGTGTAAAGGCATAATTCGTCAAAGGCTTAGGAGCAACAGCATTGTATATACCCTTCATTGTTTCGTTTTCTAAAGCAAACTGAAACATACGGCACAAGTCATCAATATGAATCCAAGAAATATATTGCTCGCCACTGCCAAAATAAACGCCTGTCCGAACTAAAAAAGGTTTCAACATTTCGGGTAATGCACCCCCCTCAGTACTCAGCACAATACCAATTCGTAAAGCCACCGTTCTGATACCTATATTTCGCACTTCGTCAATCGCATTTTCCCAAGCCACGGTGCTTTCTGCCAAAAAGCCCTTACCCGCTACGTCTTTTTCTGTCATCAATGTCGCGCCTCTATCCGCATAAAAACCGATAGCGGAGGCAGAGATGTATGATTTTATATCGTGTTTTTCGTTTTGAAAAACCTTAGCGATCAAGGCATTACTTAAAGTACGGCTTTCAATAATGACTTTTTTACGAGCTGCTGTCCAGCGTTTATCCACAATACCCGCACCCGCTAAATTGATAAGCGCATCCACATTCTCAAAGGCTTTTTTATCATAAGTACCTTTATCGGGTTGCCACGCAAACGTTGGAAATTCATCATTTGGCTCTGCGTGACGACTTAGATGAGAGACCTCATAGCCTTGCCCCCTCAGTAAAAGGCTTAAATGTGAGCCTATCATGCCTGTACCCCCTGCGATTAAGATGTTTTTCATAATTCACTATTCTTTTTTATTTTGATAACGAAACATGCTTAAACAGGTAATGTTGTGGTTAGGCGTGATACAATAAAAGTTAGGCATAAATAGCATTTAACACCTACTCTTTTGAGACAGCCTCTTTCTTCTACCCCTCAGTAAATTAACTCTTTTCAGGCTTCATTTGTGGGAAAAATAACACCTCTTGAATAGACGTTTGATTCGTCAACATCATCGTTAAACGGTCAATACCGATGCCGATACCCGAAGTTGGCGGCATACCATACTCCAAAGAACGGAGGAAGTCTTCATCCATCATCATCGCCTCGGTGTCGCCTCGTGCCGCTAAAGCCAGTTGGTCTTCAAAACGTGCGCGTTGCTCAATGGGGTCGTTCAATTCAGAATAAGCATTGGCAACTTCTTTGCTGTTGACAAACAACTCAAATCGCTCCACAAGTCCTTCTTTTGAGCGATGTTTTTTTGTCAAAGGCGACATTTCGACAGGATAATCCGTAATAAATGTAGGCTGTATCAAATTGGGTTCTGCTTTTGCCCCGAACAATTCGTCTATCAATTTGCCTTTACCCATAGAAGCATCTACGTGGATATGGTATTGATGGCAGACCCCCCGCAGTGCTTCTTCGTCCATGTTGCTGACATCAATGCCTGTATATTTTTCAATAGCCCCAAAAATCGAAAGCCGTTCGTAAGGACCTTTGAAATCCACAACGTTTTCACCGATGGTCACTTTTGTATCACCATTGACAGCCATGGCTACTTTTTCCAAAAGGTCTTCGGTCGTGTTCATCATCCAATTATAGTCTTTGTAGGCGATATAAAACTCCAAAGCGGTAAATTCAGGATTGTGTGTCCTGTCCATCCCTTCGTTGCGAAACATTTTACCGAACTCATAAACACCATCAAAACCTGCTACAATGAGCCTTTTCAAATACAATTCGTTGGCAATGCGCAAATAAAGCGGCATATCTAAGGTATTGTGATGCGTCTTGAAAGGTCGTGCGGCCGCGCCCCCATGTATCGGCTGCAAAATCGGTGTCTCTACTTCCAACCAACCTTTGTCATCAAAAATACGGCGCATGGTCGTAACGATTTTTGACCTTTTGACAAATATTTCACGGTATTGTGGGTTCACCGTCAAGTCCACATAACGTTGACGATAACGCATTTCGGGGTCTGTAAATGCATCAAACACATTGCCGTCGGCATCTTTTTTTATAATGGGCAAAGGACGCAAAGACTTGGAAAGCAGGGTAAACTCCTTAACGTGAACCGATATTTCACCCGTTTTTGTTTTAAAAGCAAAACCTTTGACACCGACAAAATCACCAATATCCAAGTATTTTTTAACCAAAAGTGCAAAAAAATCGTCACGCCCAGCCGCTGTGTTGACTTCTTCGCCACGCATATATAATTGGATTTGACCTGTTGCGTCTTGAATATTCATAAACATCGCCTTGCCTGCTTCACGTTGTGCCATGATGCGCCCTGCGATGGTGACATCTTGAAAATTTTTGCGATTTTTAGTGCCATCTTCTAAGATTTCTTCTTCGTATTGGGCTTTGATATCGGCAGATTGGGCCGTTACCTCAAACATAGCAGCAGGATATGGGTCAATGCCCATTTCCCGAATTTTTTGAAGCGACTCGCGCCGTATGATTTCCTGCTCGCTTAATTGTTGACTCATATTATTATATTTTTACTTTAACCATTTTGGTAAACTGTGCTACACGACCTTTGATTTGTTCATCCGTCAAATTTTTCAACCCCTCAGTACTGAACTTCTCAACGCAAAAAGAAGCTAAAGCTGAACCGTAAATGATGGCGCGTTTCATATTTTCAAAATTCGGTTTACCTGTTGAAGCGATATAGCCCATGAAACCACCTGCAAAAGTATCACCTGCGCCTGTTGGGTCAAAGACGTCTTCGAGTGGCAAAGCTGGCACGTAAAAAACTTCATCTTTATGAAAAAGCATCGCTCCGTGTTCACCTTTTTTGATGATGAGGAATTTCGGTCCTAAAGTCAAAATTTTAGTGGCTGCTTTACGCAGTGAACGCTCACCGCTTAATTGACGTGCCTCTTCATCGTTGATGATGAGAATATGTACTTTTTTAATGACTTTCAACAGGGGCTTCATCATAATATCCATCCAAAAATTCATTGTATCGAGTGCGATGAGTTTCGGACGTTTGGTCATTTGGCTCAAAACCGACATTTGTACTGAGGGAGTCAAATTGCCCAACATAACGTAGTCTGACGTTTTATAACTTTCAGGTAAAACGGGAGCGAATTGCTCTAAAACGTTCAACTGTGTTTCAAGTGTATCACGCCCGTTCATATCCTTATGATAGCGACCGTGCCAAAAGAATGACTTTTCTCCTTTTTTAACTTCCAAACCTTCGAGGTTAACACCGTTGGAACTCAAATAATCGAGTTCAGATTGGGGGAAATCATCGCCTATGACAGCGCAAAGATTAATTTGTTTTGTAAAGTAAGAGGCCGCCATACTGACGTAAGTGCAAGAGCCACCGACTACTCTTTCTGCGACGCCATAAGGAGTTTCGATTGTATCAAAAGCTACTGTTCCAACTGTTAAGAGACTCATTTTCAAAGAGTTATGTGCGTTTTTAAAAACGCTGTTTTATTTTAATAAAAATATTTAAAAAAAAAATCGCTGCAAAGATTGTATAATTCTATGAAATGGTTCTATATTTGCATCGCTTTTTAAGTCAAGCAGTTAAATAAAACAAAAAATGCCTGATTAGCTCAGCTGGTTAGAGCGGCGGACTGTTAATCCGTAGGTCCTTGGTTCGAGTCCAAGATTAGGCGCAAAGCCTCACAGTTTGTGAGGCTTTTTTTGTTTTTATACATCTCTTTTCTCTTCTCCTTCCTTTACTTTTGCAACATGACTATCATCGAAAGCCATACAGAACGCATCCGCACCGAGGCTTATCGTCTTGGTTTCGAGTTCGTCGGCATCGCTCGTGCAGAACAAATGGATGATGAAGCCCGACGACTTGAAGCATGGCTTAATAAAGGCTTACACGGCTCGATGCACTATATGGCAAACCATTTTGACAAACGCATTGACCCGCGTAAACTCGTTGATGGTGCAAAATCTGTGGTTTCTTTGACTTACAATTACTTTACAGACGACAAACAAACCGACGAAGACGCCCCTAAAATCTCAAAATATGCCTACGGAACGGACTATCACTTTGTTGTCAAAGACAAACTCAAACAGCTTTTGCAGTTCATCAACTATGAAATAGGTGAAGTCAATGGACGGGCGTTCGTGGATTCAGCCCCTATTCTGGAGAGGGATTGGGCAAAACGCTCGGGTGTAGGTTGGGTTGGGAAAAACACTTTGCTCATAAACCCAAAACGCGGTTCTTATTTTTTCTTAGCAGAATTAATTTTAGATTTAGAATTGGTGGGCGATAATCCTATTGGTGATTATTGCGGCACATGCCGTCGCTGCATTGATGCGTGTCCAACAGAAGCTATTTCGCCCAATGGCTATGTTATGGACGGCTCAAAGTGCATTTCTTACTTGACTATTGAGCTAAAAGCGGACGAAAAGATACCCCCTCAGTATCGAGACCAAATGGCGGGTTGGATGTTCGGTTGCGACATTTGTCAACAGGTTTGCCCTTGGAATCGCTTTGCGAAAAGGCATGAAGAACCCCAATTTGAACCTCATCCAAAACTCTTAACTATGACAAAAGAAGAATGGTTGGACATTACAGAAGATGTTTTCAAGGAAATTTTTAAAAAATCACCTGTGAAACGGACTAAGTTTGAAGGGTTAAAGCGGAATATTGAATTTTTGAAAAAAAATTAGCCTCCCATACTGAGGGGGTTAAAAATGAAAATCAAACCCCACATGCAAAGCAAAACGTGCTGCCTCTGGATTATCTAAATAGTTAATCCGCCAAACGCCATCAATCCGCAACACTTTAAAAATATTCTCAACGCCCACACTCGCCTCCATATAAGGCTCGGCTGAAGGAACGCGAAAACCTGCATAATTGGATTTACTAACAGTTGCCACATCAAAGATGTTGAGCCTATTAGCTGCTCGATTAGCGACCGACATATCGGCTGTAAAAGCTTTGAATGTGACCACTTCACGCCAATTGAGTTTGCGAAGGAGGGGAATTTTATTCAACAACAAACCTTGAAAATGATGTGTCACAACCAAACTGCTATATACATCACCCACAAATTCGAAGCGATTCATACCGTTAAAAGCGGAAGTTTCATAAGAATATGATTCGTTTCCTTCTGCTAAATGAAGGAGCAAAAAAGAGGCTTTTCCATAGGTTTTACCACCATTTATCTGATAATTGGTTCGCCCAATGGGGTTTATATCGAAATAACCGCTAATGCCTATTTCTAATTTATGGTAAGGATTACCTGATTTGCCATAAGTGTATTGGGCTTCAAAAATAAAATTTTGCATACCCGTTTTTGTCCTGTTGAAAGTGCCGTCAATATATTCTTCTTTATGTGCATAACGGGCTTTTATCACGGCTTCACTCGTCTTTACGACAGTATCAATAGCTGAAGGTGCATCAGAATTGGGCAGATACGCATAGTTAAAACCACTCCCAGACGATGTTCTAAACGGTTCGAGCGAACGGTTAAGCAAAGTGACACGACCAGACCAGCCACCTTGAAGATATTGCTCATAAAAAATCTTGGACTCCTCAACTGCCATGAGTTTTTGCAAAACTGGGCGACGATAAAAACCAGTCAAAAGATTGGCATCATTCAGATTTATAGCCTCCGAACTTGCACTGCTCGATGTGACATCTTTAGTATACGCTGCACCCACGAGGGAACGTGGCTCGCGGCGTGGAATCCACTCTACATTTGCCCCATATTTCCACTCTTTGTCTTTAAAACCATAAGCACCAAATCCACCAAAACGCACTTTTTGACTGAAATCTGGTGTCGTCCGCGCACCCAATCGCACGCGTGAGCCTTCCACAGGATTGTAAGAATACATCGAAAAATAAGTTCCTATTTCAATGGGGCCCAACTCTTTGTAGCCCCCTACAACGGTATTGATGACATCTACATAAGTCCGATAAACAGGCACATTACGGAAGCTATCAATCATTTTATAAACCGATGCTTCATTTTTTGTCAAGACTTCAGGACGTGCTTTTTCCCAAAATATATTGTCGCGTTGCAGTTGTGCAAAAGTCGGTTCTAAGGCTTTTTTAGACGGTAAACGCTCTTTTAAACTGTCTTTTAGGAAACGAAAGTCCTTGAAAATGATGGTTTTACGCCCAATCATACCTGGAGATTTAGGTGTAATATGAAAATCCAGTATCATTTTAGACTTTTGGGGCAACCAACGAGACCCCTCAGTATCAGACTTCTTTTTTTCAAAAGACTGGAATAAAATGATGCGATTGATGAGATTGATATTCACATCGGGCGACATCCGCATATTGGTTTTTTCAATCGCAAAACTGCTGTCTTCAACCACAAAATCGCCATAAAACGTGTTTTCCTGCTTGCGCCGTGGCTTGAATCGTATAGTATATTTTTTTACTCCATCATTAGCAATGGTACTGTCAGAAATATAATATTCATAAAAAAACAAACTTGACGAGCCGAAAGGACTGATAAAAGGTTTTTCGAGTACATAAATCCAATCGTCATAAACATCAAAATCGTTTTGCATATTTCGAATGGTAGCAATAAAACTTTCGTTGGGGTCGCCCGCCACTTTTTCGGCTTTGGGTACGCTTTGTGATTTGTCTGACCCCTCAGTATGGAAGTTATCTGCTATCGTTTCGACCATATAAACAGGTAAAAAAGCCTTTTCGTCTGACGTTGAATCAATATTATCAAACACAAAACTGAAGGGTTTCATAGCACGACTTTTCTTTACCTTCTCGCTGATATTGACTAAATCAAACTCTGTTTTTGTATATGTTTCGCATTGATAATGAGGTAGTTGGCTGGGGCGATTGCGCGGCTTATTTTTTATAATGCCTTTAACAATGCGGTGCGAGGGGTTTTCCCCTGCATAAATGACCACCTCCATAAGAGTTTGGTCGCTTGCTTTGAGTTCAAAAACAATCTCTTGCTCTATGGCTTCGGTCAATTTACGTCGCAAAGTATCATAACCAATCATTGAAGCCGTCAAAAAACGGGCAGGAGCAGATAAAGTGATACTGAAATTGCCCTCTATATCACTTCCTGTAATAGCCGTTGTACCTTCAACGCCTACGCGACAAAATGGTAATGTTTCTTTTGTATCTGCATCAATAACTTTTCCTTTGATTGTGATATTTTGGCTGATACCAAACGTTAGAAAAGCAATAAAAGCGATGCATAAAAGTGTAATTTTTTTTGTCAATATCATGTGAGTTGTGCTGTCAATAAGTATACGAATGGGTTGAAAGGCAGTTTTAAAACGCAATTTTCATTCTTAAGGTTGCGCTTTCATCAAAAGTAACGCCTCAATTTTAGAATCCAAAAATATTAACTTTTCTTTGACATTATAAAGTTTTGAAAAGTTAGAAATCATATCAAACCAATTTTAAGATATTTCCTTTATTTTCACCCCAAAAACAAAACGAATCATGCCCACAAACCCGCTTTTCATCCTCACTGTTCTCTGTCTCA
>JANOAU010000094.1:0-8282 GCA_031411275.1 Saprospiraceae bacterium | reverse complement strand
TGATTGTCAATGATTTCCAAAGCATTCAAAAAACCAAATACAATACACTAAATACTTAAATGTTTGATAATTAATATTTTAATTAAGATTTACAAAATCTAAAAGATTCCGTAAATCTGTACCCCTCAGTATTTAACCGATTTCTGCTACAATTTTTTTCTTTTTAAAATACAAATAGGCACCTACACAAAGGCATAAAAAACCCGCCAAAAGAGCCAATTGTCCGCTCAAAAGGTGACGCGACGGAAAGCCCATTACGACGAACATCGAACCCGTCAAAGCGAAGGCGATACCGTACATGAGTTTGATAGCATCACTGAATTTGCTCGCATCTTTACTTTCTGCATCGGGTATAAACGGTACAGTGAGTTTATGGAAAAAAGCACTGACTCTTTTGTTGTAAGCACTGTCTTTTGATGGAAATAGACCCGAAATAATGAAAACGGCAATACAAAACACGATTTCAATAAGGGTCGCTATCGCCCACCGCACTTCTTCAATTGAGTTCGGACTCATCCCGAAAACATCTTTTTTGACATAGTTATAATTCAACCAAAAACCCAATAAAACACCCCCAAACAACACAACCAATGCACCCCACGGCTGCGGCTTCCGCATCAAAACCCCAAAAATAACAGGTACAATCATCGGCACGGCAAAAATACCTGCTAATAATTTATTTGCCTCAAATGCACCGCCAAAACCAGCTACAAACAATGCCCCTATCGTCACTATCGTACCAACCAAAAGCGTCATGCCTCTCCCGACCAAAAGGGCCTCTTTACCACTTGCATTTGGGCGGAAAACCCGTTGATAAATATCGCGGGTCAATACGCTTGCCGTCACATTGTATTCGGCACTCAAAACGGACATTGTAGCGGCAAACATAGCAGCAATCATCAATCCCATAATGCCTGAAGGCAACAGTTTGACACATAAAGCCACATACGCCATTTCAGGATTGGCTAAATCGGGGATAATTACCCGTGCTGCCAACGGTGGAAACAGGAATATGATGGGGAAAATGAAAAATAACGCAGCAGAAAGACCTGCCAATTTCTGCCCATCTGTTTCCGTTTTGGCACTGTAAAAACGCTGAATAAATGTCCAATTACCTAAATATCTGATAATTAATAAAACGTAATAAGTTGCTAACCAAAGCGGAATACCTTTTTTACCATTGAACCAAGTCATATTTTGAGGTATGACGGCTTGCATATTCTCCAATCCACCTGCCGCTTGATATGATAAAGGCACTAAAATCAAAGTCGCAAAAAACAAGATAACAAACTGCACCACATCGGTCACAATGACTGCCCAAAAACCACCAATAACCGTATAAATCGTAACCACTGCACCACAACCGATAATCGCTGTTTCAAACGAAATACCCGATGCTGCGGTGATAAAAAGCCCGATTGAATATAGTTTTATCATGTCGTCTAAAAGCTTGAAAAGGATACCACTCCAAGAGAAAATTTGTCTAATCGGGGCATTGTAGCGGGTTTCTAAAAACTCCACAGGACTCATAATGCCCGCTCTTTTCCACCGTTTAGCGAAGAAACCAATGGCTATCAATGAAGGAAAAACGGTACTCCAAATAACCGTAATCGCTATCAAACCATCAGAATACGCAATGCCCGCATACGCCACAAAAATGAACGTACTGAACTTCGTCATGAAGTTGCTGATGCCTCCTGCAATCCACGATACACCACTGCCGCCTTTGAAATAGTCGTTGATGTTCTTGACAAACCTGCCGAGAAAAATACCAATGCCCGACATCATCACCATATATAAAACAATAGCTGCATAATCAAGCGTTTGTAGTTGATTCATTCTTGTTTTGTTGTTTAGAATATGTAAAAATCACCCCCTCAGTATCGGGCATTTATTTTGTAAATATCATCAATTATTTTAACTGCACTGCGCTTTTATCAGCTATCAAAACGGCATAATCAGGAACTGGCATTTCATTAAAAACAACTGTTTTACCCACTTTTTTATATTGATTTTTAGGAATTTCATAAATTTTACCTGTAATCAAATCTATAAAAACGGGATTATTAAAAGTGCCTTCAACTGTTATAGTTGTTGATTTAGGTGTATATGTTTCAGCAGGACGGGATTCTCCGCTCCACAGTGTTACGAGGCTACCTTTACTCACTTTGTGTTGATATCGGAAAGCATAAACCGTTGGTTGATTGGTCGTTGGTTTGCCTTTTTGTAAAGAAATTTGGTCATCAAACAATGAAAAAACGTGTTGTGCGGCTTTGTAAGCTATTTTGGGTCTTTCGATGGTTTTATCAGGATTTGTTTTCAGTAAACCTTTTGAATTGATGCCCACCATATGGTCACCTGCTGCATAATGTATGTCGCTGATAGTGAATAAGTTAGTAGCAATCCCCCGTCCATTATCGCCCAACATACGGCGTAAATCCCATTTGGCTTGAGTCAATTCTGACCAATCTTGGTCAGTCATGGCGCCTACGGTTGTGCCTTTGGCTTGAGAAGGCGCACCATTTTCACCCTGCATAAAAATCACTTCGGGCTTATAACTCCAGACGATTGACCTTAGCCTTTCAATGTGCGGATACGACAAATCGGGGTTGTGCGAATAGCCGTGATAAGTGATAATATCAATCAGATTGAGCGCATCATTTTGTTGAAGATACGCCATAAAATCCCTTGTAAAATCAAGTTTTGTAACACTTGCCATGCCCAAAGCTATCAGTTTGGCATTGGGCTGAATGTTTTTTATAATACGGGCTGTTCGGACGTAAAATTCTGCAATTTGCTTGCCTGTGTGTTTTGGATTAAGGTCGGGTTCGTTCCAAATTTCCCATTCAGGTACTTGATTTTTGTAGCGATTGACCATTGCTTTTACCCAATTATCCCATGCTTCTAAGGCTTCTTGTGACGTGGGAATATGTCCTGCCAATTTCGCTTCTCCCCCGCCTTCATATATCGGATTGCCGTAAGACAACTCTACCCATGGCGCAACGCCACGCGAAGCAGCATCGGGAATAACAGCATCTAACCAAGCAAAATCATAAGCACCTTTCACTTTTTCGCACTTTGACCAACCGCCTTGCAAACGAATACGTTTTGCACCGAGTGGTCCTAAATAGGTTTTATACGATTGATAATCCGTATAATCACGATCAAGTGTTTCGCCGCCAATTGACCAAGTACTGCTTTTAATGTCTTTAGCATCACGGGTTTTTAGTTGCCCTATTTCTTTCCAAGATGGCTGAGGTTGTGCTAAAGCCCATTGAATGCCTGATAGGATAAGCAGTAAGAGGATATATTGCCTTTTTAGCATAATCAATTCGATTTATCAAAGATTAAAACACGTGAATCATAGCGGTTTTCACTTGATAGTGAAGCGGTTTTTACCCCCCTCAGTATTTTTAAGTTTTTTGCTCAAAAAAAGCGATTAATATCCTGGATTTTGCTCCAATACAGCATCTTTATTTGCTTCAATTTCAGAAGATGGAATTGGGAAAAGCGCGTGAAAATCTTGAATATTGCCTTTATTCAAGTTGTTGTATTTTCTCACTCTTTCTACCAATTTGCCCATGCGCGACAATGTGATGCGGCGATTTTCTTCAAATAGTAATTCTCTGGCTCTTTCATCTAAGATGTAATCAAGCGTTATTTGTGCTGCCGTAACAGGTGTGGCTTTGGCTCTATTGCGCACAACATTCAGATCATCTGCTGCTTTTTGCGCATCGCCTTTGAGTAAATAGGCTTCGGCGCGGAGGAAATAGGTTTCAGGCAAACGAATCATGTACATATCTCTGCAAGTAGGGCCGGCGACTGTTTTTAAAGTCAAGAGTGCGAAATCATCGTAAAAACCCGCAGGATGTTGACCCGGTGTCGTCACTTTTGACGGATAAGGATACCACCGCCAGCTTTGCGCGACCCAGTTTGCGGCAGGAAAGTCAATAAGGCTTTTGTTAACATAATTAGGTGAGGCTGTATTGGTATATTTGAAATCTCTAACAATATTAAATGCAGAGGTTCTGATATCCGTTGAGGTGACAACGCGATTGTCTTTTGTTGGGTCTAAACCCCAAATGTCATACGTCCAGTAATTGGTAGGTTGCACAAAACTGACACCTCTACCGCCACTGTTGAGCGTGGAAGCAGATAGGTTTTTAAGCAATGCGGGCTTGCCATCAGGGTCAACGATTGAAAATACAGCAGGGGAAACGCATCTTTCTAAATTATTCATAGCACTGCCAGAAGATGTTAAAACACCACCAATAACATCTAATTCGTATTGAATGACCCATAAGGATTCCGTATTCCCCGCTTTGCGATTTTGATTGCCGACTCTGAAAAGGTCATAAAAGACATCTCCTGCTTGACTTTTCAAGCTGCCAAATCGGGCGTTCATCAAGCTCAAACTTGAATTTTGGATGACTTCAGTAGCGGCTGCAATGGCTTTGTCGTAGTCTTTCAAAGCAATATAGGTTTCAGACAATAGATGATTGGCGACAGCTTTATTCAATTTACCATCTACAACATTCGCAACATTGGGCAAATTAGCCGCCGCATCGGTTGCATCTGCAACGATTTGTTTCAAAATATCGTCTTTTGAAGCCCGTACATAGTCCGATTTGGGCGATGTAGCTTCCACCAATATTAAAGGCACGCCCCCGTAAAGGTAAACGAGATGCCGATAAGACCACGCTCTGAATAATTTGGCTTCGGCAGCTATCATTTTTTGTTTATCTGTCGAAACCTGTGATGTGGATAATCTCGAAAGAATGGTATTGGCATTAGAGATTATTTTATACCAACTCGTCCAATGATACTTGGGTATGGCCCCTTGTGGGGTAATAAAAGAGGCATAATTGCCGATTCTCGAACCTGCATCTAAACGAGAATTGAAAGCCACGTCTGTTCCTAAAACGGCAGAATAGTAAGTAGCACCACCGTCCACGCTTTCAACAGCGCGTACTTTTGAGTACAAATCTGTCAATGCGCTATTAAAATGCGCTTCCGTAATATATGAGTTTTCAGGACTAAAGAAATCCTTAGGCACTTCATTGAGAAACGCATCTTCTTTGCAGCCCATATAAGGCAGCATAAGAGCCATAAAAAGCAATATTTTTATTATATTTAATTTCATGATTTTGACAATTTAAAAAGATTTTATTATTAAAATACTGAGGGGTAAGGATTTTTTAAAATGACAACTCAAGCCCTACCGAATAAGATTTCATAACAGGTAAGGGTTGTAGTGACGACACGCCTTGCCCTGTTTCGGGGTCCCAACCTTGCCATTGTGTAGCGATAAAGGGATTTTTAGCACTGATAAACACTTTCATGTTTTGGGCATTCATCTTTTTCAATAATTGGTTATCGACATTATAGGACAAAGAAATGTCCTGCAAACGAATGAAATTCCTTTGAAAATACCTTCTTGCACCCGGTACAGGCGTAGCAACCCACGGATTAGAATAAATAGCATCAGGAGTGTTAGGCGACCAATATTGGGCAAAATTGAAGGAATTGGAGTTAGAAGCATTGCCTTTTGTGTTGTTATAGCCATCTAAATGATTAGATGCCAAATAACCATCTTTACCGCCTTGTATGCCATTGATGAAAAATCTGAACGTAAAACCTTTATAAGTCAGCGCATTTTGTATACCAAAAGAATAGGCAGGTTCTCTATGCCCCACAATAATTCTATCTTTTTCAGAAGAGATTTTGCCATCGCCATCTTGGTCTTTGATATTGTAACTACCTGGGTCAAAACCTGCCAATTTGGTATCGCTCAACCCATAAACGCCTTGTACTTGATAATCATAAATAGTACCGATGGGTTGACCAATGAACAAACCACTCGCAATTAAATCATCTTCTTTGCTATCTTTATTCAAATCCTCTCCTAATAAAGTGATGATTTTGTTTTTGTTTTGCGTAAAATTCACGGTTATATCCCATTTTAAATCTTTATTTTTCAAAGGTGCGCCATGCAGCATAAATTCAAAACCTTTGTTGTTGAGCTTACCTATATTGGTCAATACGGTTGCAAAACCAGAGACTTCTGGTAAAACTTTTAACCAAAGCAAATCATTGGTGTTTGAGTTATAATACTCCACATTGCCATCAATTCTGCCACCTAAGATTTCAAAATCAGCTCCGATATTGACACCTCTTGTTCTTTCCCATTTCAAATTTTCATTTGCTAAAGTCGCTACTGAACGACCAATTGCCGTAGAGCCACCATCGCCAAAAACATATTTGGAAGCATCTCCGGCAGTAACCGTTGCTAAAGAACTATAGCGGGCGACTTTGTTGCCGTTTTCACCATAACTACCTCTTATTTTCAAATAATCTAAACCCTTGATTTTAAAGAATTTTTCTTCTGTCAGTACCCAACCCAAACCTACTGAGGGGAATACGCCTGTCTTATTGTTCTTTGAAAAACCACTAAAACCGTCTTTACGCACTGTGGCTTTGAATAGATATTTTGAATTGTAATTGTAAGCCACACTACCCACTTGGTACAATAAAGATTCGTCCCAAGCCGATGAAGTAATCTTTTGAATCTCTGCCAATGCCAAACTATTGTACGACAAAGTCAAATCTGAAAAGCCTGTACCACGCGTAGAAGTATTATTGAATTGAGATGTATTGTAACCATATACGCCTGTAAAATTCCAGTTATGTTTGCCAAAGGATTTTGAATAATTCAAGATATTGTCCAATGTCTGCTCATACTGAGTGGCATCGTTTTTAAAGGCTTCACCTGTCCGACCTGCGCCATAAATACTTGAAGAATAGTTTTTGAAATATTTAAGATTGTTGCCAAAATTCAAGCGGTAGCTCAAGCCCGGTACACTCGGGATTTTGACAATACCATAGATATTACCCACCAAACGGCTTTGCACCTCTTTATTATCCGATAAAGAATTTAAAAAAGGATTCACATTAAAATCACCTATCGGGTTGATAACCCAATTACCATCAGCATCTTTGGGCGTTACCAATGGACTGGTTGTCACGATATTATCTAAGCTGGGTGCATTACCTGAGAAATCTGTGAACGAACCCGCTGTATTCGCACCGACCGTCAACCATTTCGCAACCTCTGTTTCAAGGTTCAACCGAAATGTGTAACGCTTGTAATCGTCTTTGTTGATATACCCCTTTTCATTGGTGTAACCGCCTGATAAAAAATAAGTGGTTCTGTCAGAGCCTCCCGAGATACCCACAGTATGGTTATTGATGAGCGAAGGTTGGGTAAGATTGCCGAACCAATCGTAATCATTGGTTGTCGTTGCACCCGCTTGATTGGGAGGTAAAAAATCTGAATTGGCAAATGTCCAAGCAGGGTTAATGTCTTTGTAACCAGAGGCTTGTGTATAGGCATTTTTATATTCTATGTTTCTCACTTTATCTAAAAACTCTTGCCGATTCAACAGCCTTGCATTCACCGTTGGCGAAGAAACAGCATAATTACCCGAGTAAGTAATCGTCGGTTTTTGAGCAATACGACCTGTTTTGGTCGTAATCAAAACAACGCCCGTAGCCGCTTGTGAGCCATAAATCGCTTTACTACTCGGATCTTTCAAGACATCTACCCTTTCAACATCTGAGGGGTTAATGTCAGACAATCGTCCATTAAATATCAAACCATCTACAACAATGAGGGGTGACGTATTGCCATTCAAAGTAGAAGTACCCCGAATATTGATAGAAGCCTCCTGCCCTGCTTGATTCGTTTGTCCGATCGTCAAGCCTGGTAAAGAACCTTTCAAGGATTGTAAAATACTGACATTGGGCGATTCTTTAAAAGCCGCAAGGTTAGCCGTTGCTACTGCACCCGTTAAATCTTTTTTCTTTTGAATACCGTAACCAACGACTACGACTTCGTTTAATGCCGAGCCATCTTTCAAAACGACATCAATAACAGAGCGTCCACTAATTGCAACACGTTGATTATCATAGCCTACAAAGCTAAAAATCAAGGCTGCGCCTTTGTCCACACCCGTTATATCAAGTGAATATTTACCCATTTCATCGGCAATAGTGCCTTTCGATGTGCCTTCGACCACAACACTTGCGCCTATAAGCGGTTCGTTTTTGTCGTCTGTAATACGTCCTTGAATCGTTTGTGCCGAAGCAGAAACGGCGCATAACCATAGCAATGCCCACAAGAACCGATTTGGTAGAGAGATAGAGTTTAGTCTCATTGTTTAGAAATTTATACTACATTATTATTGAGTAATACTATAATAATGCAAATGTATTTTTCTATT
>JANOAU010000093.1:0-23687 GCA_031411275.1 Saprospiraceae bacterium | reverse complement strand
AAAGGATTCATTCAGCATTAAATTACCAAACACCCAGTAATTTTGAAGCACAATTTATCAAAAACAAATCAGACAAGTAAACCATATTTTTTGAACCTATTTTTTACAATTAACCGTGCGGATAAATTAGCATACATCAATTTAAGCATTTCGACATTTTGAAATACTTAAATCCGTCTTTAACTTTATATTGACAATTTTCAGAATAACAAATACAAATAAGATACTATTTTTACATCTCTTACTTGTAAAACAACACTTTCGAATCTAAACCTATATCGATGTTAAAGCAAACTATACTCACATTGGGCTTATCTATAGCCTTATTTTCGACGTTTTTTTCTCAAAATCTTATCAAAAATGGTGATTGTGAATTACCTACCGTTGCTGGAAAAATTCCTAATTGGATTGAAGTGCAAGGCAACGAATGGCGACCAAATAATACGGATGTGACACCCCAAAATGGACAATTTTACTTTTATCCAGGTTCTGCGCGCAATGCCGAATTAATGCACGAAATTGATGTTACTGACTTTTCATGTCCTATTGATGCAGGGCTTCAACGTTTTAATTTTACGGGATACGTACGTTCTTTTCCTCAAAACCCAATAGATCAATCACGTATCATTGTAGAATACCGAAACACCAATAATATTACTTTGGATACTTATGATTCTGGAAATCAAACAAATACAACTGCATGGCTTTTGCTATCTGATATGCGTCTTGCACCTATTGGCACACGCAAAATTCGTATTCGACTCATCAGTACGCTTCGAGCAGGTACAGACAATGATGGATATTATGATAATTTGTCTTTGACACCTAATCCTGCACGTTTAGGTATTGATACAATCACCAAAACATCCGCTACATGTAACAACGCAAATGGTATGGCACGTATATCAACAAGCGGTGGATTGCGACCGCTTCAATTTAAATTGGATAATCAAGTCACAACGACCGATAGTATTTTTAGAAATTTGACCTCGGGAAGCCATAATATAGTCGTTACGGATGCAGCTAACTGTTCTACCTCAATGAGTTTTATCATACCAAATTTGCCGCCACCTTCGCTCATGGCGGCGCAAACGACCCCCTCAGTATGCGGACGAAATAATGGCAGTGTGAGCATCAATGCTCAAAGTGGAACAGGGCTTTTGACGTATCAATTAGACAGTCGAGCAAGGCGCAGTCAACCTAAATTCGATTCATTGGCAACAGGCTTTTATCTTCTAACTATTAGAGACTCAATAGGTTGTACCGATACAACGACCATTTTTATTCCTAATAAATCGCAACCCATTATAGATTCAGTTCGCATTCTACCAGCGAATTGTAATAAAAACAACGGTCAACTAACCATTTTTGGGCGTGGTGAAACGCCCAATATTCAATACAGCCTTGACAGTATTCAGTATGTTTCTACATTTATTTTTTCTAATTTGAAAGACAGCATTTATAGGGTTTTCTTAAGAGATACCAATAAATGTGTAACGTCAAAAAATGTCGTCTTGCCTCGTCTCGCCCCTCCAAAATTTGATACTGTCACCACCAAGCCCAGCACGTGTGCAAAAGACAATGGCAGTATATTAGTAGCTTCCCAAAACGTTACGTTCAGTTTAGACAGTATTTCATTCAATTCAACACGACAATTTTCAAATCTTAAAAACGGAAACTACACCATATATATACGTGACTCTGCAAACTGCGTCATTTCACAAAAAACAACCGTTTCAAAAATGCTACCTCCTACTATTGTTGACATACAAATGCACTCTGAAACATGTCAAAAAAACGATGGTCAAATCATCGTCAAAGCGAGCAGTCCTGCCAGTACATTATGGTTCAGTCTTGATTCAACATTTACACGTCGCGATTCATTCCTCAATTTGCGGAGTGGCATTTTTACAATTTCTGTTAAAGATTCTTTCAATTGCATTATAAAACAAAATACCACCGTCCAAAATCAACCTGTTCCGATTATTGAAGAAGTCAAAACGACCCCCTCAGTATGCGACGGTGCCACGGGCATTATTTTAATAAAAGCGAAGGGTGCTGGCACTATGTTGTACAGCATTGACAGCACTAAATTTCAAGCAGATTATCTATTCCGAAGTGTCAAAGCAGGACATTACAACGTCATTGTCAAAGACAAAAACAACTGCCAAACTGTAGTCCAAACAGAAGTCACCCGTGACTGTGGTTTATTCATTCCTACAGCTTTTTCGCCCAATGAAGACGGCAACAATGACTACTTTATGTTCTTTGGTGATGCTTCAAAAGTAGATAAAGTATTGGATTTCAAGGTATTCAATCGTTGGGGCATCCTACTTTTTAGCGATATTACTGTTCAAATCAATAATGAAACGACGGGGTGGGACGGCAAATTCAAAAATAAAGAAGTCGAAAGCGGCATCTATGTTTATTATTTAAAAGTACAATTAAAAGACGGCACAATGATAGAAGAAAAAGGCGATGTAACTTTGATGCGCTAATGCAAGAAACCTGTTTATTTTTTCCTAATATTGAAAATTCTTTTCAGAATCGTTGTCGCGAAATATGAAGAAAGTTGATTTTATCATTGTTGGTCAAGGTTTGGCAGGTTCTGTTTTAGCCTATTTATTGCTAAAAAAAGGGCAAAATGTCGTTGTAATAGACAATTATACGGTGGGGGGTAAAAAATCATCTTCACAGATTGCTGCAGGTGTTATCAATCCTATAACAGGTATGCGGTTTGTTAAAACATGGCGTATTGATGAATTTTTGCCTTCCGCTCGTTCCTTATATCTTGAAATTGAAAACGTATTAGATATTAAATTATGGCATGAACGTTTGATTTTCAGAAATTTACGCAATATTGAAGAAGAAAATAATTGGTTACTCCGAAATACATTCCCTGATTATCTATCTTATTGTAGCAAAACTGACCCCTCAGTATTAGCGTATCAGGAAAGCCAATTCAAGCCTTTTTATGCTTTAGCTGCAGTAAAAAATGGCGCGCAAGTCAATTTACCTGCCCTCGTCGAGCATTTTCGATTATATTTTGAAAAAAAACAAATATTATTAATAGAACATTTTGATATATCTAAACTGTTTATTTCAACAGAACAGGTAGTCTATAAAAGCATAAAAGCGACTAAAATCATCTTTTGCGAAGGAGTCAATGCTATGAAAAACCCCTACTTTAATCACTTACCTTTTAATCCTGACAAAGGTGAATTGCTTTTAGTGCGAATCCCACATTTGAATATGAATTATATTTTTAAAAACAAAATGGCTATTGTTCCGCTTCACGATACTGAGGGAGGACAAAAAGATTTGTATTGGGTCGGTGCAACCAATGCATGGAAATTCGATAATGATTTACCAGAAAATGGAAATAAAGAATTGATTATCAGTGAATTATCTAAGACATTAAATGCGCCTTTTAAAGTTATTGAGCATCATGCAGCCATTCGTCCAACCGTAAAAGACCGCCGACCGTTTTTAGGTGTGCATTCACAATTTGCGCCCTTAGGTATATTCAATGGCTTTGGCACAAAAGGCGCATCCCTTGTGCCATATTGGGCAGAACATTTTTGCGAATTTTTGCTCAATGAAAAACAGCTTGATAAAGAAGTCGATATTAAGCGATTCAAATAGCTAATTATTTGGGGTGAAGGTCAATTATCGTACATTAATTATTCATATAAAATATTGATTTTAAATATCTTATAAATACAATTAAAGACGATAATTGACCCATGACCACTTATTTGCCTTTTGCTACAAGAGTTTCTTTCTGTACGAACTCCGTTTGGCTCAAAATAACAAATTCTTCTGGCACATAAATGAACATTTTTACCGTTTCACGGCACATTTGCCCCAGATGTTTAATTTGTGGTCTTGCTGACAATTTAGGATGAAAGACGACGTCTTCATTCCCCTGTTCAACTTCAAAATTGTAACGACCATCTTTGATGAGAATACCCAACAAATCCATATTGCCACCATCAAGCCTGGCAGTGGTTTCAATCATCAATTGGACACCATTCCATGGGCGGAGTTCATAGGTGTCTGAAGACTGAATAGAAATGCGTCTTGCCCCATTTTTAATGTCATAAGTTTGAAAAAAGGTTTTTTCAACTTGTGCGCTCAAAATAATGACGTGTAGCAACAGTGTTGCAGTTAAAAGTAGATGACGGATCATGGACTAAAAGTGTTTGTTTATGAATAAATGTGTTAATTGTTAGGGGCAGTTAAATAGTATTTGTTAAGCACGTCTTAATATAAAATGGTAGTTTAAGTATAAAACAATTTAATTACATATTTTAGACATAAAAATTCCCTTAGTATGTCGCTAATGGACATAATTACTAAGGGAATCGGTTTGTTTAAATCTAAGTTTATGGATTTAGTTTGGCAACTATTTTATTTGAGTCGCCATTCTTTAAAACGGTAACACCTTTCGGAACGTAAATAACGTAATTAATTTGTTCTTTTACATCACTGCCATTAATTTTTATTAAATTTTGTAACAAAGGTGCGAAAACAACAAACGATTCGTCTTTAATTTCTGACTTTAATGTGTAACGACCTGTTTCTGCAAATGCTTTAAGTGTTGCGTCATTTGTCGTTGCTAAGGTAACAGTCATTTGAATACGCAATATTTCTGAATCCCAGGGAGTAATTTGCATATTCTCACCTAAATTAAGCATTACGGTTTGTTTACTTTGTAGATTGAACGATTTGACAAAAGTTCGTTCGGCTTGTCCTGTTGCAATGCTCGTAAGCAGCAGCAGAGGCAGAGTCATGGAAAGTGTAAAGTTTAACTTCATAACTACCTCCTTATTTTATGAAAAGTGAATGAATTAAATTTTTATTTGGAATTTCTTACATTTGAAATTCCCTATAAAATTAAACCAATTTTAAGTGAAAAACAAGTTTTTGTTGGATATTATTTCTAATAACGAATTTTATTTTATTTCGCTGCTATTTCTACCCCCTCAGTAAAATCCCTTTTTAAGGCTTCTTCAAGGCTGATTTTCAAAATAGCGGCTTTCATTTCTAACATAGTCTGAGTCACTTCGCTTTGTCGAATACTAAATGTAATGCAACCCTCTAAATCAAATTTTTGTTCTAAAATATTGATTGACAATCGTTTAAGGGCATTCATTACATCAGGCATTTTGTCATACCCGAAACGGATGTCAAAAATATCTTCTACAACACGGTCTTCTATAATGGCTTGTCGGAATGCTTCTGCCGTACTTTCACGATACGCAGCGATGAGGCCAGACGTACCCAACAGCGTGCCACCAAAATAACGAACCACAACCACCCCTACATTTGTCAATCCAAAAGAATCAATTTGTCCTAAAATCGGACGACCTGCAGTACCACTCGGCTCGCCATCATCGTTTGCTCGATAGCGGTTGCCGTCTAAACCTAAACGCCAAGCAAAGCAATGATGCCGCCCTTTTGGGTGTTCTTTCTTGATTTTTTCTAAGAAAATAGGAAAATCCGATTCGATACTGAGGGGTGTTGTATAAGCAATAAACTTAGAGCCTCGGTCTTTGAATTCACCAACGGTTGGCGCAGCGATGGTTTTGTAGCTGTCTTTTTGCATCCTTTAAAAATTAATTTTATGGAGGGGTGGTTTTTAGATTAGGCAAAATTACTTTTTTAAATCCCTATACCCCTCAGTATTCTAACCATTTTTATAACTTTGCGCCGTCAATCAGACCTGTACGTTCCAGAAAACATACAGGTTTTATTTTTTTAATCATTGATTATCAATTCATTACCAATGCTCGCGACTGAACTGCAAGTAACCGTCGAAACTGCTAAAAGCTTGGGCTTACTGCCCGAAGAATTTGACAAAATTTGTGAAATCATGGGCAGAACGCCTAATTTTACAGAACTCTCCATCTTCTCCGTCATGTGGTCGGAGCATTGTAGCTATAAAAATTCCATTACTTATCTCAAAAAACTACCACGTGATGGTAAGCGTTTGCTCGTAGGAGCAGGCGAAGAGAATGCTGGTTTGGTGGATATTGGCGATGGTTTGGCGTGTTGTTTCAAAATCGAAAGCCACAATCACCCCTCTGCGATTGAGCCATTTCAAGGGGCAGCAACAGGGGTGGGCGGCATTCAACGCGATATTTTTACGATGGGCGCACGTCCGATTGCTTCGCTCAATTCTCTGCGTTTTGGCGATTTATCAAGCCCACACATGCGCCGATTGGTGAAAGGCGTTGTGGAAGGCATTGGGCATTATGGCAATTGTTTTGGCGTGCCAACGGTGGGAGGTGAAGTGTATTTCAATGATTGTTACAACCATGATATATTGGTCAACGCGATGTCAGCAGGTATCGTGAAAGTGGGTGAAACGATTTCAGCAACGGCGGAAGGCGTGGGTAATCCTGTTTTCATCGTCGGTTCGTCAACCGGTAAGGACGGTATTCACGGCGCAACGTTTGCGAGTGCTGACCTTGACGAAAACAGCGCAGACGACCTTCCTTCAGTACAAGTAGGCGACCCTTTTCAAGAAAAATTGTTGTTGGAAGCCACTTTGGAAGTCATTGCAACGGGTGCAGTTGTAGGCATGCAAGACATGGGGGCGGCGGGTATCATTTGTTCGACTTCTGAAATGTCGGCAAAAGGTGGTGTGGGTATGATTATCAACCTCAACGAAGTGCCAAAACGCCAACAGAATATGAAAGATTGGGAGATTTTGTTGTCTGAAAGCCAAGAACGAATGTTGATTGTGGTGCAAAAAGGCGAGGAACAAAAGGTGCTTGATGTATTCGATAAATGGGATTTACAATGCGCTGAAATTGGCGTAGTGACAGATACAGGTCGTTTGAAGTTCTTTTATCATGGCGAAAAAGTGGCTGATGTGCCTGCTGAACCTTTGGTTTTGGGCGGTGGTGCGCCTGTTTATCAGCGTGAATTTAGCACCCCTCAGTATTTTGTAGAAATTGAAAAATATAATATTGATGCAATAGCACAACCATCCGATTTGCTTGAAATAGCTAAAAATCTTTGGAATTCACCCAATATTGCTTCAAAACGCTGGGTTTATGAGCAATACGACTCAATGGTGAGAACGGGTACGATGACCACTAATGAACCTGCCGATGCTGCCCTCGTCCGTGTGAACGGTACGCGTAAGGCTTTGGCGTTGACAACAGATTGTAATTCTGCTTACGTTTATGCCGACCCATATAAAGGTGGTTTGATAGCCGTGGCAGAAGCGGCTCGAAACATCGTTTGTAGTGGTGGTGAACCTGTGGCTATCACCAATTGTTTGAATTTTGGCAATCCTTATATGCCTGAAGTTTATTATCAATTTGTGTATGCGTTGCAAGGCATGGGGGATGCTTGTCGCCGTTTCGATACGCCTGTGACGGGTGGCAATGTGTCGTTTTACAATCAGATGCAACAAGATGGCAAAACGGTGCCTGTTTTTCCGACTCCTACAATTGGTATGTTGGGTTTATTGGATGATTATGACAATCGTATGTCCTTGGATTTCAAGGCAGAAGGCGATGTTATTTACCTCGTTGGCACAAGCCGTAATGATATTTCAAGTTCAGAATATTTGATGCGTTTTCATGGTGTGAAACATTCTCCTGCGCCTTATTTTGATTTAGAAGAAGAGGTAAATATGCAAAATGTGATAAAAAACCTTATAAAAAACAAGATGGTTCAGTCTGCACACGACGTTTCAGAAGGTGGTTTGTTTGTTACTTTGATGGAGTCGGGTATGCCGCGTGGCTTGGGTTTTGAGATTGATAAACCGTCGAATACTGAGGGGGTACGTTTGGATGCTTACTTATTTGGCGAAAGCCAAAGCCGTGTTGTGGTTTCCATAAAACCAACAGAAACGGCTGATTTTGAAGCGTTTATGTCCGAAAGGGACATTGATTTTTCAAAATTAGGTTGCGTCAAAGGTGAGAATGTTAATATTTTTGGAGAAAAATGGGGTCATATCACAACTTGGAAAAAGACTTATGACAATTTACTGGGCGATATTATGAATGAAAACTGAAATTACAGTTATCAATCAACAGTCAACCAAAAACATTGTCCGTTGACTGATAACTGTTGACTGATAACTGATAACTGGATAAACATGTTTACATCAAAGAAATATGTCGTCTCACCCTGGATAATTGAATCGTGCCATACTTTTCTAACAACTCATTCTTTGGGCAATCGAGGTGTTGAAGATGGTACTTTTGAACAACAACTCACTGGCCTAATAGGTGAATACATAGTTTTTTACCACTTAAAAGGGCTTAAACCTGATTTATCTCAAAAAAATGATGGCTTTGACGGCGGTATTGATATTGTCCACAAAGGTGTGCGTATTGATGTTAAAACGATGGGTAGAAACAGCTATGTGCGCGGTGAATATGTGAATAATTTCTATGTTATGCAGCAAAAATACGATTGCGATGTCTTGGTTTTTTGCAGTTACCATAAAAAGGAAAAAGTCATAGAAATTTGTGGTTGGATTAACAAAAATGAGTTATCCAAAAAAGGTATTTTTTATAAAGCAGGTACAACACGATTGAGAGATAACGGCACGTCTTTTATATTTCGACAAGACAATTACGAGGTCAAAAACCAAGATTTAAACCCCATTGATGCCTTGAAAAAGGCTGATTCTTAAGTTTCTAAAATTTACTATTTTAAGCTGTTTTTAAGTTCAAATATAGGTATCAATCATTTCGTTTTAAAAGTTCATGAATTAATTTGACACACCTTAAAATTCAATAAAAACTTAAATGAGAGAGCCTTATAAATATATTTTCTTCCTATTTTTATTTATTTTGATGTTGTCTTGCAAAAATGCACCGCAAAACACACAAAATACTGAGGGAGTCATTTCGAATGATACAACCACTACAACTACAACTCCAGAGGCTGTGGTGATTCCTATTGTAGATAAAGTTGTTCGCAACTACACCATTGTTCCAAAACAGCAATTTGGCGACATAACACCTGCTTCGACCGAAGCAGATTTAATACGCCTATATGGCGATTCCAATGTTGTGCATATAGATAGAGGTTTGGTGCAAACGGTTATCTTTCCAAAATCCAACAGCGAGATAGAAATTGCTTGGAAAAAAGGGCAAACGTTCAAAAAAATTGAAAGTTTATTCGTTCGTCAAGGTAAATTTCAAACCCCAGAAGGCATCCGTATCGGTTCAACCCTTAAAGAATTAGAAGCTGCCAATGGCAAACCTGTGAAACTTGTACCTATTGACGAAAACGAAATGCGCCCACTTTGGCAAGGTGGTAAGGTTAATCCGCAATTGGTTTTGAGTTATGATAAAGATGCAGACCGAGTTTTTGCGATACAGATTAATTTTTGACCCCTCAGTATTTTTGACTATTTTTGACTGAAAAGACTTATTTTTGTATAAAAAAAGGACAATGTTAATGTCAACAGCTATAAAAGAGCAATTAATGACTCTACCCAATCTACCCAAAGTGTTGATTGAAATTCAAACGGCTCTGGATGAAGAACGTCGTAAACGTCATAGATTTTACGAATGGATTGAAGAAGATATGAAAGCGGAGTTTATCAATGGGGAAATCATTGAAAATTCACCAGTAGCTGATGAACATACCGATTCGGTTATGTCATTAGGTTCGCTTTCTTATAATTTCACAAATTTTCAAGAATTAGGTAGAGTCAAAATAGAAAAAGCGATGGTCAGCCTCACTCGCAATGATTATGAGCCTGATATTGCTTTTTGGCACAAAGAGGTTGCCCAAAAATTTAAAATGGGACAAACTCATTATCCCGCACCTGATTGGATTTGTGAAGTGTTGTCGAAAGGAACAGAAGGACGAGACAGAGGTATCAAATTTGAAGATTATGCCGCCCATGGCGTTAAAGAATATTGGATTGTCAATCCTCGAAAAAAAACAATTGAGCAATATGTATTGCCCGAAGACAGCGAAACCTATGAATTATTGAAAAAAGTAACAATGGGTGATTGGATAGAAAGTGTTGTGATGCAAGGTTTTAAAATTCCTGTCTCCGCTATTTTTGATGTAGATATTAATCGAGAGACTTTGAAAAAGATTGTGGCGGGTGGTGGTTTATAATTCATTCAGTATTCTTCAATTAATTAACTATTTTATAAAAAATGCACATGACAGCGACTTTGAATAGTTTAGAATTAAAGATTGTTTTATTGTCTTTTAAAGAAGACAATAACTTCATTTTGTACGCTCCAACACTTGATTTAAGTGGTTATGGAGAGGACGAAGTGGCAGCAGAAGCATCTTTCAAAGAATCTCTTTTTGAGTTTTTAAACTTTACAAATAAAAATCGAACTTTAGATGCTGAATTGAAACGTTTGGGTTGGGAAAATGATTTTAAACCACCTTTTTTAGATGATGTACTTCAAAAAAATACTTATTTAGCTGAAATTGTACGTGAAAAAGATTTTAGGAAAACAGAGAAAACTTTTATCATTCCATTAAATCAATAATATTTTGTGAGAAAACTAAATAATATCTCATTAGCTGATTACAGGCGTTTTTTAACTTTTATTGACTGTCAACTTTATCGAACAAAAGGGGGGCATGAACATTGGAGTCATCCAAATGCGAATAGACCTATTACACTTCAATCGCATATTAGCCCTGTACCTGCTTTTATTATTCGCCAGCACTTGCGCTATTTAGATATATCAACTGAAGTATTTTTAACAATTATAGAGAAATTATAAGCATAAATTCTATCCTCTCAATATCGCCGCAACCCGCACATCATGCAACGCCCGTCCTAAAAACTTCTTTCGACTTACCGCTTCCACCGTTTTGCTATTCACTTTCGATTCGAGCCATGAAATAATGTCGAGATAGACGAATGAGCGACGTTCAAAAGGGTTTTGTGCCAAATCTTCTAAACGTTTTTTGAGTTCTGCGAACTCGTTTTTCAAGTCTTTTTGCTTCATAAACAAGGCGCGTTTTAGGAATTTTAAGACTTCTTGCATCACGCCCGACATATCGCCATTTTTTGATAAAAAGCGATAAACAGACTTGATTAGGTATTCCAATAGAGCAAAATGCCCTTTTTCGTAATGACAAATCAAGTGCAACATCCGTGCAAAACATTGAATATCAGTGCGTAAATTGCCTGTTTTTAAGTTAATGATTTTATTCAAATAATCAATCGCTTTGTCAAAATTGCCGCTGCCGAAGTAAAGACAAGCAATTTTATAATAAAAAATCAAAATGCGGTGTTCATCTAAGGTTTTTGAAAACTCTTTAAGTTGTACCTCAATTTTTGGAATCAAATTGACCCCCTCAGTAAAAGTACCTTCGAGAAAATGTTTATTGATTTTTGCGGTATAGAGATGGTGAAATGCCAGTGTCCGTGTATTTTCATCTAATACATCGGCGTGTCTTGTTAGATACTTTTCTGTATTATCTAAAATCTGCGATAAGCGTGTATGGTCAAGAGCCATGTATAAGGCATTAAGTAAATTGTGCACACCTTTGAGATACAAAGAGGTGTCATTGATTTTCATAATCGGTTCACTTTCAAAGAGTTCCACCCATTTGTAGGCATATCGATAGTAGTTTTTCCAATTTTGAGCAATATAACTTTGCCAAACATGGCATTGATAATAATAAATTTTTTCAAAAAAGCCCATCATACTGAGGGGGGGTAAATTGGCTGTATTGGTTTTTAAAAAGTCATTCACCCGCTCCCAATCCTCCTTGTTTTTAGCATGACCCATTTGCAAATACATGCCATAAAGTTGTAGTGACAAATTGGACAAATGGCTGGTATTCATCAAACGTTTCATCGTTTGTTCTGACTCTAAGGCGAGTTCATCCGCACGTCCATCATGTGAACGGGTGATGTGACGACTTTCAATTAGTTTCTCAAATTCAACAATTTCTAATTTCAAAAAATACTGATGGTTGACATTCGCCATCTCTTTGGCTTTGTTCAAAATACGCAATGACTGAATGTATAGACCTTTATTATACAACACTTTAGCGTAGTCAAGATGTTCGCGTATGTCAATATCAGCATTTTTATTTTTATGCAAAAGACGCAAAGATGTGAGCAATTGTTTGTACAAATGGGCTTTTAAGTTCGATAATTGTTCCTTTCTGATGTCGGGTACTTTCTTAAATATCGTTGGTTCATCATATTCTTTCGATTTGTCGAGTACATCAAAAAGGTGTAAAAATTTGAGGTCTTCACTCGACTGATTACGGGTGACGTAGAGCCGAAAATTGCGTTTTTCGGCTTTCTCCAGCGTCTTGATCAGTTGAAACAAGTTATCTTGTATGGGAGTAGGCATCGTATTAAATTATGTAATAAGTAGTTGATAATCAATGTTTTGTAAAGTTTAAAATTGCATTTGAAAACGTAGTGGTTATTCAAACTTGCTTATCTGGCAGCGAACGTTCGCCGTAAATTTATGTTCTTAAACTTACAGTTATAGACATCGAATCATAAAAATAGAAAATAATGGCAGATAAAGTTAAAATTTTTGACACAACCTTACGCGATGGCGAGCAAGTACCAGGTTGCAAATTGAACCTTCCTGAAAAATTGGAAATTGCTCGTGCGCTTGAAGATTTAGGGGTAGATATTATTGAAGCAGGTTTCCCTATTTCAAGCCCAGGCGATTTCGACTCAGTTACGCAAATTTCTAAAATCATAAAACATACCTCTGTTTGTGCCTTGAGCCGTTCGGTTCAAAAAGATATTGATGCGGCGGCGGGTGCTTTAAAATATGCTAAATATCCACGTATTCATACAGGTATTGGCGCCAGTGATTTTCATATTTTACATAAATTCAATTCCACACGCGAGGAAATCATCGAAAGAGCGATTTGGGCAACAAAATATGCTAAAAAAACGGTTGAAGATATTGAGTTTTTTTGTGAAGATGCGGGTCGTTCTGACCCTGAATTTTTGGCTAAATTGGTCGAAGCGGTCATCAAAGCAGGGGCTACAGTAGTCAATATTCCAGACACGACAGGCTATTGTTTACCTGAACAATACGGTCGTTTGATTAAATATTTGGTAGATAATGTGCCGAATATACATAAAGCAACGATTTCAGCACATTGCCACAACGATTTAGGTTTGGCGACTGCTAACTCCATTTCGGCGGTCACGCATGGTGCGCGTCAGATTGAATGTACCATCAACGGCATCGGTGAACGGGCGGGCAATACGAGCCTTGAAGAGGTGGTGATGGTGATGCGACAACATAAGGAATTGGAATTATATACCGATATTCAAACAGAACAATTGTATCCATTGAGCCGCTTAGTGAGTGAAAAAATGCGTATGATGGTGCAACCCAATAAAGCGATTGTCGGCTCAAATGCCTTTGCACATTCGTCGGGTATACATCAAGACGGCGTGATTAAATGCCGTGAAAACTACGAAATCATCAACCCGTTGGATGTTGGTGTTTCAGAGTCGAGCATCGTTTTGACGGCACGGAGTGGTCGGGCTGCCTTGCGTTATCGCTTGCAATTATTGGGTTTTCCAGTCGAAAACTACAATTTGAACGACTTATATGACCAATTTATAGAAATTGCAGACCGTGAAAAAGAGGTGAAAAACGGTCATTTAGAGCAAATGATGTCGGGTATAACGATGTCGGCTGTGGCTTAGGTTTTTACTTTTTATAAAACACAAAATGCCAAGTCGAGAAATCCTCGCTTGGCATTTTGTGTTTTATAAAAATACTCGATAACCGCACTGTGTCGAAAGCTTTTTTAAGGAAAACGATTATAGAAATCACCTCTTGTACCCACTCTTTGAAATTCAATGATATTATCAGAACGTCTATAAATACCAATTCGATAATCGCCTAATCGAATACGAAAGTAATTCTGTGCGCCTTCCATTGCTTTGACATTGGGTAAATCAGCAAGCGTTTCAGCCTCAATGACTCGGTCAATAATAGCCAAAATGCGGATGCGTAAGGAAGGTGTTAAGGCTCGAACTTCTTTTTGAAAATTACGAGAAAGGAAGATTTCCATAGATGATGTTTGTTTTCAATAGCTTATGAGTGTATTAAGTCAATGCACGCAATTCATTTAAAAATGCGGCTTGTTCTGTGGGTGATAACATTTCTACCCCGTTTTCTTTGTCATAAACCATGGTTTCTAAAAGAGCTGCGTCTTCTTTTTCATCAAGGCTCATGTTTTGCCATTCTCCAGAATGAACATATTTAGCACGTAATCTTTCACGAATCTCTAAATCTTCTTCTGATACGGGAGTCGTTGGTACAAAATCAAAGGCTATGTGCTCTTTATACAGAAACTTGAGTAGTTTCTCAAATTTAGAAGATTCCTCTGATGTTGAAATAGTGATAGTCATTTGAATAAGATTTTTTACAAAAATAAGTACAATTATCGAATGTTAAATACTTTTTTGAACGAAAAACATGACACCTAATATTTAGCATGGATTAGACTTGGTTTTTACTGAGGGGTTTCGTTTCTCTTTTTCACAATGACTACTCCGCTTGCCAATCCAGTTTTTCAAACTGGCTTTCTAACCAATTTTCAAAATCAATCAAGTCGCGTGGTGCATCAAAGTTGTCGGTAATCTGTTTGCCTTCTTCGCCAATGCGGATGAAAGTGGTTGTGGTGGGTAAATCGGCAATGATAATGGGTGCAATAGGATATTTATTTTCAAAAGATAAGTAATTGATTGACAAGGCTTTGGATTGAATTTTAGCGATAAATTCAGAATCAGCTGTTGCTGTAAATATTCCTTTTTTATCCACAAAATTGATACCGTTGTACTTCACTATACCGTTATCGTACAATTCAATTGTAAAAACAGGGCATTTGCCAAAACAAGGCGCTCTGTTAATTTTGGCAATCAAAAGGACTTCTTTTTCAATGGGAAAGGGTAAGACTATTACTTCTATCTCTTTTTTAGAGTCAATAGCCGTTTTTGAACGTGTATGAGTCTTCTCATTGTCAATTTTTGTTGTTGAGATTTTATCAACTTTCTTCTTGGAACAAGCTATAATAGTTGTTGAAAGAAGTAGTATTATTAGAATCGTATTTTTCATTTTGCAAATTTATCAATCATCAATTATCATTTATCATAACTTAAACGGTTTCTCGGTTTGAACCTGTACTTTTGCGTCATCCATTAGGTTTTTTATAACATTCCATTTCTGTATGTTCAATATTAAGACTAAAAATCCAAACAGCGTCACGATTCTTGCCCTCGAATCCTCTTGTGACGATACTTCGGCTGCTATATTGAGGGGTAGGTTTTCAGAAGAAAATCAAGCATTTCTAAGCGAAAACATCGAAATTTTAAGCAATTGTATTGCTAATCAAACGGTGCATGAGCAATACGGCGGCGTTGTACCAGAGTTAGCTTCCAGAGCGCATCAAGTTAATATCGTACCAACTGTGGATTTGGCTTTGAAAAAAGCAGGTGTTTCTAAACGGGATATTGATGCAGTGGCTTTCACTCGTGGTCCCGGATTGATGGGTTCTCTTTTGGTGGGTGTGTCGTTTGCAAAGGCATTTGCTTTGTCTTTAGATGTGCCGATGATTGAAGTGAACCACATGAGCGCACATGTTTTGGCACATTTTGCAGAAGCCCCGCGTCCGAAATTTCCTTTTTTATGCTTAACCGTTTCGGGTGGACATACGCAAATTGTGCGTGTGGATGCCCCCCTCAGTATGAAAGTGCTGGGGCAAACGACGGATGATGCCGCAGGAGAGGCGTTTGATAAATCGGGTAAAATATTAGGTTTGGGTTATCCTGCAGGACCGATTATTGATAAATTAGCGAAATTAGGTTCGCCGCGTTTTGAATTTACAGAACCGAATATCGAAGGTTTGAATTTTAGTTTTAGTGGTCTGAAAACAGCTATTTTATACTTTTTACAAAAGAAACAAAAGGAAAATCCGCTTTTTATAGAAGAAAACCTCAATGATATTTGTGCTTCCATTCAAAGCCGCATCATTTCTATTTTAATGAAAAAGCTAAAGAAAGCGGCTTTGGAAACAGGTATAAAAGAAGTAGCGATTGCGGGTGGCGTATCAGCCAATTCTGGTTTGCGCGAAGCGTTGATAAATGCTGGAAATACTGAGGGGTGGCAAACATACATTCCGAGTTTTCAATATTGTACAGACAATGCGGGTATGATTGCCACAGCTGCTTTTTTCAAATATTTAGAAGGTGATTTTGTCGGGCAAGATGTATCACCTTTGCCGCGCATGGCGATGTAAATGGTTATTGGATACTAATATGTCAACGAATAAGCAATAGCCAATAACAAAATTAAATGTTCGGAGAAATTTTGAAATTTCTTGAATATGTGCGAGAAAAAAATGCGGTTTGCAACATACGTGCAAACAAGCAAGGTATGTATAGTATTATTTTTGAGTCTATAAAAAATGATTGAGGAAATTCTTAAAAGCTGTTTTTTTTTTAAAAGATCGCCAAACAGTAACTTTATAGAAAGTAGAGGTATTTATTTTAAAACCTTAAATAAAGTATTTTGAAAATGAAAACAATTTACTAAATTTACTTTTTCCTAAAAAAAGGAGAATATGCTTTTGTAGAGTGCCACCCCTCAGTATAAATCCAATTTTTAAACTTAAAATGATTCAAAAATGAAAACTCATCTCACTGTTTTAATGCTTCTATTAGCCAATTTACAAGCCATGGCGCAATGTCGTTTGGTACGTGTTGAATCTTCAGACACCAGCTACACGGGTTATTACACTTATGATAAATGGGGCAAACTCATTTCTTATAAAAATGTTCAAACCTATGAAAACAAAACAACGAAATCAGAATTCCAGTATGCTTATGACAGCGATGGTAAAGTTATCAGTCTCCAACAAAGAAATAATGATACACTTTTAAGGTTGAGACATTTTATTTATGAAAAAGGCATCATGACAAAATTTTATAGTATTGTGTTAGAAGATACACTTAAATTATACGTGGTACAACTTTTCTATAATGATAAACAACAACTTATCCACCTTTTTTCCAAAGCATCGAAGAATGATACAATGTCAATTGATTTTGAATACGCGCCTGAGGGCTGGCTAAAAAGGCGAAAACAACAAGGGAATACAGGTGTTGTTTACATTTCTGAAACGAGTTGGAACAGTGACGAAAAAATAACCGATGAACCTGAACGTATTCTTTTTGCAGGTTATCCAATACAATTATTGTCACCTTATCCAACTCCTACTGAACCATTATCAATAAAAGGCAATGCCAAGGGATTGACTAATTATATCATAGATAAAGACGGCAAAGAAACAAAAACCTATCAAGGTGAAGTCTTTGATGTCCGTGCCAATGCCCAAGGTTTGTGGCTTTCTAACAAAGTTAAAGGTTACGATTTTACTAAAAACAAAGAGACAATAACAACATCTCGCGCTTTTTATGAAGGGTGTAAAAATTAAACACGCTCGTTGTTATTAATCCACAACTTTTTCAATTTTAACTTTAATGCGTCCAATACCCAGGGTTAGTCCTATCTTTTTGGCTGCGGTAGGCGTCATATCAATGATGTCTCTATTGTTAAATGGCCCTCTGTCATTGATGGTGACGACGACACTTTTATCATTATCTACATTTGTAACCCGCACTTGAGTGCCGAATTTAATCGTGCGATGAGCAGCCGTTAATAGCTTGCAGTCGAGTTTTTCACCTCTGGCAACTGTTCTGCCGCAAAGACCTTCTGAATAAATACACGCATAACCATTTTGTTGTGCCGATAAGGCGTTGATGAATAAGAACAATAAAACATGTAGGGTAGAGGCTGTTTTCCAATTTCTCATGCTTTTCTTTTACTTTCGTTTATTGAATATGAGTTTAATGACCTCGTAAATGTAAGAAAAAATTATTCCAAAATCGCAAATCAAAAAATCCTATTCCTTGTACAAGGGTTTATCCAAGGAGACGAACTCGTTTTCTGCATGATGCCTTAGGTGGAGGTAGTCATATTTTGTGTTTTGAATTTTTTTAAGAATACTGAGGGGTAGGAATTTGTAGTTTAGGCAAGAGGCATGTTTTATGACTAAAAGGTTTCGCACAAATATAAGCATCTTAAAAATTGATTTACCTTACACTGGAATTTCAATCATCTTATCAAATCATTTACAAACTAATCAGTATGAAGAAACAAATCATTATGGGCGTATTATGCGCTTTTTTTGCTCACGCTATTTTTGCTCAAGACGCAGCAGACGATAAAGTCAACAAAATCATCCGCAAACACGGCTTAGACCAGAGTAAAGTCATGGAATCCGCTTTTTACCTCACCGATGTCTATGGGCCACGTCTGACAGGGTCGCCGATGCTCGACAAAGCTACAAAATGGGCGCAAGACCAACTGACCACTTGGGGCTTACAAAATGTACACACCGAAGCGTGGGGACCTTTCGGCAGAGGTTGGGAATTGGAACGATTTGAAGCCCATGCTGTTGAGCCGAATTATTATCCCCTCTTAGCTTATCCAAAAGCTTGGTCGCCTTCTACCAATGGCACTTTGACAGGTGAAGTTGTGTATTTTAAAGCCAATACCATAGAGGAATTGGCAAAATACAAAGGGAAATTGACAGGCAAATTTGTTTTGATGGATACCATTCGCAATGTGAAAGTAGCTTTTGATGCCCCTGCCAAACGCTATTCCGACTCCTCGCTGTTGGAAATGGCAAATGCCTCTAAACCTACACCGCGTACATTACGCAATTTCGGTTTTGGCGACAACGAGTTCTCTAAAGCCATGCGTAAAATGATTTATGACGAAAAGCCTTTGGGAACGATTGACCGCAGTTTTGCAGGAGATTTAGGAACTATTTTCGTATCGGGCGCATCTGCCAAAGAAGGTCAAGCCCGCGATGAAGGCGCAGAAGTATTGCCTCAAATGACTGTGGATGTGGAGCAGTACAACCGTCTATTTCGCATGGCACAAAAAGGGATTCCTGTGAAAGTAAGTATAAACATCAAGGCGAAATACACCAATCCCGACAAAATGGAGCATAATCTCATTGCTGAAATCCCTGGTTCGGATTTGAAAGATGAAGTAGTGATGTTTGGCGCCCACCTCGACTCGTGGCAATCGGCAACAGGCGCAACAGACAACGCCGCAGGGTCAGCCGTGATGATGGAAGCTGCCCGTATTTTGACAGAACTCGTTAAAGAAACGGGCGTGAAGCCCCGCCGTACTTTGCGTATGGCTTTGTGGACGGGTGAAGAACAAGGCTTGTTTGGTTCAGTGGCTTATGTCAATCAGCATTTTGCAGAAATCAAAGCGCGTACAGTGCAATCTTTGAAGCCAGAACAAGCAAAAATCTCTGCTTATTACAATTTGGACAATGGGACAGGCAAAATTCGGGGTATATATCTACAAGGTAATGAAGACGTGCGACCCATTTTTAGAACATGGTTAGAGCCTTTCAAAGACCTGCAAGCCAGTACAATTACGGTTTCAAATACAGGCGGTACTGACCATCAATCGTTTGATGCGGCAGGTATCCCCGGTTTTCAATTTATTCAAGACCCGATTGAATATTCTACGAGGACGCACCACACCAATATGGATACATTTGACCACTTGATAGAAGCCGATTTGAAACAAGCGGCTACAATTATTGCCTCATTTATTTGGCATACAGCGCAAAGAGATAACTTGTTGCCGAGGAAGGTGTTGAAGATGGATTAACAATTTGAATCATAATGCGTTGGATTTTAGGGATGTTAAAGATTATACAAATCCTTAGCATCCCTAAAATCCAACGCATTATGATTCAACAGAATGAGCGACATACTGAGGGGGCTTGTTTTTTGGTTTTCATCAAAAAAAAGGTTTACTTTGTTCAATAATCAAACAATTTTTTGAACTATAAAAAGATAGATACGCATGACAACAAACATTTTCACTTAAAAGGCTGTCGCGCTGTCCATTGTTCTCTTGGGCTTAATATAGGCAACGCATAAGGCAAAAGCCAATTAAACAAACAGTTTTCATGCTTCAAAAACAGCGACATTTCTTCGGCTACTGCTCCCACAGAACTTTTAATTTCGTGAGCTGTCCGAGCAAAAACGATGCGTTTGGCTTTTTGTTCAATACCTGTTTTGATGATGTCAAAAAGCATATTGAGGTAGAGTTGATGCCCGGCATTTTGAGCCATATCGTAACCCAAAAAATGGGCTTCTAAAATGTCTTCATTGGTAATAGTTGTAAAAAAACCAATGAGTTGCCCATCTTGAAAATAACCAAACAGACGGAAATTGTCTTCCATTTCATTCTTCAGATTAACAAAATAACCGTCGTGTAAATGCACAAGATTGACAGATGAATTGTCACAAACTTGCTTATAAAGATCGTTTATCCGCGTTTTATGCGCTAAAATGCGTTCTACATTAAATTCTTTGAGTTCAATACCGACCATTTTTTTGAAAGCACGTTTGGCACGAACCCGATATTTTGAACTAAGAGCATCGAGATAATCTTCAAGTTTTGTCCATTCAGCAGGTATATCAAAAACAAAATTAGGTTCAACTTGAAATTCATTATAACCCTCAAGTGATTGAACCAAACGGTGGTGAGGTGTTCCAATAGGGAAGTCCTTAATGAAAACAGCATTAATTTTTGTACCTTTTGCAGCGAGTTGTTTTTTTGCAAAATCCACCCCCTCAGTAAAAAGCAGTTTTTTATCTTCAAACGTAAGTGCTTGATTATCAAAGGAAAAAGAATGGTCGCCTGTTAACATCAGATTACCAATTATCAATGTATTGTATTCCACTTTAGTTGCCAACCATTTTTTAAAAGTCAACCAATTATCCTGTCTGCCTGTAAAATTAAGGCTGTCGCCCGCATTGAAATGTTTGATTTGACAAGCCATAAAACCGACGACTTCACCTTTCTTTGCAAAAACCAAATAGCAAAAAGCGAAATCACGCGGCGGCTGGTTTTCAAGAACACGCAGATACGCCGTACTCAAAAACAGGTCTTGGTTTTTGCCAAATGAAGGGCGGCTTTCTGCTTTTATGTCAGACAGAGAAGTATAAAAATGTATAGAAAAGTCATTGATTATCAAGCTTTTACTGCTTAATTTTGGTGTGGATAGTGCCGTGTGAAAAAGTTGTTTACAAGGATACATATTCTGAATTAGGTGATTAGTGCCATTAATAACAGTTTTTTTTCAAGAAGGTTGTTTCATACATGACGTTTGATGCTTTGTAATATTTTAAGAAATGATGAAGTATGGATTCACCTCCCTCCGATTAAATTTTCATAACCAAAATAAACACTAATCCGCTTAACATAATGGCTTTTGCCAAACGACTTAGATAGGAAAAATCTTGTTTTTCTTTCGCTTTTAACAATAGTATTAAAGCATAAAGCATTGGTAATGTAACACTTATATTCAAAATAATGATTTTTAACCAATCATGTGACCCCCTCAGTATAAAACTGAAATAAGCCATAAAAAGTAGAAAAACGATACCGACAAATGTCGCGACAATTTTACTTTTATGTATGCCTATAACAATCGGTAAGGTACGACAATTGCCTGCAAGGTCGCCCTCTGCATCTTCTATATCCTTTATGATTTCTCTAAAAAGAGTGGATAAAAATGCGAAAACAGCATAACCCGTAAACGTCATTTTGACAGCACCCAGCCAATGCGTTTTTAAAAACAAAGGAAAAATAGGGGATAAACTTTGCGCATAAAAAACAACCCAAGCGACAAAAGCACAGAAAAAAGACACCACTAAATTCCCAATAAAAGGCTGACGTTTGAACCAACGAGAATAAGCAAACAGTAAACCCACTGCCAAAGGATAAATCAAAAACTGTATCACATCTTTGACATAAAACGCTAAGTATAAACTGATTATGAAACCCAGAATCGTACAAAACCCATAAATTTGCCAAGCAGTTTTGAGTGAATAAACACGGCCCACGATGCGTTTATGTGCGGGTTTGTTCTGTTTATCAATGTCCATATCTTCAATATCGTTGACGACATAGCCACCTGCGGCAATCAAAACTGTTGACAAAACAAGTAGAAAAAACGGAAAAGGAGGCAGGACGGGCATCATGCCCAACTTGGTAATGTCAGGCATTAATATAGCGTATTGCAACAAATATTGCGTCAACGCCACAATGACGAGGTTTGGAAATCGGATGAGTCGCAGCGTAGATTTCATTCTTTGTCATTTACATAATCCTGCAAATAGGCAAATGAGGGTCTCAAAACACCATCCATCGCAATAGTGCCACGTAACAATACATCAGAGTATTCTTCTTTCAATATTTCGGGCAAAATAAAGCTAATAAATTGTTCGCCAAAAAAAGTGGAGGCATCACACGGCAATTCATTGGGCAAATTGTCAATCGTCATCATGGTCACAGCATTTGATTCAAAAGGAGCGACTTCTTGATGTGTTGTTTTATCAAATCCAAAAAATGGATCGGGTATTTTTGTGGCTCTAATTGTGCAGGGAACAGACGAATAAGGCATTAAATCACAAGATACATCCGCAATGACTTGTATGTTGAAATCAAGAGAAGACATATCTGTTAATTCAAAAAATCGAGGTGCGCGGGCATCATAAAAAATGCCGTTGATGAATAAATCTGTTTTATTGAAAAAGCGCGCAAAAGTTGACCGATATAGGGAGGGGTCGGTGTAATAATCATTTTTCTCAAAAGGTTGCCCGTCTATTCGTTCAACATAATCCATAGGATGAATCCGAATGAAAACAGGGTAGTCATAAGTTTTCGTTAAAAAATCATTAATACTAACTCTTTGAAAACCAGCATCTTGTATGACCTCAACTGCGCCGCTTGATACACGTCCGCCACCAGAAATAATGGCGCGAAGTGGAGGGAATTTTATATTTTTATACAATTCTTTTGCTACCGAATAATCTTTTAAGGTATATAAACGGGGTAAGGTAAAAGTACCTATTCTTAGGCCATAACCCAATAAACCGTTGTGTGTACCGACCATACCAGCAAATTTTCCAAAAGCAATTAAACGTTTTCCATTGTCATCTGTTAAAACTTCATAGTCAATGAGGCGGACATTTTTCTGTAAAATGGCTTGTAAAAGTGTCCGATTATGGGCTTGTTTTTTTATGGTATGTGAAAAGAAAAAATAGGTTTTATCGGCATTGAGTTGGTCAATAGGCACTTCTTTGATGCCGAGAAGTATATCACAAGCACTTAAATCTGTTGAAATTTCGACCCCCTCAGTAAGGTAGGCATTATCGGAAAAACAACGATTTTCAGATGATTCAACAACAATATGGACGTCTGGGAAGTTAGTTTTAATAAAAACACATTGTTTAGGCGTTAAAGCCACACGTGCATCGAGGGGTATTTTTCTTTCTTTAATAATTCCGAATGTCATGTGGTGATGGTTATAAGAGTTTTATTTGGATGATAAATGGAGGGTAAAATTAGGGTTTAAAACGGGGCAATCCATGCTAAGATGCGTTTTATTCCTAAAAAAGACCAACTAAAACTTTTAGTTACTGAGGGGGCAACGATATTTGCTTTTTTATGCAGGTTATTGGTTGGTTATTCGTTATTGGGGATTGGTTACTGGGGATTGGTTATTCGTTATTGGTTTGTCAAGCTATTTCAGGCGTTGACAAACCAATAACG
>JANOAU010000092.1:0-41356 GCA_031411275.1 Saprospiraceae bacterium | reverse complement strand
GGCAACCTTTACGGTTGCCCTTTGATTCAAGTGATTTTATTGGAAAATGACCCTTTTCACGAAAGGGCAACCGTAAAGGTTGCCCCTACCAGAAAACCAAAATGACCATGTTATTATTTACCCATTACTTAGTAGTTACTTTTCCTTTATTGTCCTTTATTAGCTTTTTTATCAGCCGCTTCTTTTTCCTTTTGAGCTTTTTTCTCTACGTTTTCTTTTTCTTTTTCGGCTTTTTCTGCTGCTCTTTTCTTCTTTTTAAAGTACCCCCTCAGTAAAACATTGCTTTTAGCAGCTTCCATATTCTCATTGAGGCTTTTAGTACCTTTCTGTAAATTTGTCATTGTTTTATTTAATGAATTAGCCAACCCATCATCTTTAATCAATTTTGAGATAGCCCCTTCCCCATTATTGACATTGAAAGTAATCTCCGCTAATTGATCTGTAATGATTTCCATATTGTCCGCAGATACTTTGACACTTGCCAAAATATCATCCATATCAATAGGTACTTCCGATTCAAGATAGTCATTTTCTTCAGCTTGTTCTTCCGATGTGTTGCCAGGTGATATGATGAGTATTTTATCACCCATCAAACCCTCCGAACCGATGCTTGCTCTGGAGTCTTTTCTGATAAATTTTTGAACTTCTTTTTGAATAAGGGCTTCTACGATAACCGATGTATCAGATTCGATTTGTATAAAATCAATCGTACCTATATTGATACCCGAAAAACGCACATTACCCCCCGGCTTTAGACCACTGACATTTTTAAAAACGGTTTTTATTCGGAAAGTATCATTAAATAAATTCTTTTGAGAACCTATAATGTATATAGCTCCAATCAACAAAAGGATGCCTATGGAAATAAACATCCCCAGTTTTAATACATAGTTAGAATTATTTTTCATGTTTTTGTTGTTTTTTAATTAAAAAAGGATTTCACCCATTTGTCTTTACTCTGCTCCAGTTCTTCATAAGTGCCTTCTGCTGTAATGACCCCGTCTTTGAAAACGACAACTTTATCCCCAGTCAATTTAGCACAAGCCATGTCGTGGGTAATAATAATAGAACTTGTTTTATTTTTCTTTTGCATCGTAAGTATCAACTCGCTGATTTCTTTGGAGGTTATGGTATCTAAACCTGTCGTGGGTTCATCATACAACATTATTTCTGGCAATAAAATGAGGGAACGCGCCAACCCTACTCTTTTTCGCATCCCACCTGATAGTTCAGAAGGCATTTTATCAATAGCTTCTTCCAATCCCACATCCGTTAAGGCTGTAATGATGCGCTCTTCGCATTCCGCTTCGGTCAACTCTTTAGATGTGCGGAGTAACGGAAATGCTAAATTCTCTCTAACCGTCATTGAATCATATAAAGCAGCATTTTGAAATAAAAAACCCATTTTCAACCGCGTATCATTGAGTTCTTCATGATCCAATTCTGTGATATTTTTGCCCAAAACCTTTATACTGCCTTCATCTGCGGGTATCAAACCTACGACACATTTTATTAATACCGACTTTCCTACGCCCGATTTACCCAACACCACAACGTTTTCTCCGCGTCGAATGGTCAAATCAACCCCCCTCAGTATTTCGTTATTACCGAATGCTTTGCATAATCCGTTTATTTCTATGACTGCTTCGTCTGACTTTTTCATTACTCTTTTTGTGTTATCTTATATTCATTATATTGTTCATTATCAACGCTCTATTATCCACTAAGTACACTAAATTTCTAACCGAAAAGATCCGTGATTTGTACAGCCATCATGTCTATGATAAAAATACTTAAAGAAGCAATGACAACAGCCGAGTTTGCCGCTTTACCGACACTCTCTGTGCCTTGTGAAGCATTATAACCTTTATAACAACCGATGATGCCAATGGCAAAACCAAAGAAAAATGTTTTGATAAGTGCGGGTATTAAATCACTAAAAGTAACGGATTCGAAGGCTTTAGAGAAAAATCTAAATAGGGACATATCACCATGGATATTAAAACCCGCATAAGAACCAAACATACCGATGGTAGCAGCCAAAATCACCAACATCGGAAGCATCAATGTGGTGGCCAATACACGCGTAACGACAAGATATTTGAAAGGATTGATAGCCGATACCTCCATGGCATCTATTTGTTCAGTGACTTTCATGGAACCTAACTCCGCACCCATACCTGAAGAAATCTTGCCGGCACAGATTAAAGCGGTGATAACAGGGGCAATCTCTCTAACCAATGACAAAGCGACCATACCGGGTAACCAACTTTCAGCGCCAAACTCTACCAAGGTCGGGCGGGCTTGCAAGGTGAGTACAACGCCCATAATAAATCCCGTAATCCCCACCAATGGAAACGACTTATAACCTGTTGTGAAGCATTGAACTGTAAATTCTTTCCATTCAAAGGGAGAACGAAAAAGCTCTTTGAAGAAACGCAGACCAAAGGCTGTCATTCCTCCCACTTCGCAAAAAAAATCATTCAAATTAGCCGTTATAACGTTCCTTCTACTTTGTATTGCGTTTTTAATTTGACTCATTTTACCTTTACATTTGTAATAATGACTGACATGCGTTGTGTAGTTGTTCTGAAATATATGTATCACTCCTAAACATTAAATTTTAGAACCAACCTAAATGACTCGTATTTTAACGCTATTTGTTAAAGAAAGGGGAATAAATGCCACATATTGTGGCATTTGGGGCATAAATACCCCGTGTATGGGATAAGTATGCAGCTTCTTTAACCTAATTATCCCTATTTGTAGAATTATTTGCCAGAACAACCGTGTTTTAGGGGTAGAGATGTACAATAAATGTGAGGTATGGTTTTTAATATATTAATTGGGCTTGTTCAATTATCATTTTAGGGTTTTCTTATAAAACCCTAATTATGCGAATAATGGTTTAAAATGCCGATATGTATGGTATATCGGTAGAAAATGGTAAAGAGAGGTTCAAGAGTGGCATAGTCCCGACATATCGACATCAGAATATGCCATCCCTTTGGGATTTAAAGCCGTTTTTATGGCTTTTCTACCGATAGACCATGCCTAACGGCATTTTTAACCCATTATTCGCATGAATATAGATACAGGTGCATCACATACCGGTATTGACCTCGCCGCTTTGATTGTGGCAGGCTATGGAATTGAAAATGCAGCCGATAAAGTTCAACTTGAAACAGGAAATGGTGTTGTCGAAGCTTATGTTTTAAGTTCAAATCTTTCAACCAAAATCACATATAAACATACCCTAAAAACATCGCTAACAAAAAAACAAGCACAATGACCCATAAAGAAAACCGCGAATTGTGGCGATAGACATTATACAATTCCTCCATCGCATTGTACCAATCATATTTTATTTTTTTAACAAATTGCTCATTGCCTAAGACAAAATAACGGTTAGTACCGTGTTGACGTAAGACTAAAAAAATATCGTTCATAAAATCAATATCATACAGAATTGAATTTCTGCCTTCATCAAGTACTAAAGCACCACCCACATAACGCCAACTGCGTTTTGTCATAATGCCATTATCGAAAACAAGGTACTCGCCATCGGGCATAAAAATATGGACAAATGATTTGTCCCACGCTTCCGTCCCTTGAATCTCCATCCAACGACACTCTTGCCAAAGTTTTACTTCTTCTATTTTATGCGACCAACTTCTTATTCTTGGAATGATGAACTTGACATATTCCTCCATCGTTTGGAGGTCGCGTGGGAGTTCCAGTTCAAAGGTGCTTGTGATGTTATCTAAAAATTTCCCTTCCAAAGTTTTATTATTTTGAGCAAAAATAGATTTTCTTTTATAAAACAAAGCGAAGTAACCCACTAAAGTTCAGAAATAAAGAAAGGGTGTGAGCAAAGCTCGCACCCTTAAAAGTCATACATTCTTGTTGTTTAGCTTAAATTTTTATTTGTTTGTATAATTTTGTATAATACAGTTACTTTATTGCTAAATTTTCAAAAATCCAACGAACAGGCTACTCAGATTATTTTTCAAATTAAGCTCGATGACTCAATGTTGCTTTTGTAATTTGAACAATCTAAGTAACCCGTTTTGTAGGAATAAAATAGGTAACTAAACTTCACCCATCGTATGAATCAAAAAAAACTACTTTCACTTCTATATTTTGCTCATTAATTTTTAATAAAAATGAAAATTGGAGAAGTTCCGATTTTCATGTTATTTATTCTGTAATTAATTTGATAGCACAAACTTAAAGTAATAATTGCACTTGCTTGTTATCTTCTTTTTGTGTTTTTAATCAGAAAACGTTTGCACAAACGTTTGCGGTTGATAAGTATTGGTAAATGTGGATAAATAATTACCTTAGCGGCATGAAAAGGACTACCATTAAAGACATTGCGGCCATGGCAAGTGTGAGTATTTCCACTGTTTCAAGAGCCTTGAAGCATCATCCCGATATTAGTTTAGCCATTAGAGAAAAAATCCAACAACTTGCCAAAGAGATGAACTATCATCCGAATATGACCGCAGTTCAACTACGCAAGCAAAAAAGTAATATTATAGGGTTAATAATTCCTGAAGCCCATATGTTTTTTATTCCATCGGTTATCAAAGGAATTTCGGAAGTTATTCAGAAATCTAATTATAAACTTTTGGTCCTTTTATCGAATGATGATATTCAACAAGAAATTGATAATGTACGTATTTGTTATGAAAATGGTGTGGATGGTCTATTGATAGCCTTGAGTAATCAAACTGTCAAACTTGACCATCTACAAGAGATGAAAGAAGAAGATACACCCGTTGTTTTGTTTGATAAAGTATTAGATAACAATGATTTCGATGAAATCATTATTAACGATGCGAAGGCCACTCAAGTATGTGTTGACTATTTAATACAAACAGGCTGTCGGCGCATTATGGGTCTATTTGGCAACAAAACTTTAATGATGACAAGTAAGAGATTAGAAGGATTCAATGAATTGATTGAATCAAAAAAAGACTTTCATATCGCTACCGAATGTCATTTTGCGAGCAATACTTTCGAGGCTTGGTCACAAGTTGACAAAGCGTATCAAAGTTTTAAACCTGACGGTATTTTTGCGATGAGTGATGAAATATTAGCGGGTGTTATTCCTGCTTTGAAACAAATGAAAGTTGCAATTCCCGATGAATGTTCTGTTATTAGCATCAGTGATGGCTTTTTGCCCAAAATCTTGGACCCCCAAGTGAGTTATCTGCACCACGATGGCTTAAATTTGGGCAAAATGGCAGCCCATCATATCCTTCAAAAATTAGTATCGAAAGACACCCACATTCCTCACATAACTTTAATGTTGTCAACACAACTTATTATTAATCAATCCACTAAACCCTTACCTTAAACAGGCTATACTAAATGAAAAGTGAAAAACGAAAAGTGAAAAATATAAAACATTGGTTAGGAATAATTTCAGTCTATTATGTTAGGCAAACCATTTTCAAAGGAGTATAATTTTAGATTAAACAAAAATATCACCCACCAAATACGTCACTGCGCTGCCCGAAATATCCACGCGTGACCCCCTCAGTAAACAAGTCAATTCGCCCCCTCTTTTAGAAATTTGACGGGCAGTCAGATACATTTTGCCATAGTTTTCCGCCCAATAAGGTGCCATTGTGGTTTGTGCCGAGCCTGTCACAGGGTCTTCTTCAATACCCGCTTCGGGGAAAAAACAGCGAGACACAAAGTCCACTTCATCGCCTTTGGCGGTCGCAATCAAACCACGCGCATCCAGGTCTTTCAAGCCTTTAAAATCAGGCTCTAAACTTGCCACATCCTTTTCAGATGGTAAAACAGCCATAAAGTCATCTCGTCCTTTGAAGATAGCTAAGGGATTGACTTTCAAAACATTGCGAATAATTTCTGCTTCGTTTGACACTAAATCATACCCCCTCAGTATATCCGTCGGAAAATCAAGAGTATAGGTATTATTACCTTGTTTTTTAACTGTTAGAATACCGCTCAAAGAGTCAAAACGCACTTCTGTATTGTCAAACCCAAGTCGTTCATAAAGAATATGCGCTGTGGCTAAAGTCGCATGACCACATAATCGAACCTCAATGCAAGGTGTAAACCAACGAATCTCAAAGTCGCTGTCGCCGCCTGTCGGAACAATAAAAGCGGTTTCAGCTAAGTTATTTTCTGCAGCAATATTTTGCATCTTTATATCGGTCAACCAATTATCTAAATGGATAACTGCCGCAGGGTTGCCACCGAAAACTTGGCTTGCAAAAGCATCTGCTTGATACATTCTAAGTGTCATATGTTAAAAAAATAGTTTAAAGGTTAAAATATTGCGCAATTTTAGAAAGAAAGATGCACCTTTCATAAAAAATCAAAAAATAGTGTTGTGTTGCTTTCTAAAAGTTTGCTAATCTTTGTGCTTTAATTTAAAAACAATAAATCCATTGGAAAATAACCGATTACATATTGTCAGCTTTGACATTCCCTACCCTGCCGATTATGGAGGCGTGATGGACATTTTTTACAAAGTCAAAGCCCTGTGGGAAGCGGGCATGAGCATTACGCTTCATTGTTTTAAATATCGTGAACGAACGCCACAACCCGAATTAGAAAAGTATTGTGCTAAAGTATATTACTATAAACGTTCATTTTCGCCTCTCCGCATGTTGAGTCTTAAACCCTTTATTGTGCAGTCGAGAACGGATTTCAAACTACTCAAAAACTTGAAAGCGGACGATGCACCCATTTTGTTTGAAGGTTTACATGCTTGTGCGTTCATTCATAAGCGCACCTTGAAAGACCGTCAAAAAATAGTTCGGATGCACAATACCGAATGGCAATATTATCTGAGCTTAATAAAAACTGAATCAAGTTTTTTCAAAAAGTTGTATTTTAAATTAGAAAGTTGGAAACTAAGACGATTTGAAAGAAGAATCTTGCCATATACGAATACCCTTTTGACCATTTCGCCCGACGATACGGACTACTATTCAGAATTACTTGAAAATGTCGGCTTAACTAAAACGCCTGTGATTTATGTCCCACCTTTTCATCCCAACACGTATGTCGAGTCGCGTACAGGTACAGGTGAATATGTTCTTTTTCATGGCAAATTGAGTATTTCGGACAATGAAGAAGCGGCTATTTACCTCATTGACCGTATTTTTTCAAAGCACGAAATACCCTTGCGTTTAGCTGGAAAAAATCCATCTGAACGCCTCATTGAAAAAGCTAAGCGATTTGACCATATTACCATTATTCCTAATCCAGACGAAACCACCATGACAGATTTGTTACAAAATGCCCAAATCAATGTCTTATTGTCGTTTCAAAGAGCGGGTATGAAACTAAAATTGCTCAATGCCTTGTATAGAGGTCGGCATTGTGTTGTCAATCGGCACATGATAAATAACACGGGATTAGAGCCGCTTTGTTATGTCAAAAACACATCAAAAGATATTCGCACAACGGTAGAAAGCTTGATGAATGTTCAATTTTCACCCCATCAGGTTGCCGAAAGACGGGTAATTTTGGAAAATATGTTTTCAAACAAAGAGAATGCAGCAAAAATTATATCTGTTCTGAATAATCACTCATGAAAAAGATTCTTATTGTCGCTGCGACAGTATCTGAAATACAACCTTTCATTGATTTTTTGCAAAAAGAAATGAATGTCCGAAAAAGTCCGCTTTTTTCGAATTACGCTTTTGATGTCCTAATTACAGGCATTGGGATGGTGAATACGGCTCTAAAAGTGAGTAAAGCTTTGACACTCAATAATTTCGATTTTGCCCTCAATGCAGGAATAGCAGGATTACTACCTAAAAAATTGCAAACAGCCCGCTCCTTGCCCCAATATGCTTTTGAAAGGGGTACAGTGGTAGAAGTTGTGAGTGAGCGATATGGCGATTTGGGCGTTGAGTTAGCCGACGGCACTTTTACAGATATGTTTGATTTGGGTTTAATGTCTAAAAACGAAGCCCCTTTTACAGAAGATAAATTATTGAACACCAAACCTTTATGCCCCTTCAATCTGTCTTTGGCACATGGTTTAACTGTTCAAAAAGTACATGGTTTTCCTTTAAGTATCAAAGGCGTTTTACAAAAATATAAAGACGCTCAAATTGAAACCATGGAAGGTGCAGCCTTCTTTCAAACCTGTCTTACTGAGGGGGTCGCTTTTTCTGAAATCCGAGCCATTTCTAATTTTGTCGAAGCCCGCAATCGTGAAAATTGGTTGATAGATGAAGCGATTGAACGTTTAAATCAAGTTTTGATTGACTTATTTGTCGCACATAAAGTTTAAAGTATCTATTTAGGTTTAATTCGTACGTAGCAAACCTAAATAATTACAAATTCTGTATCATGTTATCTACAAAAAAAAATGCCACAATATAAGCATATACACAAAAACTTTAAATGCCCGTCTAAAGTTTTGCATGCCCCTTCAAAACTTTAAATGCCCGTCCAAAGTTTTGGATGCCTCATTTAAAACTTTAAATGCTCTATCCAAAGTTTTAGATGCGCGATTCAAAACTTTAAATGTCTATCTAAGACTTTTTTTAGTGTTCCAAAGTTTCTTTTTTACTTTCCAAAACTTTTTTTGCCGCTTGGCAGAGAACTTACTTAATTTGTTCTATGACAATTTTTAAAATTCTCCATTTTGAAAAGAAATAAGCACAAAACATGTAAATCAAACGCACAAGTGTCGGAAACATTAAATCAATGCTTCAATTTTAAGATTGCACGATAAATTTGACTTTGGTTTTAATCGTTTTTGCTTGTATTTTAAACTTTATTTGAAGGTCATATTAAGCAAAAACAAGGTTTCCGACACTTGTACGAAGCCAGCAGTGCTGTTTGTTGTTGTGGGTTTGTGGGATGATAAACAAACATGCTATTCCAGTGAGGCTATTCTATTTTTATTATATCTGTCGTTATAATGTTTCAGTATTTGTTCATCTGAGATGGTGTTATTCTTCTTTGTATTTGGAAAATGTGTTAAAGGTTTTACCATCAAAACGACTCAAGCCAAACCATCTCGTTCCGAACCAAATGTTGCCGGCTTTATCTTCTAAAATGCTAAAAACAGAATTATTGACCAGACCATCATCAGTAGTATAATTTTTGAAAGTCTTTCCATCATAACAGAAGACGCCATTATTGTCAGTTGAGAACCACATATTCCCTTTTTTATCTTCTAGGATTGAATATATTCCATAACTTACAAAGCCTTCATTCTCCCTGAAACTGGTAAAAGATTTTCCATCATAACGGCAGGCTCCGTGTCTTCTGGTAGCGAACCAAAGGTTTCCTGCTTTGTCTTCTGAGATAGAAAATATCATATCATCAGTAATACTGTCTTCAGAGAAAGAATATGTACTTTTAAGCGGTAAATTGCTAAATATTCCTTGTTTGGGGTTGGTATTTGTTCTTCCGTCTTCGTGCGATAGATAATAATTTTTAGAAGGCAGGAAATTTGTAAAGGTTTTTCCATTATAGCGCCAAACGCCACCACCGTTCCATGAACTGAACCATATATTACCATTTCTATCTTGTAGAATATCTATGATGAGTTGATAGTGATTGCCAAGATTAAAAGGATGATCATCATTATTCAGAAAATTGCTGAGGGTTTTTCCATCATAACGATAAATACCATTTGCCATGACCCCGAACCAAAGGTTTCCATCCCTATCTTCAAAAAGACTGGTAATCCTAAAATGGTTCAATGTATCCGTCTCGAAGTATTTGCTGAAACTTTTTCCATCATACTTACAGATACCGCTACTGGTGCCAATCAAAATATTTCCATCTTTATCCTGAATAATATCTCTTACATCATTATCACACAATCCATCTCTCGTAGTAAAATTGGTAAATGATTCTCCATTATAACGGTAAATACCTTCTCCACCAACGCTGAACCAAAGGTTACCGTCTCTATCTTGTAGCTCACAATTAACATTTCCTGACTTTACCCCTTGAGTCCGGATCATCATGGGGTGATTTTCCGTAGAAGCTTTTTCTTGACTTATACTGTCTTTTGTCGAATCGGTTTTCACTTGTCCGTTACAGAAGGCAAAAGTAAATAATGTCAATAAAGTGCAGATTTTAGTTTTTAAACGGTTAATTTTCATTTTTCAAAATTCTATTTGTTTCGACTAATGGTTGCAGATAATGTAAAAGTATTGGCGAGGGTGAGGGGTTCAAGGCACTTCCATCCGTAACTGATGCCAAAAATATATAAAAACGTCGAAGTTTAACACTACTGTTTAATAGAATTCCGTCCGCCCGACCTGATGCCCAATTATAATAAGCTGTTTAATTACTTCCGTTAGCCCGCCCGCTCGTCGAAGGAGTTCAATTAAATTTAACACTAAAGCCAAGCTAAAAAGCGGCGGCGCTGGTGTCGGTGTTTTCATTGACACCTACTATTAAAGGGTGTCTTTGACCCCATAACATTGACTTATACTGAGGGGTGAAATGCTGCGAAACATTCAACAACAAAACATAAAAAGATGAAAAAAATTTAAGTGAAAAATTAAAACAGAATATCAAAAAGTGACTTTGTTTTTTATACATTCCTTATTAACCAATCATGAGTCAACCAGTTTACTATTTTTCATGCTGTATAGAAAATAAATCGTCAGACCCAGTGCCATCCAACCAAAGAACACAAACCATGATTTGACAGGTATTTCAATCATTAAATAAGTACAGAAAAGCACACCCATAACAGGTATCATAGACCACTTTTTCAATAGCGTATAAATTGTCATAACGGTTGCTATGACCAAAAAGATGAGCAACAAATACTCTTGGTGAGGTTGGTCAGCGATGTTTGCGAAGGCATTAATGACCCTATCTTGAAAAAAATAGAGGAATAAAAAGAAAACAATAGGTATGATAAATTGTCCATTGATGTAAGGTAATTTGAATTTTCCGACTTGTTTATCTTCTGTGGGCAACATCAAAACACCACCACAAACCAGCACAAACGCAAACAGCGTTCCAATACTCGTCAAATCTGTGACCAAAGCAGCATCCATAAACAAAGAAGGGATAGCGACTAAAACCCCTGTAACGATAGTTGCAAAAGACGGTGTTTGATATTTAGGATGCACCCTTGAAAAGGCTTTTGGCAAAAGACCATCGCGGCTCATAGACATCCAAATACGGGGTTGACCAATTTGAAAAACAAGTAAAACACTTGTTGTGGCTACGACTGCACTCACAGAGATGGCGTAATTGAGTTTTGTCAAACCTGTTTTTTCAAAAACATAAGCCAAGGGATCGGCAACACCCAAAAACTCCTTGTAATTAACCATGCCTGTTATTACCAAAGCAGTGAGGACGTAAATGACCGTACATATTAATAAGGCGTAAATCATACCGCGTGGCAAATCACGTTGTGGGTTTTCGCATTCTTCTGCCGTTGTCGAAATAGCATCAAAACCAATATAAGCATAAAAAACGGCTGAAACACCCATCATGACACCTTTAAAACCATTGGGTAAAAAAGGATTCCAGTTTTCGGGTTGGATATAAAAAAAACCTGCCACAATGACGACAAAAAGCACCGCTAACTTGAAAATCACCATGCCATTTGCCCATTTTTTACTTTCTTTTATACCAATATAAACCAAAGCCGTAACTAACACAACAATAACAAAAGCAGGCAGATTAAAAATGATATGCCAATCGCCAATCATAGGCGCGGTTGTCCAAGCCATATTGTCAAGCGGTTTGCCATCGGCGAGAGCCGTTTCATAAAGGACGCGCGCTGTACCGCTATCCGTTATCATCCACAAGGGAAGATGAATACCAACCCCCCTCAGTAAATTATTGAAATAACTCGACCATGAAATCGCCACGACGATATTGCCAATAGCATACTCTAAAATCAAAGCCCAACCGATAATCCAAGCAATTAATTCCCCAAAAGTAACATAGGAATACGTGTAGGCACTGCCCGCCACAGGTACTCGCGAAGCAAATTCAGCATAACAAAGAGCCGTAAAACCACAAGTAATGGCTGCAATGACAAATAAAATCACAACACCGGGGCCACCATTATAGGCAGCCGATCCAATCGTTGAAAATATACCTGCCCCTACAACGGCAGCAATGCCCATAGAAACCAAATCGCGCAATTTGAGGTTTCTATCCAATTTACCTACGCCGTGGTCGCCCCCTTCTTGTAAAATTTTACTGAGAGGTTTACGTCTAAAAAGAGAGTTGTTAGCCATTCGTTTTTATTTTTGATTTTTAATGTAGTTTGTTTCTAAATGTAAAGCGGCTTAAAATTAGACAACTCATTCGTTTTTTGTAAAAAATGGCACAAATTATTTTAAGCATGAATTTTGAAAGTAACGTTTAAAAGAAATCCAGTCTCTTAACCGTTCTTTACTGAGGGAGGGATACTCTTTCATAATCCTCTTTTTTTGTCAATATCTAAACTTTTTTCTAATAAAATCATTTTTCCAGTTTAGAAAACAACAAACAGTATCAAAAAAATGTACTTTTGCAGCCTATTTAGAAATCCGTCTTTTATTTTCAATATAAAACCTTGATAATCAAACTAATAGATAAATAATATACTTAAAGTATGCGTACAAAACTATCGAATTTCAATTTTGAATTAGACAAAAAACACATTGCTCAATACCCTGCACCCAATCGTGACGAAAGTCGTCTTATGGTTTTGCACCGCGATACAGGTAAAATCGAACACAAAGTATTTAAAGACCTCTTGACCTATTTCGGCGATGGTGATGTCATGATTTTTAATGACACCAAGGTTTTTCCGGCTCGTCTTTATGGTAAAAAAGAAAAAACAGGCTCAACTATTGAAGTTTTTTTGCTTCGTGAACTCAACCATGATGCTAAATTGTGGGACGTATTGGTTGATCCAGCCCGTAAAATTCGTGTTGGAAACAAACTTTATTTCGAAGACAAAAAAGGGAATGAGGTATTAGTTGCGGAAGTTGTGGATAATACAACATCGCGTGGACGTACGATTCGCTTTTTGTATGATGGCACAGATGAGGAATTTGAACGTGATTTGAATTATCTTGGCAATACACCCTTGCCAAAATACATTGGGCGTGATGCAGATGATACGGATAAAGAACGCTATCAAACCGTTTATGCCAAATCAGTGGGGGCTGTTGCGGCACCTACCGCAGGCTTGCATTTTAGCCGCGAGTTGATGAAGCGTTTGGAACTAAAAGGCGTTAATTTTTCAGAAATTACCTTGCATATTGGTCTTGGTACATTCCGTACCATAGATGTCGAAGATTTGTCGAAGCACAAAATGGAAGCCGAATATTTTAGAATTACGGAAAAAGCGGCGAATATCGTTAATGCTTCGATGGACACAAGCAGTAAAGTTTGTGCAGTCGGCACAACGGTTATGCGAACTATAGAATCTGCGGTGACGGCTAATAATCAACTGAAAGCGGCAGAAGGCTGGACAAATAAGTTCATTTTCCCGCCTTACGATTTTCATGTAGCAAACTCGATGATTACAAATTTCCATTTGCCAAAGTCAAGCGTTCTGATTATGGTTTGTGCTTTTGGTGGACATGAATTGGTCATGGAGGCTTATCATCAAGCTATAAAAGAGGATTACCGTTTTTATAGTTATGGAGATGCTATGTTGATTTTGTAATACGCAAAAATCTAAAAAATTTAACCCCCTCAGTATGTGAGTTTTAAAATTGAAAATTTACTTTTGCGGACTTTGTGATAAAATATATATTATCATTAATCTTAAGGAGCAAACTCTTTTTTTATTTGTAAACAAAAATTTTGTAAAATATGTATTGGACGATTGAATTAGCTTCGCACTTAGAAGATGCACCTTGGCCTGCATCTCGTGACGAATTAGTTGATTACTGTATCCGCTCGGGTGCACCTCTTGAAGTTATTGAAAACTTACAGGCACTTGATGAAGAAAATGAATTATATGAGAGTATCGAAGATATTTGGCCCGATTATCCTCGTAAAGATGATTTTTTCTTCAATGAAGATGAATATTAAATAGCCACGAGTTTACTTTGAGAATCAATTAAACTTGTTGCGTTAGTATTCTTGTATATCAAAAAAGCCTCGTTTCGGTCATACCGAGATGAGGCTTTTTTCATACACATATTTATAGTTAAGTTGAGATTTTAAAAATCAAATCGGAGAATGAATTGTTTGTACGATGACATTATACAAACATTTTTCTTTTTCATTATGATAAATATGAAATTGTATAAAAAATTGAATATCAATAAAAATAAAAATAAAATTTCGCAAAAACATCAATAACATAATATTTGTGTAAGAAATTTATAAAAAATATGCAAATAAATGTTGTTAAATTATTCCTTCTGCAAATTTAGTTTTATATTTCGACATAATTTTTTGAGGAAACATCTATTCATTCATTTCACAAAACAAAACAAAGAACTATGGGTCACGACGAATACCTTCCATGTAGTTCCTACGAAAACCAGCCCGCTCACGCAACGGAAGCTGGTTTTGCTGCTTTTTATGATGAAAAAGGCGAAAACTATTTTTTTGCATTGCTGGACGCCGATGGTAAAATACTGCTCCGAAGTGAAGCCTACCCGCAAATAACCGCTCGTGAAAATGGCATTCAATCGGTTATTAAAAATCGGACGAATAAGGATTTTTACTCCGTAAAGGAAGAAGAAGGTGCCTATTTCTTATGTCTTCGCGCAGCTAATTATCGTGAAATCGCCCGCTCCTGCCCATGTGAATCAGAAGCCGCCGCGCTGGAATTGCTACCTTATATCACAGGCGAAAAAATCAGAGGCGGTGTTGTCGCTGCTCTGGCATCTTCTGAAAGAGCCAACGGTGGCATTGATGACGACTATTTAGACTGTAAAGAATATGAAGGACATCCAGATGTGGGTATAGATGGTTTTACAGGTCTCGTAAAATTTACACATGAAAATGGAAAGCACTATTTTGCTTGGTACGACGATGATGGTACTTTGGTTATGCGTTCAGAAGGTTATCCAACGAAAGCAGCCCGCGACAATGGCACGGCATCAGTGGCTAAAAACCGAGACTTGGAAGAACGCTATTCTGTTTTGGAAAAAATGGGGCGTTATTTCGTTATTTTAAAAGCGGGCAATAATCAAGAAATTGCCCGCTCTTGTCCTTACGACTCTGAAGACGCCGCTCTTGCATTTTTCCCAAATGCAAGAGCAGAAGCCGCTCGTTTATTAGCAGAAGCCGAAGAGAATCGGCTAAAAGCGGCCGCCGCTGCAACAACAGCATCCGCTGCGACTGCTTTCGCCTTGGCTGAAACAAGTGCAAATAATGAAAACCTTGAAGATGACTATTTGGCTTGTCGTCAATATGATGGTCATGGAGAAGCTGATGAAAACGGATTTGTCAGATGGCAACATAACAATGACAAATACTATTTCACTTGGGTCAATGACAAAGGTAGCGTCAAAATGCGCTCGGAAGGCTATCCAACAGCCGCCGCACGGGACAATGGCATGAATTCAGTCATTAAAAACCGAGATAATAAAGACCGTTATGTGGTCAAAGAAATGCACGGAAAACATTTTGTTATACTTAAAGCAGGTAACCATCAAGAAATCGCACGTTCTTGTCCTAAAGATACCCTTGATGCCGTAGGTATGATGTTTCCGCTGTTAGGTATTGGAACAGCCGCCTTATCGTTCGCAGACATCCCCTCAGTATCTAAACCAACTGTGGACATTGTAGATGATTATTTACCTTGCCGTGAATACCACGGACATATGACGGCACCACGCGATGGTTTCCGTGTTTTCATCAGTCCCCGCACGGATAAATATTATTTTGCAGTTGTTGATAAAGATGATGATGTGTCATTGCGCAGTGAAGGCTATTTGACGGCAAAAGAACGAGATTCGGATTTAGAGGATGTCGTCAAAAATATGCATAACAAAGAGCATTATGAAATCAAAAAAGTCGGTTTTGACCATTATTTTGTCATTCTAAAAAATGACAACGGGATAGAAATCGCTCGCTCATGTACTTACAACAGTTTAGCAGCTATTTATGCAGCCATTCCATTCTTAGACCCTGCTCACGCCAACGAAGCGGTTGCATTGGGGGCGCCACTGACCATTGCAGCAGCAGCCGTTGCAGCCAGAAGTGTGGCTGCCGATAAACCAGAATTAGTCGCACCTGTACCACCCGCCGCAGTTGTTGAAGAAGCAGCAGCAAGTGGTTTTAATTGGTGGTGGCTATTACTCCCACTCTTAGCTTTGCTTGCATGGTGGTTATTTGGGAGTAAAGGCTGTGGTAAAACAGAGGCTGTTGCGCCTATTATATCGACTGCTGCTAAAGATACCATGGCTAAAAATAATGTCTTAGTCGTGGTTGATACGGCCAAAACGACTAAGACAGATACAGGTGCTAAGACGGCTGTTGCCCCTCCACCTCCTCCAGCGGCGCCAAGTTGCGATTTGAATTGGATATTTTTTGACTTTGATAAATCCAATATCAAGGCTGACGCATCAAAAGAGTTGGCTGAAATGGCGAAGATATTGAAAGAGAACAAAGATTACGTTGGTGTCCTCGTTGCCCATACAGATGGTAAAGGAACAGATGCTTACAACGAGGCTCTTTCAAGCCGTCGCGCTGATAATGCAAAAGCAGCCCTTGTGAGGATGGGTATTGGTGCTAACCGTTTAACTACTGAAAAAGAAGGTAAAAATGCACCAGTTGCAAAAAATACAGACGATGATAATGGCAGACATTACAACAGACGCGTTGTTTTGTTTATACGTGATAAGACGGGTAAAAATATTTGTCAATCTGTTCCACCTGATATACCCGCTGAATTAAAAGCTCAATGATAACAAAAGGTATAAAAAAACCTTTGGAAATAACAAACGGTAGCCACTTCGACGTGCGCTACCGTTCGTTTATTTTAGGAAATAACTCAAACTCAATGATGGAGACATACCCAAATAAGGATGATTTGCTAAGGCACAATCGGCTGTAAAATGCTTGTTTAGTTTATAACTAAAACCAAAACTAAATATAGAGGGTGATGTTCGGAAGCCACACCGCAACGTCAAAGCTTCAACAGTTTGGTAAGCTAAACCGAATTTGAAAGAGGTGGGAAAATTAATATCTTTTTCTGTTTCAAGGCAGACTAAAACTTTCGGGTTTAAGGTATAACTCAAACCCAATCGAAATACTGAGGGGGTGCGTTCCACCTCATTTAAGCGGACTGAAAGAGGATTAAAAATATAAGCCGACAAAACTAAATCTTTGATAATCAAGGTGTTGCAACCTATTTCAAAGGTCAATAGATTGGTTGAACCATACTCATTAATCTTCAAACGCATATAATCGAGTTGGATACCTATATTGAATTTAGAGGATAAACGACGCGCATAAGCAACGCCTACTTTGCTTTCATGATAGCTGTCAAAAGTGTAATTTTGAAAACTAAAACCTAAAATACCCGATGAAGTCGGTACAATAAAAGCCGTACCGATAGGTTTTAAATCTTTAAGCCCAAATCTGATTTCAGATGTAAGTAAAATACTGGAATGGGTGACACCCACAAGCCCCGCAGGATTATGAAATATCGCTTGAGCATCTTGAAAACCGATACTGGCACCACCCATGCTCAAACTTTGTGCGCCGCTAACAATTTGGTAGCCAATTTGGGCATGTAAAAATGGACATAATCCATTGGAAATCAATAGTAAAAATAGGTATTTGTATACAAAAATGTGTTTCATACTGAGGGGAGGTATTTAATGAAGCCTTCAAGCATTTTTGACTCAAATATAAAAAAAATAAAAAAAAGCAGCTACCTGAGAACATCACATAACTGCTTTTTTTATTTTTTTACCGTCAGGGATTGTATTACATAGGTTGCGCCTTTTTGCCCCACAGACTTGAAGGATAAGCACCAATCGTTGTCAATGCCCAAAAAGCATTTTGAACCGTTTGCTTGTCTTCTTGATAAGTGACACCATACCATTGGTCGCGTGTTGTCATCACTGAAAAATCAACTTTACCATTATTGATAAGCGTATTGGCAATCGTAGGAATATAAAATTCCGCCGTTGGATTATGTGGATTATCCTTAACAAATTGAACAAACATCTTTCTGGTTTCCTCAAATACTGAGGGGTGGTAGCCCCAAAAGTTCATAGAAACAACTGAATCATCTGCCAAAAAAGTCTTTTTGTCTCCTTCAAAATAGTAAATATTTTTATCCGTTTCGCGGATAATCTTAGTTCTTTCGTTAACAGCCGTTAATAGACTTTTTTCATCAGTTTCACACACGCCACGACTCACAGAACCATTTTCTGAAAGTGTATTTTTAAGCCAATAACCGACCATACCCATGTGGTGTGGCGAGCATCGTTGACTTAGAAACTCAGCCATTTTTTGAAAAGCTGTAAAACCATAGAAATCATCCGCATTAATCACTAAGAAGGGTTCATTGATTTTATCTTTTGCGACAAGCATCGCATGACCTGTACCCCAAGGCTTCTTTCTTTCAGGAAAAAAATCAATACCTTCAATAGGCGTATCCAATTCTTGAAAAGCATATTCCACTCTAATTAAGTCATCGAACTTACCCCCAAATTTCTCCTTGAAATCATGTTCAATACTTTTTCTAATAACAATAACAACTTTACCAAATCCAGCACGAATGGCATCATAAATAGAATATTCGATAATTGCCTCGCCTGAAGGTCCTACTGAATCGGCTTGTTTAAGTCCACCATAACGGCTTCCAATACCGGCAGCAAGAATCAACAATGTGGGTTTCATGTAAAAATAAAATTAAATGATTTACGAAAAGGGTTCATTATCAATAAGTTATAGTAATATGTCCAAATATGAGTGCAAGTTAAGACAGATAACTGATATGTTTTTAAACCCCCATGGTTAAAAATAAAGATTTTTATTTAGCATATATTCAAAGAAGGTGATTGCTGTTTATTTTTATTTTTTTGAAATCTCAAAATTATCTCTAAACATTGTATAAATTTGCACCGTGTAATAATTTCATGCTACGGCTATGGAAAATATCACACATAAACCATCGAAGGTTTTTTTCATTCCTAATTTAAAAGAATGTGCATTCAATTTTAAAGGTCATTTTTTAATTAAATCTGTGCCTTTATATTAGACAGGATTACTTGATTTTACAGATTCACAAGATGTGTATACCTGTAATTTTTGTCAATAATCTTTATTGATTTAGCACGTTCCCCAGTTTGGTTTAGGTTAAATTTGCATAATTTGGGTTGAGCCTCGGACGGAGTTCGGGGCTTATTTTTTTTCAAAAGACGACCTTGCAAAGGTAAAAACCTTTACAAGGTCGCCTTAATTATACCTTTTTTATACCGTTTCAACCATATAAGATTCAATTGGCGGACAAACACAAATCAAATTTCTATCACCCGCAGCACTATTAACCCTACCAACAGTCGCCCAAAACTTAAAGCCTTGACGCAAATACGGTAATGGATACGCTGCTTTTTCACGGCTATACGCATGTGACCAATCATCTGCTACAACGCTTTCGTTTGTATGGGGTGCATTTACCAACACATTATCATCAGCGGGATACTCGCCTCTTGCAATTTCGTCCATTTCTTCTTTTATACTTAGAAGGGCATCGCAAAAACGGTCTAATTCGTCTTTCGATTCACTTTCAGTAGGTTCAATCATAATCGTTCCAGCTACTGGAAAACTTAATGTAGGGGCATGAAAACCATAGTCAATCAAGCGTTTAGCGACATCTTCTGCCGAACAAATCGCCTTGAAAGGTCTCAAATCCACTATCATTTCGTGGGCACAACGACCTTTTTCACCTGTATAAAGTATCGGAAACGCTTTTTCCAAACGCGCTTTCATGTAGTTGGCGTTCAAAATTGCATAACGTGTGGCATCTGTTACCCCCTCAGTACCAAGCATGTGAATATAGCCATAAGATATTAACAAAATACTTGCAGAGCCAAAAGGCGCACTCGATACTGCATGAGTGGCTTTTTTACCACCCGTTTTCACAAATACATGCCCAGGTAAGTAAGGCGCAAGTGATTTATTGCAACAAATGGGTCCCATACCCGGTCCACCACCGCCGTGGGGAATCGCAAAAGTTTTATGTAAATTCAAATGGCACACATCTGCACCAATAAATCCAGGACTTGTCAGACCCACTTGTGCATTCATATTGGCACCGTCCATATAGACTTTGCCGCCGTTTTTATGAATAATATCGCAAATTTCTTTAATTGACGTTTCAAAAACACCATGCGTTGAAGGATAAGTTATCATTAAACACGCCAAACGATTTTTGTAGAGTTGCGCTTTCTTTGTCAAGTCCGTAACATCAATATTGCCCCGTTCATCGCAAGCCACAACCACGACTTCCATGCCAACCATAACCGCCGAAGCAGGATTGGTACCATGTGCTGATGATGGAATCAAAGCGACTTTTCTATGCTGATCACCTCGGGCATCATGATAGGCTTTTATGGTTAATAAACCTGCATATTCGCCTTGCGCACCTGAATTTGGTTGCAAAGAACAGGCATCAAAACCTGTAATCTCACACAACCAAGTCGAAAGGTCTTTTATCATTTTTTGATACCCTTTTGTCTGACTCGTAGGCGCAAAGGGGTGAATATTGGCAAATTCCTCCCAACTAACTGGTATCAATTCTGAAGCTGCATTGAGTTTCATGGTGCAACTGCCAAGGGAAATCATAGAATGCGTCAACGACAAATCCTTATTTTCCAAACGCTTCACATAACGCATCATTTGGGATTCGGTATGGTGTGTATTGAAAACAGGATGCGTCAAAAAGGAACTTGTACGCTTAAGTTGTGAAGGCAAATGGCTTTCTAAATCGTCTAAAATGAACTTTGTCTTTTTATCCGTAAAAGCCATAAAAATCATTTGCAAATAAGCAATATCGTCATTTGTAACGGTTTCATCAAGCGTAATTTGTATGTTGTTACCTTCATGCCAAAAATTATAACCCTCTTTTTCTGATTGCGATTTGATACCCCTCAGTAATTCAGGGTCTTTTACCTCGATTCTGATGGTATCAAAAAAATGGGTATTTAGGTTTTTAAATCCTAAATTAGACAATGATTTTTCAAGCCACACAGCCTTATAATGTATGTCTTCTGCAATAGATTTCAAGCCTTTAGGACCATGATAAACGCCATACATCGAAGCCATGATCGCCAATAATGCTTGTGCGGTACATATATTTGAAGTCGCTTTTTCACGACGTATATGTTGCTCACGCGTTTGCAAAGCCATACGTAAAGCTGGCTTGCCATGCGAGTCAATAGAGACACCTATTATACGTCCCGGAATTTGACGTTTAAATTCATCTTTTGTCGCAAAAAACGCTGCATGAGGGCCCCCAAAACCCATCGGCACGCCAAAACGTTGAGAATTGCCTACTACACAATCCGCACCCCATTCACCCGGCGGTGTCAACAAAACCAACGCCATCAAATCGGCAGCTACTGTCAAAAACACCTTTTTGTCTTGGCTTTTTAAAGCAAAAGCACGATAATCCTCTACTTCGCCTTTGATATTTGGATATTGCAACAATGCGCCAAACACGTTTTGAGACAAATCAAAAGTCTGCCAATTGCCAATTTTCACCTCTATACTGAGGGGTAAAGCTCTTGTCAAAAGCACATCAATCGTAGCGGGTAACACATTTTCGTCAACCAAAAAAACATTTACTATTTCGGCAGGATTCTTAACTTTTTTATTTTTTTCTGCAAAAAACATGGTCATGGCTTCTGCGGCTGCTGTTGCTTCGTCTAAAAGCGAGGCATTGGCAATCGGCAAAGCCGTCAAATCGGAGACCATGGTTTGGAAATTCAAAATAGCTTCAAGGCGACCTTGCGCTATCTCGGCTTGATAAGGCGTATATTGGGTGTACCAACCCGGATTTTGAAACACATTTCGCAAAATTACTGAGGGGGTCACTGTGCCATGATAACCCATACCTATAAAACTCCGAAATGTTTTATTCATCTTACCAACACTTTTTATGTGTTGCAAATATCTGTGTTCAGACAAAGCAAACGGCAAATTCAAGGGTTTTGATAAACGAATATTCGAGGGAACAGTTTGGTCAATTAAAGTATCAAGACTATCAACGCCAATCGTGGCAAGCATTTCGTTGAGTTCAGATTGATTGGGTCCAATGTGTCGTTCTTGGAAGTTGATACTTTTAGGTTGGTTATAGGACATAACTTCGTTTTTTCGAATGAATTTTATGATTAATTTTCTTATGCGAAATAAAACGCAAAGTTAAGAGAATCGTTCAAAAAAAAGCATCCTTATTGTTTTTTGCATTTATGGATGTGTAAAAAAACGTAAGCGTAAAAATTTCACTCTTAATTATATTCACCCTTACTTAGTTGGATTTGTAAAAAAAGCTTCATACGCCCAAAAGATTTTTTCAAAAACGTAATGTTGTACAGCCATCAATTCGCCATCACTCGTATCGACAAAGTAGTGTTCTATATGAATATTGCCATCAACGGCTCTCGTCGCTTCCCCTTGTTCATTCCGAGCTATAAAAGGATGTAAGGTCAATGTTTTAGAAAAGCCTTTATTGTCAACCACGGTAATTTTTGCAAAAACAGGCGCGTTCTTTAAGGAATCTGCCTTGGGATTGCCTCCTTCAAATCCTTCAATTCCCAATTTTTCAAACCCTTGTAAAAAAGCATCGACCATACCTGTCACTATAGGGCGATTGATAGGCGGTATAATGCTGTAAAAGGGTTCAACTTTATATTGATTACTGCCTTCACGCGTCAAAGTGAACGATTTTGCTTGTTGATTGGGGTATTCGATACTCACAACTTTAATATCTTGAGGTTGTAATTTGAATACAAAACGGTCTCTCCAATCTTGTTCTTCCATCTGAAACCGAGGGCGCAACATGCCTTGAAAACCAGGAATGTGCATCACATAAGGTTCGTTACTGTTTTCCATCATCATAAAAGTCCCTCTATCGTCCGAAGTTGAGCCGCCCACATAAAAAGACCGCAATGCGCTACCATTTTTACTATAAATCTCAACTTTTATCCCCTCAGTAGCTATGTCTTTGACAACACTTGAAACAGCATTTCTGGGCAAACGAAACTTTAATTCAACTTGATTGATGGTTTCCAGCAGGGTTTTTATCATATCGGGTTGCACTTCATATTTATTGCCAACAAGCCATTTTACATTATTTTCTCTTGTCAATGTTACAGTTTTACCTGTTCGGTCAGCAATGAAAATTTTACCTATGTCAGCTGTGTCTTTAACCGCAAAATGAAAGTCATAACCTTCTAAATTTGTATCTTCTTTACTCAAAAGATACCACGCTCCGATACTTCCGACAATAGCCAATAAAGCTAAGAGAATTAAATTCGTTTTTTTCATGTTTTGAATTACTGTTTCTGATATCGTTTGCCGTCTATGAATTCTTGCGGTCCTGGCCAGCCTTCCATAAATGTCCAGCCAAAAAGGAGAAGCACAATCGTAAATAATAGCGTTCCGATAACCATACCCCACCCCCAATTTTTATGACCCATCAAAATCATCAAGCCGCCGAATAATCCAACAACAACAATGATTCCACCAAAAGCGAATTGACCAAACTTAACTAATGCCAACTCAATGAGACAAATGGCAAGGGTAATGCCTACTTTACTTAACAACTCTTTCATCAGTTAATTGATTGATTTTCATTAATTTAAACAAAAATGACACTGTATCCATTTCGTTGAATCGCATAAGAAAACGAAATTTCCCTCAAAGCTATGAATCTTTGAACAAAAATAGCCCCCTCAGTATCGCTAATGAAAAATTATTGAACCGCCGTAAATTTCACTTTTGAACCCTCTTTTATACCCATCAAACCCGATGTAATAACCGTATCACCTACAGAAAGTCCCGAAATAGCTTGTACTTTGACATCATTCCGCAAGCCTACCTCAAAAGGAACGGCTGTGGCCACCCCATTTTTAGAGATAAAAACTTGCTGTCCTTTTAAAATAGGAATCATGGCTTGGGTCGGAATCATCAAGGCATTGCTTATTTCTTTGAGACTAAAATCTACCTTAACAAAAGCCCCTGCTTTCAGTTTACCGTTTGGGTTGGCTGCGTTTGCGCGTATTTTGAAAGTGCGCGTAATGGGGTCTATTTGATTTTCAGTGGCATACACTTTGCCTGAAAATTTGTCTTTTACGCCTTCTATTGAGAAATTAATATTATCGCCGACTCGAACCGTATTGGCGTATTTTTCAGGAATAGTAAAATCTATTCGGACTGGATTTAAAACCAAAATAGTTGCCACTTGACTTGATGCTGTGATATAAGCACCATTACTAATGCTTTTCAAGCCAATAACGCCATTGAAAGGCGCACGAAGTTCCGTTTTCGCAATTTGTGCTTGCGTAAACTCCATATCTGCTTTGATATTGTTGATTTGATTCGTAATAGCATCGTATTCATCTTGTGACACACCTTTGACTTCCAACAGCTTACGCAAACGTTTCTCACTTTGATCCGTCAAATTGAGTTGTGCTTGCAGTTTTTTCATGGTTGCTTGCAAGTCAACATCATTAAGTTTTATCAAAAGTTGACCTTTTGAAACAGGTCTCCCTTCAACAATATTGAGTTGAACGATTTTCCCAGACACTTCGGGCTTCAAATCAACCATTTCAGAAGCGACAACAGTACCAGTCGCAAAAATGGCATTGTCCAATGTTTCAGATTTAACCACGTAACCTGTGACACCCATCGCTTGGGCATTGGCTGCGTTACCACCACCACTTGGCGCACCCGATTTTATGGCTGCATCTTGTGGAAAATATTTATACTTGATAAATGCCACCCCTGCGACGACGGCAATAAAAAGTGCGATACGTAATAAAAGTTTCATAGATGAAATTCAGTTCAAATGAATTGAGCGTTGATATTTTTCGATTCAAACCCAAATATCTAAATTTCTCGATGTTTCCGATGTAATTACCGTTATCAGTTTCGACAAGTCTCTCTTTTTTCTACCTAAACATCTTTTAAATAGGCAAAGGGCAAAAAGCAAGCAACAAAAAGGCAAAAGGCAAAGAAGAATTTACCTCTTTGCCTCTTGCTTTTTGCTATGTGCCTTTTACTCTTTGCTACTAAATATTAGACATGGCTTTTTTCTCTTTTACAGAATTGGAAGACATGAGTATCCTTACTACCTTTTCTAATAATTCATCAGGTGAAAAAGGTTTGCCTATATAATCTGTCATACCAAAAAGTTGTGCTTTCTCTTTTTCATTAATATAAGCCGATGCCGTAAGGGCGATGATGGGAACGATTGATTTTTTTACATCTTTTAAGCGACGAATTTCAGCAACAGCACGATAGCCATCCATACGGGGCATCTGTATATCCATCAATATCAAATCAAAGTCAGATTCACTCAGTCTATCAAGTGCTTCTAAACCGTCATTAGCGGTACAAACTAAAATTTCTCGTTTTTTTAGCATGTTGGCGACGAGCATTTGATTGACCTTATTATCTTCAACAATCAAAATTCGTTTACCTTCTAAAAAATTATTATTTGCCCAAATCGGCGCCCCCTCAGTATCAGTTGCCTTTTCACCCATTAACTCAACTATTTTGAAGGGTAATAAGACCGTTAATTTTAAGCAATTGGGTTCTTCGCCTAACTGAATTGAACCATTTTGAAGCTCAATGAGTCGTCTTGCCGTCAACCATTCCATATCTTCGAAAGACAAATCTTTAAAAATTTCTCGACATTCATAACATGTCAAAATATCATGTAATATTTTGTTTTTTATCACCTGACCAGTAGCCCACAAATCTATTTTCAACATTAATTCATTCCCAGTCATTGCATTAGACGAAATATCTAAATGAACTTGACCGCTTTCTAATTGCCTCTGTAAACCCACAGACAAATAATTAAGAATTTGCACAAAACGAACAGCATCACCCTTAAGATTTACAGGAATACCGCTGTTCATTTTTGTCTTAAAAGTTACATTTTCTTTTGGTTTAACACTCTTTTTAACCTGTTCAAAAACGTATTGTGTGTCAAAATTTTGATGCGCTAAAGTGAGTTTTCCTGCTTCTATATTTGAGAAATTCAATACATCATTTATCAAAACAAGCAAGTTATTGGTCGCAAATTGCAAATTTTTAACATGCTCTTCTTGGTCTTTACGCGGTTCTTCAGCCATCAAAAGTCGAGCTTCATTGACCAAAATACTGAGGGGGTCGCGCATACGTGCCGACACATCTGCCAGGTAATTATCTTTGGAAAAATGCTCATTTTGTGCATTTTCGCGCTCTGAAACTTCTTCTATCAGACGACTATTGAGCAAATCAAGGGCAGCATTTTTATCAGACAGTTGGTTGTTAAACTGCTCTAAAGCATCATTTTGCCTTGCCATGGCTTCATTTTGATTCTGAATTTGGGTATTTAAAACAGCTAACTTTTCATTATCTTGTTTTTTTAAACGATAATTTCTAAACGTCAACCATAGAGCCACAAACGAAAGAGCAACCAGACTAACCAAAAGCCAACGCAATCTCGTTTCCGAAGTCTTATCTTTTTCTAAAGCGGCTAATTGGCGATTTTTATCTTTTACAGCAAATTCAGATTCGTATTTTGTCGTCATTTCGACCAAAGCACGGCTTTTTTCATTCGTAAATAAGCTGTCTTTACTTGTTGCATAATCTAACAAATAAGCATAGGCTTTTGCAGTATTCCCCATTTTCAAGTAGCCTTCGGCAATACTTTTGTAAATAACAGGCATAGTGGGTTGAAAATCTAAACCCCTCATTATTACACCACTTTGTTCAAAATAAGATTCAGCTACCTTCGTATTGTTGTTTTTTAAATAAATTTTTCCTAATTGACAATTCGCTTCGGCAATACCCAATTTATTGTCTAAATTTTTAAAAGCGTTCAGTGCATTTTCTGCATGACTGATAGCCAAATCAGAGTCATTCAAACCATTATAAACCCTCGACAAGCCTAAAAAGTCATTTGCACTGCCGAGTTCATCATTCAACATACGATGAAAATTAAGCGACGCATTAAAATTATTTATCGCCCCGTCATTATCTTTGATGTCAAAATTCACTTTTCCGAGAAAGGCAGCCAATGTAGCGGCACGAGGAAAATCTTGTAATTCCTGCGACCAAATTTTCAAAGCTTCATTAAACTCATGTAGGGCTTTGCCATAAAATTTTTGGCTCAAATACACATCACCGATGTTCCGATGCGTCTCGGCAATAGTTTGTAAATTCTCATGGCTGGTATTGAGCAGATCTAAAGCCGCTTGAAAGTTCACAAGTGCTTGATTATTATTGTTTTGCAAATGAAAAACGCGACCAATATGATTTTTAGAAACAGCGACGCCCCCCTTATTTGATGCTGCTTCTTTAATTTTCAACGCTTCGACGAAATAATTCATTGCATTTGTATAATCAAATCGGCCTCTTGCAATCAATCCCAAATTGTCTAAAGCCTTTGCCAAACCGATGACAGAATTTTCAGTTTTAGCCAACGTCGCAGCCAATGTGGCTTCATTCTCAGCTTCTGATAATTGATTGTTTTCAATGAATTGGGCAGCGGATTGATTCAAACGCTGCAAGGTCTCCCCCTCAGTAAAAAGGGTTTTGGGAGACTGAAAAGCGAACAAAAATTGTGCTTTTAGGATAACTATTATCAATAAGAGCTTAATATTTTTCATTTGTAACAACATTTTTTTCATTTTTCTGAATGGAAAAAAGTATGCCTAATCGAAACAAGGCTACTATTTCATAGTTATTATTGTGACTTCTCTTTTGTTTTCTTAATCTGGTTTTGATATTGTGTTTATGAAAAATCATACAGTAGGAATGGGTGGTTTGAGAATCTCATAAATGCACATAACTTACTATTATACAATTAATTAGATTTACTAAATTTTGAAAATTTTGTAAATCTTTGTATCACATACGGCTTATAGTTACTAAATTAACCTATCCATAAATAGTTAATATCTGTGACAAACTAACGTTCCTTTTTTCCAACATTTTCTCAAAGAATAAATTGATACGAGTAATTTGTTCATGGCTGTAATAGATTTGTTATCATTAAGCATCTACTTCAAAAAAGAAACTAAAAAATTGCAGCCTTTAATTCCTGCTTTTGTCTTTCCTCTTAATTTTTGCCAATAAGTCCTCTTTTATAGGAGTTTAGTCTAAAAAAAAACCTTGCGCGCTATGATAAAGTATTAGATTCACACTGTTTTTCTTCAAAAATTAACCCCCTCAGTATTTTCATCCTTTATTTTTCTAACTAAATTCTCTTATCAAAACATGAAATTCCTTATGTCTATTCGCAAATCTGTTCTTTTGACCTTTAGTCTTTGCTTTGCCATTGCACTATCGGCTCAATTGCCAGCTAATATTGAAAAAGTGACATCAGTCGAAGGTATCACTGAATACCGTCTCAAAAACAACGGTTTAAGAATCCTCGTTTTTCCAGATGCCGCCACGCAAACGGCCACCGTTAATATTACATTCCTCGTAGGTAGCCGCCATGAAGGATATGGTGAAACAGGTATGGCGCATTTGCTCGAACACTTGGTTTTCAAAGGCTCGCCAAAACACAAGGACATTCCTGCAGAATTCAAAGCAAGAGGTGCCAGTTTCAATGGTACGACGTGGGTTGACCGCACCAATTATTATGAAACATTTCCATCCACAGATGAAAATCTTGAATGGGCATTAGATTTAGAGAGTGACCGTATGGTTAATTCTTTTATTGCCAAAAAAGATTTGGAATCTGAATTCACAGTTGTCCGCAATGAGTTTGAAATGGGTGAAAATGACCCTTCAAGTGTCTTGATGGAACGTGTGATGAGTTCCGCTTACTTGTGGCATAACTACGGCAAGTCAACGATTGGTAATAGAGCCGATATAGAAAACGTGCCAATTGAAAATCTTCAAGCCTTTTATCGCAAATTTTATCAACCCGACAATGCTGTATTGACAATAGCTGGTAAAGTGGATGAAATGAAAGCCCTTAAATTGGTTGACAAATACTTTTCATCTGTTGCAAAACCGACACGAGTTCTGCAAGGCACTTGGTCAGCAGAACCCACACAAGATGGCGAGCGCAATGTCATTCTTCGCCGTGTGGGTGATGTGCAAGTGACTTCGGCAGGCTATCACGTTCCAGCAGGTTCTCACCCCGATTTTGCAGCCGTTCAAGTCTTAACAGATGCTTTAACGGACAACCCATCTGGTCGTTTGTACAAAAACCTCGTAGCGGCTAACAAAGCAGCCAGTACATGGAGTTATGCCCTGCAAACAAAGGAACCAGGTTTTGTTTACTTCAATGTAGATGTCCGCAAAGAGCAAAACCTCGACGAAGCCAAGAGTATTTTCTTGAAAACCCTTGATGAAGTGGCAACAACACCGCTTACTGATGAGGAAGTAAACCGTGCTAAACAGCAAAATCTTAAAGGACTTGAGCAGGCTTTTCGCAATACAGCCCGTACAGGCGTTTTGCTCTCTGAATTCATTGCATTGGGTGACTGGCGTATGTTTTTTATTACCAGAGACAACCTTGAAAAATTGACAGCAAAAGACGTTGCCCGTGTCGCCAAGGCTTATTTTAAACCGTCTAACCGTACTATTGGCGTATTTTTACCAGAGGCAAAGTCTGATCGCGCTGAAATTCCACCCGTTCCAGAAATCTCTGCTCTTGTAGAAGGTTATAAAGGCAAAGCGAAAATGGCAGAAGGTGAGGTTTTCGACCCAAGTTTCACTAATATAGAAACGAGAACGAAAACAGGTATGGCTGGTACAGCTAAATATGCTTTTTTGAATAAAACAACACGTGGTAATACGGTTGTTGCCAATATGACTTTACGTTTTGGCGATATTCAAAGCCTTTCAGGTAAAGGTATGGTTTCGTATTTGGCAGGTAGCATGTTGAAAAAAGGTACTTCAAAACATACTGCACAACAACTCAATGACGCATTAGACGCATTGAAAGCCACTGTAAACATAAGTGGTAGCCAAAACCAAGTCAATGTTTCTATTGAAACAGTTCGAGACAATCTGCCTAAAACGCTTGAACTTGTGAACGAGATGTTGAAAGACGCAACGATGCCTGAAAAAGAATTTGCCGAAGTTATTCAACAAGAATTGGCAAGTTGCGAACAACAATTGAGTGACCCACAATACCAGGCTTCTAATGCTATGCAAAGGTACATGAATCCTTATCCGAAGTCTGATGTGCGTTACAGCGCTACTTCACAAGAAGAAATTCAGGAACTTAAAGCAGCAAAAATTGCAGATGTTCGTAAATTCTATAAAGAATTTTACGGTGGTTCAGATGCAACGGTCTCTATCGTTGGTGACTTCGATGAAAATGTTGCTAAAAAGCTGATTACTGAGGGGGTCGGTTCTTGGAAATCACCTAAGCCTTTCAAACGTTTAGAATCTAAATACAATGATGTGCCAGCTAAAAATGATGTTATCAAAACGCCAGATAAAGCCAATGCTTTGTTTTTTGCCGCCCTCAATATCCCTATGAAAGACGACGACCCGCAATATGCTGCAATGGTTCTCGGCAATGTTGTGTTGGGCGGTGGTGCATTGAGCAGTCGTTTAGCAAATCGTATTCGCCAAAAAGAAGGCATCAGCTATGGCGTTGGTTCTGGTTTATCTGCTAATCCATTTGACAAAACAGGTTTTTTCTATACTTATGCTATTTACGCACCTGAAAACGTTGAACGTTTAGAAGCTGCCTTCAAAGAAGAAGTAGGTAAAATCTTGAAAGATGGTATTACAGAAGAAGAATTGGCTTCTGCTAAAAAATACATCGCGCAAAACAATTTACTCGGACGTTCCAATGACCGTCAGTTGTCGGGCAAACTCAACAGCTACCAATATCTCAAAAGAGATATGAAATGGGATGCCGCTTATGAAGACAAATTGGAGAAATTAACCGTTGAAGAAGTCAATAATGCACTACGCAAAAATATTGACCCGTCTAAAATCAGTTTATTCAAAGCCGGTGACTTCGATAAAGTGAAAAAACCTTAATCTATAGCCACTCTTAAATCTTCAAGTTCGGTAAACTAACTTTAATAGTTTACCGAACTTTTTTTATGAATAAACTACATCGGAAAAATCATTGTAAATGCTTTGATTGGCATCTGTTTCAAACGACCATTGATTTTTAAACTCAAATTGCCTTCGCCTTCAATATTCGGTTTTGCAACAGTCATTTCATTTTCTTTTTCAACATGCAGATAAACAGTTTCTCCTTTTTTGAAACGTTTTTTTATAGAACCATCTTCAAATTTAGGCTTCAATTTGACTTGACCGCCGTCGGCTTTAACCGTCAAATCAATAATTTCAAGCGTACAATTCCCCTTAATAGTCAATGTTAGGCTGTAATACTCCTTACCTTTTATAGGTTTATAATTTTCATCGTCAGGAATGATGCCACGATGTCCTGTATTGCCTTTTTGAGTATTTGATATGCTAATCAAATTGGCTTGTGCTTGGCAACTTGATAAAGTTAATGCCAACAGCATGGCAAAAAGATGATGAATTTTCATAATTAATTTAAATTTAGTAAATCGAACTTCAGTCCGAAAATATAATAACAAAACGATTTTTACAAAGATAAATTTTATAAAAGCACCCCCTCAGTAAAAATGCCTAAAATAAGCAAATTACTTATTTCAGGCATTTTTCACTTTTCACTAAAACTTTTCACTTTCAAGCTTTCCACGAATCCTTTAAAGTCACTGTCCGATTGAAAACCAATTTATCCGCCGAAGAATCCTTATCAACTGCAAAATAGCCATGACGCAAAAACTGTACTCGGTCATTCACAGCCAAATCTTTAACGGAAGGTTCAACATATATGGTCTCCAAAACAGTCAAAGAATCGGGGTTGATAAATTCTAAAAACGACTTTTCTTTATCACCATCAGGATTTTCAACACTAAACAAACGGTCATAAATGCGGCATTCAGCTATTACAGCCGTTGCAACATTGACCCAATGTCCAACACCTTTAACTTTGATACCCGATTGATCGTTGCCACTGCGCGATTCTGGAATATAGACGCAATGAATCGCTTCAATGCCGCCATCCTTATTTTTGACTGTTGAAACGTGTTGAATGATATAAGCCCCTTTCAAGCGGAAATAGCCGTTTGGCGCAAGCCTGAAATACTTTTTAGGCGGTTCTTCCATGAAATCTTCTTGTTCTATCCAAATTTCTTTACCGAAAGGTACAAGGCGTTTGCCGCTATTTTCGTCTTCTGGATTGTTTTCAATTTCAACATTGTCAATTTTGCCCTCTGCCCAATTGTCAATAATGACTTTTAAAGGGTTTAAAACAGCCATCACACGTTGAGCAGATTTATTTAAATCTTCACGCACACAGAACTCTAATAAACCAACATCTATCATATTGTCGCGCTTGGCAATACCAATCCGATTCGCAAATTCACGTAAACTGGCAGGTGTATAACCCCGACGGCGCAAACCTGAAATAGTCGGCATACGCGGATCGTCCCAACCGTTGACCACCCCCTCAGTAACCAATTGCAACAATTTCCTTTTCGACATAATTGTATAAGTCAAATTCAAACGAGCAAACTCGATTTGACGAGAAGGAAACAGTTCCAAATTCTTAATTGTCCAATCGTAAAAAGGGCGATGCACCTCAAACTCTAAAGTACAAATCGAGTGGGTGATGTTTTCAATGGCATCAGAAATTGGATGCGCATAGTCATACATCGGATAAATGCACCATTCATCCCCTGTTTGATGATGATGAGCATGTTTTATACGGTAAATAACAGGGTCGCGCAACAACATATTTGGTGAAGCCATATCAACTTTTGCCCTTAAAACACATGTTCCATCGGGCAAAACACCACTTTTCATTTGTTCATATAAAGCCAAATTTTCCGCCACAGAACGGTCACGAAAAGGTGAATTTGTACCAGCTTGTGTAGGCGTACCTTTCAAAGCAGCCATTTCTTCTGCTGTTGAGTAGTCCACATAAGCCAAACCTTTTTGAATTAATTTTATCGTTAATTCATAAATCATTTGGAAATAATCAGATGCGTAACGCTCTTCTGACCATGTCATAGGCATACCTTCAATCAACCATTTTACGTCCTCTCGTATCGAATCCACGTACTCAATATCCTCTTTTGTCGGATTGGTATCATCGAACCTCAAATTGGTTTTGCCATTAAAAGTCTTTGCCAAACCGAAATTTAAGTATATAGATTTTGCATGACCAATATGCAAATAGCCGTTCGGTTCGGGTGGAAAACGGGTTGTTATCAACGTGTGTTTCCCTGTTTCAAGGTCTTTCTCGATGATTTCTTCAATAAAATTGAGTGATTTCTCTACTACTTCTGCCATTTTATAATTTACGGTTTAATATGTATCACATTGCCCTCTTTGTCAGCAATGACCAATTCTTCGCCATTTTTACGGGCGTTTTCATATACTTTTTCGACGGCTTTTTTGAAGCCTGCGAGTATTTTTTCGCCAAGGGTTGCTATTTGCTGTTTATCGTTCATCTTTATATTTTTGAATTTTTAACCAGAGAATATCATTCTTAATTTGTAAAACTTCAGATTTTGAACCTTCTGCAACTGAAACTGGAAAGTCTTCAGAATTGTCAAAAACAAACCATTTATCACTAATGGGCAAATACAATTCAAACAAATTTTTTAACCCTGCTATATAACGTCTTTCAATTACGTTTGGCTCAATATTATGTCCACCTTTTATAACTCTTTCTTTTACCCTTTGTTTAGCTAATTCAATACTTTTAAGCCAAACAAAAACCAAAGTAGTTTTATACCCCTTTTCTTGAGCCTTTTTAATAAAACTAACATAACTTCGAGCAGAAAGTGTTGTTTCAAATGCAAAATCTTCTCCTTTTTCTAAAAGATAATTCATGCGATTCAACATAATGCGCCCTGCTTCAAAAGCTACTATTTCAGGATGAAAAAGAGACATGCCCTTTGCAATAAAATTAGCGTTAACAAACACTGTCCGATTTAATGTCTGAGGAAAAGCTTTTATAAATACTTTAGTTTTTCCTGCGCCGTTGCATCCTGCTATGATATACAAATTGTGCATTTTTTCTCAAAATAGGGTTAAAATTGTTCAAAATACTGAGGGGGTCAAATACTTTTCTCCACCTCAAACACAATCGGCTCATTCACTAATTGATATTGCAAATTCAAAACCGACGCATTAATATATGTTGTCAATCCTTCCGTCATTTCGCCATAAGCCTCATGAATATGGCCACAAATATGAAATTGCGGACGCACACGACGTATCGCGGTCAATAAATCCATACAACCTGCATTAAAACCGTTCGCTGTTCTGTCCAAACGCATATAAACAGGACCATGTGTCATCAAAATATCGGTATCTTTTGGAATTAAATCCCAATGTTTACAAATATCAGAACCCCGTTTGCGGTTAAAAGCCCAATCATAAAACCACGGTTGTACAGGTGAACCCCAAATTTTGATGTCTTCTATATCCACACCACTATCATTCAAATATATCACATTGTCAGGTATCATTTTGGCAATAGTTTCTGGGTTTGTTTTTTCAAAATAAAAATCGTGATTGCCTGCAATGAACACCTTATAACGGTGCGGTTGCGCCGAAAACCAATCTAAAAAATGATAGACTTGCGCTTCCGTTCCCTTGCCTGTTACGTCTCCTGCATGAATCAGCACATCGCCTTCAGGCAAGTGCAAGGGGTGAATGTTATGAGTATCAGATATGGCTACAAATTTCATGATTGATTATTATTTATTGCTGATTGATTATTGCTCTCGCTAAGAAAAATCAATCAGCAATAAACAATAATCAATTAATTTTACATGCGTTCTGGCATCTCAATGCCCAACAAATCCATACCTTGCTTTAAGGTATGCGCCACGATTTTTGCTAATTTCAAGCGGAAAACTTTTTCAACATCATTGGCTTTCAAAACGGGTACATCGTGCCAAAATTTACTAAAACCTTTTGCAATATCGTATAAATAGTTCGCCAATACTGAGGGGTCATATTGTGCTGCTGCATCTTCAATCACTCTTGGAAAATCGTAGAGGTTAATAGCTAAACTTTTTTCCGTCTCATGTAGTTCCTTCGGCAACTCAGTTATTGAAAAATCAACACCTGCGTTGGCTGCCATCGCTTCAACCGATTTTGAACGAACATACGCATATTGAATATACGGCCCTGTATGTCCTTGTAAATCAACGGATTCCTTTGGGTCAAAGACCATTTTTTTCTTTGGATTGACCTTTACGATATGATATTTCAATGCCGCCAAACCGATTTTACGGATAATATCAGCCCGTTCTTCTGCTGAAAAATTATCCAATGAATTGCTTTCCGAAGCCGCATTTTTAGCTTCCGCAATCACTTCTTCTATCAAATCATCGGCATCAACAACAGTACCTTCGCGTGACTTCATTTTGCCAGAAGGCAATTCAACCATACCGTAGCTCAAATGAAATAAGCCATTGGCATAAGGTTCATCTAATTTTTTCAAAATTTCAAACAGCACTTGAAAATGGTAATTCTGCTCATCCGCAACGACATAACCCACTTTACGCGCATGAAAATCGTTTTCTCGCAGCCTTGCCATAGCAATGTCTTGTGTGATATAAACTGAAGTGCCGTCAGAACGCAACACCAATTTATGGTCTAATTTAGCATCTGTCAAATCAATCCAAACCGACGAGTCGGGTTTTTGATAAAACACCCCCCTCAGTAAACCGTCCTCAATAATGTCACGTCCGAGGGCATATTGGTCAGATTCATAGTAGATTTTATCAAAATGAACACCTAATTTGTCATAGGTCTCATTGAAACCTTCATACACCCAACCGTTCATTTGCTTCCAAAGTACCCGTGTTTCGGCATCGCCTGCTTCCCACCGCAGTAGCATTTCACGAGCCTGTTTGCCGAGGTCAGAATAGTTGTTAAAATATTCGTTTTTGAATTCTTTAAAAAATTCTTCTGGTGTTTGGTCTGCTTTTTTCTTTGATTCATAAACACTTGATGCTGCATCAGTTATTTGCCAAGCCGCATATTCTTCTTTGAATTTCCCTTCAAATAAAACATAGTATTTACCCACAAAATGGTCGCCTTTTGTATGCGTTACTGAGGGGGTGTCTCCGTTGCCCCACAATTGCCAAGCGAGCATAGATTTACAAATCGCAATGCCTCTGTCATTAACAACCTTCGTTCGCACAACATCATAACCCGCCGCTTCCAAAATTTTTGAACAAGACCAACCCAAAAGGATATTACGTATATGCCCCAAGTGCAAAGGTTTATTGGTGTTTGGCGACGAATATTCAATCATCACCCTTGTATTTTTTGTAGCAGATTGACCAAAATATTCATTTTTAGCAGCTTCTGCGACAAAATTTGTCCAAAAATCAGTAGAAATTGACAAATTCAAAAAACCTTGAATGACATTAAATTGAGCAATGGTCGGTAGTTTTTCAGTCAAATATGCCCCCAATTCCTGACCAATAACAGGCGGTGCTTTACGGGCAGTTTTAGCAAAATTGAAGACAGTAACAGTATAATCACCTTCAAATTCCTTGCGTGTGGTGCTACAAATGACTTCATTTGCAGCGATTTCAACATTATAAAGTTCCAATACCGCTTGTTTTACGGCATTTTGAATGATAGAAACGATAGACATACGAGTTTTGAGTTTTGGGTTTTGAGCCGCAAAAGTAAAAGATTTGCTTGAAAAAACGTGCAATAGTCTGTACATATTGAGATTTACCAAATTTTTAAAATTTGGTAAATCTTTGTTTTATGCAAAGATTTACATTTGTTCCAATTCCTGACGTTGTTGTTTCGGCAGAGACTGAACAATGAGGTCATAACTGTGGTCAATTAAATGCTTGATGAGTTTATCGTCTAAGCCTCGTTCCGTGTAAACGGTGTTCCAATGTTTTTTGTTCATATGATAGCCAGGTATGATGTGGTCAGGGTGTTTTTCACGCAACTCAACGGCAAAAGCAGGGTCGCATTTGAGGTTAATACGACATTCAACCGTATCAAGGCTTACTAAACCGTATATTTTCCCCAAGACTCGGAACACAAGCGTATCGGGACCAAACGGTGTATCTTCCGTAGCCGCTTTTTTAGACAGACAATAAAGACGTAAAACTTCGATATTCATAAGTGAAAAATGAAAAATGAAAAGTGAAAAAATCAGTAAAATCTTTATATATGTTTCAATTTGTGATAAAAAAGGGGAATGAATAACGAAGTTATCACTTTTCGTTTTACATTTGCAGCCGAAAAAGAAATATTTGGTTCCGTAGTACAACGGATAGTATGGAAGTTTCCGGAGCTTCAGATACAGGTTCGATTCCTGTCGGGACCACTTATCAAAACATAAAACCTTGGAAAACAATAACTTCCTGTATTAATATACTATTTTAACTCATTCAATACTTCCTGCATATAGGGCAGTAACTGCTTCGCCATCAAACTATGTTCTTCTTTATTTGGATGTCCAGAACAACCCGTAGCTGAAACAGCTTGAAACGCGAACACTTTAACTTGTTTCTTATCTGGGAATTCTTCATTAACCTTTGCTTGAATAGATTGAAGACAACTCATCAACAACTCATTTCTATTACCTGTTACCATCGGACTGTTGAGTAGTACGATTTGTGCATTGGGATAGTTATTGTAAATTGTTTTTATGAAATCAATATATGTAGTGATATAAACAGTCGAATCAAACGGCAAACGCGTTTTTTTGCCGTCTCCCATACTTAGATCATTAGTTCCCAAAGCAATAGTGACAATATCGGGCGTGTTACGACTGAAATCCCACTGTTGAACACTGTCTAATTTAAGATATGTCCTTTGATATTGTTGTGGCACGGTCGGTTCATCACTGTTCCAATTGCGATATATGCCCGCCCCACTGATGGCACTCAATGTAAAATCAACATTCAATACACGAGCAACTTGTGCAGCATAACTCCAATAAGCATTGTGTTGGTCATACCATTTACTGCCGTTGCCACATGGAATGTCTTCAACATCATTGCCCATCCCGCAAGTGATGCTGTTGCCAATAAATTCAATACGTTTTTGAGATAAAACAGGCTCGGTTTTAAGGCGCAAGGCACGGATATTTTGTACTGTCACAACGCCATTTTGCGATTCAGTAGCTTTATAGATACGCAATTGATGCCAATCTGCCTTTTTTTCTGCTTTTATACTGAGGGGGGTCGGTGACGTGCCGCTTACTTTGAAACGCCCCATGTATTTATTGTCTAATTCAATAGCCACATAATTATAGTCCGTTGGTGGAGCATGATTGATTAAAGAAATAGCGCACATTTCGCCGCCAAATTGAAGTTCAGCATAAGCCGCAGAACTTATCAAATCCACTTCGTTTTGGGCATTCATAACCGTTCGTCCATGATAAGTAATTGCATTATTTGTTGCCATAGATTGTGTTAAACGGGGTGCCGTACAAGCGGAGACACTTAAAATCAATAAACTAAAATAAGTAATTTGCTTTAAAGACATTTTTCTAATTTTGTACCAAAGGTAAAAACCTTATTGGAATTCTAATCAATCCTTTAGAACTCCTTGAAAAGGGAAAACCTCATTCTGCAATAAAGGCAGGAAGGAGTCAGTAAAAGAAATAGCGATCACGGTCATCGAACGAAATGTTTATTAGTAATTTCATTCAAAAATCACTCAATAACTCCCTCAGTATTTTTTCACTTTTCACTTTTCACTTATAGCTATGGACAAATTCGACTATATCATCATCGGCGCAGGGTCAGCAGGTTGCGTATTAGCCAATCGGTTATCTGCAAATCCTGCGAATAGCGTTTTACTACTTGAAGCAGGTGGACGCGACACCAAATTGGAAATAAAAATCCCCGCCGCTTATGGCAACTTACATCGAACTGAAGTAGATTGGGGCTTTTCGACCGAACCGCAAGCGCATGTCAACAATAGACGTATGTATTTGCCGCGCGGCAAGGCGTTGGGTGGTTGCAGCTCGACAAATGCGATGGCTTATGTGCGGGGCAATGCCGCGGATTATGATGAATGGGCAGCTTTGGGCAATAAGGGTTGGGCATATAATGAGGTATTGCCGTATTTCAAAAAATCGGAACACAATGAAGACCTTGATAATGAATATCATGGCAAAAACGGTTTGTTGAACGTCACTCATGCCAAATATTTCCAAACGCCCTATGCTCAAGCCTTTGTGGATGCGTGTAAAGAAGTCGGTTTGCCCGAAAACTATGATTACAATGGCGAAAAACAAGATGGCGCGGGTTTATTTCAATTCACGATTAAAAAAGGGCAAAGGCACAGCGTGGCAACAGCCTTTTTAAAACCTGCTTTGTCACGTCCAAATTTGTCGGTTATTACACAAGCAAGGGCAAAACAAATTTTAATCGAAAACGATAGGGCAACGGGTGTCGAATACATCGCTGCGAATAACAGTCTTGTGAAAGTATATGCGAACAAAGAAGTTATCGTATCTGCAGGGAGTTTTCAGTCGCCACAAATACTGATGTTGTCAGGCATTGGCGATACCGAAGAATTAAACAAGCACAACATTCCAGTTAAGAAAATACTGAGGGGGGTCGGAAAAAACTTACAAGACCATCTTTTCTTTTTTGTCTCCAGTTTGTCGTTGCAACAAAAAGGCTTTAATCATCATTTGAAACCAATGAATCAACTTGTTGATTTGGTGCAATGGCTCATCACACACAAAGGGGCATTGACGGTGAGTCCTTTAGAAGCGTTTGCTTTTTTTGCTGTGAATAACACACCCACTGTTAATTTTCAATTCCATTTTGCACCCCTCAATATTGGCAATGGCGCAGGTGTAGATGTTTACAACACTAAAACCTATCCTTATAAAGACGGTTATACAATTTTACCAAGTCTGATAAAACCTAAAAGTGTGGGATATGTCGGTTTAAAAACCAATAATCCTTTAGATGCACCCTTGATTCAACCTAATTTTTTGTCCGAAGAAGAAGACCTTCAAACGCTCGTAACAGGTACAAAAAAAGCCTTAGACGTGTTGAATGCACAAGCCTTTCGCAAATACAACAAAACCATCGTCGCCCCCACCGACCAAACGGAAGCGGGCATCATCGAACACATCAAAAAGACTGTAGAAACCATCTATCACCCCGTCGGCACCTGCAAAATGGGTCATGACGACATGGCTGTTGTAAACGACAAATTGCAAGTACACGGCATTGAAGGTTTGCGTGTGGTAGATGCCTCCATCATGCCAAGGATTATTGCTGGCAATACCAATGCAGCGGTAATTATGATTGCAGAAAAAGCAGCGGATATGATTTTAGGGTACTAATTTATCCTCCTTTGAAAATGGTTTGCCTAAAATATTGGAATTACATCATGCATAACCAACTTTTTATATTTTTCACTTGTCGTTTTTCTCTTTCTATTTAGTATAAAAAAGTCTTGCAAAACGGTGGGTTTGAAAGACTTTTTTGGGTTTTACTGAGGTGAGTATTGGAGAATCGGCTTAAATTGTATCTCTTTCACATAAAAACTGTAATTTTGCAACAAACAATTATTATGATTGAGCTAAAACCTCTGAAAATATGGCAAAGGATATTTATCACGAACACGTAAAAGAAGCGTTAATCAAAGACGGTTGGACAATTACGCACGACCCATACTATTTAGATGTAGGCAATGATTCACCCGTAGAAATTGACTTAGGTGCAGAAAAATTGATTAGTGCAGAACGTGGTACGGAAAAAATAGTCGTCGAAATTAAGAGTTTTTTAAATCGTTCAATCACGTATGATTTTTATAGGGCTTATGGTCAATTTCGGTTTTACAGACGTGGTTTATCAAAAACAGACCCTGAACATATCTTGTTTCTTGCTATCCCTATTGATGTTTATTCTCAATTTGAACTACGCGATTTTTATATGGAACTCATTGAGGAAGAAGACATCTTTTTAGTCATATTTAATCCATTAACACGCACAATCGAATCATGGAAAAAATAACTCATTACCGCAACATCATCAAAAATATCTTCAAAGACTACGCAGCAACCCGTATTCCTGCAAATGATTCAAACCCTGGTTATCAACTCATTTTTGATGACCAAAACAATCATTATTTGCTTTATCGGACAAGTTGGAAGGAGGAATTG
>JANOAU010000091.1:0-20224 GCA_031411275.1 Saprospiraceae bacterium | reverse complement strand
GTCGTCAAGCCCTATTGCGCCGATGGTACTGCACCCCTGAGTGTGGGAGAGTAGGTCGCTGCCAACTCCATACAATTCAAGCCTTTCCGAGTTAACTCGGGAGGGCTTCTTTGTGTTCCCAAAAAACCATCTATTTAACTTGTCTAAATGACATACATAATTGAGAGCTTTTATTAAGAATAATAGTGTAAAAATGTGTTTATAAGATATAAAAAGTTAAAAATAGTCAATCCCGATTGTATTTGGGTTGACTATTTTTCAATCGGCAATATTTTTGCATATACTTTGAAAACCTATTTTCGTTTTATTTAAAAATCTATAAATGATGTTGAGAAAATCATATATTTTAGCATTGTCTCTATTTTTATATATTCAAATTCATGCACAACCAGATAGTTTGCCTATTCCCGACGACAGTATTGAATCGGCAAAACCAATGATGCAAATTGACCAAATGCCCTATTTCAAAGGATGCACGTCTTTGCCCGAAGGCTCGGTAGAGAAACGCAATTGTTCTAATCAATCACTCATTTCATTTATTTCAAAAAACCTGGAAATTCCTCAAACATCAGAAGAAACTGGAGTGGTTTATACCATTTTTACAATTGATAAGCGTGGTAAGGTGGTAGAACCGTCTATACTGAGGGGGTTGTCTAATCAGCAAAATGAAGCCGCTTTGCTCGTCATTAAAGTTATGCCCGATTGGGAACCTGCTCGATTAAATGGAAGCCCAATAAAAGTTCAAATGACACTACCTATTCGATTTATGCGTAAAGATGAATCAGAGCTTTCAAATGGTTTTCAACTAACTTGGGGACAAATCAAAGGTGCAAACACTGACCGAAAAATGCTTTACAACCATATTTTGATACCCATAACAGTACGCGACGAATCAGGTAATACACTTGAAATCAATGAATTACTATTTGAGCGTGAGCGTCGAGGTAGATATTCAGATGCTAAAAGTAGAGGAAGCATCACTCAAGAAATGCAGCAAATAGTCAAAAGGCTTAAGCGAGGCGATAAATTTACGGTGACAGCAACAGTACAAAAGAAAGGACAGTTTTTCTATGTTGATAAAAGTTTTATCATTGAGTAAAAAACAAAACCCGATACTTCTTATGAACTATCGGGTTTGTTTGTGCGAATGAGTTTATAAAGAGTTGTAAATCAAGGTTTTACAATTGTACGTTTATCAGTCTTCCCCAACTATGGCAATTACTTTCCAACCCCATTCTGCTTTGGCTTTATTGTAAGATAAAAGAGACAAAGCACGAAGTTGTTGACCATCATAAAGGCGGTGACGCTTCACAAGATCTGGTCCCACATATATATTACTGGGTTTCATGAAGCCGAAATCACGACCATAAGGAATTTGAATAGTTTCTTGAATGATTTGGCAAATATCCTTAGGCACTTTATCTTTTTCGTAACGAGAGCCGACAACTTTGGTTATTTTGACACCTTCTTTCATTTCTTCTTTGAGTTTCAGAGCCAAAATATCCCCTACTTTTACTTTCATCATCGCACCTTTCAAATTGGCTTTGCCACCAATTTTTTTATCAACGGCATAAAAGAATACAGCCCTCTCAGGATCAACGTGTGTAACAATAGCGATTTGCTCAGGCAAATCTGCATATAACATTTGGTCAGCCCGTCCTGCATTGCGTGCATATAATATTTTATTATGCGGCGGCATACGTGCATGAAGAAACCAATCAGAGTCGCGATATTCTTGGACAATTGGCGAAAGTTTAACCTTTTTCTTTTTTCGAGTGCGAATAATTTGGTCTATCTCATATTTCGCTTCTGAAAGATAATTCATTTTGACTAAAAGCGTTACAAATGACTCACGTACATGAGCCGCCAATTCTCCTTGTGCAGGCAATAAAAAGGCTTTACAGAAACAAGAAAGAGCATCTTGCTCTTTTCCTTCCATCATGAGGCTTTCTGCAAGTGATGCCCACGCCCAAAACGCATTATTTTGGAATTTCAAAATATGGATAAGCTCCATCTGAACGCGTTGCGTTTTCCCCAGTTGAGACATCAACAATGTCCTCGCATAAGGCAACCATACATTTCTGGGTAGTCTTTCTAAAACAGACTCTAAGAGAGGCAAAAACTCTTGCGCATATGCTTTTGCTTTTAGGACTGTTTCAGCATCTTTGCTCCGCATAGAGTTTAACAAAACACGGCTATAGGAAAGATAAGCACGTTCGCAAAGACTTGGAATTTTTTGATTTTGATTCGTTTCAAAAGGCTCATAGTCTTCGTCACGGAAATTATCAAAATTCCATCCGTGTAGAAAATCTAATAAATCAACGCCTTCAACGTCTTTAAAATACAAAGCAATACGCAACATTTGAGCGTGCAAATTACTTGGACCAAGAATTTCAAACCCTTTGTATATGTTAAAGCATTTATTGACTAAATCTATATCTGGGTCAGGTCTGGGAGCCAATTCTGCAAGTAAGCGATACAAACACCAACCCACGTTGACATAAGCCACTTTCAAGTCTTTAATCGTCGTCAAAACCTCTTCATAAATAGCCAAGGCTTCGAGATTTTTACCCGATTTACTCAACTTATTGGCTTCCTGCATGCGCGGAAACTCTGGGTGTATCTTACGTTGATATTCTTTGAATTGCTCGTGAAGAGGGTCATCTTCAGGCAATTCTAAAGCGTAATAATCACTATACCATTTAATGGCAGCATCAGAATCACCATCTGCAAATTCGGAGACCATTTTCGCATAGTAAACATGTGCAGCAGCACGTTTAGCGTCGAGATCATCTGGTGATTTTTCGAGGGCTTTACGCACCATTGTCAGGGTTTCGTCGGTTTTGCCAGCTTCCAGCTTGGCTTGTACTTCTTCTAAAAAGTTCATAGTTGTACTGAGATTAAAAAAAAATGTGAGTTGGTACTGAAATTTAATTAAAAAAGCGTTCTAAAATTTTGATTATCAATCAATTAAAAGGTAAACTTTTTCGTCCTGAAAAAATCGAACGCCTCTACAAAACTCTTTTTAAATATTTTCCGTGGTGATTTTGCGTCAAAATTTCCGACAAATATAATGCTTAGATTGTAAAACCAAAACGATTAGTTTAACAATGTTTTAAGAAAGATTTTTTTTAAGGCGCAGATATATATCTTTAGGGTTCATTTTATGTTTTATATCCACTTTAGGTAGGCTTATTATCCATTTTATAGATTTTATAAACACAAAATTTCCATTCAGAGTGTTCACATTACAACTCTAAACAGTGAAATTCGTAGAACAATTGTGGATTTGGGCAAGTTTACATAATTTTGACGCTCCTTTTAATGTTCTTTGTAGTTTGATTACTCCTGCTAAAAATATTCCTTAACAAAGTATAAGTTTTTTAATAATGAAAAAAATAATAACCTTTTGCTTTTTTGCTATACTGTCTCTCTTCTTTGATACTCACTCAGTATTGGCACAGCAAAATTCCGTGATATTGCGTTGCAAATTGGACAACTGTTCAATCGTTGACTCTGTGACACTTTATATGCCTATGGGTTTATACCATCAGAAAATATCGGCTTCTAAAGTCAATGCTGGAGGGGAATTTGTTTTCCAAGTACCCCGCACAAAGACCCCTCAGTATTTTACAATTGGCATGAATACAGAGATGGCTAAACTAAAATACATCCTATTAGGAACCGAAAAAGAGGTTTTAGTAACGGGGCCCTGCCATGACCTCTTGCAAACCACTATTAAACAGTCGCCTATCAATGATGCCCTTATTGATGCGCAGAAAAAATTGAATACTACTAAGATTGAAATGGGTACTGTTTTAGCTGACTATAACCGTGATTACAACAATGAGTCTTTAAGGTTGGCTAATGAAAGTAAAATGTTGAAAATTGATAAAAAGAAATTAATGCTTTTAGATTCGGTCAAAAAAGTGAATCCTATTGCAGGTCGTGCATTGGCACTCGATACTTATACGAGTTTCCAAAATAGTCCTCAAAAAATGTCTTTTAAAGGGGAAATTGACTACTTTGGGACTCAATACTTTCAATATGTCAAGTGGTCTGATGCCGGTATGAATGAAATGCCCCCCATTTTTGATGCATTTAAAAATTATGCTTCAGTACTATTAATGGCAGAGTTGAAATTAAAAGATGCGGATATAAAAAATTATTTTGACAGCTTATTGAAGTCTATGCCGCCCAAATCGCAAGCCTATAAATACAGTCTAACAGGTATTGTCAGTGCCTTATTAGAAAAACAACACCCACTTATCGCCGATTTTGGTCATCGCTATTTGACAGATTATCCGCAAGATGACTTAGCAGTTCGCCAGAATGTTCAACAGTTTGTCAATTATATGCGGACAAATATGACAGGTATTCCTGCAATCGAAATTGCTCAAACTGATACAGCTGGTGTAATCCGTAAACTAAGTGATTTGAAAGGCAAAGTGGTTTTGATTGATTTTTGGGCAAGCTGGTGTGGCCCTTGTCGTAAAGAGAACCCTACGGTCGTCGCAGCTTATAAAAAATATCGTAATAAGGGCTTTGAAGTATTCAGTGTCAGCCTCGACCAAGATCGTTCACGTTGGATTAGTGCCATTCAACAAGATGGTTTAATCTGGCCCAATCATGTGAGTGACTTGAAATATTGGCAAAACGAAGCGGCAAGTAAATATGGTGTTTCCAGTATTCCACGCACCGTTTTAGTAGATAAAAATGGCATCATAACCAACTACAATCTGCGGGGCGAGGCACTGGAAAATAAACTAAAAGAAATTTTTGGCGAATAATAGCCCCCCTCAGTAAATTTCGACTTTTATACTCATTTAAAAATGGTTTGCCTAAAATAATGAACTCAATTCATTAATAACCAACGTTTTATACTTTTCATTCAGTATCGTAAGACTAAATATTAAAAATGGCTTATTGGCTCATTAAATCTGAACCCGAATCGTTTTCCTTAGAAGATTTTCGCACTGAAAAAGTAACTGTTTGGTACGGTGTGCGCAACTACGCAGCGCGTAACAATTTGAAAGCCATGCAATTAGATGACTTATGTATTTTTTATAGGAGTATAAAAAAACCTGCTGCCATTGCTTTGGCGCGTGTCGCCCGTGAATGCTACCAAGACCCTACAACTGATCAAACGGCTTGGGTTGCCGTGGATATGGCATTGGTTGAAGAGTTTCTTAACGAGATACCCCTCAGTACCATTAAAGAAATACCTGAATTGCAAAATATGGAATTAATAAGACTAAGTCGTCTCTCCGTTCAACGGGTAACGGACGATGAGTTTGCTTTAATTTGCAAAATGGGCAGAACGGCTTGAAAATAATGCTATGCTTAATTGATAGTGGATAAATGAAAGAGAATAATAATGTTGATATACGACATGAAGTTGTGGTAATTTTTTATAAAAAATTGATTATCAATCTATTATATCATATCCCCTTTCTGGAATCTTTCCTTGAACACCTTTGAAATACTGCAATATTTTAGGCAAATCACGCTCATAATCACCCGTGGGATAAAAGGGTTGACTGAAGCCGATAACCTTTTTTCCCCAATCAAACTTGCAACAAACGATGGGAATACCTGCTTTTAGGGCGATATAATAAAAACCGCTTTTTAAAGTTGTTACTTTTGACCGTGTCCCTTCAGGCGTTACTGTAAGGTTGAACTGCTCTCGACTATTGTAAATGGCCACAACAGCATCCACAAAATTATTATGTTTTGAACGATCAACAGCGACTCCTCCTAAAGCGTGCATTATTAGACCTAAAGGAAAAGTAAATAAGGTGCTTTTGCCAACAAAATTTGTTTTTAAGCCTATAATAGGGCGCAAAAGAATGCCAATTGGAAAATCCCAATTTGAAGTATGCGGTATGACAACGATAACAGATTTTTTAACTTCTTTTGGAAAAACACTTTCGATTTTCCATCCCCAAAGCTTTAAGAGAATCAATGAACAAATTGCTTTTAACATATTGAGTAATATTTGGATTGAATAATACGTGGCAGATCAACCGATTGAATTTATTATTTGTAATACTTTTAGGCGTTGTCTTTCTGGAATTAAAATTTTGTCGAAAGCTAAGAAAAGCCCAACTATTTTGATACAATTATCCATATTTTGAGTTTAAAAAAAAATCGCAATAGACTGGAACAGCCGATTGCGATTTTTTAAATTTTTAACAAAGTTAATATTTTATTTCCGTTTACGGTTATTGTTGTTTTTATTATCGCGGTTACCACCACGGTTGTCACGGGCATCGTTTCCGCTACGGCTGTCACGTCCACCACTGCTGCGGTTGTCCCGGCTGTCACGTCCACCACTGCTGCGGTTGTCCCGACTGTCACGTCCACCACTACTACTACGATTGTCCCGACTGTCACGTCCGCCACTAACACTACGGTTATCCCGGCTATCCCGTCCACGGTTTCGACTGGCATTTGAAAGACCGTCAATACGACTATTATCTTCAAGCGTTAGCTTACCTCCAGAGAGCGTTTCAAGGTCACTTTTGATAATTTCATCATTGACATAGTGTTCACGATTCCACGTTTTATATGCCAATTTCATATAAGAACCAATGGTTTGAACAAAACCCTCTTTGACAGGACCTTCTTCCATCTCTACAGCGCGACGAATGAGTCGTTGAATATTGTTGCCATAATGTTTGAAACGGGTGTCCGAAAATGGATAAGGTACGCGGTCAGGACGTTTTTTAGCATCTTCTGGGCTTGGCATGATGCCACTGGGAGTGGTTGCTTCAAGGTCATATTTAGCTATCTGAAAGAGGTGTTTCCACAGTTTTTCACGATAATCTTCTACGCTTTTGCTTTGTGGATAGAGTTGTTGAATCAAATCCACAATCTGTTCACAAAATTGTTGCCGATAGGCTGGCTCTTCAATTTTTTGAGCATGGCGGACAAGTTGTTGCACATTACGACCGTACTCAGGCATAATGAGGTACTCTTGCTGCGTATTGTATGCCATATCTGGTATGGCTTTTTTATCTTTTTTCACTTTATTGATTAGTTATTGGTGAATTAGTCATTGGCGATTAGTTATGGTTGAATTAGTTATTCGCTAAAACCAATAACCAATCTCCAGTAACTATTCTACGGTTACGGATTTTGCCAAATTACGTGGCTGGTCAACATTACATCCTCTCAAAACAGCTATATGATAAGACAATAATTGCAAAGGAATAACTGATAAAAGCGGTGTCAAAGGTTCTGCTGTATCAGGTATTTCGAGCGTGTAATCCGCTAATTCTTTGATAACAGTATCCCCCTCAGTAACAATTGCAATAACAATGCCTTTTCGTGCTTTGACTTCTTGAATATTAGAAACAATTTTTTCATAAGCACTTTGGTTGGTACAAACGATGACGACAGGCATATTTTCATCAATCAAAGCAATAGGACCATGCTTCATCTCTGCTGCGGGATAACCCTCTGCATGTATGTAAGAAATCTCTTTTAATTTCAAAGCCCCTTCCAAGGCAACGGGGAAGTTGTACCCCCGCCCAAGATACAACGCATTTTCTGAATCTTTAATTTCGTTGGCAATATATTCAACAGCTTTATTAATTTTTAGAACTTCCGTGACTTTTGCAGGTATTTGCTCTAACTCTGTTATCAAACGTAAAAACTCTGATTTACTGATTTTTCCTCGTTTATAACCAATTTCTAAAGCCATCAAAGTCAATAATGTTACTTGACCTGTAAACGCCTTTGTGGAAGCGACACCAATTTCAGGTCCTGCATGAATGTACGAACCGCCATCTGTCATACGCGCAATGCTCGAACCGACGGAGTTGACAATACCATAAATCAAAGCACCGCGCTCTTTTGCCATTTCAATGGCAGCTAATGTGTCTGCCGTCTCACCTGATTGCGAAATGGCGATAACGACATCTTTTTCAGTGATAACAGGGTTTCTGTAACGAAATTCCGAAGCATATTCAACCTCAACTGGTAACCGTGCCAATTCTTCAAATAAGTATTCTGCAACCAAACCCGCATGCCAAGATGTACCGCAAGCGACAATAATCAGTCTATCTGCATTCAAAATGCGATTTAAATGGTCTTCCATACCGCCTAAACGCGCCCAACCTTCTATCGAGTTCACCCGTCCACGCATCGCATCAGCAATCGTTTGAGGCTGTTCATGGATTTCTTTAAGCATGAAATAATCGTAACCGCCTTTTTCAAGAGCTTCAATGGTCAAATCCAACTCTTGAATAAAAGGTGCTTGTACTTGATTGTTTATCGTTTTGATTTCAAAAGAGCCATCGCGGCGAGCCGTCACGATTTCACCATCGTTTAAATAAACCACCCGTTTAGTATGCTCTACAATGGGTGTCGCATCAGAAGCCAATAAAAATTCGCCATTACCAATACCCAAAACCAAAGGACTTTGTTTGCGGGCGGCAACGATTTTCGTTGGGTCTTCTCTGTCTAAAACTACAATAGCATACGCGCCATGAACTTTTGAAAGAGCAACGCGGACTGCCTCTTCAAGGGGTAAGTTCTCACGCTCTTGTAACTCTTCAATAAGATGCACTAAAACCTCTGTATCTGTTTCAGAAGTAAACTCATGCCCCAATCGTGCTAAAGCCGTTTTTAAAGTTGCATAATTTTCAATAATGCCATTATGCACCAATACAAGGCGACCATTACCCGATATGTGCGGATGTGCATTAATGTCATCGGGTTTACCATGTGTTGCCCAACGAGTATGACCGATACCAATGTTGGCGGCAATATCTTTATCGTGAGCATAAGCCAAAAGTTCACTCACTTTTCCTTTTTTCTTATAGACATTGAGGCTGCCGTTCAAAAGAGCAACGCCAGCACTGTCGTAACCACGATATTCTAATCGCTGTAAGCCTTTGATGAGAATCGGGTAAGCTTGTTTTGACCCGATATACGCAACGATTCCGCACATATTTTTAATTGGTTTTGAATAAGGTAAGAAGTTGATAGATTATAATGGAAAGATATTCTTATTTACTAAAATATCTTAAAAAAGTTACAAAATACTGAGGGGGGTCTTGGCTGCTGGTGAATTGGTTATTCGTCGTGATAAATCAAATAACCAATTCACCAATAACTAATCCCCAATAACCAAATTATGGTGTCGTATAATACAAATTTAATTTTGCTGGATATTTTGAATGTTTTGTCCCATAAAGCACAACTCGGCGGGTCGTTCCTTGTTTGTTAGGAATAGTTCCTCGCGTATTGTCAGGAATGAGATAGAGTACTGTGCCTGCTCTGCCATAAAGCATATCTTGTAAATGCTGAGAAATATTGCACTTGTAGCGACGTACATTGCCAGCCTCTGTAACCAATGTGCCACCATATTCTGCTAAGACAGAACTGCTGTTGCGAAGTAAATCGTTCACAGGCGAACCCGTTGCCGTGGTCAGAATGAAACGTTGAATAGGTAAATATTTATCTGTGGAATCTTCCACAACCGTAAATTCTAATTCTGCTCGATTCACCGCCGCTGTACCCAATTGTTTTTTCAAGTTAGGAAATTCAAACTTGATGTTTGCACCTGCCATGCCTTGAACAAACATAAGCGAATCACCTGAAGCCGTTTTTTTTCCATTAAAAAACTTATTGATGCTACCCGCGGCATAATTATGATTAAAATACGGATATGAGGTAGTCGTAAAGGGAAAGCGAAAGCTTAATTTAGGTGAATCGACTCCTAATTTATGATAATACAAATAAATACCAGACGAATCATCGGCAATATTGAAACTCAATAGGGCATTAGTTGTTTGCTCTGAGCGAAATTCAAAACCTCGAAAATACTTGCGAATATCACCCCCAAAAGAAGCATTGTAAGTGCTGTGGACAGCCGTATCAAGTAAAGCCTTGCCAAATGTACTATCCAATTTGATAGAAATATGTGGACGCAGAGAGACCGAATCATTCACACGTACGCGTGTCGTGGGCTTAGGCGTAAAAGTGAGTGAGCCTAAAGGCGTTGTTTGGGATTTATATTTTTTATTCGTAAAAAGGTTCAAATTGTCACCCGTTAACGATTCAGAAGCATCCAAACGATAAAAACCGATTTTTTGCTGTGCCATGGTATCGCCATAAGTATCCGCCCCATTATAAGCTAGAACTACTTTTATATCATCTAAAACGTAAGTCGCAGCACCGTCTAAGGCTAATGCAGTAGAACCATAAGAGAAATTAGCGAAGATGCGGGCATCGGTTACCCCAAAAACAGGGTCATACATTTTGCCCAAAGGCAGCAAACTTAACGATGTAGGATTTGCTGATACTAAATTGAGTGCCACCACCGAATCTGGATTTTCTGTTTCTGCTGTCACCGTGATAAGGTTATCTGAGAACTTTAAATCAAGTTTACTGCTGTCAAAAAGGTCGGCACCTAATTGGCTCGATTTATTACAAGCCCCAACGATTAAAAGTCCAATAAGACAAACGTTGGCAATGAAGATGTTTTTCATATTTTTTTTGCTAATTTTTTTTGTCTGACCTATAACGTCAGCATACTGAGGGGGGCTGTCTGTTCAGTGTAATTTTTTTGTAATAGCAGATTTTAGGTAATGTTGAATTTTAAATGATAAATGATGAGTCTGCAAAACAAGGGTTTCGATAGTTTTGCAGACTCATCATTTATCATTTATTACTCATCATTTTTTATCCTACTTCTTCTGCTACTTCCAATGAGTTATAAAACTCAAAAATAGGCGGAAGCCCTGTTTCAACGTTCATATAATCCAGAACAGGTTTCTCTGAAAGGACAAGTGCAGCTTCAATAGATTCATTCATATTCTCACTGCCACGGATAACAGCATCTGAATAAATAGTTGCCCCTTTGTGCAAATCCGCTAAATTATCCGTACGATAATCCATTAAGTCCTCTTCTTCCAGATTGTTAATGGAAGCTTTTGGACTAAATTCATCGAAACTAAACTCTTGCTGTAAGGTATCGTAAAGTGAATAAACGATTTTTGAAGATTGGAAAATAGGGTCATTTTTATAAGCAGTGCGGATATAAAGCGGTATCAAACTCGTCATCCAACCATGACAATGGATAATGTCAGGTGCCCAGCCAAACTTACGAACAGTTTCAATAGCCCCTTTACAAAAGAAAACGGCTCGGTCAATATTATCTTCAAAGGCTTGACCTTCTGAATCTTCAAAAACCGATTTACGCTTAAAAAACTCATCGTTGTCAAGGAAATAAACCTGAATACGGCTATTTGGCAACGAAGCGACTTTAATAATGAGTGGATAATCATCGTCATTGACGATAATATTCATACCTGAAAGTCTAACAACTTCATGTAATCTATGACGACGTTCGTTGATAGTGCCAAAACGGGGCATTAATATACGAATTTCGCATTTATTATCATTCAAAAAAAGTGGTAGGCGGTAGGCAAGTTCTGCAATTTCGGAAAGTCCTGTATAAGGTTCCATTTCCTGCGTGATAAGAAGAATCTTCTTTTTTACTGGTATCATCGAGCCGATATGGTTTTGATAAAATAATGTGGAATAGACGTTCTGACGATTTTTCTTTGGGTGGATTTTAGTCGTTTACCCTTAAAAACGCTATTTTCATGAACGTATGATTACTCTGAAATCTTTTTTTTAAAAATTTTGTTGCAAAGTTACGAATTATTTCTCGATTTAAAGCCAAATTTTTAAACTACAACCTTGTTTCCTATTTTAAATAGTGTTTATTGGCGTCTCCTTGTTGCCATGTACTTGTGTGATACATCGTCGTATATTATTTAATTCATATTCATTTAAGATACTTTTTAACTCAATCTTCCAATAATATCTGAAAGAGACAACTTCTGCTGCTCCCCTGTCAACATATTTTTCAAAGTCAAAAGACCACTTTCCATTTCCTCTGAACCAATCAAACAAACATAAGGTATGCCCCGTTTATTAGCATAATCCATTTGTTTTTTCAACTTCGTGGCATCGGGATAAATTTCGGAATTGATTGCCGCAGCCCTTGTTTCGTTCAGACACTTGAAGGCAAAACGGTGTAAGTCAGCATCAAAAGCAACAAAAAGCAGCTTCAAACTCTGTTCATTATCCTTCGGAAAAAGTCCCAATTCGGCGAGACAGTCATAAATTCTATCTGCCCCAAACGACACGCCGACACCTGAAACGCCTTTCAAACCAAACACACCCGTCAAATCGTCATAACGTCCGCCACCGCCGATACTGCCCATTTTGACATCTTTTGCCGCGACTTCAAATATACAGCCTGTGTAATAATTCAAGCCACGTGCTAAGGTAATGTCAAAACGCACCTCGTTTTTTGACTCTTTTGAATCGAAATATTCGTGGAATGTTCTAAGCTCTTTGATACCCCTCAGTAAACTTTCAGATTTGTCGCCGAATTTTTCTAAATCAGATAAATTATTGATTTTTAGCAATTTATCAATCATTAAAATTGCTTCTCCATCAATATCACGCTCTGCCAATTCCTTTGCAACACCCTCCCAACCGATTTTATCAAGCTTATCAATCGCCATCGTCATATCTATAAATTTCTCGGGAATACCCGCTGCTTCTGCCATACCAAATAGGATTTTACGGTTATTGATTTTGATAACAACGTCCAAACCTAAATTCGAGAAAACCTCATCATAAATCTGCACCAATTCTGCTTCATAAACCAATGAATTGGAACCTACAACATCCACATCGCATTGATAAAACTCCCTGTAACGCCCCCGTTGCGGACGGTCAGCCCGCCAAACAGGTTGAATTTGATACCGTTTGAAAGGAAAAACAATATCATTTTGGTGCATAACAACATATCGAGCAAACGGCACTGTCAAATCATACCGCAAACCTCTATCACAAATCTGACTCACTAATTTTGCCGAGTTTTTGGCTTCTAATACTGAGGGGTCCGTTTTTGCCAAAAAATCGCCGTTGTTCAATACTTTGAACAGTAGTTTATCGCCTTCATCGCCATACTTACCCGTCAGCGTTGATAGTTTTTCTAAAGTCGGCGTTTCAATCGGTTGAAAGCCATATTTGACGAACACCTTTCTAACAGTGTCGAATATATAATTGCGCTTTGCCACTACTTCGGGCGAAAAGTCGCGAGTTCCTTCGGGAATGCTTGGTTTTGACATAAAGTTAGACCTCGTTATCTTCGATGACGATATTTTTTGCTTGAATATTTTCAACGAAAATGCTCAAACTTGGATTGAATGTATAAATATTATGGATTTCTTTTCTTAGTTTTTTAGAGGGCTTAGTGTAATATCTTTCTTCTTTGGCATCAATTGTATAGCCTTCTTGTTTACTTAAAACTATATTTAAAGCCTTTAAACAACCTGTTGTTTTTGAAGCTGTTTGGATTTGATTTCTGTAATAAACAGGCAAAAGCCAACATTCAATAGCATGAACAGAAATAGCAAAAATGATTTTTTCGCCATAGTTTTGCCAAAAACCATTTGTATCATCTATCAAACTAATCAATTTTTGACTTACTCGTTCTACAATTTCTGCAACCTCTAAATCTGCTGGCAAATCAATTTTATACTGAGGGGGTAGTTGTTCACGTATCAAAACATCGGTATCTAACTGAACTATCAAATAATCATTAAATGTCAGAGCCGATTTAAACTCATTGGAACAACAATAATCCAAAACTTTCATCCAATTTCCTGCTTCCCTCGGCTTTGGTTGTAAACGGTTTATTGCCAAATCAGGATTTTTGAAAAGTCCGAAAAGGATGTTTTCAATCACAATTTGGTCTGTTGGACCTTCTGAAACAAGACCAAATGACACCATAGTTTAGAAATTTTTAGGTAACCCGCCAATATACCCACGTATAAATGCTTCTGATAAACGAACGGATTCAACGCCATTAGGCACTTCTTTCGAAGTAATACGCCGTGCTTTTGTATGACCATCCGCATTGCGATAAATGACAAAAAGCCTTTGGTCATCATCTTTTAAATCCAAACCGTCTAACACTGAGGGGTTGTGCGTTGTCAATATCGTTTGCTTATCGTGTTCTTTTGCCAATTTTGCCAATATTTTTATAAGTTCTCTACCTAATTTTGGATTCATTGCATTATCAATATTGTCAATCGCAAAGAACTTTGGTGTTTCATCGCTGATGAATAGAGTCAAGTAAAAGAGTAGATATAAAAAGCCTTCGTTCGCACTACGTTGGTCAATATATTGTAAACCTTCTTCTAAATAACGGTCTTTTATTTTGATACGACGTTCTGTAAATATTAAATCGTTGGGAATTTCAAAGCCATCGAACCAATCGAGTAGGTGTAGATTTTCATTTAGTTTTTTCAGAATGTTAGGATTTTTTTTTGAAAGTTCAACCAAATGGCTAAAAAGTCCTTCACCACGGAAACCCATTGGTAATATCTGACCTTCTTCCCGAAAATTGCGAAGAATAGAATTTTCAGGTGCGAAGATTATATAGTGCCGAATATGAAAATCATCTATTAATTTTTCGATACTTTGTCGGTTGTACGATTCTGCAATAACTTCTTCTATTGTCTGACGATCATCTCCTAAAGACTTAACATAGTTAACACCAACATCATTAGCCGTTACATCTTTTGAGCTGCTTTTTTGTGTCTTAGCAATCCAAGGTGATAATAATTCTTTATTTGGTGGTGAAACCCTTACAGCTATAAAATCAGTACTATTTTGGAATTGAATTAAAATATCCTTTTTATTATTAACCTCAAAAGCAGATTTTAAAAATATGCGGTCAAGACGAGCTCCTTTGTTTTCTATATATCCATTATCAAGCCTATCGGCTAAAGCCACGCTTCCAAACGCTATCCCCTCCAAAATATTCGACTTCCCACTCCCGTTCGCGCCAATAAACACATTGAGCCGACCCAAGTCCAAATTGAGGGACTCGATAGACTTGAAGTTTTCTATTTTTATTTCTTTAATCATTTCAAAATCAATTATTTAGACAAAGGTAAATTGCTTTTTCTAAACTTTTCCAAAATTATCAAATGCTTCAAAAGCCCGATTCAAACGCCGCAAAGTCTCCACTTCTCCAAAATACGCCGCCATATCAAAAATCGCAGGCCCTTGCATCGTACCTGCTAAGGCTATCCGCAAAATCGGCAGTACTTCGCCCATTTTTAAGCCATTGGCGTTAATCCATTCTTTTGTGGCGTGTTCCATACTGAGAGGGTCTGTGTAGTCCAACGTTTGCAACATACTGAGCATATCGTTGAACTTTTCTCGGGTTTCGGGCTTCCAACGTTTGGCAACATTCGGAGCATCGTATTCTTTAACATCTTCAAAAAAATAATAGCCTTTTTCTAAGAAATCATTGAAAAACATGACGCGTTCTTTCATCATACCTACAAAATGCACTAATTTTTCTTCTGAAACAGTATAACCTCGCTCTATACTGAGGGGGTGCAATTGCGCCGCCAAATCTGCATTTGAAGTCGCATGAAGGTATTGTTGATTGAACCATTTTGCCTTATCGTAATCGAATCGGGCACCTGCTTTATGTATTTTTTCAAGAGAAAAAAGGGCTGCTAATTCATCAAGACTGAAAATCTCTTGCTCTGTGCCAGGATTCCAACCGAGCATAGCTAAGAAATTGACAACGGCACTTGGGTCAAATCCTAAACTACGGAAGCCATCGAATGATTTTGTTGGGTCGGGGTCGTTCCATTCCAAAGGAAAAACGGGAAAACCGAATTTTGCCCCATCGCGTTTTGATAATTTGCCCTTCCCATCAGGTTTTAAAATTAAAGGTAAATGGGCAAATTGTGGCATAGCAGACTCCCAACCAAACGCGCGATAAATCAAAACATGATGTCCCGCCGAAGGCAACCATTCCTCGCCACGGATTACGTGAGAAATTTTCATTTCGTAATCATCAACAATATTCGCCAAGTGATAAGTAGGCATACCGTCGGCTTTCAAAAGCACCTTATCATCAAGTTCATTCGTATTAAAATTAACTTCGCCACGAATAATATCCGTAAGTGTAACTATTTGATTTTCAATGATTGACAAACGAATAACATGTGGTTCGCCTGTAGCGATACGGCTTTGTACTTCATCTGGAGACATGCGCAATGAGTTCTGCAAATCCAAATCAGCGCGCATACGTGTAGCGTGGCTATACGATTGATTCTTTGCGCCTTCGCTTTGCAAAATAGTCCGCATCGCTTCCAATTGTTGTGGCGTATCGAAAGCATAATAGGCTAAACCTTTGTTTATCAACTCATTAGCATATTTTTGGTAAACACCTTGCTTAAAACGGTCAGATTGACGGTAAGGTGCATATTGTCCATCACCAAAACCGACCCCCTCAGTAGGGGCGATACCGCACCACTTTAAAGCGTCAATAATGTATTGTTCTGCGCCTTCAACGTAGCGGGTTTGGTCTGTGTCTTCGATGCGTAGTATGAACGTACCGCCGTATTTTTTAGCCAAAAGATAGTTAAACAAGGCTGTGCGAATGCCACCAATATGTAAAGCACCCGTTGGGCTGGGTGCGAATCGAACTCTGATACTCATATTTTTAAATTTCAAAATTTATTATTCAAATGCCAAATGGATTAACTGAGAATGATGAAGTCAAATTAAACGAACAAAACTTTTTGCGGCGCAAAGGTACGTTAAGGAAATGATGATTTGTAAATGATGAAGGATGAATTTGTAAATAATTGATTAACAACGTTTTATAATTTATTTTTAAATAATTTTAGGGTTTTTAAGTTTGACAGTTTTTAGAAGCCGAATCAGGGTTTTACACATTGCTGACCAAATATTATTTGCCAAATGCATCTACATTTTAGTTAAAATCATATCCAAAGACAATATTTGCTCTTCTAAATTTTATTTTTTTGCTCTTTGAGAAAATTTATTTTTGAAAAAGACGTATTAAGGGCGAATTTATTTTTTAAAAAAACAAAAACAAGGCAGCACGACTACGCGACGAAACGTTGCTTTATATAGAATCGAAACTGAAAAGCATCCTCTACAAACTCATTCATATCCTATTAAGCGCTGCTATCAAATAAAACTATCAAATACCTTAGCTTTTAATAAACACTAAGAGTCATTATTTTGTTGACTTGTTAAGTTTTGGATTCAATCAATGGAACTTTTAGAATAACGTATATACAATAACAATCAATTTTTTACAAATTATTTTCTCGTAAAAACCTAAAAATCAACGAATTATGTATCTTGTCAAAACGCCACGATTTCTTGAAAGCTTGTTCCCAAATTTTACATGGAACATCAAAACGGACGAAAAAGTCCTCTATCTCACTTTCGATGATGGACCGATTCCCGAGGTTACGCCTTGGGTTTTGGAACAATTAGCGAAATACAATGCCAAAGCAACCTTTTTTTGTGTAGGAGATAATGTTGGTAAGTACCCCTCAGTATTTCAGCAAGTTGTGGCTGAAGGTCATCAAGTTGGCAACCATACGTTTAACCATCTGAGTGGTTGGAATACTGATAATATTCCTTTTTTTCATAACATTCGCCACTGCGCTCACTTAGTTAATTCAGGGCTCTTCCGTCCGCCTTATGGTCGTTTGACACCGAGCCAAACACAGTTTTTAACAAGACATTATCGTATTGTGATGTGGGATGTTTTGAGTGGTGATTTTGATACGAATATATCTAAAGAAGCTGTTTTTGAAAATGTGATTTTGAGTGCTAAGCGCGGCTCTATTGTTGTTTTTCACGACAGTCTGAAAGCTTTCGAGCGTATGGAATATGCTTTACCACGTGTTTTAGAGCATTTTACAGCGAAAGGTTATCGGTTCGAATCTTTAAAAGGTGTTGTACAAAAGCCTGAACGTAAAACGTTTATGGCTGCTGCTGCGCTGTAAGATAGTGTTAGCTATTGATAGACATGAGTCATCCTTGATGGGATGACTCATTTTTTTTGGCAAAACACAGCATCGTAAAATCAACTTCAGTTCGTGAAGTACACAACTTAACTATATTAAGTAGTAGAGCATAATTGAGTAGAAAGTAGAGAGATGTGTAAAATATTGAAAACTAAGATTTTATCAACTATATATCTACCCTATTATACTTAGATATTCACAGCCTTTATCATAGATTCAAGAACTGAAGTTCGTGTTGCGGTTAAGTCCTGTCATTTTGTCAGTTTAAAAAGGCATGGCATTGGATTTGAAACGCTCTATGAGACATACGCAGATATTAAAAATTCTTAACTTTAAAATTCCTCTTTTAAAAAAATAACAAACTAATTCAGTATGATAACAGGTAATATTTCCGTTCAAACAGAGAATATCTTTCCCATAATTAAAAAATTTCTTTACAGCGACCAAGAGATTTTTCTTCGTGAATTGGTGTCAAATGCTGTGGATGCCACGACAAAATTGCAGACGCTTGCCAAACGCGGTGATGTGGCAGGTGAAATCGGCGACACACGTATTGAAATCATTATTGATAAGAAAGGCAAAACGCTGACAATTAGAGATAAAGGTATTGGTCTGACCGCTGATGAGGCGCAACGCTACCTTTCGGAAGTGGCTTTTTCGAGTGCGGCAGAGTTTTTAGAAAAATATCAAGAAGGGAATATCATTGGGCATTTTGGTCTTGGGTTCTATTCTGCTTTTATGGTCGCCTCGAAAGTAGAAGTGGTTTCAAAATCGTATAAAGAAGATTCTGTAGGCGTTCGGTGGACATGTGATGGCACCCCTCAGTACACAATCGAAGAAGCTAACAAAACAACACGGGGAACAGATGTCATTCTGCACATTACAGCCGCTGATGAAAAAGATTACCTAGATGACTACAAAATCGAAGGCTTGTTGGAGAAATATTGTAAGTTTTTGCCAATAGAAATCCAATTTGGTACTAAAAAGGAGAAACCAGAAGGTGCAAAAAAAGAAAAAGATGTACCTAATATCGTAAACAATACATCACCTATATGGAAAAAATCGCCCTCTGAACTGACAGAAGATAATTATCGTGATTTTTACAATGAAATATATCCCCTCAGTGTACCCCCTCTTTTTTGGATTCATTTGAATATTGACTATCCGTTTAATTTGACGGGTATTCTTTATTTTCCAAAAATTGCCAATGCACTGGAAGCACAAAAAAACAAGGTGCAACTGTATAGCAATCAAGTGTTTGTAACAGATGATGTTAAACAGATTTTACCTGAATTTTTGACTCTGTTGCATGGTGTTATTGACTCGCCTGATATTCCATTGAACGTGTCGCGCAGTTATTTGCAAAGCGACCGTGAAGTGAAAAAGATTACGCAATATATTACCAAAAAGGTAGCTGATAAACTCAGTGAGTTGTTCCGTAAAGACCGGGCTGAATATGAGCAAAAATGGAAAGACATCAGTGTGTTTGTAAAATACGGTATGTTATCGGATGAGAAGTTTGATGAGAAAGCGCGTGAGTTCGTTTTGCTCAAAAATACTGAGGGGGGGCTTTTTACCCTTGAAGAATATCGTGAAAAAGTAAAAGCATTGCAAACGGACAATAAAGACCGCATCGTGTATATCTATTCAAATAATTTAGATGCACACGATGCCCAAATACAGGCAGCAAAAGCACGAGGTTATGATGTTTTAGATATGGATATTGTAATTGACAACCATTTCATGCAGCATTTGGAATATAAAGGTGAAAAAATTACATTTGTGAGAGTGGACTCTGAAACGGCGGATAATATTGTACCGAAAGACCATAAAATAGAATCTGTGCTGAATGATGAGCAACAAGCAACGGTTAAATCTATTTTTGACACGTTTGTGGGCGAAGACAATTTCCACACAACAGTTGTTTTGAAGGCTTTAACGCCCGATGATGCTCCTGTGCAAATCACAAGAAATGAATTTGCCCGTCGCATGAATGAAATGCGTCAATTCTCGGCAATGGATTTTGGTGGCATGCCTGATTCAAAATCTATTGTAGTCAATACGAACCACCCTCTTGTGACGGATAAGTTATTGACTTTCAATGACGCTGACAAACAAAAAACTTTTGCTCATTACTTATATGATCTCGCTCGAGTAAGCCAGGGCTTATTAACAGGTGCTGATTTGACAGCATTTATAAAGCGGAGTTTAGAGTTTGTGAAATAAAGGGCTGTATTGTGTTGTATTATTAAAATGGTTGTATTGTTGTCATAAGACAGCGATACAACCATTTTAATAATACA
>JANOAU010000090.1:0-18485 GCA_031411275.1 Saprospiraceae bacterium | reverse complement strand
TGTGCGGACTAACTTTAAGGCTTCACTTTTGAAGTCACTATCGTATTTACGATATGTCTGTTTGATGCGTTGTTTTTCCATATCACAAATGTAATCTCTTATTAGAGAATTTTGTGTGCGGGTTAATTAGACAATCTCAATTCTATTAGTAGAAACGGGTATTCTATTGCTGAAATATTCCATTTTAGAGTTAGAATGTTTCACTATGCAATTAACTTCCTTACATTTTAGTCAAACCTTCCCATGCCACGTGCCAACTCGAAGGAAAGCCTCCCTCAGTACACATCAAAGCAACAGCCGACAAAACGCCGCCGTTGCCCGGTAAGTACAAGCGCAACCGTTCATTTTGATAGTTATGTCCATTTGGTAAATAAGTATTCGTTTTAATGGGCATCAATAAGGCATCAACTGCTTTTTCGGGCAGATGCAAACGGGTTGCCGTCATGGCTGTCATTGGAAAATCCCAACCCCATGTGTGTTCCCAATGCCATGTTTTCCAAATTTTGTCAAAAGTACGGTGCATCGTTGCGGTATCGAGCAAAGGTGTTTTAGGCAGCATCCCAAACGCCCCAAATACTGAGGGGTGGTCAATCAGCATTTTTTCATTGGTGTAACTGTCTGTGGCATTTTCAGTTGCGAGATAAACGCCATCTAAAACAGGTAAAGGAGAGAGCTTTGATAACACCTCGGCATATTTTGCATCTGGATTTAAACCTAACCGAATAAGCCATTTTTGCGCCGTTGTCAAAGCCCAATGCCAATAAACGAGTTCGTAAGTAGGGTTAAAAGTGTCTTCTGGCTTATGCGATTCTTGGGCAGGAATCAAGACCGGTCCTAATATATAACGCTTTTGTTTCGCATCAAAATACGCGTAAGAAGCCATGAAATTAGCCGTTTTGAACACCAAATCCTTATATTTTTCTAAGGTTTCAGGAGTCGGATGCGCTTGATAGGCTTGTTCCGCTAAGTAAATAAAATGTGGCTGTTGCCATATCAAAAATGCACCGACCGATGAAGCGGTTTCACCTCCATCGGGATCCGTCATTTTCTGCCAACGCACACCGTCATAACCTTGTCGTTTGGCAATGCCTCGTGCGACATGCAGCGTTTTTTTATACCAATCCAAACTCTTTTCCATCAATTCAGCGCGACCCCATTGTGCAAAATGAACGGCGTGCCACCAGTGCATTTCGAGGTGCGGTTTGCCGTACCATGAGTTATAAGTCAAGCCTGTTTCCTGCGGCGGCACGGTGCCTGTACATTGTATTTTTGTGAGATATTCAGATAAAATGACCCGTCTTTCAATTTCAAAAGCCCGAGGGTCTTTGGTTTTTGAAAAGTCAACTGCACCGCCGCTTTGCCAAAATTGTTGCCATTTTTGAAGATTGTTTTTTTGATTTTGAGTATAATTAACAGTAGAAACGCTTGGTTTTTGAAGTAAAAATAACACATTTAATGAAAAAACAGTGCTTTTTACTGAGGGGGTCACTAAAAAGCAATGCGCCTCTTGTGCTTCAATATGGGCAGCTTTGTTGTCCCATCCAAATTGTACGAAATAACGGGTCGTATCTAAATCATGCTGTACAAGGACTTGTTTTTGATTAGAAAATACGATTTGTGAACTGTGTTTTTCTGCATCTTTATAATTATTCCCTTCATCTAAAAACGCATCGGTTGGATACGGAAAGCGCAAACTGATTTTTATTTGCCCTTTTGTCAACAATTTAGATTTTATTTTTACGGAAATCACGTCTTGTTCTTGATGACATACAGTAGAAACATCAACCGCTTCACCTTCAATTGTAAAATGTGATTTCAACTCACCTGTCCACATATCGAGCGTTTGGCGCATGTCTTTGATTTCTTCTAATTGGGCTTTTGAACCGTCTTTTTTAGTCAATTCAAAACCTAAATTGCCTAATTGCAAACGATGCGGATTTTGCCGCACATAGTTACCTGCCGCTTTACTGCGTTCAGACGTGTTTATTTGTGTCGCATAAGGCACTTTACGCCCATGCACCTCATAGTCTTTCAAACTTTCTTCGATTTTATACCCCTCCCTATTTGGGAAGCTGTGCCAGCCCCACTCCGATTGCGTGCCGAGTGGAATCCCTTTCGCATATTCATTTACAAAGGTTTGCAAACCCGTCACGTCTGCTGTAAAACAGAATGTTCCGTTGCCAACAGAAAGAGAGGACAGCGAATCGGCTTTGGTGACAACAACAGTATGCCGTTGCACGACGGCTTGGCGGTTTATTTTTTTGTTTTGACAAAAAACATAAATAGGGAAAAGGAAAGAAAAAATAAGGAAAGTAGCGTTTTTCACGATGTTTTGTTATAAAAATGTGTAAAAATAGGCTTTTTACTGAGGGGGTATTTGTTATAAAACTTTATCAATCCAATCATCAATTTTTCGTTGTTCTTCGTTAAAATTGATGCCTATACCCACTATTTGTCTTTCTGAAGCACGGAATTTGTCGGCATAACCTTGTTTTTCGATTTGGTCGAGTCCTTCTTTTGCTGTCAAATTGAACTTAAATTCAAGGATATAAATATGCGTTAAAGTATGCACAACCACATCTGCCCGACCATTTGACAGATGCACTTCGCTTTCGATATACATACCTAAGTAATTGAAAATCAAATGCAATAAGCCATGATAAAAGCCTTCGGACTGATTTTTATAGGCTTCGTAAGGCAGTGACGATACCAATGAGTTGAGGATGGTTTTAACTTGCACTAAATCGTTGGACAAAAAGGCTTTGTTCAAATCCCGAATGGTCATTCCTGTATTTGTCCGATGTGGATTTTTAGCTAAGTCATTGATTAAAAACAAATACATACTTTCTCTCACTTCTTTGTTCGGATAATCCAAAACCATATCGCCTGTCCAAATATCAATGTCTCGAACAGTCAAATAGCCCGTTTGAAAAAGCAAAGGAATCAAATCTAAGTTTTCAATATCATATTTATCCAATTCTGTATTGTTGATTCTTACATTTTCGATGTTGAAAGTCGTCTGTTTTTTCATCTGTTTTATTAAAAAAGAGGGGCTGCCTGTTTCAAACCAAAAATTGCGAAAACGACGTTGTTCTAAAAAATTAAGTGTTCCAAAAGGATTGTACAATCTTGTTACACCGTCCCAACTATAACCATTATACCACGTTTTTATGTTATTTATTAATTCTTCATGCGTAACGTTAAAATCATTCTGCACTAATTGAAGGTGCTCTTTAAAATAAGACAACAATTCTTCATGGGTGTAACCTACTAAACTACTATAATTGGTATTTAATGTAATATCACTCAAATTATTCAATTCAGAAAATATTGACACTTTATTGAATTTTGACACCCCTGTAATGAATACAAACCGCAAAAAAGGCTCTGCGCTTTTCAACACGCCATAAAATTGCTTCATCACAGCTTGATTGATTTTCGCTTGTTCGATGTGTTTTTCTTCAAGATAATCATTAATGGGTTTGTCATATTCATCAATCAACAAGACAACTTGACCGTTTTTTTTAAACAAATTTTGAATTAATTCCTTGAATTGTCCTTTAAAATCGGTTTTTGTTAAGATAATTTCATGGTCTTTTGCCATATCCCCTAATTCAGATTTTATCGCCTCTTCTAAGCCAAGCGCATCATAACTCATGTTATCGAATGAAAAATGAATGACAGGATTTGTTTTTGACCAATCCCAATGTGGCTCAATCCATAAGCCCTCGAACAGTTCTTGATTGCCTAAAAACAGCTCTTTGAAAGTAGAAATTAAAAGCGATTTACCAAACCGACGCGGGCGAGAAAGAAAGAAATACTTACTGCCCGCTGTTGTCAATTTATGCACCCATTGTGTTTTGTCAACATAAACACAATTTCCGTCATGTAAGCTTTGCAGGCTTTGTAAGCCAATTGGTAAATTTTTCATTCGACAAAGATAGTTAAGGAAATGATTAATTAAAACCCTACATAAAATGTTATTGCACTAAACAATTTTGAGCGTTTTTTAAAAAACTATAAATAAACAAACGTTCATTTATATTTGCACCCAATTTCATAACAAAACATAAAGCCACTCACTTTTACATCTCAATCAATATATGACATCATCTAAACCACAAAAAGAACGCATTTTTACACGTTACCAAACCTTTATGATTGCCGTTTTGTCCTTCATACAATTCACGGTAGTACTGGATTTTATGGTTTTATCGCCTTTGGGCGCGATTCTGATGCCTGCTTTGAGCATCACAACCACACAATTTGGTGCAGTCGTGTCGGGTTATGCGTTTAGTGCGGGTATTTCAGGTTTGCTCGCTGCTGGTTTTGCGGACAAATTTGACCGCAAAAAGCTCCTCATGTTTTTTTACGTGGGTTTTCTTTTTGGCACAACGTTGTGTGCGATGGCGACAAATTACCAATTTTTGCTCATCGCACGTATTATTACAGGCATTTTTGGCGGCGTGATTGGCTCGGTTAGTTTTGCCATTATTTCAGATATTTTCAAGGTAGAAGTACGGGGGCGGGTCATGGGTTTTGTACAAATGTCTGTTTCAGCCAGCCAAATCTTAGGTTTGCCGATAGGTCTTTGGCTCGCCACGCATTACGATTGGCATGCGTCATTTTGGATGATTGTGGGCATTGGCATATTGGCAGGTATCGTCATTCTTTGGAAAATGCGCCCCATAACAGAGCATCTGAAACTGCAAAGCGACCACAACGCTTTTCAACATTTCACTAATACCTTGTCAAATACTTTTTACCTCCGTGCTTACATCGCTACGATTTTGTTAGCGACAGGCGGCTTTATGTTGATGCCTTTTGGGAGCGCATTCAGCACCAATAATTTGGGTTTGACTTTAGAACAACTGCCTATTTTATATGGTATAACAGGATTGTGTTCCATTCTTTCAGGACCGTTTTTGGGCAAAATGAGCGACAGAATCGGCAAATTCAACCTGTTTTTCATCGGTTCGCTGTTGAGTATGCTCATAATTGGCATTTATACACACATGGGTATCACGCCGCTTTGGTTCGTGACACTTATGAGCGTTTTGATGTTTACAGGTATTTCGTCGCGTATGATTTCGTCTTCTGCTTTGCTCATGGCTGTGCCTTCGGCAAAAGACAGAGGCGCATTTATGAGTGTGAATAGTTCGATACAACAGATTTCGGGTGGTGTGGCTTCGTTTGTGGCAGGGTTAATTGTTGTTCAAAAATCGAATGGGATGCTTGAAAGATATGATGTTTTGGGCTATACGGTTATTGGCTCAATGGTGGTGGCAATTGGCTTGATTTATTGGTTGGATAGGCATTTGAAAATAAGAAATACTGAGGGGGTGCTTAGTTGATTCTATAAACCTTAAAATTGTCAATCCAATGCCGTGATTGTGTCGTTCTAAATCCAAAGTAACCATTTTTCAAGGGTTTCGCATCTTTATATGTAAAAAACAGCACATCATTGACATAAAAAAATAGTGTATCACGCAATACCACAAGGCGACAATGATAGGTTTTATTGGCTTCAAGTAAATGTGCAACATCGCTGTATTCTTGTAAAAGCGTCTTTTCCCCCGTGCCTTGATATTTGCGAAAACGAGTCGTTGTGTTTGTATTACCCCCAAAACCAATGTAATACAAACGCAATGAATCGTAATGTGCAAAATCGGGGTCTCTTCCAAACAGCTTTTTACTGAGGGGGTTAGTCGCTTGCCAAAAGATATTGAAATCGGACAAACGGTCATTTTTGCCGCCTTGCATCGGTACAGTCCTATCAAATTCAATCATCCATTTATCTTTCAATTTCCGCTTCAACCAAACCGTTGCGCCGTCTGCAACGTCTATTATCAGTTGTCCATTTTCAACAAAAGCTCGATTATTAGGCTTTTGTTTGATTTCACAAAACCAGTTTGTGGTGTCCAATTTTGTTTCAAATGCATCTTGAAATAGTTGTTTTTTGATGCGAAAGGACATTTGGGCTTGTGCCCAAAAAGGTGTTAATACCCAAATGAAAAAAGCGTGTTTTAGCCACATTGTTTTATAAATTATTAATAATCAACATTTACAAAATTTTAAAAATTTCGTAAATGTCTGGTTTATTGTCAAGGCAACCCATAATACTTCTTCAAAGCCTCGTAATCCTTCACAGTAGATTGCACCAACAAAGGGCGTTTTGTTTTATCCAATAAATGCAACAAATTTTTCATTTTGTCTTCGGGCATCGCCGTACAGCCTGCTGTTCCGTGCTGATTGTCTTGCCAAATATGTACAAAAATGCACGAACCTCGACCCGCTTCTGGATTGGGAAAATTATAATCCACAACAGCACCGTATTTGTAGTAAATTTTGTCGAGCAACATATTTTCTGCTGATTGCCAATCTTTCTTTAAAGTGTCTATATCCACAATTTGATTGTAATATTTAGACCGTCCATCGTCCACGCAAAATATACTTGAATCCGCTTGAAGATAAGGCATTTTCAATGCACCCAAATTGGCTTGTGGTTGATACCCAAAAAGCGACGACAGATAGAAAATACCTGCGGGCGATTTTTTATCCCCTTCTTTTTTCAAAGGGGGTTGATTAAACGAGGCATCCTGCAATCCTGCACCCCACGCCAACCCTTTGCCACCGACAACAATAGATATATCATCGGTCAAGGGTTGCCATTTGTTCAATTTATCATCCCACTCAAAAGCCCTTAAACTGCCTTGAATGACATCAAAATTCGTTGTTTTAACCACTAAAATCTGTTTAGAAGCAAATTTTTCAACGATTGGGTTAATACTTTTTGTGGCAACCGCAGGTGTTTCAGCCGATGCTGTTTTTTGATTTGGTTGGCTCTTATTATTTTGACAAGCTATTGTTGTCAACAATAATAAAAATATGAAATTTAAGCGCATTTTTAACACAATTTATTTTACATTAAAACATTTTTGTTTAAATTTGTATCTTCTTAAAAATTTATTTTCTAACTTTTTAAATTAAAAACGATGCAACTACAAGCTTATCTAAATTTCGACGGCACCTGCGAGGAAGCCCTTAACTTTTACAAAGATGTATTTAATGGTGAAATCAGCGATCTCTCCCGTTTTGGCGATGCCCCTATGGCATTCAGCGAAGATGACAAAAATCGTGTCATGAATGCCAATTTTACTTTTAAAAACAATGTATTCATGGCTTCTGATACTATGCCGGGTAGTGGTGCGCCTAAGAGCGGTAATGTTACAATGGCGCTTGTAACCACTGACTTAGAAGAAACGGATAAAACTTTTTATGCGCTTGCAGAAGGTGGAGAAATTAGGATGCCTTTGGAAGATACTTTTTGGGGTGCGCGTTTTGGTATGTTGACTGATAAATATGGTATTGAATGGATGATAAATTGTGAGTTACCGAAAACTGAGTAATGATGAATATTTTAATGGTGAATGGTGAATTTACTGAGGGGGGGAAATATTCACCATTCACCATTAAAATATTCATCATTCATTATTACTAAAGTGACCTCGAAATCCCTAATTCAAGACCCCGCAGTTCCGCTAAACCTCTCAATCTACCAATCGCAGAATAGCCAGGATAAGTCACTTTTTTCAAATCATCGAGCATCTGATGTCCGTGGTCGGGACGCATCGGAATAGAGACGTTGCGGCGGCGCATCGTCTTAACCAATTCTTTTACAACCGCATACATATCTGTATCACCATCTAAGTGATCAGCTTCGTAGAAATTACCTTCGGCATTGCGGCGTGTGTTGCGGAGGTGTAAAAAGTGAATATGGTCGCCCAAACGTTGAATCATACCCACCAAATCATTGTCGGGACGCACACCATAAGAACCTGTGCAAAAACACAAACCATTCGCTGGACTCGGTGCAGCATTGAGCAAATCAACCGCATCTTGTTCCGTGCTGACGATGCGCGGCAAACCCAATATCGGATAAGGCGGATCGTCGGGATGAATCGCCATTTTTAAGCCTAAAGCCTCGGCTGTTGGCACAATTTCTCTTAGGAAATGGAACAGATGTGCTTTTAATTTAGCGGCATCAATATGCTCATAAGTCTTCAAAGCCGTCAAGATTTGGGCTTCTGTGAAACGTTCCTCGCTGCCTGGCAAACCCAAAAGCGCATTATTGAAAAGCGTTTGTTTTTCAGAATCCGTCATTGTTTCCAAGCGTTTTTTAGCGGCTGCTATCTCCCCCTCAGTATAATCGGCTGCGGCACCCGGTCTTTTCAACAGAAACAAATCGAAAGCAACAAACGCCGTTTTTTCAAAAAACAAAGCCTTGCTACCATCGGGCATGGTGTGAAAAATCTCCGTCCGCATCCAATCCAAAATGGGCATAAAGTTGTACGTCACCACCTTAATACCACATTCTGCAACGTTTTTGAGACTGATTTTGTAGTTTTCGATGTATTTCTCAAAGCCTTCACTTTGTTTTTTGATGGATTCATGCACAGGTAAACTTTCGATGACTGTCCATGTCATGCCCGCAGCTTCAACTTCGGCACGGCGTTTATTGGTTTCGGCAATTGTCCAAATATCGCCGACTGGCACATGATGTAATGCTGTCACAACGCCCGTACAACCCGATTGACGGATATCTGAAAGGCTAACAGGGTCGTTGGGTCCGTACCAACGCATGGTGTGTTCCATGTTATTCATGATTCTTGATGTTTTTGATTTTTTAAAAATGCGGTGCAAATTCCGTAAAACTCTGTTCATTTTCTTATAAAAACACGAAAACGTTTTCGATTTTCATACATTACTTTTCACTTTGAATCACACTACAAAAAGTCCTTTCCCAAAGTTTAGTCATTTCACTTAGGCATTTTTCCATGCCATTTAGATATTTTTCCAAACCATAAAATAATTTTTCCAATTCATTTAGATATTTTTCCAGTTAGAAAAATTGTTTTTCCAATTCATTTAGCCGTTTTTCTAATTAGAAAAATTGTTTTTCCAATTCCTTTAGACATTTTTCTAATTAGAAAAATTGTTTTTCCAATTCATTTAGACATTTTCCAATTGGAAAAATTGTTTTTCCAATTCACTTAGACATTGTTCCAATTGGAAAAATTGTTTTTCCAATTCATTTAGAAGCATTTCCAATTGGAAAAATTGTATTATTTTTTAGAATATGGGTTGTTAAAGCCTATTTAGAGATATAAAAATTTAGAGCCGCATAAAAATAAATGTATAAGCATAAATCAAATATAACCGTATTCTTATAAATCATTGCCATTAAATAATCGCTTTTGTTAAATTACCTTTTTCTTTCACATTGGATGCTTTTTTGATATATGATAATTGGAATTTTCCAATAATAAATAAATTGAAAAAATATGAAAAAAATCCTTTTAAATGCGTTTATGAAATTAGGACAAGACGCTTTAGCCGTGTATACCTTCAATGTTATCACTTTGATGACTTCCGATGTACAATTTGCAGGTCTTAGTCTGGACGTTGCAGAATTAAAACGGTGTTACGATGCTTATTCCGAAGCCTTGAAAAACAATGTGAATGGTGGTCGCATGACAACGGCTGAAAAGAACAAGTGGAACAAAATCGTCAAAACGCAGCTGTCGTCAGTGGCTGCTTTGGTCAACAACTTGGCTAAAGGCGATGAAGTCATCATTATGGCTGCGGGCTATGATGTCAACAAAACACCAGAATCCTACGATTCATTGGATGCGCCTTTTGTCCGCAAACTCATCAATGAATCCACTAACGGTTTGGTGACGGTGCAAGTGACAAAAGTACTCGGTGCGACGAATTATGGCATCGAAAAACGCCTCAAACCCGAAACCGAAGAGACCGCTTGGGTGAATGGCGAATATTCTTCTGCCCTCACATTCCAAATAAGCAATTTGACAGGCGGAAAAACATGGCAATTCCGTTTCCGTGGCATTGGCAACAAAGGTTTGGTTAGTCCGTGGTCATCTGTTGTTGAGACGATGGTTTCGTGAGGTGTTGTAACGTTTTTTTAGAAAGCCTACTTCTTGGATGAGGAGTGGGCTTTTGTTTGTTTTTAGGAGACCCCTCAGTATAAATGAGGTTTGGACTTAAATATTGAGTGCTAATAAATTAATATTCAATTTTTTACAACAATATTTTTTTATTTATTTGGAAAATGTATATTTGTGGATAGATTGGTTATTTACGCAATTATGCGCATACATACTTAGTCGGCGTAAGCAAATAAATCACAACATATCTTTATCATTGTTACCTAATTTAAAATGAGAGATAGGGAGTTCTCTTGACAATAAATGTAAATTTGCGTCAAAAAAGGAAAGTGGATAAAAAATTTACATTTATAGATCTATTTGCGGGAATTGGGGGATTTCACTTAGCAATGCACCGATTAGGTGGAGAGTGTGTTTTTGCGTCCGAAATTGATGAACCCGCAAGATTAACATACGAAGCAAATTTTAAGAAAATAAGTCCAAAATTGTTTGAAAATAACTTATATAATAAGGACATACGGACAATTACTCCAAAGGACTTACCCGATTTTGATATTCTTTGTGCGGGTTTTCCTTGCCAACCTTTTAGCCAAGCGGGATATAAACGAGGTTTTGAAGATAATCATAATTCAGAAAGAGGGAATCTCTTTTTTAATATAGCAGAAATAATAGCAGAGAAACAACCCAAAGCGTTTTTTTTAGAAAATGTTAGAGGCATAGTTAACCACGATGATGGAAAGACATTTAAGGCTATTAGAAATATCTTAGAAAATGAATTAGGCTACTCATTTTATTTTAAAATTGTTCATGCTTCTGATTATGGATTGCCACAATTAAGACCTCGAGCTTTTATGGTAGGTTTTAGAGATGAAGATTTTATGAAAGGCTTCCACTTCCCATCTACCATTCCTTTAAAATTCAATATGAGCGATGTTTGGGGCGGAAAATGTACGCGTGATATTGGTTTTACGATTAGAGTTGGTGGACGTGGTTCGGAAATTACAGATAGACGCAATTGGGATAATTATAATGTTGACGGACAATTAAAAAGATTATCATATATCGAAGCAAGAAAAATGCAAGGCTTCCCTGATGATTTTATATTTCCTGTAAGTCCAACACAAGCTATAAAACAATTAGGTAATAGTGTAGCGGTAGATGCTATTGAAGCCGTAGCAAAAAATTTATTAGAACATTTAAAAAATTTATCACCTAAAACAATGGCATTAAAAACTACAAAAAACAAAGGAGAATGGACTGAATTATTGGTTTTCATAAAATTGTTATTAGAAAAGAAACTGTATTTATCTGATGAGAGTCTGAACTCTAATAACACTTATTTCAAGATAAATAAGGTAACAACTCATAATTTAAATATTGAATTTTTACTTTCTAATCTTTCAACAATAATCTTAAAAAATAAAAGAGATGAAAGTGAAAAAACAATAAATATTTCGGATGTAATAAGCTCTGAAATTATCAACTTACTTATATCTAAAATTAAAGATAGCTCACAAACATTTGAAGTAACAGAATTTAGTATTATTCAAGATACTTTAGGATTCAATGTTATAAAAGGTGGCAATAGTAATCAAAAAGCAGATATTTTATTAGATATTGAAAACGATTTGTTTTTCAAAGAGAATGAAGGCTTTGGTATTAAATCTTATTTAGGGAGTAAGCCAACTTTGCTAAACGCTTCGGGTAATACAAATTTTATCTTTAAAATTATGGGTATAAATAAATCTCATTTAGATGAAATTAATGCTATTGATACCTTAACAAAATTGAAAGATAGAATTAACAAAATTGAAGAATTAGGTGGCAAATTTGAATACATAGGTGCAGAAAAAAATACGATGGATTTTAATTTAAAAATGGTAGATGGTGATATGCCGCAGATAGTAGGTAAGATTTTACTTTGCTTTTATAAAGAAAGAGTTTCTTCCTTACGAGAAATTACAAAAAAACTACTTGTTGGAAGTAAGAATATAGACACCGAGGCTCAATTACTAACAAGTAAAATAAAAAAACTATTAGTAGATATACTACTCGGCTTTTTCGCAGGTTCACAATGGAATGGTTCGTATGAATCACATGGGACAATTGTAATGAAAAACAATGGCGATTTAGCGGGTTTCCATATAATAGAAATTGACAACTTGAAAAATTACTTATTTGATCACATTAAATTAGATACACCTTCTACAACAAGACATCGTTTCGGAAAATTATATTTAGAAAAAGATGGAGAATTGTATTTTAAATTGAATTTACAGCTACGATTTTAGCTTTAAATTAAACATAGAGTTGTTTATACTGGATAATAAGTGGTTTGCCAGTTGGCACAATATATTGTTTTCACTCCATCGCCAAGTTAATGAATGACGACGCTTAATTCGGTGTTTTCACCAGCTGGCATAGTATGTTCTTTTCAATCCATCTCCAAGTTAAAACAACGAACGCCGCCGCTTGATTCGGTGTTTTCACCGAATCGTCCTATGCAGTGGGTCTTCAGACCCGCGAAATAAAAGCAAAAGCCCCTCAGTATAAAAGCACCAAAAGCCTTGTAAACGTTTGATTTACAAGGCTTTTTAGCATAACTTTGCATAAAATTTATGATGTATGAAGTTTGCAGATATAAAAAATGACATAGCCTTTCGCAAGATTTTTGGCAATGATAAAAAAACCGAAATATTGATTTCCTTTCTAAATGCTGTTATGCACTTGGAAGGTGATAACCGTATTAAAGCTATTACAATTGCCAATCCGTTTCAGTTGCCTATATTGCCCAATATGAAAACGTCTATTATTGATGTAAAGGCAAGAGATTTTAAAGGCAATACTTTCATCATAGAGATGCAAGTAGCCGATATTATTGGAATGGATAAACGATTGTTGTACTACACAAGTAAAGAATACAGTCAACAAATTGTAAACGGTGAAAAATATACAGAACTCAATCCTGTTATTTTCATAGGTATTTTTGATTTTGACTTTACTGAAGGTACAGAATACTTGTCGCATCATGCTATCTGCAATGTAGAAACGAAAGAACGTGTCATTAAAGATATGGATTTCTATTTCATCGAATTAACAAAGTTTAAAAAACTTGCAAAAGACTTAATTGATATAACAGACAAGTGGATTTACTTCATAAAAGAAGCGGAAAATCTTGACGTTATTCCAAGTGATTTGAACGATAATGGTTTAAAAGAAGCATACCAAGATGCGAACCAAAATACGTGGTCGAAAGAAGAATTAGATGCGTATAATTATTCTGGAATGCGCGACCAAGATTACAGAGGTGGACTGGAAAAATCATTGCAAAAAGGTATAGAAAAAGGAGTTGAACAAAAAGAAAACGAAGCCGTAATTGGGTTTTATGAAAACGGTGTTCCTGTATCAATAATCGCTAAATCTCTCAAAATAACAGAAGATAGAGCAGCAGAAATTATAGAAAAGCATAAAAAACAAGGCTAAATACTGAGGGGGTAATTTTGACCAACCAAGACAGGATAGCCGCTAACAAAAAGCCTTTGATGATGTCAAGGGCTTTTTGTATTTTTGTTGAAAATTTACTAAACAATTATAAAAAGTACGTCAAACCTTTCATAAATTAATGAGTTGACGGTTAATGTAAAAGACGACGCAACAATAATTAAACATTCAAATAAAATGAAAAAGACAACATTGATTTTTTTAGCACTGGCGATATCATTCTGTTTTGGTTTTGTTTTTAAGACAATTGTAACAGAACAATTTGGCAAACAGACAAAAATGAAAAAAGTAACAGGCATCGGGGGTATCTTTTTTAAATGTAAAGACCCAAAAAAAATGAGAGAATGGTATCAAACACACCTTGGACTCAATACCAACCAATACGGGACGGTTTTTGAATGGAGACAGGCCAATGACTCTACTAAAAAAGGTTTTTCGCAATGGAGTCCATTTGGCGAAAAGACAAAATACTTTGAACCATCAACTAAGGAGTTTATGATAAACTATCGAGTCGAAAATTTAGAAGCACTTGTTGAAGAACTAAAAAAAGGAGGGGTTACAATTACAGATACAATTGAAACATTTGATTACGGAAAGTTTGTCCATATCATGGATATTGAAGGAAACAAAATAGAATTATGGGAGCCCAACGACATTGAATATGAAAGATTAGGTAAGCAACTTGGAAGCGAGACAACAAAATAACTGACCTTCAAACACCTGCCAGCTGGTAGAAGGTGTTCTTTCCAAGTGGCGCATACTCTTCCTCAAACGCCCACAAACATACAAACCCCGTCGGTGCTGCCGATGATAATGAAACAAGTACCAAAAATATTTCAGTAATGAAGGCATCAAAATAAGATAAGAATCGTAGAACAATGTATGGTTGCCAATGCTGCCCAAAGCCTAACTCTATGTAAAGACAGGGCAGCACAGCGTCCAAGTAAACGTTCTTAATCATTAAAACAAAGAAGAAAAAAAATGAAACTCTTAATTTTTGCTTTTCAGCTAAGTCTGATGTTGATTTCAATCAATGTTTTTTCACAAACCTCTGAAAACTTCTTGAAAGGTAAGTTGCTTATTGAAGGTGGTATTGAATATGGTGGCGATGAAATCCTCAAAGTTTTCTTTACAAATGGAGGCGACCAAACTATAAAGGCAGGACAAGGTGGTTATTTAGCTTTTGGTGGGCAATTAGAATTTTCCAAGATAAAACATCTAATGCTTCGTGCCTCGGTTGGCATTAAATATAACACAACCGCCGCCGATAATGCCAATATTCGACTAACAAGAATACCCATTAATTTGACTTCATATTTGAAGATAAAAAACGACTTCAGAGTCGGTTTAGGAATTACATCGCATCAAAATGTAAAGTTTAAAGGAGATGGATTCGTTTCTGATTTAGATTTCACAAGTTCAATCGGACCAAGGTTTGAATTTGGGTATAAATGGGTCGCTTTGACTTATACCTCAATAAATTATAAGGTCGAAACGGGTAAAGAATTATCAGCCAGTTCCTTAGGATTATCAGTTTCTTTTGTATTCCCGAATAAGTAATTTCGTATTTTAGTTTTATGAAAGGAACACTTTAAAACTGAAGTAGGTGAAATTTATAATCATCGTTCTGTGATAGTTTTTGTGGTGAACTGCTTAAAGTTCAGGCAACTTTAAAACACCCCTTCCGCTTAAAATTTTGTTTCTAATAAAATTACAACTTATTTATAACCAACTGGCACAAGGTATTCCCTTTTTAATCTATTTCCAATTTAAACCAACGAACCGTGGTGCTGGGTTCGGTGTTTTTACCGAACTCACCTATTAATTGGGTCTGCAGACCCGCGAAGCAATATCTGATATAAAAGCCACAATTTTATGTAAAAATTGTGGCTTTTCCATTATTTTTGCAGCAAAATAGAATGAAATGGTAAAGAAATTAGTCCGTTTCGATTGGGCGATGAAAAAAATACTTCGGCATAAAGCCAACTTTGACATCCTTGAAGGCTTTCTCTCCGAATTACTCGGCGAAGAGATCAAAATCAAACAAATCCTCGACAGCGAAAGCAATAAGGAAACAGAGGACAACAAGTTCAACCGAGTGGATATACTTGTGGAAAACTCGAAAGGTCAACTCGTCATTATCGAAGTCCAAAACAGCAAAGAGTACGACTATTTCCATAGGATGCTCTACGGGACATCGAAAGCCATCACCGAACACATGAAAGAAGGTCAGCCATACGCAGACGTAAAAAAAGTAATTTCCATTACCATAGCCTACTTTGACTTGGGGCAAGGAAAAGATTACGTTTATCATGGAACTACTATTTTTAAGGGCATCCATAAAAACGATATACTTACGCTTGCCGAAAAGCAAATGGAACTATATAAAAAGAATAATGTCCACGAAATATTTCCTGAATATTGGGTAATCAAGGTTGGCAAATTTGGCAACCGAGTAAAAGACAAGTTAGACGAGTGGATTTACTTTTTCAAAAATGCAGAGATAAAAACCGACTTTTCGGCGAAAGGTTTGAAAGAAGCAAGTGAACGACTTGACGAAATGAAATTGAACGAGTGAGATTGTCTAATTAACCCGCACACAAAATTCTCTAATAAGAGATTACATTTGTGATATGGAAAAACAACGCATCAAACAGACATATCGTAAATACGATAGTGACTTCAAAAGTGAAGCCTTAAAGTTAGTCCGCACAGGTCGGAGTGTATCAGATGTTGCTCAAAGTTTAGGCATCGGAGAAAATCTTTTGTATAAATGGCGTTCTGAAGATAGCTCCCATCAACCAAAAGAGGTACAAGAAAACATTGCCGAAATAGATACCTTACGAAAGCAAGTACGTCAATTAGAACAAGAGCGTGATATTTTAAAAAAAGCATTAGTCATTTTCAGCCAAAAGACGTAACAAAAGTGTATCAGTTGATTGGCATTTTGAGTAATGACTATCCTGTTCGTGTTATTTGTGCGGTCTTACAAGCCAGTTTTAGTGCCTATTATGCCTATTTCCGCGAAGAAAGCCATGTTTTAAAGCCGATTAAGGCGGAACGGGCGGCGGCAGTGAAACGTGTTTTTGAAGAACATCGGCGGCGTTATGGTGCGATTCGAGTGAGCAAAACCTTACAATCTGAGGGGATTAAAATAGGGCGTTATCAAACCAGTAGTTTGATGAAAGCACAAAATTTAATCGCCATTCAGCCAAAAAGTTTTGTCCCCAAGACGACTCAAAGCGACACCGAAGCCGAACGAAGCCCTAATTTGCTTTTAGAACGAGCAGCCGTTCAAAAGCCAAATGAAGTCTTTATTGGCGATATTACTTATATCCCCTTAACAGACGGTAGCTGGCTTTATTTAGCCTCTTGGCAAGATATGTTTACCCGCACCATTGTCGGTTGGGAATTGAAAGACCATATGCGGACAAGTTTGGTGATAAATGCCTTAAATAAGGCAATTAAGCGCAGAAAACTGCCCAAAGGATTGATTATTCATTCCGACGGTGGTAAACAATATTCAGCCAAAGAATTTCGTGCGGTACTTGAAAAACACGAATTCGACCAAAGTATGACAAGAAAAAATAACCACTACGACAATGCGATGGCAGAGTCTTTATGGTCACGATTCAAAGCAGAATTACTCGATAAAGGCGCATTTGAGTGTTTGGAGGATGCCTACACAGAAATCTTTGAGTATATAGAAATATATTACAACAACAAAAGGATTCATTCAGCATTAAATTACCAAACACCCAGTAATTTTGAAGCACAATTTATCAAAAACAAATCAGACAAGTAAACCATATTTTTTGAACCTATTTTTTACAATTAACCGTGCGGATAAATTAGCATACATCAACCATTATATTTTCCGTATGATGGTCTATTATATTCAAATTCTGAATTTCTTTGAATTTCTTCTTCTTCAAAAATGTCGTCAACTTGCTTACCTGCATTAAGTCCTATTATTTTTGTAGAATAACTACGAATAGAACGTCTTATTTTAAGTTTATAATAGTAAGTATCTTCAATTCTATGTGTAAGTTCAATTCCAATAAATTTATAAACTTCTAATTTTTGAAGTTCATCAAAATCGTCAACATCAACATAGAATTTATCTATATTCTCAATGCACCATGAAATATATTGGGGGTCGCCTTTTGCAATTTCGGTTTTTTCCTTACCAGATGAATATACTTTTGTATTGAAATCATTAAATGACATATATCCAAGCGAAATCTCCATCAGATTATTTCTATTAGAAAATAACTTTTCAATCGGTTCTGTCCAATCGTTACCTAAATTTTTATGAATTGTTACTCCTTTAAGATATGTATCTTCAATTTCAAAATTCATGATTTCAATTAAAAGTTTCTTGTTTTTATAACTTTCTGTATCTTTTAGCTTCATTTCAACCGTTTCAGATATGGAAATTTTAGAATCCTCTATAACTGAAGAGGTAAAATCGCCTAATGTAACAACCGAATTTATAGTTTTCAACTCAGAAGCCGCAGTATTGATTAAATACTTTTTCACTAAATCTCTATTGAGGTTAGCAGTCCCTTGATATACTTCTTTGAGCGTTAAACTGATGTATGCTAATTTATCCGCACGGTTAATTGTAAAAAATAGGTTCAAAAAATATGGTTTACTTGTCTGATTTGTTTTTGATAAATTGAGCTTCAAAACTACTGGGTGTTTGGTAATTTAAAGAAGAATGAATCCTTTTTTTATTGTAATATATTTCTATATACTCAAATATTTCGGTGTATGCATCCTCCAAACACTCAAATGCCCCTTTATCGAGTAATTCTGCTTTGAAACGTGACCATAAAGATTCTGCCATTGCATTATCATAGTGGTTGTTTTTTCTAGTCATACTTTGCTCGAATTCATGTTTTTTAAGCACTTCTCGAAACTCTTTGGCTGAATATTGTTTACCGCCATCGGAATGAATAATCAATCCTTTGGGCAGTTTTCTACGCTTAATAGCTTTATTTAAGGCACTTA
>JANOAU010000089.1:0-4027 GCA_031411275.1 Saprospiraceae bacterium | reverse complement strand
CTTGTTGGAGTGTTTTCCCCTTAAAAAAACGTCTTTCTATCGCCATAGATAATTATTAATCAATTAGTTGTAAATATGTAATTATAGATTTTTGTCATTCTGAACGCAGTGAAAGAATCTAAATAAACCTTAAAACCAGATTCTTTCACTGCGTTCAGAATGACAAAAATCTATAATTACATATTTACAACTAATTGATTAATAATTATCTATGGCGATAGAAAGACGTTTTTTTAAGGGGAAAACACTCCAACAAGAGAGTAAGGAACTCGGTTTTGGCACAACGGATGCCCGACAACGCCGGCTTATCAATCCCGATGGCACGTATAATTATACACGTATTGGCTTGCCGTTTTATCAAACGTTCAATGTTTTTCATTTTCTCATAACGGCGACATGGCTGCGTTTGATGGTCGTGATTTTGTTGTGGTATAGTTTGGTCAATGCCATTTTTGTAGCGATTTATTATATGGTGGGCATTGACGAATTGACGGGCATGATTTACCAAACCGAAATGGACAAACTTTGGGAAGTATGCTTCTTTTCAGCACAAACCCTTACGACTGTGGGCTATGGACGTATCAATCCAATGGGTTTTGGCGCAAGCGCGATTGCTTCATTAGAAGCCTTAGTCGGTTTGATGAGTTTTTCCATCATTACGGGCATTTTGTATGCGCGGTTCTCAAAAGCCCCCTCGATTCTTATTTTTTCAAAGAAAGCGGTCGTTGCGCCCTATACTTGGCAAGGACAGGAAATAACAGGTTTGATGGTTCGGATTGCCAACACATATAACACCAGTTTGATGAATATGAAGGCGCAAATCACGGCAAGCCTGCTTGATTTTGAGTCGCTTGATGCTGCGGGGCAACCCATTCGACGCTTTATGTCATTGGCTCTGGAACGTGATACGATTACTTTTTTTCCGTCTTCATGGACAATAGTGCATCCAATTGATGAAAATAGCCCTTTTTATGGCATGAATCAAGCAGATTTTGAAAAATCGCTACCCGAAGTGATGATTCTTATCAGTGGCTTTGACGATACTTTCGATCAAAATGTTTTTTCCAGATATTCCTATTCCATGGATGAAATAGAATGGGGTGCGAAATTTATTAAAATTTTTGGCTTCGATACTGAGGGGCAAGCGACGGTGGATTTAGGCAATTTGGATACTTTTGAGAAAAAAGAAATTGACCATTTGGTGCCTGTTTTGGAGAAAGCGGAGTGAGTATGTCTTAAGCAAATTTAAAATTTTCTGTTAAAAAGACATCTTATAACCTCAAATTTATACTTAATTGAAAATGGTTTGCTTGAAAATATGACAGCAATAATTTGATTTTCAACACTTTAAATTATCTAATTTCGACTATCCATTATCCTCTAAATATAAATAGCAATACAACCATACCTCAATTCATCCTATTTTCGCCCCATGAAAATAGCTGTCAACACTCGTTTTTTGCTCAAAAACAAACTTGAAGGTTTCGGTTGGTTCACTTATGAAACTTTGCGCCGTATGGTGGCAGCACATCCCGAAGACGAGTTTATCTTCTTTTTTGACCGCCCTTTCGATATGGATTATATTTTTGGCAAAAATGTAACGCCTGTCGTCTTATTTCCGCCTGCCCGACATCCGTTTTTGTTCGTTTGGTGGTACGAGTGGTCTGTTGCAAGAGCTTTAAAAAAGTACAAACCCGCTATTTTCCTCTCTACCGATAACTTTTGTACTTTGCGCACAGACGTTCCGACTTATTTAGTCCTCCACGATGTGGGTTGGGCGCACCCCGAAGCACGTCGTACGCTGCCGTGGTTGGTTTATCAATATTATCAGTTCTTTGCGCCGCGTTTTTTAAAAAAAGCACATACTATTATATGCGTGTCTGAATTTGTGAAACAAAATGCTTTGCGGTATTACCCGAGTTTGAATCCTGAAAAAATAGTCGTTTGTCACAACGGTTGTCGGACGGACTTTACACCTATTAATGACGCAGAAAAAACGGCTGTTAAAGCCCAATATACTGAGGGGGTGTCTTTTTTTACTTTTGTCGGTGCCGTGCATCCCCGTAAGAATGTGCATCGGCTCATCGCGGCTTTTAGTGAGATGAAACAACGGACTGGATTGCCCCATAAATTAGTCATCGTTGGGCGTTTTGCTTGGCAAACGGGCGATGTGCGGACGGCTTTTGACCATTCCCCCTATCAAAAAGACATTATTTTTACGGGTTATGTTGCCGACGAAGACGTGCCACGCATTGTCGGTGCGGCAACGGCTGTGGCTTATGTGTCGCTTGCTGAAGGTTTTGGTATTCCAATTTTGGAAGCCATGCACTGCGATGTACCTGTTGTGACTTCCAATGTGACCTCGATGCCAGAAGTGGCGGGCGATGCGGCTCTGCTTGTCAATCCATTGTCCGTTTCCGAAATAGCGGATGCGCTTGAAAAATTGGCACTTGATGGTGATTTACGCCAAAACTTAATAGAAAAAGGACGTATTCAAAGAGAAAAATTTAGTTGGGACAAAACGGCAGCGACTTTGTACGCCGTTTTGACATCTTCTCACTGACAGAGGTAAACGTTAGCATAAAAAATTAATGACCGACCTAATCGGAAGGAACGACCTACCAAGCAGTGAACAAACATGAATCATCCCGAATTTTACAACACTTCGAATTCGTTACTAAAACCTAAAAAATCCGTTAGGATTTACACGTTTGTAGATTAAAATGAGCGAACAATTTTTACGAATCCGTTAGGATTCGCACTATTTAGCCTTACAAACGTGTGAATCCTAACGGATTCCTGAAACATGTAGGATTTTATGGCCATCTACAAACGTGCAAATCCTAACGGATTTATTAGTTTTGGGCAAAAAACAATCCCGAATTTCGTTGTTACAAAATTCGGGATGATTCATGTTTGCCATTCTCCTTTTGTCATTCCGTTTTTGTCATTCTGTAAGAATCAATGCCGCACCACCAATTGCTTCGTCTTGACTTCCTTACCATATTGCAGCGTCACGAAGTACGTGCCATTCGGATAATCAACCGTGGGTATCTCGACATTGCCGACGGTGGCACCCCTCAGTATTTATAAACAAAACTGCCTCGCTTTGGGTTTCCGAAGCGAGGCAGTTTTGTTTATTCACCATACTCTAAGACACATAAATAGGTACTGTCGTCGCATATACTCCAATCAAACCGTTGGGCCCTAAAGCGCAAACTTCAAACTCATAAACGGTATCAGGCTTCAGTTGCGTAAAAGTATAGCTGCCTTTATCGTTGTAAATCCCGTTTTGCCAAACCGTTTCTGATTTTGGTTTAAATCGGATGGTGTAGTTGAGGGCATCTAAGACTTCATCCCACGTTAATTGTGCAGAGCCAGACTTAGGTAAATTGGCAGCTATAAAATTTTGAGGAATACCCAAATCTGTAACGGGTTCTTTTGATTTTTTTTCGGCATTCCGCACTTCAAAACCTGCGTCGGTAATGAAACGGGCGGACAAATTGGGGATGCGTTCAATTTGAATAGCGAGATCTTCCAAAACCCAGATGAGGGCTTCTCGCAAGGCGTTTTTATCGGATGTGCGGTCTGAACCACCCAGTTTTGCATTGGCAATACCCAAAACAAAGGCGGCATTTTTTACTTTGATGTCATCAACCATTGGTTTATACAACGCATATTTGACATCATCCGTCATTTTTTGACAGACGGTATTGCCGAATGACACCAATGTATCATCAGGGTCTTTTTTGAACTTACGGGAAATATAAAGTCTCATATTTAGGAAATTTATGAGTGATAAAATAAAAACATTTAAACAAATTATATATATCAAATAACGTGCCGAATTTGTTGGTAATGAAATGATGTTTGGCATTTTAAGCCATTTTCGTTTAAGTATTTTTGAAAAATAGGTTAGTATAAAATATATTTATGGACAATTCTCCTTCTTAATTCTACTTTGGCAGTTTACACAGACTGTTTCTCACTGCGCTCGAAAAGCGTGCAAAGAGTCGTTTTTTATTGG